>CALGYR010000040.1 GCA_937935355.1 uncultured bacterium | reverse complement strand
GTAGGCCTCGGGCTGGTAGTAGTCGTAGTAGCTGACGAAGTACTCGACGGCGTTCTCCGGGAAGAAGGCCTTGAGCTCGGCGTAGAGCTGGGCGGCCAGCGTCTTGTTGTGGCTCATGACCAGCACCGGCCGGTCGAAGCGCTGGATGACGTTCGCCGCCACGAAGGTCTTGCCCGAGCCGGTGACGCCCAGCAGCGTCTGGCACCCCTCGCCGCGCGCGATACCGGCGGCCAGCGACTCGATCGCCGCGGGCTGGTCGCCCTGGGGCTCGAAGTCGGAGTGGAGCTTGAAGATGCCCATGCTGGAGGAAGATTCTAGTCCGGATCCCGGCTCATACAATAACAACGCCGGACCGCCGGGGAAGTCCCGGCGGGCCGGCGGGTTGACGGGAAAGGCCTGTCGAAGGAACGGGCCTCACTTGCCGCCGGGCGACCAGAAGGTGCCGACCACCCCGCTGGCCTTGTTCACCGAGAAGATGATCGGCGGCATGGTTTCGAACGTGGGATCGTAGGAGACCTTCCAGATATCCCCGGCGTCCTCGACTTTGACGATCTTCTCTGGCTTGACGTTGCTCCAGCGCTTGACCTTAACCATGTGTTCCAGAACTAGCCTGCGGGCCGTCGCCTCGTCCGGCGCGCCGGCGACGGGCTTGACCGGTGCCTGCGTGAAGGTCATGCCGGGAATGCCACCCTCCGGCCACCGGCCGGCGTCGGCCGGCGCCTTGAAGTCGCCGCCGAGCTTGATCTCCAGCGTGTTCGAGCGGACCGTCCCGGCCCAGACCCTGCCTGGCGCCACGCCCCGGCCCTGGCCGTCCTTCACAGCATAGACGGCGGTGAGCTTGTAGGTCCCGGGCTTGAGCAGGTAGACGTTGCGGGGGTTGATCCCCGGGCCGACATAGATCGACGGCGGGTTGCCGGAGAGGCTCTTGTCCTGCCAGGAGAGCTTGCCGCCGGCCTTGAGCTCGGGGTAGTTCCTGGCGGTCGGCGGCAGCAGGCCCGGCATCATCGTTGGCGCCGGCGCCAGCGACTCGCCGTCGGGCGCGGCCAGCTCCCAGCTGGTTTCGCCCCAGAAGTGGAAGACGCAGAAGTCCTCCTTGGAGACGTTCTCGAAGGCCGTGGTGATCTGGACCGCGTCGCCGGCCTTGGCTTCGAGCTTGTCGGCGGAGATGGTGAGCTTTAGGCCGTTGACGGCCTCGCCGGCGACCGGGCCGACGGTCACCTCGACCGCGTTCGAGGTCAGCGAGCGCCGCTTGGAGCTGTCGTTGCCATCGGGTTCCAGGAACGCCTTCCAGACGACCCGGTACTTCCCCTCCGGGAGGAACTCCCGGTCCTTGGCCCCGTCCTTGGATTCGGTCAGGCTGAACCACCCGCCCCTGGCGAACTGGTCCTTGGAGGGAACCAGCGAGTAGGGCAGCTTGCTGGTCTCGTCGCGGTCCAGGCGCACCGGGCCCGGAAAGGCGCCCCAGGCGTTGTCGCGCCAGACCCAGCGGCCGAACTCGAGCACCCCGTGGTGCACTCCGCCCCACACCTCCTTGCGAGCCCCGGAGGCGTTCTTGAGGACGACCTCAAACTCCATGGGCTCCCCGACCGCGAACTGTGACTTCCTGGCCCGCAGGCTGGCGACCAGGCCGTCCGACTCCTGGCCCCACTCCTCCTTGGCGACCGGCTTCTCCGGGGCGACCTCCCTGAACCGCGTCGCCGCCTTGTCGCCGACCTTGATCTCGCCGGTGACCCTGGCGATCTCGGCGGTGCACTGCTTGTCCTCGACGGCCACGACCTTGACCGTTCCGACCGGCTGGCCATCGCGGGAGACTTCAAACTCGAACTTCTCCCTGACGCCGTTGGCGGAGCCGGCCGAGAGCTTGACCTGGCCGCCGGGGACCAGCTCGGCTACGCGGCACTCGATGCCCTTCTCGACAGCTCCGGGGTCGGCATTGGGCGTTGGGCTTTGGGCCTTGGGAGTCTCCGCCGCCAGGAGCTTCGCGGCCACTGCCCCGCCCCCGCCGCCCACCGCCAGGACCGCCGCGGCCACCGCCGCCGCCAGTTTGACCTTCGCCCAGAACATCATCTTGACCGCTCCTTCCGCCAGAGTCGCCGCCATGCCTCCCGACGCCCCGGCCGCGGCACCCGCCGCCGCGAGCTTCGAGACCGCCAGGATGGATGGAAGGAGCGCGGCCGGCGCCGCCGCCGAGGCCTCCGCCCCGAGGAACCCGGCGAGCGTCGCCGCCGAGAGGACTTGCCCGCGCTGGCAGAACCGCTGGCGCAGCCGCTCCAGGCCCAGCTGCGCCCGGCGGGCCAGCGTCCCCTGCGGACAGCCGGCGACCCGAGCGGCCTCCTCCTGCGGGAACCCCTCGAGGTAGCGCAGCACCACCGCCTGGCGCTGGGCGGCCGGCAGGGCGTCGAGCTCGCGGTCGAGCAGGGCGGCAATCTCGATCCCGCTCGTCTCGCCCTCCGCCCCCCGCCCCTCGTCCCCAGCCCTTCGGACCATGGTCGCCTCCGCCTCGTGCCGGGAGCGGCGCGCGCGGCTCCGGAGCGCCAGGTGCGCCACGTTCCGGGCCGCCCGGTGGAGCCACGCCGCCAGCTCGCCCTCGGAGCGGAGCCTTCCGGCCTTGCGGGCCAGGACCAGGAAGACCGCCTGGGCGGCCTCCTCGGCGTCGTGCTCGTTGCCGAGGGCCCGCAGGCAGGTCCGGTAGACCATCCGGCCGTGCCGGGCGACGAGTCCGGCGAAGGCCGAATCGTCCCCGTCTGCGGCGTAGGCCGCCAGCAGCTCCCGGTCCGTGCGCATGGTCGCGAGGCTACCCATCGCCCCCTCCATCCGCAAGGGACTCGCCGGAGGCCGCGGGCGTGTTCAAGGAATCCGTGGGAAAGATCATTAGCCACAGATGCACACAGATGAACACAGATCCCAATGAGAGCCTGGGTTGTTTCAGTAAGCTACCATAGGTAGCTGTCATGCTGAGCGAAGCGAAGCATCTTCCCGGCGAACGGGAAAGACCCTTCGCTGCGCTCAGGGTGACACGCTCGGTCGAAAAAGCCGTTCCCAAAACGGCCCTGAATCAGAACAACAACGCCTCAGCCGTTGTCATCTGTGTTTATCTGTGTGCATCTGTGGCTAGAACCCCCAGTAGCCCACTGCCTGGCGGACTTCCTTCATGGTCGCGGCGGCCACCGTCCGGGCGCGCTCGTTGCCCTCGCGGAGGATCTTCTCGAGGGCGCCCTTGTCGGCGAGCAGTTCGGTGCGCTTCGTCCTGATCGGGTCGAGGAAGGCGTTGAGGGTGGCGGCCAGGTGCTTCTTGCAGTCGGTGCAGCCCCATTCGGCCGAGCGGCACTTCCCGGCGACTTCATCGGACTGCTCCGGGGCGAAGGCCCGGAAGTAGTCGTGGACGTTGCACTCCTCGGGGCGGCCGGGGTCCGAGCGCCGCACGCGCTTCGGGTCGGTGTACATGGTGGAGACCTTTTTGGCCACCTCCTCGGCCGGGTCGGACAGGAAGATGCAGTTGCCGTAGGACTTCGACATCTTCCGGCGGTCGAGGCCCAGCAGGCGCGGCACGGCGGTGAGCTTGGCCTGGGGCTCGGGGAAGATCTCCTTGTTGAAGGTGCCGTTGAAGCGCCGGACGATCTCGCGGGTGAGCTCCAGGTGCGGGATCTGGTCCTCGCCGACCGGCACGCGGCTGGCCTTGTAGAGGACGATGTCCGCGGCCTGGAGCACGGGGTAGCCCAGGAAGGCGTAGTTGCGCACGTCCTTGCCGCCCTTCTCGAGCTCGACCAGCTGCTCCTTGTAGGTCGGGCAGCGCTCGAGCCAGCCCAGCGGCGTGATGCAGGAGAGCACCAGGTGCAGCTCGGCGTGCTCGGGCACGTGAGACTGCACGAAGATGGTGGCCTTGTCGGGGTCCACCCCGCAGGCGATCCAGTCGGCGACGTTCGACAGCGTCGAGCTCCGGATCACCTCCGGCCGGTGGTACTCGCTCATCAGCGCGTGGTGGTCGGCCACGAAGTAGAAGCAGTCGTACTCGCCCTGCATGGCCACCCAGTTGCGCAGCGCCCCGATCAGGTGGCCGAGGTGCAGCTCGCCGGTGGGCCTCATGCCCGAGAGGATGCGTTGTCTGGTGGTCATGTTTCTCCTCGAGAACGCTGGTCAAGACCCCGTGCCCAACAGGTCCATCGGGCCCCACGCCGGGAGGCCGCCGTGAATGCTCAGTGCCCAGAGGAACACCCTGGCCCCCCTGATAATCACCCAGCCGATGGCGTCCCCCGTGACCGGCACGATAAGCAAGCCCATCAGGATCATCAGCCCGAATGGCCGCAGCCGCTCATAGGGCTCCCTGAGCTCCCTGGGCAGGACCGCCGAGATCATGTGCGACCCATCGAGCGGTGGGATGGGCAGCAGGTTGAAGAGCGCCAGAAACAGGTTCAGCACCATGCAGGCCGAAAAGAACTCGGCATTAAGAGAAGTCTCTCCGCCCTTGAGCGCCATGGAGAGCTTCATCAGCAGCGCAAAGACCGTCGCCAGCAACAGATTGGTGAGCGGTCCGGAGGCCGCGCTGATGAACATGCCCGAGCGCACGTTGCGGTACATGTAGGGGTTGACCGGCACCGGCTTGGCGCCGCCGAAAATGAAGGCTCCCTGCGTGGTGAAGGCCAGGACCAGCGGCAGGGCGATTGACATGAAAGGGTCGATGTGCGGCACCGGGTTGAGGGTGAGCCGCCCGGCCTTCAGGGCGGTCGGGTCGCCGAGTCGCAGGGAGGAGACGCCGTGGGCCAGTTCGTGCAGGACGATGGAATAGACGAACACCACCCAGTACAGCCCGAAGAAGACGTATCTGAGTGTGTCGGGGTTCATCCCAGTTCCCTGGCCGGTTGGTTTCCTGATGACGCCACGAAGGCGATGATAGTTCGGGTCTCGCGCAGTGTCAACCGTCGACGGAAGGCCGCAAGTCCATTTCAAGACCGGTCCGGGGCCTGTCATTCTGAGCGGAGCGAAGAATCTTTCCCTGTTGCGCGGTAAAGACCCTTCGCTGCGCTCAGGGTGACAACATTGGGCTGGCTCTTTCCTGCAATGGTCGTGGAAAGACCGTGCTTTCCCCACGCCGGACTTTTTCCTCATTGAGGCCCGCCGGTTGCGTCATAATATATCGAGAAGGGCGCTCACGAGCGCCCCGGGAGGCAAGTCATGCGCAACCTGATGCTTGGGACCGTGCTGGCCGGACTGCTCGCCGGGCCGGCCATGGCCGACGTGGTCACCCTGACGGACGGATCGAAGCGCGAGGGCAAGGTCGTCCGGGAGGACGCCCGGGAGGTCGTGCTCCAGGTGGTCCAGGGCCGGCTCTCCGCCGAGATCACCTTCAAGCGCGAGGAGGTCAGGTCCATCGAGAAGGGCCCGACCGCCGCCGAGAAGTCCCTGGCCGAGGTCGAGCGCCGCCGCTCCGCGCTCGGGGACAAGGACGCCGCCGGCTGGGCCGAATACGCCCGGTGGCTCGACCGCCAGCCAGGCTTCAGCCGCGACGCCCGCGAGGCCTGGGAGCGGGTTCTGGGGCTCGAGCCCGAGAACGCCGCGGCCCGCGAGCGGCTCGGCTACCGCAAGGTAGACGGCAAGTGGCTCACCGAGGCCGAGGCCATGGCCGCCCGGGGGTTGATCCTGCGCGACGGCCGCTGGGTGAAGCCCGACGCGGCCGGGACCTCCGGGGGCTCAGGCCCGGACGCCGGGGCCGGCGCCGGGACCGGGGAGAAGCTCGAGGACATCAGGATCGCCCTGGCCGACGAGATCCGCAAGCAGCGCGCGAAAGAAGAGGCCGAGGCCCAGGCCCGGCGCCTGGCCGAGTGGCGCGCGGAGATGACCGAACGCGCCGCCCGGGCCGCGGCCGCGACCTCGCCGGCCGCCTCGATCCAGTCGGGCGGCCCGGTCTTCGGACCCTACGGCTACGGCTACTACGGCGTGACCACCTCGGACGGGCAGTACATGCCCTTCGTGCCCTACAGCGGCCAGGGCGTGGTCTACTACGACGGCGTGTGGCTGGGCGGCTGCGGCCCGGTCATCCTCCAGCAGCAGGGGACGACGACGACCACGCGGTCCTCCTACGGCTTCGGCTTCGAGTACACCGACAAGCACTGGAAGATACGCTTCGGCGGACGCTGAAGTCCATACCAACCACAGAGGACTCGGAGGACCCATCCGGGCGAAGCCTGAACCGAAGAAGTTTTCGGGGCGGGGGCACCCCTGGTGAAGAAACGCGCCAGCGTTTCTTTGCCAGGGTTCCGTTATCTTCCGTGCCACCTTGCCTGGCCTTGGACGAGAGAGTCGATTCAGCCCGTCGGCCTGCGGCCGCCGGGGTTGAATCGTGCCCCCGCCCCGAAAACTTCTGAAAAGGATTTTGAGATCTTGCGAGGTAGTAGTACAGAGGACGACCCAACACCTCGGGACGCGGCGGTGACTTCAAAGTTAGGAGCGGCAGTCGCCGCATATGTACAGCTTCTGCCGTCCTCCGTGTCCTCTGTGGTGAACTTCCGTTGTCGCGCGTTTACCGCGGACCGTTCGTCCGCGACGACTGGCCCGGGCGCCGCGCGGTGGTACTCGGCTTGGCGGTTCGCACGGTTGTCGCGTTGCGGCGCGCCGAGGCCGTCCGGCGCGTGTCGCCGCCCGAGGCGGCCTTGTGCTTCTTGTAGTAGTGCGAGGCCGTTCCGTGGACGAACCAGCCGACGAAGCCCAGCACGCCGCCGCCCACGATGGTCAGGACCCACCAGTACCAGGCGATCGCGCGGATTTCCATCCCGCCAAAGGTCAGCGCATAGGCGAGCACCAGCCCGGCCACCAGCAGGAAGGCCCCGAGATAGAGCCCGAGCATGCCCTTCGGGCCCAGGCGGTACTGCAGGAACCAGTACATCTGGGCCACGCCGCCCTTCTTGGCGATGAACTCAAGCTTCTCCTCCTCGGAGAGCTCGGCGAAGGTGCGCTTGGCCTTCTCGCGGTTCCTCTGGCGCTCGAGGAGCTTCTCCTCGCCGAGGGTCATCTCCAGGGTCACCTTGGAGAGGCCGCCGCAGGCCGGACAGGCCACCTGTTCTCCCGGGCGCTTGCCGGCCGGGTCGAGCCGGCCCTTGCGGCAGTGTGCGCAGACCAGCGCCCGGATGACCGCCTGGGTGGTGGAACTGGAGCCGTTGGCCGGCTGCTGTATGACGTCGTTCGCGGGCATCATGCCACCTCAGCCTTCGCCGGCGCAACGCGCCCGGCCAGGTCCGCGGTCTTCTCGAATGCGGCCGCCGCGGCCAGTACCCCGGCGTCATCGAAGTCCCGGCCGATGACCTGCATGCCCACCGGCAGACCGTCGACCATCGCGCAGGGCACCGAGACGCCGGGCAGGCCGGCGAGATTCGTGCTGATGGTGAAGATGTCCGACAGGTACATGGCCAGCGGGTCGTCGATGCGCTCGCCGAGCTTGAAGGGCACCGTCGGGCTGGTGGGTCCGAGCACGTAATCGCACTTCTCGAAGGCCCGGTCGAAGTCGCGCTTGACCAGCGCCCGGACCTTGAGGGCCTTCAGGTAGTAGGCGTCGTAGTAGCCGGCCGAGAGCGCGTAGGTGCCGAGCATGATGCGGCGCTTGACCTCGGCCCCGAAGCCCGCGCGGCGGGTCCTGGAATACAGTCCGACCAGGTCGCCGGCCTCGCGGCTGCTGAGCCCGTAGTGCACGCCGTCGTAACGCGCCAGGTTCGAAGAGCATTCCGCGGTGGCCACGATGTAGTAGACGGCCACGGCGTAGCCGCTGTGCGGCAGGCTGATCTCCACGATCTCGCCGCCCAGGTTCTTGAATCGCGCGATCGCCGCGCGGACCGCGGCCTCGACCGGCTTCTCCATGCCCTCGATGAAGTACTCCCGGGGCACGCCGAAGCGCTTGCCGCGCACGTCGGCGGCGCGCACCGTGGAGAGCACGTCGCCGGGCTGCCACTTCGCCGAGGTGGAGTCCTTGGCGTCGTGGCCGGCGATGGTCTGGAAGAAGAGCGCCGCGTCGGCCACCGAGCGGGTCAGGGGGCCGATTTGGTCGAGCGAGCTCGAGAAGGCCACCAGGCCGTAGCGCGACACCGACCCGTAGGTCGGCTTCATGCCCACGATGCCGCAGAAGCCGGCCGGCTGGCGGATGGACCCGCCGGTGTCCGACCCCAGGGCCAGCGGCGCGTAGCCGGCGGCCACCGCCGCGGCCGAGCCGCCCGAGGAGCCGCCCGGCGCCCGCGAGACGTCCCAGGGGTTGCGCGTCGTCTGGAAGGCGCTGTTCTCGGTGGACGAGCCCATGGCGAACTCGTCCATGTTGCTCTGGCCGACCACCACCGCGTCGGCGGCCAGCAACCGCTCGACCACCGTGGCGGTGTAGGGCGCCTCGTAGCTCTCGAGGATCTTCGAGGAGCAGCTGGTTACGTGCCCGGCCCAGCAGAGGTTGTCCTTGAGGACCACCGGCACGCCGCCGAGGGGGCCGAGCTGCCCGCCCCGGGCGAGCCGCTCGTCGAGCGCCGCGGCGCGCGAGAGCGCCTCGTCGCCGCAGCTGCGCATCAACGCCTTGAGCCCCGGTTCCAGGGCCTCGATGCGCGCGAGCGCGTCGGCCGCCGCCTGGCGGCAGGAGATCTTCTTTCCGGCGATGGCCGCGGCGAGCTCGACGGCTCCGAGCTTCCAGCTGTCGCCGGCCATCACGAACGCTTCCTTCCGGCGGACTTCCGGACGGCCTTGCCGGCCTTCTTGAGCCGGCGGCTGCGGCGCTTCCTGGGCAGCTCGCGCATCATGGCGATCTCGCCGCAGTCCGGGAACTCCGGGCAGCGCAGGCACTCGGCCCAGACGCGGTGGGGCAGTTCGGAGCGCTCGATGCGGTTGAAGCCGAGCTTCTCGAAGAAGCCCGGCACGTAGGTCAGCGCGAAGACCCGCCCGACGCCCAGGTCCTTGGCCTCGGTCAGACACTGCTCGACGAGCTTCCTGCCCAGGCCCTGTCCCTGGCGGCCCTCGGCCACGGCCACGCTCTTGACCTCGGCCAGGTCCTCCCAGGAGGTGTGCAGCGCCGCCGTGCCCAGCAGCCGGCCGCCCTCGGCGGCCACGTAGAAGTCGCGCAGGTTCTCGTAGAGCTCGAGCAGGCTCCTGGCCAGCATCCTCCCCGCCTTGGCGTGGTGGTTGACCAGGTCCTGCATCTTCTCGACGTCGCCCATGCGGGCCTTGCGGATGCGGATCAAGCTCTCTCCCTCCCGGAATGACGCCGGCGATTCTAAGGCCGGAGGGGGGAGTGTCAAGAAGACCGCGCTGCTTGCACCGCGGACGCGTCGCGGCCATAATCCCCCGCCATGAAACTGCTCTTCCTCGGCACGCCCGATTACGCGGTCCCGAGCCTCAGGCGGCTGGCCGCCGAGCACGAGGTGGTCGGCGTGGTGGCCCAGCCCGACCGGCCCGTCGGACGCCACGGCGGCGCCGAGCCGCCGCCGGTCGCTGCGCTGGCCCGGGAACTCGGCCTGCGGCTCTTCCAGCCGGAGAGGCCCGGGCGCCGGGCCTTCGTCGAGGAGCTCCGCCCGCTGGGCGCCGAGCTCTCGGTGGTCATCGCCTACGGGCACATCCTGCGCCCGGCGCTGATCGATCTGGCGCCAGCGGGAATGATCAACGCCCACGGGTCGCTCCTGCCCGGGTACCGCGGCGCCGCGCCCATCCAACGCGCGATCCTCGCCGGCGAAACCGAGACCGGGGTCACCGTCCAGCGGGTGGTCTTCGAGGTCGACGCCGGCGCGGTGCTGCTCCAGGAGCGCCTGGCCATCGGCCCGGAGGAGACCTCCGGCGAGCTCTTCGTGCGCATGGCCGGGCTCTCGGCCGGGGCGCTCTCGCGCGGGGTGCGGCTCATCGAGTCCGGCCGGGCGGTCTTCACGCCGCAGGACGAATCGGCCGTGACCCAGGCTCCCAAGCTCACCAAGGAGGAGGGCCGGGCGGACTGGTCGCGATCGGCCGAGGAACTGGCCCGCGCCGCCCGCGCCTACAACCCCTGGCCGACGCTGCAGGCCAGGCTGCCCGACGGCCGGGGGCTGAAGATCCTGCGGGCCCAGGTTGTTCCTGGTTCCTCGTTCCTGGTTTCTGGTTCGAAAGATCAGCAACCAGGAACCAGGAACCAGGAACCAGGAACCATCGTAGGCGCCTCCGGCTCCGACTTCGTCGTGGCGACCGGCTCGGGAGCGCTCCGCCTCCTCGAGGTCCAGGTCGAGGGCAAGCGGCCCATGGCCGCCGGAGAGTTCGTGCGCGGCGCGCGGCTGGCCCCCGGCGCCAGGCTGGAGTAGCCCGGGATTCTCCCGTTAGATGGTTGATTCCCCGGGACCGGTCCCATAGCATCTGGGCCGGCCCCCTTCATGAGGCACAGGGCGTCTTGAGTCTCCGTAACCTCAGCGACAGGAGCGTGCCATGACCCCGCCGGACAAGGTCTCCAGTACCTCCGAGAGCCGCCACAGCGCCCGGATCCCGTCGCGCAGCGGCCAGGCCAGTTCGTTCCGGGGCGACCGGACCGGGGCGCTTCCTCCCGACGCGACCGTCTCGGACATCAGCGAGGGCGGGGTCCGCCTGCTCTTCGACTGGCCGATGCCGGGGCCCTTCCCGCTGCGCGCCGGCGACGGGGTCGGCTTCGTCCTCAAGGTCGACGACCATCCCGATGAGTTCGAAGTCATGAGCGTGGTGCGCCACGTCCGGATCAGGAGCGGCGACGGGCAGGTGCTGGTGGGACTGGAGTTCTCGGGCCTGGAGCCGACCATCCGCGAGAGCCTCAAGAAGGCCCTGCTCAACATGGCCGTGACCAAGCTGCGCACCTGGCAGGGAATCCGCGGTCAGGAACAGGCGCCCTCCGGCGACGAGGCCCAGGGCCAGGCCGGCGGCCGGCGCCGGCGCCTCTTCCTGGGAGAGATCCTCGTCAATCAGAAGGCGCTGGCCCCCGACGTCCTCGAGGAGTTCCTGGCCCACGAGTACTCCGGCCAGCGGCTCCTGGGCCAGGAACTCATGGACCACGGCCTGGTCGACGACCGGGCCGTCGCCCGGGGATTGGCCGAGCAGTCCCGGCTGCCCTTCCTCGACGCCAAGTCCGCCGCCCCCGACCTCGGGCTGGTCGCCTCGCTGCCCCGGGACGTCTTCCTGAAGTACCGCTGCGTACCGGTGCGCAGCGAGGACGGGGCCATCCTCGTGGCCATGAGCACGCCGCCGATGCTCTCGGTCTTCGAGGACATCAAGCACTCCATAGGCCGGCGCATCCGCGTGGGCATCGCCCCGGAGAGCGAGCTCTGCGCCTGGCTCAAGCAGGTCTACAACATCGAGAGCCCCCGCGGCTCGACCATGCGCTTCTCCGTGCAGCTCCGGGTGGAGTACCGCATCTTCGAGCGCCAGACGGGGGCGCCGCGCCCGGCCGGCCGGCCCTGCGTGGGGCTGACCCGCGAGGTCTCGAGCACCGGGCTGACCGTGGCTGGCCCGCTGCCGGGGGACCTGGCATCCGCCGACACCCGCCGGATCAAGCTCGATGCCGAGATATCCATCGAGATCCCCGAGGTCTTCGGGGCCATCCGGATGCGCTGCCAGGTGCTGGGCGTCCGCCAGGCCGAATACAGCGGCGAGCACCTGGTCACCTGCCGGATCGTCGAGTTCCTGTCGGGCAACAGCGAGGCCTGGAACCGCCTGTGCCTGACCCGCGGAACTTCGCGCTTCCACCGGCTCGCCGACTATACCAGGTCGGGGACCGCCCCGGCGGGAGCGCCGGCCGCCCCGGCCGCTCCGCTGGCCATGGCCCCGGCTACCGCCGCGGCCGTGCTCCGCGAGGACGACGAGGACGCCGACGACGAGCCGGCCGGCGGCGAGGACGAGAGCAGCATTGCCCGTCTGGTCAACCAGATCGTGGAGGACGCCCACGCGCGGGGCGCCTCCGATCTGCACATCGAGCCCGTCACCCACGGCGACGTGCTCATCCGCCACCGGATCGACGGGGTGATGAGCGTGGCCGCCACGCTGCCCCGGCAGTGCCGCCGCGCGGTGCTCTCGCGCCTGAAGATCATGGCCGACCTGGACATCGCCGAGCGGCGACGTCCGCAATCCGGCAAGATCCGCTTCCGGCGCTGGGGAGACCTGGACATCGAGATCCGCGTGGAGACCTGCCCCACGGCCGGGGGCATGGAGGACGCCGTGCTGCGGCTGCTGTCGGCCTCCAAGCCCCGCGAGCTCTCCGACCTGGCGCTTTCCGAGCGCAACCTCCAGGAGTTTCGCGGGCTCATCGGCCACCCGCACGGCATCGTGCTGTGCGTCGGCCCCACCGGCTCGGGCAAGACCACCACGCTGCACAGCGCCCTGGCGCACATCAACGACCAGAGCATCAAGATCCTGACCGTCGAGGACCCGGTGGAGATCACCCAGCCGGGGCTGCGCCAGGTCCAGGTCAATCCCCGCGCGGGCATCGGCTTCGCCTCGGCGCTGCGCTCCTTCCTGCGCTCCGACCCGGACGTGATCATGATCGGGGAGATGCGCGACCGGGAGACCTCGGCCATCGCCATCGAGGCCAGCCTCACCGGCCACCTAGTGCTCTCCACCCTGCACACCAACAGCGCGTCGGAGACGGTGGCCAGACTGCTGGACATGGGCCTGGACCCCTACTCCTTCTCGGACGCGCTGCTGGGCGTGCTCGCCCAGCGCCTGGTGCGCCGGCTCTGCCCGTCGTGCCGCACCGAACAGTGCATCGGCGTCGACCGCCTGGCCGAACTGCGTCAGGAGTACGGCGATCCGTCGGCCTCGGGGGGCCTGGGCTGGCAGCCGGAGCAGACCGTCCACTCTCAGCGCCGCACCGGCTGCGAGCGATGCAGCCGCTCCGGCTTCCGCGGCCGCATGGCCGTGCACGAACTGCTGGTTGCCGCCGACGACATCAAGGCGCTCGTCAGCCGCCGCGCCAGCGCCGCCGAGATCCGGGCGGCGGCCGTGGCCCGGGGCATGCGCACCCTCAAACAGGACGGCATCGAAAAGTACCTGGCCGGCCACACCACCATGGAGGAGATCCGCGCGGTCTGCAGCCAGTAGCCGCGCCTCGTAGCTCCCGGACACGAGCCGCCCGCGGTGACGGAGCCGCGGGCTACGCGCTCCCCGACGGATTCTGCCCGCTCACCCTGCGCGATGCGCCTCCCCGCTCCGGCCTCCGGCTCCTGGCACATCCCTTGCTTTGGGACTGCTGCCAGAAAGGAGGCTATCCATGATAGCGAAAAGGCATTTTGCGGTGATGGGGGCGCTCGCTGCGGCGCTCCTGGTATTCGTCGGCTTCGGGTGCGGACGGGGCATGAGGGCCTATCCCCCCACCTCGCTGGTGACCAGTCCGGACCAGTCGGAGTTGAGCAGCGGCCAGGTGGCCAACGCGGTCGAGGATTGGGTTGATGCCCGCGGGGGCAGCATCATGCTCGAAGACCCCCTCACCGGCAACGTCCAGGAGGCCCGGCTGGTCAGCGTGCGGCGCGACTGGATGGGCTACGTCGGGGACAACACCTGGTTCATTCCCGCCAAGTTCGAGGCCCGGGACGGCACCGTGTTCGACACCGACGTGTTCATGAAGGGCACCAACCGGGACAACCTCTTCTTCCAGGACCTGTCCGTGCGCGAGGTGGACGGCCAGCAGCTGTATTCCTGGAAGAGGACCAACGGCGCCTGGGAGAGGGCCAACCGGCTCGACACCCGGGAGCAGCGACAGCTCCATCGGGACCGGGCCAGGAACCTCCCGCCGCGCGGAGGCCAGTACCGCGGGCCCGGAACCTCCGGGGAGGGGACCCCGCCCGCCGGCCCCGAGCAGGGCTACAACCCGCCGCGGAACCAGCCGGCCGTCCTGATCCTGGCGCCGCTGTTCTGACGGCGCGAAGACGGCCGGGCGACACTCAGGGGCGCGGCTCCAGTCCGCTCCGCCGCGGCGACAGCTGCGGCGGAGCAGGCTGCCGCGCCCCTATTTCGATCTGGACAGATGCTCGCGGGCCAGGGCGGCGTTCGGGTCCTTGATCGCCTCGAAGGCGGCGAGCGCCGCTTCGGCTTTCTCCCGGGCCTCGCCCTTGCGATCGAGGCTGCCGAGCGCCAGGCTCAGGTTGTAGAGGGCGTTGGCCTCGGCCTTCCGGTCTCCTGACTTGCGCGCGGCCGCCAGTTGCGACTCGTAGGCCTCGGCCGCCCGGCCGTGCTCGCCTGCCGCGTGGCAGGCCCGGCCCAGGTTGCCGAGGTGCAGCGCCGCTCCCGGCGCCGGCCCGGCCGAGCGCACCGCCTCCAGATATTGATCGTAGAAGGCGATGGCCCGGCGCGGCTCCTCGAGCCCCAGCCAGTCCGCGCCGAGACCCGCCAGGGCCGCGGCCTCGGCCTTCCGGTCGCCGGCGGCGCGGGCGGCGGCCAGCAGCCGCTCGTGGGCCTCGGCCGCGCGGCGGTGGTCGCCCAGGCCCGAGCGGGCCGCGGCCAGGTTCGAGAGCGCGGCGAGCTCCGTCCGGCGGTCGCCGCACTCGCGCGCGGCGCCGGCCTGGGCCTCGCAGCACTCGGCCACCCGCGCGGCCTCGCCCAGGGCGTGGTGGGCGGAGGCCAGCCGACCCAGGGCGCAGGCCTCCAGCCGGCGGTCGCCGCCGGCGCGCGCGAAGGCCAGCAACTGCTCGTGGAGACCCGCCGCGCGCCGCCCGTCGCCGAGCATCGAGCCCGCGGCGCTCAGGTTGGTGAGCGCGGCGCACTCGGCCCGGCCGTCGCCGAGCTCGCGCGCGAAGGCCAGCTGCTTCTCGAAGCACTCGACGGCCCGGGCCGGCTCCTGGACGAGGACCAGCTCGGCGCCGAGGTTGCCGAGCGCGACCATCTCGGCGCGTGGGTCCTTGAGCCAGCGGACCGCCGGGAGGTACTCCTCGTAGTGGCCGACCGCGCGGCGGTGCTCGCCGAGCGCCGCCGACGACGAGGCCAGCAGCCCCAGCGCGTTGGCCTCCGCCCCGCGGTCGCCGGCGGCGCGCGCCGCGGCCAGCGCCCCCTCGGCGTGGACCAGGGCGCGGCTGTGCTCCCCGATCTCCGCGCAGGCCGGGCCCAGCCTGGCGGCGTGGCCGGCCTCGGCCGCGCCGAGCCCCAGGCCCCTGGCCGCGGCCATGGCCGCCTCGAGCCACCGGACCCGTTGGCGGGTGGATTGTCTTAGGCCCAGGCAGGTCGGCGCCGCCGACGGGAAGTCGTTGCAGAGGTGCGCGACGGTCTCGTCGGCGCCGGTCTGGACCGCCGCCCACGCCTGGGCCGCCGAGATGTTGTCGGCCTCGAGGTCGTAGAGCGCCAGGCCCGCGGCCAGCGAAACGCCGCCGGCCGGGTCGCTGGACGAGCTCGCCGCCCGGGGCCCTGAACCTGTAGGGTGGCAGAGCTTCTCGGCCTTGCGCAGAATGGTCAGGAAGTAGACCGCGTGGCGGAGCGCGGCCTCGGCGCGGCCGGCCGGCCCGAGCCGCTCCTCGGCGGCCGCGCGGGCGAGCTCGTGGAGCCGCCAGCGCGCTACGCCGGAGCGGTCCTCGCGCTCGATGAGCCCGCGCCCGGCGAGCTCCCCGAGCATCCGTTCGGCCGCGGCCTGCGGGACGCGGGACACCGCCGCGGCCGCCGCGAGATCGAAGCCGCCCGGGAAGACGGCCAGCGTCTCCCAGAAACGGCGGGCGTCCTCGACGGCCAGGCTGCAGGCCAGTCGCAGCGCCGCCGGCGCGCCCCGGCCGGCGGTCTCGACGGCCTCGGCGAGCATCTCGGCGAGGTCGGAAGGGTCGGTCTCGGGCGGCGCGGCCTGCGAGCGGCCGACCAGCCGGAGGGCGAAGGGCTGGGCGGCCGAGGCCTTGACGATCTCCGGGCCGCGCGCGGCGAGCCCCGGCGCGACGGCTGCGAGCAGCGCGAGCGCGTCGGCGTCCTCGAGGGCGGCGAGCTCCCGGGAGAAGCTCCGGGGCAGGTTGAGCGATCCTCGCGAGGTGGCCACCAGCAGCGAGCCGGCCGGCGGCAGGAGCGGCCGGACCTGGGCGGCGTCGGCGGCGTCCTCGAGGAGCACGAGCACCTTGCGGTCGGCGAGCGCCGAGGCCCAGGCCGCGGAGAGCGCCGCCTCCGAGCCCGGCAGCTTCGCGCCGGGGTGGAGCCGGCGGATGAGCCGGGCCAGCGCCTCGGCGGCCGGAAGCGGCTCGCAGCCGGGCCTGCCGAGCATGTCCAGGCGTAGGGCGCCGTCCGGGAAGCTCCCGGCGAGATCGGCGCAGAGCCGGAGGGCCAGCGCCCGGCGCCCCGAGCCGCTCTCCCCGAAGACGCAGACGAGCGGCGCGCCCGAGCCGGCGCGGGCCGCGAGGCTGGCGAGCTCCGCCGCGCGGCCGGAGAACTCCGCGGGCGGCGGCGGGATCATCGCGGGCGGCTCGGCGGCGGCAGGGCCGAGCTCGGCCTTCTCCTCGGGCGCGGAGCGGACCGCCAGGCCGGCGGGCGGCGCGGCCGGACGGGCCGGAGCGTCCCCCGACGCTCCGCCCCCCGCCCGGGCGGGTGCCGGGGACGATTGCCTCGACGCGGCCGGAGGGGCGGAGGAGGATCGTGAGCGCCGGGCCTCTTCCTGTTGCTCTCCGGCGCGGCGGCGGGAGCGCAGGACCGCCCCGGTCGCCAGCGCGGCCAGCACCCCCGCTGCGAAAGACAAGACGGCTGTCAGCAGATGGCTCACCGGCGGGCCCTCGAGTGCCGAACTGCGCCGGACATGGTAGACCGCGGCTCCCGGGCCGCAAGGGCGGAACCGCGCAGGAGCGTCGGCCCACCCCCGCGCCGGCGCGACTTTGTCCGGGACGGGTGCGCAACCGCGGCGTCCGGTTACCATGAAGCGAATCAACCCGCATCCCGGAAAGGAGCCTGGAATGGCGATCGCGCGCACCCTCTGTGGCCTCGTAATCGGAGCCGTTCTGGCCGCCACGGCAGTCGCCGGCGAGCCCGTGCAGGAGGCCAACCCCATCCAGCCGGCGGACCGGGCGGCGCCCGCCGTGCCGGCCGTGCCCGATCCCGTTCCCTCGACCGAGCAAGCCACGGAGATCGCCGGGCTCGTCGGCCAGCTGGGAGACGGCAGGTTCGAAGTCCGCGACGCGGCCTGCAAGCGACTCCTGGCCATCGACCGGCCGGCGCTCTCCGCGCTGCGCGGGGCGACGGCGAGCCGCGACGCCGAGGTCTCCGCCAGCGCCGTGCGGCTGATTGCCGACATCGAGAAGAACATCCGGGCCCACGTCCGCGTAAAGGTCCTGCGGCCCACCGAGCCCGGCGAGCGCGAGGTCATCCTCGAATCCGAGGAGGCCACCGTCACGGTGCGCGAGACCCGCCGGGAGTTCACGGTGGCCGTGCAGAAGAACGGCGGCGCCGCGGAGCTCTCCTCGGCGCCCAGCCGCGCGGAGTTCCAGACCAAGTTCCCGGAGCTCTGGAAGCGCTGGGCCGAGCCGGCGCTCGACGCCACCGATCCGGACAAACTCGCCGTGGAGGCCATGGTCCGGCAGCTCCTGCCCCAGATCATCGCCGCGTACGCGAAGGAGCAGGGCCGCCAGCCCACCGCCGAAGAGCAGGCCGAGGCCGTGAAGCTCCTGCGCGAACAGGCCCGCCAGGCCCTCGAGGCCAACAAGGCCAGGGAGAATACCGGCGCCAAGGCCGATGCGCCGGCGCCGCAGAACTGAGAAGGTCCGTCCGAACCACCAAGTCACCAAGACACAAAGAGGGCACGAAGAACGGCTGAGCCATCGGTGCGCGGCGGGTGACGATCGCGTCGCCGGAGTCCGACGCCGCGAACGGCAGTTCGTCCGTCTCCCTTACTACTGCCCTGCAACATCCCGAAATCCTATGCGGTTCCGCTGGCCTGCGCATACTGTGCTGCAAGTCGCAAATGGCCGGATGTTCTCGATCTGTCGTTTCTTTGGCTGTTGTTGCTTCTGGTACTTCTTTTGCTTCGGTTCCGGTTGCACCGGGATATGGTGACTTGGTGACTTGGTGACTTGGTGTCTTGGTGGTGAACCACAGCCATCCTGACGGATAAGGTCAGGAATCCTTCGCAGCTTTCTTGACGCTGGGAATCCAGATTCTAGAATTCCCGTTGTCGCCGGCAGAGGATGGGCCAGCGCAACGGAGCGAGCCGATCATGAGGATGACCGCCAGAAGCTGCTACTCGGTGCTGGCCGCCGCGGCCCTGGCCGAGACGCACGCCGAGGGCCGCCCCGTGCCGGTGAGCGCGCTGTCCGAGCGCACCGGCGCACCCGAGGACTTCCTGATCCAGGTGCTTCAGGCCCTCCGCCGGGCCGGGGTGGTCGAGAGCGTGCGCGGAGCGACCGGCGGCTTCCGCCTGGCCGGCTCGCCCGCGGAGATCACCGTCGGCCGGGTGCTGCGCGCGGCCGAGGGCTCCGGCGGGTTCCTGTCGCCGGCGGAGAGCTGCCTGCGCGCGACGGCCGGGGCCGCGGCGGGCTGGTCGGACCGGCCGCTGGGGTTCGTGCTCAGCGAGATGGAGCGTTCGGTGGCCCGGGCGCTCGACAGCCTGACGCTGGCCGCGGTCGCCGAGCGGGCCTCGGGGCGGCGCTCGCCCCCCGTCGACTACCAGATCTGAAAGCGAGGAGCGTGGACATGGCCATCTGCAAGGACGTAACCGAGGCGGTCGGGGAGACCCCGCTGGTCCGGCTCGGTCGCATCGGCCGGGGGCTGGGCGCGACGGTGCTCGCCAAGATGGAGGGCACCAACCCCGGCGGGTCGGTCAAGGACCGCATCGCCGTGGCCATGGTCGACGCCGCCGAGCGCGACGGCCGGCTCAAGCCCGGCGGCACCATCATCGAGCCGACCAGCGGCAACACCGGCATAGGCCTGGCGGTGGTGGCTGCCGCGCGCGGCTACCGGCTGGTCCTGACCATGCCCGAGAGCATGAGCCTGGAGCGCCGCCAGCTCCTGGGCATCTTCGGGGCTGAGCTGGTGCTCACCCCCGCGGCCGACGGGATGCGCGGGGCCATAGCCCGGGCCGGCGAACTGGTGGCGGCCACTCCCGGGGCTTTCATGCCCCAGCAGTTCTGCAATCCGGCCAACCCGGCGGTGCACCGCCGGACCACCGCCGAGGAGATCTGGCGCGACACGGAGGGACAGGTCGACGCCTTCGTGGCCGGCGTGGGCACGGGCGGGACGCTCACCGGCGTGGGCGGCCTCCTCAAGGAGCGCCGGCCGGGCGTGCGAGTCGTGGCCGTCGAGCCCGCCGACAGCCCGGTGCTCTCCGGCGGCAAGGCCGGGACCCACAAGATCCAGGGCATCGGCGCCGGCTTCGTCCCCGAGGTTCTCGACCGCGGCGTGGTCGACGAGGTCTTCACCGTGCTGGCCTCCGACGCCATGGCCACCTCGCGGCGGCTGGCGCGCGAGGAGGGCCTCTTGGTCGGCATCAGCGCCGGCGCCAACGTCTGGACCGCGCTGCGCCTGGCCGAGCGCCCGGAGCTCGCCGGCAAGGCCATCGTCACCGTGCTCTGCGACACCGGCGAGCGCTACCTTTCCACGGAGCTCTTCAAAGCGTAGGGGTTTCCCCGTCGCGGGGGCTCGACTCAACGCAGAGGCCGCGGAGGTACGCAGAGGGCGCAGAGGGGTTGCTCTGGTTATGTGGGCCGCAGGGCCGTTGCCGGAGACGATTTTCACCGCCGAGGCACGGAGACGCGAAGATGAGATCTTGTCCGCGGCCGAGGTCTCTTGCCTGCAGAAGCCGTTCGCCGCGTTCCTGAGCCAGCTCTGCGCCCTCTGCGTACCTCCGCGTCCTCTGCGTTGAGTAGAGCCGTGGCCTAACGGGCGACGTTGCCGCGGGAGACGATGCTCACCCCGGGGAGCTCGGCGAGCTTGCCGAGGTGCTCGGGCCGGACCCGGGCGCGGACGCGCAGGGCCTCGCCGTCGAGCTCGCTCTCGAGGATCCGGCCGTGGCGCTTGAGGAAGTACTCCGACTGCCCGCCGGCGGGAGCGAGCAGCAGCTCGGCCTCCTCGGCGTTCTCGAACATGCGCTCGATCACCGCCTCGCGGAGCCCGTCGAGGCCCGCGCCGGTAAGCGCCGAGACCGCCACCGAGCCGGGGTGGTCGGCCAGCGCCCGGGTGACCAGCGCCGGCATGGTCACCAGGTCGGTCTTGTTGAAGACCGGCAGCACCGGGGCGCGGTCGGCGCCCAGGTCGGCGAGCACCGCCCGGACCGTCTCCATCTCCGCGTGCCACGACGGCGAGGACAGGTCCACCACGTGGAGGATGAGGTCGGCCGTGCGCGTCTCCTCGAGCGTGGCGCTGAACGAGGCCACCAGGTGGTGGGGCAGCCGGCGGATGAAGCCGACCGTATCGGAGAGCAGCGCCGATAGCCCGCCGCCGAGCTTCATCTCCCGCGTGCGGGTGTCGAGCGTGGCGAAGAGCCGGTCGGCGATGTAGACGTCCGCGCCGGTCAGCGCGCGCATCAGCGTGGACTTGCCGGCGTTGGTGTAGCCCACCAGGCTGGCCGCGAAGCCGCCGCGGGCGGCCACCAGCCGGCGACGCTGCTCGCCGATGACTTCGATCTCCCGGCGGCACTCGGTGATCCGGTCGCGGACGATGCGGCGGTCGAGCTCGATCTGGCGCTCGCCGGCGCCGCCGCGGACGCCGATGCCGCCGGTCTGGCGCTCGAGGTGCGTCCAGCGCCGGCGCAGGCGCGGCAGGAAGTACTCGAGGGCGGCCAGCTCCACCTGGACCTTGGCCTGCCGGGTGCGCGCCCAGGAGGCGAAGATGTCGAGGATCAGCTCGGTGCGGTCGAGGACGGTGAGCCCCAGCTCCTTCTCGAGGTTGCGGCCCTGGACCGGGGAGAGCTCGTCGTCGACGATCACCGCGGTGGCCCGGTGGCGCCGGCAGAGCGCCTTGAGCTCGCCGGCCTTGCCGACTCCGAAGTAGTGCGAGCCGGTGGGCGTCTCGCGGCGCTGGATCATCTCGGCGACCGGCTCGGCGCCGGCGCTCTCGGCCAGGCGGCGAAGCTCGGCCAGCGGCGGCTCGGCGCCGTCGGCGCGCGCGCGGTCCCGTGGCGTGAGCAGGCACCCCAGCACCACGCGGTGACCGTTTACCGGGACTCTCCAGACGGGTGACTTGGCCATAGGCGTATCATAAATAGGAACGCCCGAAAGGCCAATGGTATTCGAAGCCGGGGCTATTCGAACCGCACGTAATCCAGATAGACGGTGGCCTTGCGCCGGTCGTTGAGCAGCAGCAGGATGTTGTTGACCTGCTCCTTGCCCTTGATCGGCGACTTGTGGGCCCACTCGGTGGCCCGGCACTTGAAGTCGCCGGCGTTGAGGTCGACGACCACGCCCTCGTTCCAGCCGTTCTTGACCCAGATGAAGGGCGTCTCGTAGAAGTCGCTGGAGGTGTTGAAGGCCACCGACAGCGGTATGGGCTTCTTCTCCGAGTTGTAGATGTTGAACACCAGCTTGGAGCGCTTGGAGATGTCGCCGTTGACGCGCAGGCCAAGGGCGGTCTTGCTCTCCTTGCCCTCGCCGGAGAGCTGGACGGCCAGGTACTGGTTGCCGGTGGCCTCGTCCTTGAGCAGCGAGACCTCGGCGGGGTTGCCCCAGGGCTGGGCGCGCCAGCCGTCGCGGACCTCCAGCCCCTCGGCGACCTTGGGCTTCTCCGGCTCGGGCGGGTTGGCGGGCTCCACTCCCTGGTCGGGCGCCGGCGCGGGGGCCTCGGCCTGGACCTCGGCGGGCAGGCTCTTGACCTTCTCCTCCAGGCGTTTGGCGGAGGCCTGGGCAGCGGCGTCGTCCGGGAGCACTGCCAGGCACTTGCGCAGGCTATCCAGCGCCTCGCGGAGCTGTCCCCGCGCCTCCTGCAGCCCGGCCAGCAGCTTCCAGGCCTCCGGCGGCACGCCGGGTTTGCCGGCGACGGCCTCCAGGTCGACGATGGCCTCGTCCTTGAGGTTCACGGAGATGAGCCAGAGGGCGAACCGGTAGCGCGCGAGGACGTCGCCGGCGGGGAGTTCGGCGCGGCGGCCCGGCACGTCGTAGTCGATGCGCCGGACGCGCTCCAGGGGCACGCTCATCGGGCCCTCGTTCTGGCCCCAGTTGAGCACGACCCAGAGCTTCTTCTCCTGCTTGTCTATCTCCTTGACCCGCCCGAGGATGCGCTGTCCGTCCTGGCCGGCCGAGGCGCCGACCATGACCACCTCGTCGAGGACCTGCGGCGCGGCTTGCGTCGGCACGGCGGGCGTGCCGCCCAGCGCCGGCAGGATGGTGGCTGCGGTCAGGATCGCGGCGGTGAGTACGCTTCGCATGCAAGGCTCTCCCGGTCGGTTACATACCGCCGGGGAGCAGGAACGGTCACAGCCGGCGGTCGGTCATCTTCTCCCTGACCTGCTCCCTGATCTTCCTGAAATGGGTGAAGACCTCCTCCATCTGGTCGGCGTCGATGGTCTTTCGGGCGGCCTTGAAGACCGGACCCTCCTCCTCTTCGATGTGATGGTCGACGATCTCCCGGAACACCCGCATCTTCGCGCCCCAGTTGCCCTCGCTCCTGCCGAGGCCGTCCAGTTCGGCCAGCAGCAGGTCGGCGACGTGGTGTTCCTCCAGGGACTCCAGGCCGAGCTCGTGGGTCTCCCGCTCGCCGACCAGCAAGGGGTAGAAGGCGGTCTCTTCGCCTTTCATGTGGGGCACGAGCTCCGCCTTGAGAGCGGTGAAGAGTTCGTTCCTCTGCGCCTCGCTGGCGCCTTTCTCCCCGACAAGGCTCTTCATGATGTCCCGGACGGTGCCGTGGTCCTTCTTGAGGGCGTCGAAGAAGTCCTGATGCATGGCGCCTGCTCCCTGCCCTTCTCGGGGCATTCGTCTGTCACCGGGCGCGGGGAGGGCGAAGCAACGCGCGGGCCAGCGGCGCGGCCTAGACGCGGGGCAGCCGCCGTCGCCCGCGGCGCCGGTCGGGCGTCCGCATTCGTGGCGAACGGCTCTGCCCGCCGCAGCCTCCAGGGAGCGGAATAGGACGGCTGGCCCAGCCGCGGGCCGTACCTGCCCGCGCCCGGCATGCCGATTGCTGGGTCAAGGCCGTACGATGCGGAATCGCGGCTGATGGTTCGGCCGTATGCCGGAATGAGGCCTGAAGGAGAACTCGCATGATCCGTCGCAAGTCCATGCTAGTCGCAGCGGCGGCGGCCGGGACGGCGCTCCTCGCCGTCGGCTGCTGGAACCCCTTTGCCAAGAAGACGCCGCCGCCCACCACCGTAACCGTTGTCAATCCCCTTCGCACCGCGAACGTTTCCAAGCCGTCCCTCTACGAGCCGGTCACCTTCAACCTTAGTACGCGGCCCTGCAACTGCCCGGAGGGCTACGTGCGCCTGCACACCCAGGCATACTGGAGCTACGACGAGCCCACCGACCGGTTCCAGTTCGCAGTGTACATGCCCGCCCGCCGGGAGGGCTTCTTCGGCAAGAGCCGCTCGGCGGAGGTGCTCAGCCCGCGCAGTCAAAGCGACGATAACACCTTCGAGCTCCTCCCCGGCGTCTACGACATCGCCGTGACCCCCGATCTCGGAGTCCGCTCCGAGCAGGACGTCATCTGGGTGCGTGGGCTGAACCTGACCCAGCCGGGGATGGAATACGACCTGGACATGCAGCTCCACGGGGCCATGATCAAGATCAAGAACGCCGACCGCTACCGGGTCTACTCGGGGGGAACCAAGGCCCGTTACCTCGACGGCGGCACGGTGGACGCGCTGCCCGTCTCGCGGCTCTACACCCAGTCCTCGCGGGACTTCGAGTTCCCGGTGCCCGCCGGCACCTACGATATCTACCTGATCAGATCCGGGGAATCGCCGGTCTGGATCGAGAACTTCAGGCCGCAGCCCTCGCAGGTGAACGTGATCGACGTGGAGAACCTGCCCACCCAGCTCGGGACATCCGGGGCGCGAGAGGAGCCCTCCGGCCGCGAGCGCAGCCAGGACCGGCGTTCGCGACAGAACCAGACTGCTGACACCAGGGCGCAGCAGGACGGCGACAACCGGAATTGGGACCGGTACGATAACCGCAATCGCAGCGGCAACGGGTATTGAACGCAGCAAAACGGAAGCGGTATCGTCTGTCGGATATCGTCGCGGGGGAGGGCGGCCCAAGCGCCCTCCCCCGCTCCGTCTTTCTTCGTCATGGCCGCAGGACCGCTGCCCGGTTCCCGCGACCACCGCGAGAAGCGGTCTTCACCGCCGAGAAGCCGAGACGCAGAGGCGAAACGCTGTCCGCGGTCGAGACTGTTCCCCTGCAAGAACCATCCGTCGCGTCCACGAGCCAACTCCGCGCCTCCGCGTCCCCGCGGTGAAACGGTCTTTGAAATAGCCCTGGACCGGCTCTCGTAAGGGTTGACACCCCCGCTCCGGCGGCCTAGAATGTCTCCGCAGCCTCTCGTCCCGGCTGTCGGGGGCCTAAATGGCGCAGGAAGAGCTCGTTCCGCGCGAGGGACCGCGCGCTCCGGAACCTGACCGGCAGGCCGGTCCGGAGTCCGCGTCCGTCGATCCGGCGGCCGAGACCATCGTCGACAACGAGCCCGGTTCCTCGCGGAAGCCCTCCGGTTCCGGCGGCGGGGGCTCCTCCGGCGAGAGCCAGCGCCTGCGCTGCCGCGAGTTCGGCGAGTACGAGATCATCTCCGAGGTGGCCCGCGGGGCCATGGGTATCGTCTACCGGGCGCGGCACAAGCGCCTGGACCGGGTGGTGGCCCTCAAGGTGCTGCTCTCCGGCGAGCACGCCTCCGAGGCCGAGATCCGCCGCTTCACCCGCGAGGCCCAGGCCCTGGCCCGGTTGCGCCACCCCAACATCGTCCCCATCTACGACATCGGCGAGGTCGGCGGCCGCCACTACTTCACCATGGACTTCGTCGAGGGTACCACCCTCAGCAAGGTGCTCGGGGAGCGGCAGCTGACCGTCACCGAGTCGCTGGGCATAATCGAGCAGATCGCCGACGCGGCCTCGGCCGCCCACGGGCGCGGGGTGATCCACCGCGACGTCAAGCCCAGCAACATCATGCTCGACCCCGAGGGCGGCGTGCACATCATGGACTTCGGCCTGTCCAAGAGCACCGCGGCCGATTCCAAGCACACCCGGGACGGCACCACCATCGGCACGCCCGCCTACATGTCCCCGGAGCAGGCCAAGGGCGAGATATCCCGCGTCGACGAGCGCAGCGACATCTACTCGATCGGCGCGGTGCTCTACGAGATGCTCGCCGGCCGGCCGCCCTTCGGAGGCACGAACCTCCTGGAGATCGTCCTGGCGGTGATCAACGAGGACCCGCCGCGGCTCAGGGCGGTCAACCCCCGCGTGCCCCGCGAGCTCGAGATCGTCGTCCAGAAGGCGATGGAGAAGAGTCCGGAGCGCCGCTACCGCACGGCGGCCGAGCTCCGCGACGAGGTCCGCCGCTACCGCTCCGGCGAGCCCATCCGCGCCCGGCCGGCGGGGTTCTGGTACCTGGCCTTCAAGAGGGTCCGCAAGCACTGGGCGATGATGACCGTGGCCGCCAGCGTGATCGCGCTGGCGGCGCTGAGCGTGGCCGGATTCTTCTACTACCGGTCGGCGCAGCGGGCCAGACAGGAGTACGAGGCCCGCGTGCAGGAGTTCACGGCCGGATCGCTCCCCAAGTGGAAGCCGGACCCCAAGTTCGCGACGGCCGACTTCCGGGACGGCTGGGAGTCGCGGCAGTTCGTCGGCGAGGTTTCCCTCGATCCGGCCACAGGCGAGGACCGGGCCAACCTGCGCGCGATCTGGAACGCCCGGATATCCAAGGAGATGATCTACGGCAACGCCCGGGTCTGCGTGGAGTTCGAGCTGCCGGCGCCGCTGAAGGACCAGGCCCTGGGCCTGGGCTTCGCCGGCGACCCGGCTCTGTGCTACTTCCGGCTGACGCCCGGCCGCCTCGAGCTGATGGCCAGCGTCGACCCCGACCGTCTGGCCGCGGGCGCGCCGGTGCCGGTGGCCGCCGACCGGAGCATGCCCGCGCTCGAGCCCGGCCGGCGCTACCGGGCGACCATAGAGCGCCGCGGCATCGAGCTCTCCATGACCCTGGAGGGGCCGGACGGACGGGAGGTCGCGAGCCTGGGCTGCGCCTACGTGGGCTTCTCGAACTACCGCTACCGCAACCTCCGCGTGCTGCTCCGCGGCGCCGAGGGCGCCTTCCGCGTCGACTCGCTCGAGGTCAACCGCCAGCTGCTGCCCGAGCACCCCAGCAAGCTCTTTGCCGCGGACAACATCTTCAACCGCGGCGACTACAACGGCGCCTTCGAGCAGTACGAGGCCATCCTGGCCGGCCCGCCTCCCGACGGCAACGCCGACCGCCTGGCCGAGCAGGCCATGACCCATCTGCGCATGGGTCTCTACTACGAGCTCAAGCACGACCTGGACCAGGACTACCGCCTGGCGCTCCGGAACTACGCCGAAGCCCGGCGGCTGGTCGAGGCCATACCCGACGCCCGGGTCCGCGAGGACCTGGAACGATGCCGCTCCGAGGCCCTGGGGCGCGAACTGGGCGTCGCGGGCCGGGCGCTGCGCGCCGGGAGCGTCGGGGCCGGCGAGTTCGGCTTGCTCCTGGCCGCCGCGGCCGGGTCGGGTGGCGCGGCCCTGCGCGGGCCGTGGGCCCAGTCGCTCGCCCCGCTGATCGGCGAGATGGCCGCCTCCGGGCAGGCCGGACCGGCGCTGGACCTGGCCAGGGCGCTCGCCCCGCCGGCCGGCTCGCTGCTCTTCGCCCGGGGCTACGCGGTGCTCGGCGGCGCACTGGTGGCCGCGGGCCGGGCGCGCGAGGTTCCCCAGTTGCTGGCCCGCTGTCCCGAGCGGCCGCTGGCCGCGCCGCTGGCCGAGGCGGTCAAGTCCGCGGCGGCGTCCGGAGGGCGCGAGGGGCTCAACTGGTGCGTCTCGACGCTGCAGAGCGGCCGCAACGCCTTCGGACCCGGCGACAGGCTGCTGGTCGACGCCGCCCGCAGGGTCTGCGACGCGGCCGTCAAGTGGCGCGAGCAGACGCTGATCCCGGCGGTCGTGACCGCCGCCGGCCGCGACGGACTGCAGGAGAGCTGCCGCCAGGCGGTGGTCAGCCTGGTCAGCTCGGCCGCGGAGCCGCGGGCCCGCGAGGACGCGCTGCAGCTCCTGTCCTTCGCCGGAGACAACTACGGGTTCACCGACGACACCATGGCGCTGGCCGCGGTGGAGCTCGGGCGCAAGTTCTGCAAGGCCGGCGAGTATGCGGCGATCAGCCGGCTGTACCTGGCCTACCCGACGCCGGGCCTCTCCGACGTGTACGCCGAGGCCGCTACGGGCGTGGCCGGTGCCAACCCGCTCGAGGCCCTGGCGGTGATCGACGAGGCACGCGAGAACTTCCCGGGCCTGGCCAGCCGCTCCCTGGCCGAGGCCGCGGTGCGCATCGGCCGGGCCTTCGCCCGGTGCGACCAGCCCGGCGACGAGCGCAACCTCTTCCGCGCCTACGACTCGTGGCCGGACGCCGGGCACATCGACAACTTCGTGCTGGCCATGGACAACCTGGCCGGCGAGAAGGTCAAGAAGAAGCGCTTCGCGGAGGCCGGCGAGGTCTTCGCCCAGGCGCGCAGCCGCGGGGTGGTGGACTCGAGGCTTTCGGCCCGCGCGGTGGCCTGCGTGGAAGCCGCCAAGCGGCGAGCCGAGGACCTCGAGGCCTTCTTCCGTCCGCTGGGGGCGCTGGAGGCGGCCCTGGCCGCCCGCGAGGACCTCCTGGCCGAGTGGCGCCTGGAACTGGCCGGCTACCACCTGCTGGCCGGCAACCTGCCGGCGGCCGGCGCCGCCTACGAGCGCGCCTGGGCGCAGCAGACCCGGGCCCCCGCGACGGCCGCCGCCGCGGAGCTGCGCCACGGGCTGCTGCTGGCCCTCCGGGGGCAGCGCCCGGCGGCCGAGAAGCTTCGCAACGCCCGCAAGCTCGCCGAGGCCACCCCGGGAGCGGAGGCCACGGCCTTCGCCGCGCGCGGGGTGCTGGAGAAGGACCTGCCCGTCGAGGACTTCCGGAAGGAGAGCGGGGAGCGCCGGCTGCTCTCGCCGGCCGAGCTCGAGCTGGTCCTGGCCGCGCGCGCCGCGCTCGGCGGCGACGCCAAGGCCGTCGGAGAGCGCCTGGCCGCCGCGACCAAGGCTCTCGCCGGCAAGGAGTGGCCCTACGAGCTCGTCAGCACCGAGGCGGCGCGGCTGGCGGGGACGTGAGGGCGGGGCTGGCGGCTCCCGTCTGCTTTGAATGCTGACGGTCTTGGGCTGGGCTGCATTCTGGACCGGGCTCCGCCCTTGCACCGTGCCGCGAGACGATGCGGAAGAATGATGGGTGTGGCCAGATGGCTTGCGTGGGAGGTTCGGTCACGGCCTTCTATAAGAGCCTCACAAAGGATGATCCCGGGGCCGCGACGCCCGGGATTTTGGCTTCAGACGAGGAGAGAGGAGGAAGTTGCCTGACGAAGCTGGTCGGGTACCGGATGCTGGCCATGCAGAACATCTGCACCCACACGGCCGCACAGCGCAGGAGGACGCGCTTGCGGCCGGCCGGGAGTTCAAGTATGCTTGGACGAGCCACATGCGGGCCCGTAGCTCAATGGTTAGAGCAGCGGACTCATAATCCGTCGGTTCCTGGTTCGAGTCCAGGCGGGCCCACCAGCCTTCGCTCGCAGCGCAGCGAGAGCGAAGGCTGCCGCGCCGACCTGTCCAGGCGTAGACGGTCTTCGCCGCAGAGGCGCCGAGACGCAGAGGTATACTGCTGTCCGCGGCCGAGACCATTCCATGTCGAGAACCATCCGCCGCGTTCCTGAGCCAGCTCTGCGTCTCGGCGCCTCTCTGCGGTGGAACGGCCTTCCTGAAATAGCCTGGCTTCGGTCTCGCGGAGTTGACATCCGCGGCTCCCGCGATAAACTACCGCCGGATTCGGTGGCGGAGGTCGGAGCGGTATTTGCCTGCCTTCCCCGGAGGAGAGAGTGGACGGCGCCGAACGCAAGACGGTCCTGGTGGTCGAGGACAATCGGGACATCGCGGAGCTGCTCGGGCAGCTGCTGCGCGCCTACAATTGCGAGGTGCTCACCGCCGACAGCATGGCCGGGGTCGAGGAGGTCATCGGCAAGCGCAGCATCGATCTCCTGCTGCTGGACATCCTGCTGCCCGAGGAGGCCGACGACGGCCGCAAGATCGCCCGGCGGCTCCGGGAGGGCGGCCACAAGTTACCCATCTATTTCCTGAGCGGGCTGCGCCAGCCGGACATCGGCAAGGAGTACCTGGGGCTGGTCGACGGTTTCCTGCGCAAGCCGTTCTCGCTGCGCGACCTGCGGGAGCTGCTGGCCACGGCGCTGGGCCGGCCCGCGCTCACCGAGGCGCCCAGCCCGGCCTTCGACCTGATGGGCGCCATGGCTGCCATCGCCACCGAGCAGGAGGAGATCCGCCGGCAGCAGGCCAGGCTGGCCAACTTCATGACCATCCTGCAGGGCGGCGAGGACGCCGCCGGCGCGAAGCAGGTGCTTTCCAACGAGGCGCTGTCGAAGTTCGCCGAGGACTCGGCGCGGTACGAGGAGGGACTGGCCCGCATCGAGAAGTCCCTCGCCGAGGTCCAGGAGATGCTGCGGCGCCACGGACCCGAGTTCCTGGACAAGTCACGGAGAGGTGTCAGAGCGGCCGAATGAGCACGGTTGGAAGCCGTGTAGACGGGTAACCGTCTCGTGGGTTCGAATCCCACCCTCTCCGCCATATTTCCAGACGATGTAAGCCTCTGTGCTGCGCGACTTAAGCTTGTGAATGGCGGAGAGGCCGAAAGCGTGGGGAATCTCCGCCATGAGTCTGTAACCCTTTCTCTATAGAAGGGCTGCGTGACCGGCATCAAGTTTGTGTCCGAGTTTGTGGCCGTTTGTGCCCGCGCGCGCTCCTCACGACTGGGCGAGTGCGTACTGTAGAGATTCCGCGTCTCCATCCGAGAGGCAGTTCTTGCCTCTGATCTTCCCTTCTTGTGTACTGATCTTGCCCCAGCGCTCTGCCAAGGCATCAGGATGACGAAGTGCTGATGGCTCCTGCGGTTTCAAGGCGTTCCTTACCGGGAACGGGCTGCATGTCGTAAGCTCGAACCGCAAGACCTTGGACTCCACCATCCCGAAGCTTGGTCAATACATCCAGACAATGGGAAGATGCTGCTGAATCGGAAACGACCCAACTCACCACGTGATCCAGCTTTCCCTTGCGCCAAGCCTCGGCAATGCCAGATCTCACCGCTGCCGGCAACTGGCTGTAGTCGTTCGAGAACGGATCGTTACACCGGTAGAACACCTGAGCCGTTTGGGCTGCGAGGTCTTCCCAACCGCGCCGGGCAGTTGCGACCTCGAAAGGCATCGGGATAATCCGGCAACGCCGGATGCCGCGGAGGGCCCCTCATGTCCGAGAAGATCACCGAATCGACGGTCGTCGGCGAACTGATCATCAGGAATCCAGGGATGCGGCCCATCCTGGAACGCCTGGGCATCGACTACTGCTGCGGAGGGCGACATACGCTCAAGGAGGCTGCCGCCGAGAAGGGCGTTTCTCTGAAGGAGGTTTTGGATGGCCTGGACCATGCCTTGGTCAAGACCTCTGCGGCTGGACGGGATTACCGGGACTGGTCATCGGCCTCGCTCCCTGAGCTGATCGCTCATATCTTAAATCGACACCACACCTTCATGAAGGAACAACTGCCCAGGTTGGCGGCCATCCTGAGCAGGGTGCTTGTCGCCCATGGCGCCCGGCATGGCGAGGAACTGCGAGCGCTCCAGGAACTCTACGCGGCGATGGATACGGCGCTGACACACCATCTATTCACCGAAGAGGAAGTGGTCTTCCCGCTGATCCTCAAAGTCGCCGGCGGCGCGGGCCGAAACGCTAATGAGGTCGAGGCCCTGCGCCCGCACATCGAACATCTCGAAGAGGAGCATCGTGCCGCGGGGCGCGAACTCCAGCGAATGCGAGAAGTCACCTCCAACTACCGGCTACCCGAGGATGCCTGCGCCTCGTTCCGAGCGCTTTACGAAGGGCTTACGGCGATGGAGGTCGATCTGCACGAGCACATTCACCTAGAGAACAACATCCTGTTCCCCAGAGCGCTGGGGGTGGGCGGCTGCCGCTAGGTCTGCAGAGAAGAGGAACTTCAAATGATGCCGATAGGTCCGTTGATGATCGAACACCGGCTCATAGAGCGGATGATTCATCTTCTTGACAGCCACGGCAGTCGCATCCGCAGCGGCTCACCCCCGGACCTGGAGTTCCTTTCTGAAGCGCTGGACTTCATCCGAACCTATGCCGACCGTTGTCACCACGGCAAAGAAGAGGACATCCTATTCCGCGACCTGGGTCGCAAGGCGCTCTCGTCGAAAGATGCCACCGCGATGAACGAGCTGAGCAAGGATCACGTCTGGGCGCGCGGCCGGGTTAAGGAGTTGATCGATGCCGCCGCTGCCTGGCGGTCGGGCTCGGCTGACGCCGCGGGGCGCATCAGCAATGCACTGGAGGAGTTGGCCGGTTTCTATCCGGAGCACATCCGCAAGGAAGACAAGGAGTTCTTCCCGCTGGCGATGAAGTACTTCAGCGACGACGAGAAGGCACGGATGCTCGCGGAGATGGGCGAGTTCGACCGGAAATTGATCCACGAACATTACCGTTCGGTAGTGGCGAGGTGTGAGCCCCCCAAGGAGAAGTGAATACGCCGGCAGGCTCGAGCGAAAGGAGGCCGGACATGGGACGTGCAAAGTTCATCGTGGCAGCCGCGGTTTTACTGGCCGCGGTCGGGATGGGTGTGTGGCTGCTGTCCGTGCGCGTGGCTTACGCGCACTGCGACACCCTGGATGGTCCGGTGGTGGCTGAGGCGAAAGCCGCGCTGGAGAAAGGCGACGTGACGCCGGTCCTCAAGTGGGTCAAGAAGGAGAATGAGGCCGAGATCACGGCCGCCTTCAAAAAGGCGCTGGCGGTTCGGGCCAAGGGACCGGAGGCTAAGGATTTGGCCGACACCTACTTCTTCGAGACCCTCGTGCGTCTGCACCGCGCCGGCGAGGGCGCGCCATTCACCGGATTGAAGCCCGCCGGACAGGTCGAGCCGCCCGTCGCCGCCGCCGACAAGTCCATCGCCGACGGCAAGGTCGACGACCTCGCCAAGGAGATCGGCCAGGCCGCCGAGAAGGGCATCAAGGAGCGCTTCGAGCGTCTCTTGGAGGCCAAGAAGCACAAGGACGAGTCGGTCGAGGCCGGGCGCAAATACGTGGAGACTTACGTCATCTTCGTCCACTACGTCGAGGGGCTGCACGACATGATCGGTGCAGCCGGCCATCATCACGGCCATGAAGGTGAAGCCCATGGCGAGAAGGCCGAAGGCCATGCCCACTAAAGGGCAGGCCAAGTCGAAAATGCCCGCGGGCGAGGTCCTCGGCCTCGCGGAGATGGTGCGTTACGCCGCGGACAGCATTGTCAGCCGGACACTGGTTGAGAACAAGGCGGGGACGGTCACGCTCTTCGCCTTCGATGCAGGCCAGGGCCTGAGCGAGCACGCCGCGCCGTTCGACGCCCTGGTGCAGGTCCTCGACGGCAAGGGCGAGTTCACCGTAGGCGGCAAGGCCAACCTCGTGGTCAAGGGGCAGGTGTTACTGATGCCGGCGAACGTGCCCCATGCCGTGAGGGCCTCCAGGCGCTTCAAGATGCTGCTCACCATGCTGCGGGGGGAGCGCGCGTAAGCGCTGGCGACCAACGCCGACAACTCGTGGGTTGCAGTTCGCCGCCCATAATACCTGCACCCGCGCCTTCGTCGGATGCGCCCGCCGGAGACAGGTCGTGTGTAGACCACACGCAAGTGCCTGCACCCGTACCGCGGGCACTCCAGCCCCCGCTTCTTCTCGGGCTTCTTGATCTCGGCAGGCTCGCCCGTCATCGTCTGCTCCGCCGAAGGTCCGACAACTATGGGCCAATATCATCTGGCGGGCCGTTGGGGCTTGAGGGGTTGTTCAGGGACACGGCCAGTTCGGCGTGAACCCGCCCAATCTCGGCAGTGATAGCCTCCGGCTTGGCTCCCGTCTCCGTGAGCATGGTGGCAGCCAGCGCAACGGCCGCTTCGGCTTCTTCGTAGCACACTGCGTCTGTGCCCAGTTCCCCCAGCATGGCACGCTCGTTGATGTAGCGCGCCCGCGAGATGATCCGGATCGCCGTTCCGCCGAACTATGCAGTTGCGCCACGTGCCAATAGCACAGAAGAATGATGCTTCGGAAGCGCCCATATTGCGGTGCGCTGCACTCTTCGCAGATTACGCCCGCGGGCCGAGTGTAACCGGCTCGAACTGGCGGCTGCCCCATCGAGGTGATCCTGTCAAAGGGGAAGGGCAGACCGGCCTGCGCCGATCCGCCCTTTGATGCGATGCCCAGTTGTCGTACTTCCCCTGATCTCCTGTTCTTGTCTACCAATCTTGCCGCAGCGCTCTACCAAGGCATCAGGAGGACGACGCGCTGATGGCACCTGTGGTTTCAAGGCGCTCCTTACCGGGAACGGGCTGCATGTCGTAAGCACGAACGGCAAGACCTTGGACTCCACCATCCCGAAGCTTGGTCAATGCATCCAAGCAAAGAGAAGATGCTGCCGAATCGGAAACAACCCAGTTCACCGCGTGATCCAGCTTCCCCTTGCGCCAAGCCTCGGCAAGGCCAGATCTCGCCGCTGGCGGCAACTGGCTGTAGTCGTTCACAATGATCGTGGTGAAGTGCACAGGGTGGACCAAGTCTGGCCCTAATATGCGCCCGACTTCCGTAGAGAGCCTCTCACTCACGGAGGGAGCCGCCAATAGGCTCGAAAGGTGCTCCAGCGCCATTGCCCTGACCCTATAGACCGCGACAGCCCATACACAAATACATACCAGGGCGGTTCCACCGACTATGGCCGGAGCAGGCGTGAGGACAGACTTGGCCTGGGCAGCCAGCCAGACGAAAATGCCTATTGCCACCATCGATGCAACCAGAAGAACCGCAGCCAGGATGCGCATCGTATCCAGTCGTGGCATGCCCATTCCAGACGATTTGAGCAAGCCATACACTGCTCTCCATCCAGACGATGCTAACATGACCCGTAGGGCTCCATCTTTGTCAAGAGCGGTGATGAGCTTGTCGGTTGGCTCCGACTTCCGAGCCTCATCAAGAGCCTCCTGGGCCGCCCATGATAGGGCATGTGGGGTCCGCCCATGTATGACGCAGATGTCCTGATCTTGGAACGCACCACCCCCGCCTCCGGAATGGGCGGTGTTCATGATGGATTTGATCGTCACTATGCGATCTTTGCTGTCTTGCCTGCTGCGCGGAACGCAGCGCAGGGGCCCGTGGGAAGCCGCAAGTTCCTTCATCGCGCTGTCGGCGAGGAATCGGTTCGACTGCATTTCTCTCTCCTGCAGGAATCGTGAGATGTAAGCCCCATCCCTGCCTATAGGCGGGTGGAAGCACGAACACTCAGCTTCAGCAGGAGATCAAACCAGGAGGTGAAACGTCCGCGGCATGCCCATGCAGGCGGCGAGCAGCGCTTGCCCACCATATGAAACGGATGTTGTTCCTCGCGCGTTGGCGCCGAGTGTCCATTGGATCGCTACCAGGGGTGGATTGGGCCGCCACGTAGCATGCGCCGCCATGGGAAGTTGCGATGATCTTTCGGTTATCGCGTAGGGGCAGACCGGCGCACCCAGAGACTTCAGCATCGGAGCAGAGGACTTGGCAGGTGCCTCCACGTTCTGCTCCGAAAGACCATAGATGGGCATCGCCATTGCGACGATCAGCAAAACCACAAGGTGGGCTGGCATCACGATGCCCTCTTTCTTCCAGGAAGAATACCAGCATCCATTCATGCGGTCAACTCCCCGAAACCTATGGCCCGATGCCTTTTGGCGGGTCCTCGGGGCTTGACGGGCCGTTCAGGGACACGGCCAGTTCCGCGCGAACCCGCCCAATCTCGGCAGTGATAGCCTCCGGCCTGGCCCCCATCTCCGTGAGCATGGTGGCAGCCAGTGCAACGGCCGCCTCGGCTTCTTCATAGCATACCGCGTCGGTGCCCAATTCCCCCAGCATGGCGCGCTCATTAATGTACCGCGCCCGCGCGATGATGCGAACCTCCGAGCTCAGGAGCCGCGCGGTGGCGACTATCGGTATCCTGCCTTTCAATTCAGGGACGGTTACGATCAGATACTTGGCCTTCTTGATCCCGGCCGCCTCCAATATCTCTCGGCGGCTGGCGTCGCCGTAGATGGCGCGCTCGCCTGAGGCCACCAGATTGGAGACGGTGTCGGCGTTGAGCTCCAGGACAATGGGTGTGATCCCGAAGTCTTTGAGTATTCTGGCCACGGTCCGGCCGACAGGGCCGTATCCGACCACCAGCGCCTCAGTGGTCTGGCTTTCCGGCTGCGGAGGGGCGCTGATCTCCTGCGCGTGCTTCTCCGAGGGACGGTTGAGCAGGCTCCAAAGGCGGGGGCGACGCCGCAACCAGTGTTCCAGTGGCTCGATGGAGCGAGCCAGGAACGGGTTCAGGGAGATGGACAGCAACGCCGCGGCCACCAGGGCGCTGTAGCCTTCACCGGGCATGATGCCCAGCGCCTTGGCCGCCTCACCAAGTATGAATGTGAACTCTCCGACCTGCGACAGGCAGATGGCAACGGTTATGGCGGTCCGGACTGAATACCTGAGCACCATGACCACCAAGAAGGCAACTATCGACTTGCCGAGCAGCACCAGAGCGAGAATGGCCGCCACCAGGCCGGGGTTCTCGATCACGAAGCGGGGATCGAAGAGCATGCCGACCGATACGAAGAAGAGCACGGCGAAGGCGTCGCGCATGGGGAGGATATCGGCTGCGGCCTGCAGGTTGAGCCTGGACTGGCCGACAACGATGCCCCCCAGAAAAGCCCCCAAGGCGAGGGAGACTCCGAAGAAGTAGGTCGAAGCTGCCGCGAATCCTAGGGCCAGGGCCAGAACCGCCAGAGTGAACAGCTCGGTTGACCGGGTCTTGGCGACCTGGAGCATCAGCCACGGGACGATCCTGCCGCCCACCACGAATACCAGTGCGGTCAGGATGCCGACCTTGGCCATCGCCCATCCAGTTGCACCCAGGGCTCTAAGGACTGGGGACTGCCCATTGGGTGTCTCCACGGCGAAAACCGGCAGTACCACCAAGACCACAACCGTGAAGATGTCCTCCACGATGGTCCAGCCGATGGCTGCGTGTCCATGCGGCGTGTCGAGCAGCTTGGCGTCCTGCAGCGCGCGGCTCATGACCACCGTGCTGGCAACCGATATGGCCAGCCCCAGCACCAGCCCGGCACTCCATCCCCAGCCGAAGAGCCTGCAGGCGAACATCCCAGCCAATGTGGTCACCGCGCTTTGGATTATGGCGCCCGGAATGGCTATGCGGCGTACCTGCCAAAGGTCCTTGAGGCTGAAATGCATGCCCACGCCGAACATCAGGAGGACCACGCCTATTTCGGCCACGTCGGTGGCGAACTTCTGGTCAGCCACGAAACCCGGGGTGTGGGGGCCGACCAGAATGCCCGCCAGCAGATAGCCAACAATAGGGCTTATGCCCATGCGCTGCACCGCGAAGCCCAGGGCGAAGGCCACCGCCAGAGCCACAGCGAGAGTGATCAGGAAGTGAGGTTGTGGATCCACCGCAAGCTGTCCCCCGCTACGCTTAAACCGGCAGTCCCTTCATTCGAGTCCGGGCCGCATTATAGGTTGGGCTTTTCAAGTCGCAAGACTTGCCGCGGTCCAAACCGCGAATCACGCGAGCACCATCGGCCTGTCTCTCAGTATCGCACTTCGCGAAGCCCATGCGCAATGGCTCACCTAAGGTGTCGCTCAGCTGCTTCGATTCCGTGCAGAATCTCGTCTGGAGTCTTGGCCGCACGGGTCGTACGTATCAGCCGTTCATCCCGAAACAATCGAGCGATTAGCGCCAGCGTCCGCACGTGATCCAAAGGCGTTCTCCGGTTGCTGAGGACCATGAGAACGATGTGGACAGGAGCTCCGTCCAGGGCTCCGAAATCGATGCCATGGTCCGACTTGCCGAGTGCTACCAGGGTGCGGGGCGCCAGATCATGCCTGGCATTGGGTACTGCGATGCCGCGGCCTATCCCGGTGGTTCCCAGTCTTTCGCGGGTCATGACTGCGGCAGCCATCTCCTGCAGTCCCTCCCCCGGCACACGCCCTGCATCGATCAAAGCGGTCAGCAGTTCCTTCAAGGCCGGCGCTTTCGTCCGAGAGGTCATCTCGGGGACCACGGCGCCTCGCCGGATCAGCTCTGAAGCTGTCATTGCTTGGCACTCTGCTCTAACCGGCGGGTGCTGTTGCCACCGACCAAGGAAAGGGGCGCTCAATCGAGCGCCCCTCCTCCTCCAGGTTGGACGAGTCGGGGGACCGGGAGGGCAGAGCCATGGATCGCTCACCAATGCAGCCCCCCCCTTCACAGGGCCCGATTCAGGAGATGCATCGTGCTGTTACGGGTAAAGCCCACGATGCACGACCTTCTCTCCGATGCGCGTCAGAGACACGATGTACGCCGCGGTGCGCCAGTCGGCCTTGTGCTTCTTGGCCGCCTCCGCAATCGCCTGGTAGTTGCGCTCGTAGCGGTCGGACAGGAACTTGGCCACGTAGGCGAGATCGGAGATGTGAGTGCCGTGGTTGTAGAGCCACTCCAGGTAGCTGACCGCCACGCCGCCGGCGTTGGCGAAGATGTCCGGCAGCACGTCGATGCCGCGCTCGGCCAGGACCTCGTCGCCCTCCAGAGTCGTCGGACAGTTGGCGCCTTCGGCGACCACCTGGCACTTGAGCATCCGGGCGGTGCGGCCGGTGACCGAGTTCTCCAACGCCGCGGGGATGAAGAGCTCCACCTGGGCCGAGTAGAACTCGTCATTGGAGATCTTGGCCGCGCCTGGGAAGCCGACCACCGAGCCGGTGGCTTTGACGTGCTCAGTCAGCTTGCGGGCATCAAGCCCCTCGGATCTGGCAATGGCTCCATAGACGTCGGCTGCGGCCATGAGCTTGCAGCCCATGTCCTGGAGGAAGACGCCAGCGTAGGATCCGACCTTCCCGTAGCCCTGGATGGACATGCGGAGGCCCGCGGGATTCCTGCCATGATCCTTGCACCACTCGCGGACTGCCAGGGACAGGCCCTGGCCCGTCGCCGGGGCACGCCCGGGAATCCCCCCGCAGATCACCGACTTACCGGTCACGACCGCGGCGTTGCTGACGTTGAACTTGTTGGAGGCATGCATGCAATAGGTGTCGTAGAGCCAGTCCATGATCTGGTCGTTGGTGTTGACGTCGGGGGCGGGGATGTCTTGGTCCGGACCGATATCCGAGAGCATCTCGTAGGTGAAGCGCCGGGTGAGCGCCTCGATGTCCGCCGAGCCGTACTGGGCCGGGTCTATGGCCACGCCGCCCTTGGCACCCCCGAACGGGATCTCCAGGAGCGGGCACTTCCAGGTCATGGCTGCGGCCAGAGCCTTGACTTCGTCAAGAGATACCTGGGGATGAAACCGAATCCCGCCCTTGTAGGGACCGTAGATGTTGTTGTACTGGACCCGGTAGGCCAGGAAGCTCTTGGCGTGTCCGTTCTCGCTGGCCGTCTTGCTCTGGCTGACCATCACCGGGACGTTGTAGATGATCTCCCGGCGTGGCTCGTTCAGCAGAGCCCGGGGGCGGTCATCGAGCCCCATGAGGTCGGCAGCTCTATTAAAGCGGACTTTGTCAGCGGCGTAGAGACCGAGCCCCTCGTCCTGGGGCGTCGCCTGGGTGTGCTGTGTGGCGTCCATGTCATTCGTACTCCTCACAATGCCAGATGCCTCCTACAGGCTTGGGCAGTCTGCAGGTGGCTCTCACCAAGCAGTTCCCGCAGAGCCCCATCAGCTTCGAGTCCTCTGCGGAAACGGCTAAGCCCTCCGCCTGCGCAGGCGGATTGGGCCGCTTGCCCTCGCTATTCGCGCCGTCAGTTGCGGTGAACTCCTCGCAGCGCAGCGCCCCTTCGTCCCGGTTCCCCAGGAACGCACAGCGATTTACATGGGCGCAGGTATGGCAAAGGGTCTCTCTGTTCGGTTTCATCTTTGCGCTCATCGGGCCTTCTCTCCTGTTCGGCAGGCCATGCGCCCGGCATGGAAGCCCTTGCAGTGCCGACTTCCACGCCTCTCCGCTCAGCCATATCCCCCGTATGCCGCCTCGGCGAGGACGGCCAGTTCCCTCTGCACCTGACCAACAAGCACCTTGTTGGTCCGCCCGCGGGGGAGTTTGCGAGAGCGAATCTGCAGGCCATGGACTCGTTTGAACCGGGCCAGGTCAGCAGTGCGCGCCTGGATCTCTCGCCAGATGATCTCTGCGAGCGCGGGCGGCTCCTTGCCCTGCTTGCGCTGGGCACGGACAAACGATTGGAGAAATGCCCTGTCCACCACAACGGCGGCACAAACCGTTTCCGTCCGGTCGGGCCGTTGCTTGCCGACCACGCATGCCTCGCGAATGAATGGGCTCTTGATGAGCCGTTGCTCGATCTCCTCCGGATAAACGTTCACGCCAGCAGCTGTCACAATGACGTTCTTGGATCGCCCGGTGATGAAGAGGTTGCCTTGCCTGTCGATGCATCCCAAGTCACCTGTATGCAGCCAGCCATCTCGAACCACCTCTCGGGTTGCCTCGACGTTGTTGTGGTATCCGGTCATGAGGTGCGGTCCGCGGATGCATATCTCCCCGATTCCGCCCTCGTTGGGATGGTGGATCCTGATGTCTACTCCGGGCAGCGCCATGCCGGCCGAGCCGGCGGGAAAGCCGGCAGGAGGCGTGAGCGTCGCCGGCCCGGAAGTCTCGGTGAGCCCGTAGACCTGCAGCAGCGGAATGCCCAGTTCCCGGTAGCCCTCCGTGATCGACGGCGCCAGCGGCGCACCGCCGGACACAAGGAAGCGGACTGCACCGCCGAACATCCGGTGAGCCCTACTGCGAATGGCTCCGGGTACCGGCCCGAATGCGCTTGTTTCCCGGAGAGACTGCGCCCTTATGCCCGTGACCTTGCGGATGGCGTTCTCAAGAAGCATCTTGAACACCAGCGGCACGCCAAGCATCACGGTGGGCTGGAACTCTCGCATGCTTCTGAATATGGTTGTGTACTTCAGGTCTTCCGCGTAGATCACGGATGCCCCCACCATGTAGGGCATCACCAGCCCGGAAAGGATCTCGAAGGTGTGGCTGAGGGTGATGGTCGACAGGAAACGATCCCGGTGGCTCAGCGGCAAGAGCTCGCACATGCCATGCAGGCCGGCGAGGATGCTTCTGCTGGAGAGGATCACCCCCTTGGGTTGGCTGGTGGTCCCAGAGGTGTAGATGATCATAGCAGGTGAGTCAGGTGCCATCTCCAGCGCGGGAGGCTTTCCCTTCCGACCAGCAATGATGCTGGATAGGCTGCAAGGGCCAGGCCCTTTGCCGGCATCCCCGTCGATGAGAATCAGCTTGCGGCGATAGGCACCATCCAGATTCCGAGCGAGCGATGACTCAGTGAAGATCCACTGGGCTCCGGTGTCCCTGAGTACGTGGCTGATCTCCGCCGCCCCGCTGTTTGGGTCAATGGGGACGACGACCGCTCCGCACAGGACGATGCCCCAGAACGCCATGGGCCATTCCGGACGGTTGTGGGCGTAGATGCACACTTTCTGCTGAGGGGACACGCCCTTCGCCTTGAGGAAGCCGGCAAGCTGTCCCGCAACGGCGTGGACATCGCCATACGTAAATGCCACCCCGTGGGAATGTGCCATCCGATAGGCGGGCTTGGCACCGTAGAGGGCGGAGCTTCTCTCCAGAACCTCGGCGAGGGTTCCGGACTGATGTCGCTGTCGTCTTGCCACCGATCTTCCCCTGTCTTCCGTCCGTGCGCGCTCTTCCGCGGACCGCCGTCGAGTGGCCCTTAGCATGGCTTGGGTGCTCATGACTCATGACCGGTGGCAACTGGCGCCAGCACCGGGGGACCTTCCCTGTCATGGTGGCCCAGCAGGAACGTGCCAAACTGCCAGACATCCTGTTCTGCTGGGCGCGAGATGTCGCCCGAGATCTGCGCTTCGTCCCAGGCCTGCAGTGGAGACCAGTCAACTTGGCGGGAGATGAACTTGCCCAGATAGGGCTTGGCATCGGCGAGGATTTCATCGTGCGGCAGATCGTCGGGAACGCAGACGCCCTGATCTCGATGGCCCGTCGCCCAGCGACAGGCAGCAGTGACCGAACAAGCCACTTGCAGAGTCGTGGCATTCTGGTGGGGAGCGCACCTTCTGGCTTCCTCAATATCCAAGACGGAGCCGGTCCACCAGCTTTGGTAGTCGTGGCCCATGAGCAGTACGCCCAGTTCATCGCAGCCGCACACAATCTCGTCGGCCAGCACCCTTGGCCGAAACTCAATCCGGCCATCGCGCACCCCCAGCTCGACCAGGCTGGCCAATGCGGGATCGCAGGGACGGTATGCAAAGAGGACTGTGGGGCGGTAAAGCGCCCGCCCGTTCGCTCGGACGGTGAGATGGTCCGAGATGGTAAAAGCCTCGCTGTGCGGGACGACGAAACCGACGATCTCCCCCGACGGCACCCAGGTGCGAACCCGCGTAGATATGCCAGGGACATCCAACCGAATCTGGTTGCGTGGGCCCCTGCGGTACCTGAAAGCTCTCGGGGGCAGGCTCTTCTCGTGTGTGCCCCAGCCCATCTCCACCTGGGCGTGGCAGGTCTCGGCGTAGAATGCTTCTGCGGACCAGGTGTTAGTTAGCTCCATGGCCCCCTTAGGGGCATCCATGACCTGAGTATCGCGCTCGCTGATATGGATCACCTGGACACCAAGGTGCATCGCCAGGCAATTCCAGGCGCGTTGGCCGAGCGCTTCCGCTATGTGCTCACGGCCCTCTCCGTTTGGATGCTCCGACAGCCACAGCCCTGCAATATCTTCGAGAGCAGCCTTGGTGAAGTGCGAGACCAGGCCGGGATTGGCCCCGTGATCAAGCACGGCGGTAGGCCCACGATGATGGCCCCACTCGTCAACCAATCGCCTGATATCCATATGAGCCGCGTAGAGGGTCCTGTCTGCTGGCGGTCTGCGCGCCGCGCCCGCGGACTCCGGCCATGTCTCCACTGAGCTGTTGACGTAGAGAATGCCGCTCTCGTGGCAGAAGCGGATCATGTCGGCGCTGCCGACGTTTACAGAAAGATCGACGATCAGATCGCCCGGGCCAGCATGGGCAGCCAATAGCGCGGGCAAGTTATCCCGGGTAACCTCCGCTCTGATGAAGGCTGCCCCCGCTTCGTGAACACGGCGGGCGGCTGCGGCTACGATCTCTGTTGCGGCGCGGTCAACGACGGTGTAACGCCTGGCCGGCACTCCCAGGTGCTTGAAGAGCAATGGCCAGGCGCACCGCGATACCGCCCCCAGCCCCACCACCAGGATTCTGCCGTCGAAGCTCATGGTCACGCTCGCGCCATGAAGGTGGTGAACTGCCAGACGTCGCCCGGCGGTGGCTTTGCTCTCCCGTCCGCAGCGTTGGCCTTGTTCCAGTTGACCAGAGGCGTCCAATCGACCGGCCTGGACACGAACTGTCCCAGATACGGCTCAGTAGTCATGAGGATCTGCTCGTGCGGCAGGTCATCCGGCAGGCATACACCCATCTCCGGGTTCTGAATCATCCACACGCAAGCAGCCACCACGGAACAGGCTACCTGAAGGGTGGTCGCATTCTGATGGGGCACCATCTTGCGGGCTTCCGCGATGTCCAGGATTGAGCCGGTCCACCAGCTCTGGTAGTCGTGGCCCATGAGGAGCACGCCCAACTCGTCGCGGCCTTCGGTGATGTCGTCGCCGAGGATGCGAAGCTTCTCCTGCATGGTGAAATTGCGCATCTGCAGTTCGTGGAGGCTGGCCATGGCGGCATCGCACAAGCAGTAAACGTAATGAACCGTAGGCCTGTATATGGCTCGCTTCCCCTTCCAGACAGTCAGTCGATCCGAGATTGAGAATGCTTCTCCATGACGGATGACGAAGCCTACGATCTCCCCGCAAGGAACCCAGGAACGCAAGCGTGTCTGGAGCCCCCAAGTCTCCAGGCAGATCTGGTTCCTGGGCCCCGACTTGTGCTGCCAAGCACGAGGTGGCAACCGCTTCTCGTGCGTGCCCCAACCCATCTCGGCGGGCGAGGTGCCCTCCTCATAGAGCCCTTCGATGGACCACGTGTTTACGAATTCGTTCTCCTTCTTAGGCGCGTCGGTGAGCTGCGTGTCCCGCTCGCTGATGTGAATGGTCTTGACGCCAAGGTGCCAGGCGACTTCGTTCCACGCTCTGCGATCAAGTGCATCCAGGAGCCGTTCGCGACGGGCGCCCTTGGCTCGGCGCTCGTCGACAAGCTTCTCGACGATGTCCTCCAGGGCCTGCTTGGTGAAGTGTGAGACCAGCCCGGGGTTGGCACCGTGATCCAACACAGCGGTCGGCCCTTTGGGGGCCTTCCAGCGGCTGATCATCTTGCGGAGCGCCATCTGCCTGGTGTAGAGAGTCCGTTCCGGCGGCGTCTTGCTGTCTATGCCATCGTAAGGATCCCAGGTTTCCACGGAGGTGTTGACGTACAGGACGCCGTGGTCCCGGCACCATTGCACGATGTCGTTGCACCCGATGTTCCAGCCCAGATCCACACAGAGGTCACCTCTTTGCAGGTACTTGCCCAGCTGTTGGCCTAGGTTTCTTCGCGTTATCCGTCCCTTGATGAAGTGAACGCCGGCCTCGCGCAGGTGACTTGCCGCCTCTGCGACGACCTCGTCGTCGCTGAAGTCCATGACCGTGCACTTCCCGGGCGGGACCTCCAGATGCCTGAACAACAATGGAATCGTGCAACGCGACACGCCCCCCAGCCCAATGACCAGGATTCGTCCTTGGAAACGCATTCGGACCTCTCCCTTCCCCTTAGTCCGCGACCCGTAAGCCTTCCCGAGGCATGCCGCCGGCGTCCAGCAGCGCGGCGAGCAGTTCCGCCAGAACGGGCATCTTCGTCTGGGATGACAGCTCAGGAAGCACTGCACCCCGACGGATCATCTCGGAGATAATCATTGCGTCGCGCCTTCACTTGGCTGCCCGGAGAAGCTCAACAACCATTGCGGGAACGTCTTTTCCTGGAGCATTGCCGCTCGCAGCTCGCTTGCATCCAGATTGTTGAAGCGCGCCCTATAGGCTAGGTGATCCGCGCAGAACTCCCGGACGCCATGGACTCGCCATAGGGCGCCCCCCACGATGCTTCCGACCACGCCGGCAAGGACCAGCACAAGGAGTGCAGTGTTGCCCCACCCCGAAATCTGGTAACCCAACCCACCCGCGACCATGCTGACGACTCCCAGGAGGGTGAGCCCTATTGCGCAGCCTGCTCCAAGACCGACCGGAATTCCGGCGTTCAGCAAACCATTCCGTTCCTCCGCAGCGCGAAGCATCGTCTTCAACATGGCCACAACCGCTTCCCGACGCCTTGTTTGTCTGCCCACCGTCCCGAGGTGCGGCGCGGTGGCATCAACCAGCTTCTGAATCGGCATCCCAGGCATCCACAGGTGGTTGGTGACGACGGGGCTGCTTGAAGGAGTGAGGCTGATGCCGCAGAACTCGCACGTGATGGTCTCGTCGGTCTTCCGCTGGGACACGGCCACGCCGCAATAGAGATCCTTCTCCATGTGCTCTTCGGCCAGGAAGGCCTCGACCGTTCCGCACAACGGACACTGCGCCGCAACCCAGCCACGTCGGCGGACCCAGTAGTTCTTGCGCGGCAGTGCTGCGTACATCTGGCACCTCCTATTCGCCGAGCACGTAGGCGAATATGAGCGGCGCAACGATGGTTGCGTCCGAGTTGATCATGAACTGCGGGGTATCCACGTCGATCTTGCCCCAGGTGATCTTCTCGCTCGGCACGGCCCCACTGTAGGAGCCGTAGGAAGTGGTGCTGTCTCCGATCTGCGCGAAGTAAGCCCAGCGAGGCGCTGCCACACCCAGATCCTGCTTGAGCATGGGCACTACGCAGATCGCGAAATCCCCGGCAATGCCCCCGCCTATCTGGAAGAAGCCGATAGGGGTTCCGTCCTTGGTGTTCTCCGTGTACCAATTGGCCAGGCGCTGAAGCAAGGCGGTGCCGGGGTAGACGGCCTGATGGCTCTTGATCTTCCCGCTCATGACCCCGGCGGTAAACACGTTCCCGAGAGTGCTGTCCTCCCACCCGGGAGTGAATATCGGGATCTTCTTTTCTGCCGCCTTTAGGACCCAGGAATCCTCGTTGGGGATCTGGTAGTAGCGCTCCAGCGACTTGTCGGCCAAGAGGCGGAAGATGAACTCGTCCGGGAAGCCAGGACGCCCCGTCTCTGCCGCCTCAGCCCACATCCGGAGAAGCTCTGCCTCGATACGACGCATGATGGTCTCCGGGATGCAGGTGTCCGTGACGCGACTGAAGCCGGAGTCGCGAAGGAAGGCCTCGTCCTGGCGGGAGAAGTGGCGATAGTCGTGGACCGCCTTGTAGTCGTGGTGCGCAAACAGGTTGAAGACGTCTTCTTCGAGATTGGCTGCCGTACAACAGATTGCATGCACCTTGTCCCAGTGGATCATCTTCGAGAGGGAACGCCCCAGCTCCGCTGTACTCATGGCGCCAGCCATCGACAGGAACATCTTCCCGTCTCGAGCCAGCACGTCGCGCCAGCCTTCAGCCGCTGCGAGCGTCTCGCGCGCATTGAAGTGCCGGAAATTCAGATGCATGAAATCACTGATGCGGGGCATGATGGGCGTCTCCCTTCGGGCCGTACTGCGGCCAGAATGGCCTACTTCCTGAGTCTGATGGTCTCCTTGCTGCCGCTGCCTGACGTGACGACCTTGTCTTCGCGGGCCAGCCAGCCTATCGCCCGGTCCACTACCGCCTTAGGCGTATTGGTCGAGCGCTGCAAGTCAGCGGTCCTAACCTCGCCCTTGGCGGACAAATACCGCCACACGATGCCGGCCGTCTCTCCGATCTGCTTTTCCATCCCTTAGTCCTTTCCTTGTCTCTTGAGGCACACCTCGCGCAGAGTAACGCACTCCGGCGCGGCGTTGAGCCCCATCAGCTTTCACCGGGGTCTAGAATGCTCAGTGCATCCTTCGCAGAGGCGCAGGCAAGCAGATCCTTCCTGATTTCGGGCAGGACCATCAGTCGTGCGATCTTCGCCAGCACAGCGAGGAGATCGCCGTAGTAGTCAGATGAGGAAATGAGCAGGAAGACAAACCTTGCCGTTTCGCTGTCGCCAGCCCTGAGAGGACTGCCCCAATCCACCCCTTGTGGGCAGACCCCCAGACAACCGGATCACACCGGGGAAACCTTCGACGCCTATGTGCGGGAAAGCCGTTTCGCAGCCCACCGCGGTCGAAAGCTTCGCTTCCCGCTCCATGGCCAGTGCAAGCAGGTTGTCCCTCGCCGGCTCCGGCACCTGGTTCCGCTGCACGAGGGTATCCACGAGGCAGGTGATGACCTCTTTCTTACCCCCAGTGGCCAACTTCAGACGGACGGTGTCCTCCCAGAACACGTCCCGGAGACGAATGCGCGCCGGCCTCTTGGCCAGAAGCATGGCCAACGGGTTCTGGAAACGCGCGGCTATCAGGTAAGGGGTGGAAGACTCGAAGTGTTCCGCGGCCCGCCAGTAGTTGGGGGCGCCGACCACAATCATATCTTCCGCGGTCCTTCGCGCCGCGATGCCCGAGACCACGTCGTCTGCGGTGCTAAGGGCCACCGGCCCATCCATGCCCATGATGCGCGACTCAAGCCGAGCTAGCGCCCCCGCCGCGTCGATATAGCCGGGCTCCGCGTCATTGCCCCCCTGGTCCGCGGGCGTCACAATGCGGAGCACGAGTGTCGATGCACCCTGGTGTGCGGCCAGCTCCTTGGCAACCCAAAGCTGCTGGAGCGTGTGTGGCCCACCGTGCATCGGGATAAGCACTCTGTGCACGCGTCGCTGCATGCCCGGCCGCAGGAACACGGCGGCCATGCCCATATCGACCGCCATCTTCAGGACGGGCTGGAACTCTTCGACGGGATCGATCCAGTCGGTTACCAGAGTGCCGAGTCTGGCGGTGCGCGCCAAGCCATTGGCAAACTGGACGACGTCTTTGCGGGGCGGATAGTGGAATATATGTTCTCGCGCCGCATATCTGAGGTAGGGCTCATTCCGGGGCAAAGCGCCTAGGTTATTGAAGCTATGCCGTGCGGCGCTCCGCACAACGTGTATGAAGCCATCCCTCTTGCCGAGAAGCAGTTCGGCGCACTGCACCAATTGAGGGCCGTTCGCAGAGTCGGATATGACGACAAGAATGCCTTGATCACGCACCTGGCTCATAGCTGGCCTCCTCTCCCAACCAGCCGCCGGATGCCTGGAGGCTGATCAACAGTGCTGCGTCGTAATGTCCTGCGCAACGCCTAGTACTCATGAGACACCCCCGACGGCTTGCCTGCGGCTTGCCGTGACGATCTTCAGCCTGCGCACACCAGCCGGCACCGGCCACTCAACGACCTGTCCGGCACGGTACCCCAGCAAGGCCATACCTAACGGCGCAAGCACCGATAATCCTTGATGCTCAGTGGCGGTCTCTCCGGGCCAAGTTATCTCGTAGGCCAGCTTCTCCCCCGAGTCCAGGTCTCGGACGACGACAAGCGAGTTCACGGCCACGGCATCCGCCGGCAAGTCGCCGAGGCTCACGACGCGCGCCCGTTCAAGCTCCTTCTCCAGCAGTTCCAGGCATCGCGACGATTCCACGGCAGGACCAGTCCGGTCCATCTGAAGGCGCAGAGTCTCGACCAACTCGCTCAGGCGAGCGTGATCACGATCTGCCAGGATGATCTCGTTGCCGTTGGCTCCCATGATGACCTCTTTTCCGCGCCGGCGTGGATTGCCTTGTCTGGTCTGCTCAGCGATGGTAATCGCCGGCAGACTCAGGCTGGTAGAGGATCTCCAGGATCTTGTACTGCTTGGCACCGCCGGGACTGCGCGTCTCGACAATGTCGCCCACGCGCCGCCCAAGCAGGGCCGTTCCCAGTGGGTCCAGGATTGAGATGTTCGCGGAGTCTTTGTCCGCATCCACCGGGAACACCAAGCAAAGCACACTGGCCTCGGCACCGGAGGCGCCACTCAAACGGAACTTGGAGTTCATGGTCAGGACGTCGTGAGGCACGAGTGTGGGGTCTACGATCTTGCCGCACGACAGCCTGTCCCCAAGTTCATTGAGGTGGACGGCATTGTCTGCTCCCCCAAACCCTCGGGCCACAGTGATGAGCTCCTTCAGGCGCACAAGGTCGAAGCTCGTAATGTAGATGTCGCGCTGCTTGCTTGCCTTCGCTTCAGTCTCCGCGTCGGAGCCCGTTCGCCGCAGTTCGACCATCCGCATGACGGCGTCCTTTATGTATCGCGCTTGCGCTTTGACGGGCTGCTTCTGCGCTCCGGGGGCACTCCAGTAACCGACAAATGCGTTCAGCACCCCCTCGAAGCTCAGAGCCAAGTGAAGCGCGCGCTTCGTTTCGGACGCATCCCGATACGCTCTGCGCTCAAAGATGCTCGCAACACAGTCCAAGTAGCTGAAATACTGTGTCTTGATCTTCGCCGAGAGCGTTCCCGGATCTGGGTAGGCGCCGGAAGATCGCTCACACGAAAACATGACGAGGAACAGCCTCTGCCGCTCAAAGTTCGACAGTCGGAATGAGATAAGACGTTCGATGGCGAGTGCCGAGTCCTCAATGGGTAGGAGGTTGTCCTTCATGTAGTCTAGCATCTGCTGAGCAATGCGGCTGATTATGCTGGCGTAGATCTTCTCCTTGCTACCGAACAGATTGTAGATCGTGCCCACTGACATGCCGGCGCTCGACGCGATCTTCTCCGCGGTGGCCGCCTGATATCCGTCTATCTGGAACACCTTCTCGGCGGCGTCAAGAACGGCCGCATGTCGCGACTCGTCTTCCTGCTTCCTGCGGGCCTTGGTGGCTGGCTTGCTTATTCGTGGCATGGCGCCCTCGCGAACTTATCCTCAGACTATGAATCTATATTCAGTCTATCAAATAAGCACGTCTCGTCAAGCCGTTTTCTGACAAAACTGATGTCTGTGCACTATTATGCAATGCCTTGCCCGGCCGAGCCGAAATTACCGACGGAAGGTTCTCTCCTACCAACAACCTGCCCTTCTCACGGGTAAAATGAATCGGTGAGCACGCCTTGACTTGCCTCCAGGACGACGCTAGGCTCAACTTGATTGTCGGTGAGGAGATACCAGGGTGCTGACGTTGGGAAGTCAAACTGAAGTTCCTGGATGGGGGGCCAGTATCTACCTTCTCCTGGGCGGAATAGCGCTCTTCATGCTGGGTCTGCACTTCCTGGCCGATGGGCTGCGGCGCACCCTGGGGGGGCGGCTGCGCTGGGCATTCGAGATTGTATCCCGCAACCGCTTCTCTGCCGCGGCCACAGGTTTTGCCATAACTGGGCCAATGCAGAGTTCGGGCTCGACCACCCTTCTGCTCATGGGCCTGGCAGACGCGGGGATGATCTCGTCCACGCAGTGCCCGCCCATCATCCTGGGGGCGATGGCTGGCAGCACGGTGATTCCTCAGTTGTTGGCATTCCCAATCGCCCAGTACGGGTTGCTCGCGGTGATCGCCGGCATCCCTTTCCTTCTCTTCGGGCGCAGGCAAGCGTGGAAGAGTACCGGCTGGGCGTTGGCCGGCTTTGGCTTGATGTTCTTTGGCATCAGTGTCGTGACTGAAGGGGCTCAGCCCATCAAGGACAGCCAAACGGCGGCGCACGTCCTGGCCCATCTCACCGGACACCCGCTAATGGCTGTGATTAGCGGACTGGTGCTGACCGCCATCATTCAGTCGGGCGGCGCAGCCGTGGTCCTGGTGATGAGTTTGGCAGCAGCTGGCGCGGTGGCGCCCGAGGACTGCCTGCCGCTGCTGATCGGCATCAACGTCGGGAGTTGTACGCCTGCGGTTCTTGCCGCCTTTGGCGCCGGCTACGGCGGCCGGCGGGTGGTGGCATTCTACCTGGGGTTCAAGTCGCTCGGCGCCTTGTTGGCTCTGCCGGTCGCAGGCATCGCCGGGCCACTCATGGCGGAGACATTGGCCGATGCCGGCGCCGGGCCGGCGCGGACGGTAGCCAGCCTCTACATGGCCTATAACCTGCTGCTCGTGGCCATCTTCATCTTCCCGGCAGACAGGCTGGCGTCGCTGTTCGGAAAGATAGTCCCGAAACGCGAACAGCCGGTCGAGCGGATCTCGCGGCAGCTCAATAGGCTGCTGGGACAGGCTCCGTCGCTGGCCCTCCAGGTGGCTGAAAAGGAACTCATTGGCACGGGCAGGAAGACAGCATCTCTGATTCGCGAAGGACTGATCGCCATGGCTGAGGGTGGCTCGGGACGAATCGAGAGCCTCAAGTCCCTTGATGACGAAATAGACGCCAGCTATGCGGCACTAAGCGATTATCTATCGCGCGTGTCTGCGCAGGGGCTGACGGCTAGGGAGACGGAGCAGGCGCAAAACATTTTGTATAGCGCCAAGCTGCTCGAGGAGATTGGAGACTTGATCAGTCGCGACTTAGCACGGTTGGCCGCCAAGCGGTCGGACAAGGCTGCCATGTTCACTATTGGGGGCGAAGTGTCACTGAAGCAAGTCGGAGCTGCTGCAGCAGCTGACTTGGAGCGGTTGTGTGACGCCATCGCTGGCGAAGACTTGCAGACCATGAGAAGCCTCGGCGCATCCAGCCAGGGCATCGGTGAGGAGTTCAGGCATCTGATCTCAGAGCACTTTGATCTCCTCGGCAAAGGCCTAACTGCAGCCAAGGAGACGCATGCCATATATCCAGATGCGTTGGCAGTGTTGCGGCACGTTCGATGCGCAACGGCGGAGATAGCGCGTGTCTTCTCAGGAGACAGAGGAGTCGATTCATAGACTAAGCCGCGTGCACGGGACTACAAACCCCACGGAGGCCTAACGTGGGGAAAACGGGACTAGGCTTGGGCGGCGCTGTATTCGCTCGTCTGAAGCAGAGCTATGGCTTCTTCGCGGCTATCGACGACCTGCAATACGCCTTTGATGAAGGGGGCAATCTTGGCCATGACCGATGGCGGTGCCTTCACCACCACGATCTTGCCCCCGCGCTGTCCGAGGATTGTCCGGTAGTAGGCCACTATACCGACGCCGTTGCTGCCAATGTACCGGGCCTCCGACAGATCCAGCACGAAGAACTTGTGACCTCGTTGGACGAGTTGATTGAAGGCGTCTTCGGCAAGACTGATGCACTCCGGCGGGATGCGATCCACAACCGAGAAGACCACGATCTCTGGTTTGCCAGCAAATGAGACGGTTACTCCCGGAATGCTGGACATCACTATGAACTCCTCACCTGTCAAATGCAGACCATAGCCGGACCGTGACGGTTGTCAACGGCTCGACAGTAGCAGGATGGCAGACTTCCCGTTTTGTGGACGTTTGTGGCCATTCCTGTACGCCTAGAGCCGTCGTTTTTGTGTCCAGGATCGTTGACAAGGCTTGAGACCAGCGGCATAATCTATTGCCAGAGAAGGGGGTAGGAACGCTCCACAGGTCATGTTGCCGAGCGAACTCTGCCAATGGCGGTGACTCCCACCCTCTCCGCCAGCCTTCGCTCGCAGCGCAGCGCGAGCGAAGGCTGCCGCGCCGAAGCCCCGCAGGGGCGTAGGCGGGCATTCGATTCCGAAATGCAGGGGCGCTGCGAGCTATGGCTCGGCAAGCCAGCCAGTGGAGAAGTCGCAGCGCAGCGCGAGCGAAGTTTACCCGCCAGGGGCGGGGCTGCCGCGCCGACTTGTCCCGGCGAATCCCTGCTGAAGAGCGAGGATGGAAGCCCGGCAAGGATGTAGGCCAGCCCATGGGGCATTTTCGGGAGGCTTCCGCACAGCTTCTTCCTGCGAAGCCGTGAAGCGCAGTCTGACTTCAGCCAACGCATAATCCATCCCTTTCCGCGAATAGCCGCCCGGCAGGGCGCGTTGTGATAATCGGAGCGGAAAGCCTGCGGCATCGTGGACCGCTTTACCGGCGCGCGGAACCACGATGTTGAGCGGGTGGACCGCTCCTTCTTTATTGCCCCATAGCCCCCCTTGCTCCTGCGGCAGGCCTTCGAGCAGGTCGCCGAATTCCGAAGGAATCCGGCGTCCCTCGACCGGATCGGCCAGCAGGCGACTTCGTCCTTGACGTCACCAACCTCCGCGCTAAGCTTCGTGCGAACCTCTTCTCGGACGCACCATCACGAACGGACCCAGGAATACGGGAGGCGCCGGAAATGAGCACGATCCTTCAAGACCGCATCGCATCGATCTTCCCAGAACCGGCCGCCGTCCCGGAGGTCTTCCGCATCGCCGCACCGGTCGAGCAGCGCGAGTACCTGCTGGACGGCGAGATCCGGTCCTGGCCGGGCGAACTCCGCGAGGTGCGCTCGGCGGTGTGCCTGAGGAAGGGGGCCGCCCTCGAGCAGAAGGTGCTGGGCGGCTTCCCGCTCCTGGGCGAGAAGGAGGCCGGCGAGGCCCTGGCCGCAGCGCACCGCGCCTACGGCTCCGGGCGAGGCAAGTGGCCGACCATGCCGGTGGCCGAGCGCATCCGCCACGTCGAGGACTTCGCCTTCCGCATGAAGGAGAAGCGCGACGAGGTCGTGAAGCTGCTCATGTGGGAGGTGGGCAAGACCCTCAAGGACTCCCAGAAGGAGTTCGACCGCACCGTGGAGTACATCGCCGGGACGGTCGACGCCCTCAAGGACCTCGACCGGGTCTCCTCGCGCTTCACGGTGGTCGACGGGATCATCGCCCAGATCCGGCGCGCGCCGCTCGGCGTGGTGCTGTGCATGGGCCCGTACAACTACCCGCTCAACGAGACCTTCACGACGCTCATCCCCGCGCTGGTCATGGGCAACTGCGCGGTGATGAAGCCGCCGCGCATGGGCGTGCTGCTCTTCCGGCCGTTGCTCGAGGCCTTCCGCGACGCCTTCCCGGCCGGCGTGGTCAACACCGTCTACGGCGAGGGCCGGAAGGTGGCCGGGCCGATGATGGCCTCGGGGCAGGTCGATTGCCTGGCCTTCATCGGCTCGAGCCGGGCCGCGGACGTCCTCAAGCACCAGCACCCCAAGCCGCACCGCTGCCGCGGGGTGCTGGGCCTCGACGCCAAGAACGCGGCCATCGTCCTGCCCGACGCCGACCTGGACCTGGCTGTCTCCGAGTGCGTGCTCGGCAGCCTGTCCTTCAACGGCCAGCGCTGCACGGCCATCAAGATCGTCTTCGTCCACCGCAAGGTGGCCGGCGAGTTCAACGAGCGGCTGGCCGCGGCCGTCGACAAGCTGCCCTTCGGCATGCCCTGGGCCGACGGAGTCCGGATCACGCCGCTGGCCGAGGCGGGCAAGCCCGAGTACCTGTCCGGGCTGGTCTCCGACGCGACGACCGGCGGCGCCAAGATCCTCAACGCCTCGGGCGGGACGGTCTGCGGCACCTACTTCCATCCGGCGGTGGTCTACCCGGTGAACCCCGGGATGCGCCTCTGGACCGAGGAGCAGTTCGGCCCGATCATACCCGTGGCGCCCTTCGACGACGTCGAGGAGCCGGTCCGCTACGTGGTCGGGTCCAACTACGGCCAGCAGGTAGCGGTCTTCGGCAGCGACCCGGACCGGATCGCCGACCTGGTCGACCCGCTCGTAAACCAGGTCTGCCGCGTGAACGTCAACAGCCAGTGCCAGCGCGGCCCGGACGCCTTCCCCTTCACCGGCCGGAAGGACTCGGCCGAGGGGACGCTCTCCACCTCCGACGCGCTCCGGGTCTTCTCCATCCGCACGCTGGTCGCCGCCAAGGGCACGCCGGCCAACAAGGAGATCCTCACCCGCATCGTCCGCGAGGGCAAGTCGAGCTTCCTGTCGACGGATTTCATCTTCTGAGACGGGGCCGGCAGCGGCAGGTCAGCCACAGATGAACACAGATGAACACGGATGCGATGGAGGTGTGGGTGGATTTGCCGCAGATGAACGCAGATAGACGCAGATAGCTAAAGCCAGCGACGCGGTAAGCGCAAAGAACGATTGCTTCGCTCCTTTGTGCCCGAGCAAACTGCTGTTCCCATCGGACAACACCCGTGCCCCCATCTGCGTTTATCTGTGTTCATCTGTGGCTGATCGCGTTCCTGCCCGCAATAGCGAGGCGGCCGGAGAAATCCTCCGGCCGCCCCGGTGCGTGTCGTCGTCGGCCGACGGGGAGGTTGTTCTCTGCGCCTCCGCGCCTCGGCGGTGGGAAGTCCCGCCCCGTTCGCGGGTTTCCCGGTCCGCCTACTCCGCGTCCAGGTTGGCGATGAAGTCGTTGACCTCCTTCTGCCTGGCGCGGGCGGCGTCGCGGGCCTCGGCGATCTGGCCCTGGAGCTTCTCGATCTCCGTCTCCTGGTCGTTCATCTTCTTGAGGTAGCGGGCGTAGACCTCGCTGGTCTGCGGGACGCTCTTCAAGTTGTCGCGCAGCCGGCCCTGCTCGGCGTAGAGCTCGCTCTTCTGCCGCTCGAGCTCGGCCACCTTGCGGTTGAGGTCGTTCAGCCCGCGCTTCATCTCCGCGGCCTTGGCGAGCGCATCCTTGACCTTCCTGGGCAGTTCCTTGCCGGAGACGTACATGCCGATGCGGTCGACGTCCATGTTGATGAGGGCCATGGTCTGCCCGTCGATCCGCTGGGTGACGACCTTGAGCTCGGCCTTGTCGTCGGCCGGCACCGACGCCTGGAAGCGGTAGAAGGAGTCGGTGCGCTCCTCGGCCTTCTTGGGCTCGACGAGCTCCCAGCCGGCGTTGTAGGGGTGCTCGACGAGCACGGTCTTCTTCGCGTCCTTCTTGTTCTTGATCGTGTACAACGTCTCCTGGAAGGACCTATGTTGCAGGTAAAGCACGCCGTTGGCGATCTTGGCCGAGACCAGCTGCTGGGGCCGGCCCTCGCTCCGGGGCTCGACCGTGCAGGCCAGGTCCAGCCCGTAGCTCAGTAGCCGCTCCTCCCCGGGCTGGAGGTTGGGCAGCTCGGCGTCGCCGGCGTAGGTGCCGCCGTCGAAGACCGTCACCGGGCCGGAGAGCAGCGCCAGGCCCGTCGAGTTCTTGAGCTTGAAGGCGCTGTAGGGGTGCCTGGGGTGGGCGTTGGCGTTGAAGACCGAGAGCTTCTCGCCCTCGGCCGTGCCCGCCACGATGGGCAGCATCGCCGAACTCTGCCGGGCGATGGTCACCGGGGCCTTCACCGAGTAGCGGAAGAGCTCGCCGGCCTCCTTGCCGCTGGCCGCGGCGCCGAGCGACGCGCCGGCGAGATTTAGCAGCCGGTTGGCGGGTATGTCCGCCAGGGCGCCGGTCTGACGGCCGCGACCGCCGCCGCCATAGCCGCCCGGAGCGGCCGTCGCCGGTGCGGCCGGGGCGTAGGCGCCGGCCTTGCCGGCTTCGGCCTTGCGCCGGCCCATGGCCATCTCGTTGGCGGCCGCCTCATGCTCGGCCAGCTTGTCGGCCTTGCCGTCCCAGTCCATGGCCTCCTCGTACTGCCGCGGGCGCAGCCCGGCGAAGAGCTGGGGCGTCACCACCGGGCGGTCGAGGTACAGCGGCGTGTAGAGGTCCTGGATGAAGGAGATCGGCCGGCCGGAGACCAGCGAGAGGTTGACGTTCTTCCAGTCGCTGTCGGTGGTGTTCTCGACGATGGCCCAGCCGTGGAGCGCCGACTTGTCCTTGGGCTTGTCGGCGAGCAGCAGCCGGTAGCTCGTCTTCCACACCGGCGCTTCGAGCACGTAGGTGATCTTCACCTCGCGCTCGCCCTTGCCGGCGAAGCGGATGCTCACCGTGCGCTTCTGGCGGTCGCGGCTCTTGGCCAGGACCTCGAGGGCCTTCTTCATCTCGTCCTTGAGGTTGGCGTCGAGGATCTGGATGTCGCGGATCTCGGCGAGCGGGAAGCTCTTGATCCCCGAGCCGGTGGCCAGGTTCAGGAATTCCAGGGTGATGACGTCGCCGTCCTTGGTGCGGCGGGTCTGGCTCTCGACGCCGAGCACCGAGCCCTCGAGCTTGCCCTCGGGGGTGGCGGCGCTGATCTCCACGCCGCGGAGCTGGACGAGCAGGTCGGCCATCGAGGGATTGCCGGCCAGGTCGAGGCCGAAGGCCTTGAGCGCCTTGCCGGTCGGGTCCTGGGCAGCGTAGCCGACGGCCGAGACCTGGCCGCCGCCGGTGTCGAGCACCACCAGGCTCTTCAGGATGTCGTTGATCTGCTCGGTCTTGAAGCGCAGGTCGACCGAGGCGTCGCCCTTGACCGAGCCGGAGCGCCCGAAGTAGCCGACGCCGCTCGAGTAGAGCACCACGTCGGTGACCGGGACGGCCTCCTGGGCGTCGCCCGCGCCCTCGCCAGCCGCGGCCGGGGCCAGGGGGGCCAGGGCCAGTACCGCCGCCATCGCTGCTGTGAGCCTGCTCTGCATCCGGAATCCTCCTACTCAGGTCATCGATCCAGCCGGCGGACGCGCTCCGCCTGCACAGGTGATTGGATGCGCGCCGGGCCTGGCGGTTTCGCGGAAAAAGACAGCCTTCAGGCCGGGCGCGTCCGCGGGAGCTTCGCCGCGGACATGGAGAATAAGGGATGACGGGCCGAAAAGAAACCGCCGGGCCGCCATCGTGCGCGGGCGTCACCCCGTTCCTGCGCCGGGCCTGGTCCGAGCGATGATCTTCTCCAGCGCCACCGCCGCGAAGATGCCGGCCGCGGCCGCGAGCAGCCGTCCCCAGGAGGCGGCGGATATCGGACGGCTCGCGAAGAGCTCGTTCATGGCCGGCACGTAGGTGAAGACCGCCTGCGCCGCGACCATGGCCAGGGCCCCCAGCCAGAGCAGCGGGTTGGAGAAGGGTCGCAGGCGGAAGATCGAGCGCTCCAGCGAACGGCAGTTGAAGAGGTAGAACATCTCGCCGAAGACGAAGACGTTCACCGCCACCGTGCGCGCGTACTCCAGGGATGCGCCCGAGCTTCGCTCCCAGCTGAAGAGCCCGAAGGCGCCCAGCAGGAGCAGCACGGAGACGAGCCCGACGCGCACCAGCAGCCTGAACGTGACGATGGGCGCCGCCGGGTCGCGGGGAGGCTGCTCCATGATGCCCCGCTCCTTGGGCTCGAAGGCCAGCATCATCCCCAGGAGCACGGCGGTGGTCATGTTGATCCAGAGGATCTGGACCGGCAGGATCGGCAGGGTCGTGCCAGCGGCGATGGCCACCAGCGTCACCAGACCCTCGCCGGCGTTGGTGGGGATGGTCCAGACGATGAACTTGGTGAGGTTGGCGAAGACCCCCCGGCCCTCCTCCACGGCCGCGGCGATGGATGCGAAGTTGTCGTCGGCCAGCACCATGTCGGCGGCCTCCTTGGCCACCTCGGTGCCGGCCTGGCCCATGGCCACGCCGATGTCCGCGCGGCGCAGGGCGGGCGCGTCGTTGACCCCGTCGCCGGTCATGGCCACGACATGCCCGCGCTTCTGCAGGGCCTCGACCAGCCGCAGTTTCTGCTCGGGGGTCACCCGCGCGAAGACCGCGGTGCGCTTGGCGACCTCCGGCAGCTCGGAGTCGGGCACCTCGGCCAGCTCCCGGCCGCTGAGGGCCGCGGGCCGGCCTTCGCCCCGGTCTCCGGCTCCGTCCGGGCCCAGGCCGATCTGGCGGGCGACGGCGCCGGCGGTGATCGCGTGGTCGCCGGTGATCATCTTGACGCGGATGCCGGCCCGGCGGCAGTCGGCCACGGCGCGGATCGCCTCGGGCCTGGGCGGGTCGATCATGCCCTGGAGCCCGAGGAGGACCAGGCCCGGCCGCACGTCCTCCCTGGAGAGCGACCGCGCTCCGCGACCCAGCCGTCCGCCGGCCAGGGCCAGCACCCGCAGTCCGCCGGAGGCCATGCGCCCGGCCTCGGCGTGCATCGCCTCCCGGTCGAGCGGCAGCTCCGAGCCGTCGGGCGCCAGCGCCGAGCGGCACAGGCCGAGCACGATCTCCACCGCGCCCTTGACGTAGAGCGCCGGTTCCCGGTCCGGTCCGGCGGCGTTGAGCGTGGCCATGTACTGGTACTGCGACTCGAATGGCACGGCGTCGATGCGCGGGAAATCCCGACGCAGGTCCCCGGCGTCGAGACCGGCCTTGGCGGCGGCCACCAGCAGCGCGGCCTCGGTGGGGTCTCCGCCCACCTTCCACTCGCCGCCCTCGCGGTAGACGGAGGTGTCGCTGCAGAGCACCCCGGCGCGCAGGCACTCGGCCAGGCCGGGGAGGGAGCCGGGTTCGACCGGCCGGGAGTCGAGCAGCACCCGCCCCTCCGGCGCGTAGCCGGCGCCCTCCACCGCGAAGACCGCCCCCGGCAGGACGATCTCCTGGACGGTCATCTGGTTCTGGGTGAGCGTGCCGGTCTTGTCGGAGCAGATCACGGTGGTCGAGCCCAGCGTCTCGACCGCCGGGAGCCTGCGGATGACCGCGTTGCGCCGGGCCATGCGGGTCACGCCGATGGCCAGGGTGATGGTCACCACCGCCGGCAGCCCCTCGGGGATGGCCCCCACGGCCAGGGCGACCGCGGCCATGAAGACGTCCACGGCGCGCTCCCCGCGGGCCAGGCCCAGGCCGAAGGTCGCCGCGGCCAGGGCCAGGATGACGTAGAGGAGCAGGTGGCTGAACCGGGCGATCTTGCGGGTCAGCGGGGTCTCGAGCTCCCTCGTGCCGGCCAGCAGCGTGGATATGCGGCCGACCTCGGTCGCGTCGCCGGTGGCCACCACCGTCCCGCGGCCCTGGCCGTAGGTGACCAGCGTCGAGCTGTAGGCCATGTTCCGCCGGTCGGCCAGCAGCGCCCCCTCCTCGAGCACGACCGCCGCGTCCTTCTCGACGGGCACGGACTCGCCGGTGAGCGCCGACTCGTCGACGCGGAGTTCGCGGGTCCGGGTCAGGCGCAGGTCGGCCGGGACCTTGTCGCCCGACTGGAGGAGGACGACGTCTCCGGGGACGAGCGCCGTCGCGTCCAGCCGGAGCCGCCGGCCGCCGCGCAGCACGATGGCGCCCGTCTTCATGGTCCGGGCCAGGGCGCCCAGGGCGCTGAGCGCCTTCGACTCCTGGAGGAAGCCCACGGCCGAGTTCACCAGGACCACGCCGAAGATCACCGAGGAGTCCACCCACTCGCGCAGCAGCGCGGTCACGGTCCCGGCCGCGAGAAGTATGTAGATCAGCGGCTGGTTGAACTGGAGGAGGAATCGCAGGAGCGGCCCGCGCCCGCGCCGGGGGGTGAGCTCGTTGGGGCCGAAGCGCTCGAGCCGCCGGCCGGCCTCCTCTTCGCCGAGGCCGTGATCGGGGTCGACGCCCTGCGCGGCCAGCGCCTCCCCGGGGGCGAGCGCATGCCAGGGGCGGGTCAAGCGGCTCCCGCGGCGCTACGCGCCCTCCAGCTCCACCGAAACCGGCACCCGGTTGGTGACGATGTCGAAGACCGGCGAGCGCTCCTGGGCCAGGCGCACCAGTTCCCGGAGCTGGTCGGGCGGCGCGTCGCCCTTGACCTTGAAGACCACCCGGATCTCACGGTAGCCGTTGCGGACCTTCTCGTCGAGCCCGAGCATGCCGCGTACGTCGAGGTCGCCCTCCAGGCGGCTCTCGACGCTCTCGAGCCTGATGCCCTTGGCCGCGGCCTGGAGCACGAGCGAGGTGGTCAGGCAGCCGGAGAGCGCCACCAGCACGTACTCGACGGGATTGAAGCCGCGGTTGGCGCCGAGCAGCACCGGCGGCTCGTCGATCTCGAAGACCCCGGCCTCGGAGCGGGACTCGTCCTCCCGTCCGGCCGCGTGGAACTCCTTGACGGTAGCGCGGCAGTGGGTGCCCTCGACCCACTCGTTGCGCGCGCGGAATTTGCACGCGGCCACGGATGGGTCCCGCTTGATCTGGTCGATGGTCTCGAAGAGCTGGTCGACGTTGACGCCGTTGACTTCCTTCTGCCTGGCCATGGGGCTCCTCCAGCCGGCGCAGCGGTCTGTCCGGCGGGAGCAAGTCCCGTGCCATGGGATGGGCGCTTGTTCCGGCTGTTGTCACGAAAGGGATGCCATCCGGCCGTGTCCGGAGGCTTCGCAGCCGCCGGCGCGGCCTACACTCCGGAGATGGCGCCGGTCAGCCGCCCAGCCTGGCCAGGAGCGCCTCCAGGGCCGGCTGGTTGTTGGTGGGGCCGTAGCGCGGATCGCGCGCCGGCCGGGCGATCTCGGCCGCCGCGCGGCGCTCGCCGCGGGCTTCGAGCCAGAGTGCCAGCCACAGCCGCCATTCGGTACGCCAGAGCGGCTGCGGCCAGAGCTCGCCGGGCACCGCCGGCTTCTTGCCCAGAAACATCCTGGCCAGGTCCAGCATGGTGCCGGCCAGTTCGGTTTCCGCGGACCGCTCCGCATCCGCGGGGCCGGGCAGCCCGGCCACGCCGAGGGAGGCGAGCATGGTCTGGAGCAGGACCGTCTCCCGGGAGAGGAAGTCGTGGGTCGGCGCGGCCAGTCCGGCCAGCTCGGCGGCGGCCCGCTCGGGATCGCGCTCGAACTCCAGCGCCTGGCGCGCGGCGCACATGGCGCGGACGCGGCGGAAAAGGGGGCCGGTGCCCGGGGCCGTCGCCGTCCGCTCGGCCCTGTCCACGAAGGCCAGGGCCGCTTCCCGCAGATCCTGCCGGCCGCTCTGGATCAGGGCCTGCACCTGCCGGTAGAGCGCGGGCACGGCGTATTCCTCTCGGCACACCGGAGGGACGGCCAGTCGGGCCAGCATGTCGTCGACGCGGCCTGCGGCCAGCAGCAGACCCGGCACGGAGAAGGGCCAGTCCTGAAAAACGGCCGTGGGGCCTTGCGAAGCCAGTTCGGCCCAGACGGCATCCGGGCACCCGAGACGGACGGCCAGGTGCAGCGGCACGTTGTCCCACGCGTCGCCCATGGACAGGAAGCCGGTGTGATGGCTGGCCAGGTGTCCGCCGATCTCCGACGGGGAGCCGGGCATCAGGTCCTCGCGGTTCCGGATGATCGCGGTGCACCAGAGCGCTTGATTGACCGGATAGGTATTCAGCTTGGATGGGTGGATGCGGCTGCGCAAAGCCGCGGCCGATTCCAGGGCTTCGTCGTATCTCCCCGCGGACAGGAGGCAGTTCAGCAGTTCTATCCAGCACTTCAGGTGGCTCTGCATCGGCTCCGGACTGATGCCGATGGCCAGGGCGGTCAGTCGCCGGCAGGCGAGCAGGTTGTCCTCGTGTCTCCGACGGAAGACCCTGCGTCCGGCATGCCATTCCAGGCGCCTGACGCGCACGTTGGCCTCCAGGAGGCGCACGTTGGCCGGGCTGTCCGGGAAGCGTCGGGCGAGCTCCTCGAACAGCCCGAGTCCGTGGAGCGGATCGCCGTCGGCATGGCCGGTGAAATCGATGATGGCGTCCTCGGCCATGGCGAACGGCTCCATGGCCCCGGCCTGCACGGAGCGGAACGTGGAGCGGGCCTCGCCGGCCTTGCCCTGGGCGGCCAGGCACATGCCGATCTTGAGGCGGGCCTCGTCGCCCTCCAGGCGGTGGGGGTTCCGGTCGGCGATCTGCAGGTAGCGTTCGATGGCCGGTCCGTGGAAGCCGTTGCGCTGCAGGTCGTCGGCCAGCCGCATGGCCGGCTGCAGGCCCCAGTTCTGCCGGTGGACCTCCAGCGGACGGAAGCAGCCCCCTGTCTGGAAGGCATAGAAGCCGATGGTGCTGCCGGTCATCGGGAAGAGCTCGCGGTGGACAATGACCTGCCGGCCGTCGATGAAGCAGCGCAGCCAGCCGTCCTGATACTCCATCTCCAGGCGGTAGCGCCGGCCAACTTCGGGAGCCAGGCCCGGGATGGTCAGCACATCGTGGCCGTTGCGGGCCAGCTTGGTGCAGGTCTGGTTCTCGGCTCCGAACTCGAAGCAGTAGCCTTCGTAGGCGGACACCGCGTTGTGGGCGGCGGGGTTCACCCGGTAGAAGGCCTCGTCCGGCGAGGCGGGAGCGTTGCAGGCCGGCCCGTGGCCGATGAGCGACAATTCCCCCGGGGCTTCCAGCCAGGCCTCCACCGCCAGACGGAAGTCGCCCGGCACCGGAACGCGCCAGAGGCAGATCCCCTCCTTCGCGGCTGGGCTGGTCGAGCGCCAGGTCCCGTCGCGCAGTTGCCAGTGGCCCAGAAGCTGCGCCCACTCCGCTTCGAGAAGAGGGTGGGACGGCGGCCCGAAACGGATCACCTCCCACTCCTTCTCGCTGCGCACGTAGCGGCCGAGGCGTTCGGCGAAGTCGCGGGCGCCCGGCCGTCGCGCGGGGTCGGTGGCCAGCGCCTCCATGCACAGCGCGGACAGCACCGGATCGACGCCGTCCTCGGGAACGACCTGCTCGGGCGGCAAGGCCGCGCCGCGGCGCAGGGCCTCGACGGCCTCGCGGGTGCTCTCCCGCGCGTAGGGCGCGCGCCCGGTGAGCATCTCGTAGAGGATGGCCCCCAGGCTGTGCACGTCGACGGGCGTGCCGGCCTCTTTCCGGGTGCCGGGGAGTTGTTCTGGAGCCATGTACCTCGGGGATCCCGGAACCAGCGCCGGCCCGCTGGGACGGCGGCGCTTCCGGCGTCCTCCGGACCCGGACGGGGCCCGCCCCACGCTGCTGCGCGCTCCTTCGCCCCAGTCGATGACCACCGCCTCGCCGTACTCGCCGATGATGATGTTCCAGGGGTTCAGGTCCATGTGGGCCACGCCGCGGGCGTGGGCGTAGGCCACGGTCTCGGCCACGCGGGCCAGGGTTTCCAGCATCAGCTTGGGGGTGTATCTGCGCAGGTGTTCGGCGCTGCCCCGGGCGCGCTGCTCGAGGATCTCTCCGAGGGACGAACCGCGCAGATGCTGCATGGTGTAGTAGCAGCGGCCGTCGGCGTCCCGGCCCATGGTGTGGATGGGGATCACCCCGGGGTGGTCCAGCGAGGCGGTGATCCGCGCCTCGCGGCGGAAGGCCTCGGCCTGCTCCTTGGTCGGTTGCGCGCCGTGCAGGCGCTTGAGGGCCACCTCCCGGTCGAGCTCCGGCTGGCGCACGAGCAGGACCTCGCCCGAACTGCCCGTTCCGAGGCGCCGGACGATCTCGTGGCCGTCGACCTGCTCGCGGACGGGGGCGTCGGGCACCGTGGCGGCGGCCCCGGGGCCGGGCGCCGAGCGGTCGGGACGCGCCGGCCGGGCCGCAGCCGGGCCGGCGCCGCGCTCGCCCCGCTCGCCGGCGGGGTCCGCCGGTGCCAGTTCGACGACCTCCGAGCGCGCCGTGCGGTTGCGCCCGGCCTCCTTGGCCCGGTACAGCGCCGCGTCGGCCCGCAGGAAGAGCGTCTGGGCGTCGAGGGCGTTCTCAGGATAGGCGGCCACCCCCAGCGTGGCCGTGACCTTGGGACCGCCCTCGAGGGCCGGCAGCCCGCCGATCCGCCAGCGGATCTTCTCGGCCACCTGGCGGGCGCGCCGGGCGTCGGTCTCGGGCAGAAGCACCTCGAACTCGTCTCCCCCGAAGTGCGCCACCACGTCCGTGGCCCGCAGGACCTGGCGCAGTATCCGGGCCACCTCGGTCAGCAGCCCGTTGCCCGCCTCGTGGCCGCAGGTGTCGTTGAGCTCCTTGAAACGGTCCAGGTCCATGAGCACCAGCGAGGCCGGCCGGCCGGTGCGCCTGGCCCGGCGGAGCTCCTGGTCGATCTGCTGCTGGAAGTAGCGGTGGCTGAAGAGGCCGGTCAGCGGGTCGGTGATGGCCGACTGGTAGAGCAAGAGGTGCTCGACGGCCGCGGCCGTCTGCAGGCCGAACATCTCCGCGAACTCGTGGTCCCGCCGGCTGAGCGCCCGGCCGGAGCGGCCCGACTCCAGGTAGAGGGCGCCCAGCACGCCGTGGCTGGCGGCCAGGGGCACGCAGAGCACGAAGCCCAGCACCCGGTCGGGGTTCGTCGCCTCGTCGAGCCGGTGGCCGCAGATCGCCCGGCCGCTGCGGACGACCTTCTCGGCGGCCTCCCGCCAGTAGGCTTCAGAGTCCGATCCATCCGCGTTCGAAGCCCCGCCGGCCGGCTTGGCCGGGAAGCGTCCGCGCAGGGCCAGTTCGTCCTCCTGGAGGAGGAACACCCCGGCTGCGTCCACGCCCAGAAGCTCGGCCGCCTCCCGGCAGATGCGGTCCAGGAGCTCGGACGAATTCCATTCCAGCCGCCAGGCGCGGCTGAGACGGAGCAGGCTCTCCCATCGGGCCTCGGGCGCGTGGTTGGCGGCCTTCTCGTCCAAGGGCGCTCCTTACCTTGTACGCCGTGCTGCCTTCTCTTGCGGCCGGATTCTAGCCCCGGAGAGCGAGATCGTCAAAGAGCTTGGCTTGACAGAGCCTCTCCCGTTGCTAGAATCCCGGCCGCGCCGGGTGAGGAGCCCCGGCGGACCTGGAGCGCCGGAAGAGAGACCGAAGGAGAGCGACAATGCCCGCGAAAGTGAAGACCGACGACTGCACCGCCTGCGGCAAGTGCGCGGAAGTCTGCCCGGTGGAGTGCATCAAGGTCGAGGACGTGGCCGTGGTCAACGCCGACGAGTGCACCGAATGCGGCGCCTGCGTCGACGAGTGCCCGGTGGATGCGATCACCGTGGAGTAGGCACAGAGGCACAGAGTAGACAAAGCCGGCGACCGCGAGCGGGGGTGGATGCCCCTGCTCGCGGTCGCCGTTGTTTCGTCGGATAGGTCTCTCAGTCCCTTTGTGCCTTCACCTTGTGCAACTCCACGACCAACTCAAGCCTGGACATCGACTTCCGCAGGGCGTCGAAGGTCTTCGACGAGGACAGCTCTACGACGGCCTCCTCCGGAGGCATGGCCGCCAGGCGCCTGGCGAAGGCCGGCAGGCCCAGTTCGTCGAAGAGGTTGACCCGTCGTTCCGCGTAGCCGGGGGCTGAAACGCTCAAGCAAGCGCCGGCCGGCAGCTCCAGGACGAATACGCCGGTTGGGCAGTCGAAAGTCGTTCCCGTCCCGCTGTTTTCCTTGCGGACCAGCCCGTTGGGCGTGCCCGCAGGCAGGGCCGCACCCGTATTCACGACAGCGGGCAGTGGCTTTCCGCTCGCAGCGTCCACGATGCGGCAGTCGATCGCCGTCTTCACCGGCTCCAGCGAGATCCGATAGTTCTCCGGGACGATCCAGAGCGGGTTGGTGAAGGCCACCGTCTCCGGACCGTCCGGGGCGCCGGGCTCGGCTCCGGCCGCGGCCGGACCGCCCACGAGCGCGTCGGTGGGACGGATGCGCTGATAGCACTTGGCCAGCATCCAGCCGGGCTCGTCGAGCGGCGCGACCAGTTCGACCTCGGCGACGGTCTGGCCGGAGGATGCCGTCCAGGACTTCAGCACCCGGCCGTTCCGCCAGAGCTCGATGCGGGATATCTCCGCCCGGCGCCCGGTGTTGGCCAGCGCCCGGATCAGCACGCGCCGGTTGCCCTCGGCCAGGGGCAGTTCCTCGCCGGGGCCCTTGCCGTCGACGGCCATGAAGCAGAACGGCCCGAAGCTCAGCGTGCTCCGCCCACCGCGCGCGGCGGCCACGAGCGCCGCCAGGTCGGCCTTGCCGTTCGGTGCGCGCAGCAGCATGCGCGGCTCGGGCATGGCGCCGGCCGACAGCGATCCGCGCGAGCCGGCCACCGCCGGCACCCGCCAGCCCTCGTTGAGGAGCGCGAACCAGAGCCTCTCCGCGGCCGGCGAGCCGTCCACCTCGAAGCCGCCGACGTCGCGCCCGGAGAGCAGCTCGTAGTACATTCGTGGAGCCAACCCCACGGTGGCCTCGGTCCTCGGGGCGTAGAACTCCCGGAGCTCCGGGCGCCAGGGGACCAGCGTCCGCCAGGGGTTGATGCGTCGCGGCCGGGCGCAGTCGGCGTAGAAGCCGAAGGACTCGGCCTCGGCCTGCAGGACGCACCGCGAGCCCAGGACCGGGTTGGCCTCGAGCCGCCGGCCGGACACGGGCAGCGAGCGCGCCCAGCGCGGCGGTCGCTCGGCCAGGAGCTCCGGGTCGTCGAGGGCGAGCGCCGCGACGTCGTTGGCGCGGGCGGCGGTCCAGGCCTTCTCGGGCGGCAGCGTCCCGGCCGAGTAGAGCGGATCGGCGCTGACCCATCCGGCCCGGCCGAAGGCGTACTGCGCGGGGCTCACGAAGTAGATGGTGCGCTCCTCGGAGCCGCCCGGCGCGACGTTGAGCACCGCATCGTACGGCAGCCGGGTCGGGCCGCCGTCGACCTGGAGCCGGCAGGCGCCGGCCGGCACCTCCAGGCGCACCGAGCCGTCGACCAGGAAGTACCCGTCTACGGCCGCGGGCGCGCCCGCGGGCAGGATGCTCTTCCCGTCGGCGACGACCCGCGCCCGGCCGGCGGCCGGCTTGCGGCTCTCGCCGTCGCGGAGCTCGACGGTCAGACGGCCGGGCTTCTGAAGAACCGGGATCGGGGATCGGGGGGCGGTCGTCGGGCCGGGCGCCCTCGACGGCCCGGTCCCGGGCCCGGCAGTTTCTGCCGGGGCCGCACCGTTCGGTTTGGGTTCGTCCGGCCGGGCCGGGGCGCCCAGGGCCGAGAGCGTCAGGATCAGCGGGAGAAGCGCAGAGCTCACGCCGTTACGGACGTTTCGCGTCCGGCGGGCCTTAGCGACAGAAGTTCCCGGACCGCGCGCTCCCGGTCCGGCTGCCGGAGCAGGCTCTCGCCCACCAGCACGGCGTCGAAGCCGGCGTCGGCCAGCCGGGCGACGTCCGCGGCGGTCTTGATGCCGCTCTCGGCGACCAGCACCCGGTCGTCGGGGATGCGCGAAGCCAGCCGCAGGCCGGTCTCGATGTTGGTGGCCTGGAGGTCGAGGTTGCGGTTGTTGATGCCGATGATCTCGGCCTCGATCTTGAGCGCCCGGGAGATCTCGGCCTCGTTGTGGACCTCGACCAGGGCGTCGAGCCGGAGCTCGCGACAAAGCTTGGCCAGCTCGGCCAGCTCCCAGTCGCGCAGGAAGCGGACGATGAGCAGCACCGCGTCGGCGCCGGCCGCCGCGCTCTGCCAGATGTGATAGGGCGTGAGCAGGAAGTCCTTGCGCAGCGCCGGCAGCTTCACCGTCTCGCGCACGTCGACCAGATCCTGGAGCGAGCCCTGGAAACGGCAGCGGTCGGTCAGCACCGAGATGGCCCGGGCGCCGCCGCGCTCGTAGGCCGCGGCGATCTTCTCGGGCTCGTAGTCCTCGACGATGACCCCGGCCGAGGGGCTGGCCTGCTTGCACTCGGCGATCACCGACATGCCCGGGGCCTCGAGCGCCGCGCGGAACGGCCGGCGGGCCGCCTCGGCCGCGCGGGCCTTGGGCTCGAGCTCCTCCTGAGGCGCGCGGGCCTCGGCGAAGCCCACCTCGCGGAGCTTGCACTCGCGCATCTCGGTGAGGAAGCCCTGGCCGGCGCGCATCTCCGCCTCGGCACGCTTGATCTCCTCGTGGAGGTCGTCGAGCGCGTTGCGGATGGGGTCGGGCAGGTTGCCGTGGTCCAGGGTCGCGCCGGAGACCCGGTTGCCGGCGTGGACCACCACCCGGCCGGGCACGCCCACCACGGTGGCCTCGGCGGGCACGTCGGCGACCACCACGGAGCCGGCGCCGATCCGCGAGTAGCGGCCCAGCCGGATGTTGCCCAGCACCTTCGCGCCGGTGCCGACCACCACGCCCTCCTCGAGGGTGGGGTGGCGCTTGCCGGTCTCCTTGCCGGTGCCGCCCAGGGTCACGCCCTGGAAGAGCGTGCAGTTGTCGCCGACCACGGTGGTCTCGCCGATGACCACGCCGCTGCCGTGGTCGATGAAGACCCCGCGGCCGAGGACCGCGCCGGGGTGGATCTCGATGCCGGTCAGGAAGCGGGCCAACTGGCTGGTCAGTCGCGCCAGGAGCCGCAGCCGCAGGCGGGTGTGCAGCCAGTGGGCGAAGCGGTGCAGGACCAGGGCGTGGAAGCCGGCGTAGCACAGCAGCCGCTCCAGAAAGCCGTGGGCCGCCGGGTCGCGCTCCAGGATCGCGCGAAAGTCGGCGCGGATATCGCTGAACATGCTGCCTCTCTTCTCTCCCGACCTCGCCTCATCTGCTCCAGTGGAGGGTCGGCATCGATGGTATCCTCCCGGCGGCCATAATCAAGCGTGCCGGCTCACCAGATATATAACGTTCGAGAGGGGCTGGAAATGCGCGGGCGGGGAGGGAGGGAGGAATGGAAGGGTGGAAGGTGGAAGGTGGATGGTGGAAGAAGGGACGGACGTCAGGGTCCTCGTCTTTCGCTAACTTCCAGTCTTCCGTTGTTCCAGCGCCCGCCGCCCGCCGGCCTACCGTCCCCGGACCGCGCCGTCCTTCGTCACTCCGGTCACCTCGGTCAGGCCGTGGAAGCCGGTGAGGACGAGCTTCGTGGACAGGCTCTCGCCGCCCTCCAGGTGCAGCAGGCGCTCGCCGCGCTCGCGCGCGCCGGGGAGGCTGCTGAAGGGCTCGATGGCCACGGCGTAGGCCCGGCCGAAGTAGGGGTAGCTCTTCGCGAAGCCGGCCTCGCGCCAGATCCAGACGTAGGGGAAGACCTCGCGATCCCAGGCCATGGCCGCGCCGAGCTTCTCTTCGGAGTTCACCAGCGCGTACCAGCCATCGCGGAGGTCGTCGAGGTAGAACATCTCGCCGGAGCCCGAGCCCTCGGCCGGGCAGAGCGACAGGTCCTTGCCCTCGTGGAGCGGCCAGCCGGCCGGTACGTAGTCGCCGGTCAGCGACCGACCCGCCGGCGCAAAGATCTTCGCGCCCGGGGCGAGCAGGGGCTTGCCGAAGATCGGGTGGTGGCCCCACATGAAGTCGAAGGGCAGCTTCGAGCAGTTGGTGGCCGTCTCCTCGAGGACGAAGCTCGCGCTCCCGGCCGCGACCCGCAGCGTGCGCTCGAGCCTCAGCGGCATCAGGTGGCAGTCGACCGACATCTTCGCCACCGCCTCGCCGCCGCGGGCACTGGCGATCTCCGCGCGCCACTGGCGGTTGACCACCTCGCCGTGGAAGGGGAGCTTCGCGCCGTAGGCCTCGGTCGGGCCGCTGCCGTGGGGGAAGAGCTCCGGCCAGCCGCCCGGCGAGCGGTCGCGGTAGGCGAAGAGCGGGTCGGAGACCACCGGCGGGTCGTCCTTGGCCAAGAGCCCGCGCGGCGAGCTCTGCAGCAGCTCGACGTTGCGCGGCTTGTAGAAGCACGACAGGATCCACCCGCCGTACTCGGGCAGCACCGTGACCGAGAGCTTGTCGCTCTCGACCACCAGCGTCTTCCAGCCCTTGAGCGTGCCGAAGGACGCGCGGGCGTAGCTCTTAGCCTGCCGAACTTTGCCTGTCGACTTGGTCTTCCTGGCCATCGTATCTCCTCAGTCGCAACCGCGTTGTGAAGGCAGAAGGCAGAAGGCAGAAGGAAGAAGCCCGGAAGGTGTCCAGCAGCGGCCCTACCGGCTTCGGTTCCCTCTGGTTTCCGCCTTCCTCCTTCTGCCTTCTGCCTTCTTATCGTACCACCAGCCCCGCGTACGCCACCACCTCGGAATCGTCGCCGGTCACCTGTCCGCTGTGCGAGTAGGCGACGAGCTCGCACTCCCTGGCGCCGAGCTCCTTCGCGGCCCAGAGCATGGCCGCGACCGGTGCGACGCCGCACATGCTGATGCGGTTCCCGAGGACGACTTGCAGCAGCCCCTCGGGGTCGAGCGCCCGGACGCGCGCCAGGGCCAGCTCGTCGCGCTCCCGGGCGCGCCCGGCCGGCTCGAAGTGAGTCATGTCGCTCGAGGCGACGATGAGCGCGTCGCCGCCGGCGCCCTTGACCGCCCTGGCCAGTGCCGAGCCGAGCCCGGCGAGACGCCGTGGGTCGTGCGTACCGACGCTCACCGGGACGATGCGCGCCGCCGGGTTGCGCCGCTGGATGAAGGGCAGCTGGACCTCGAGCGAGTGCTCCTGGCGCTCGAAGGGCAGGTCGTGGAAGTGGGCCGCCGGGTCGTCGCTGGCCCCGGGACACAGAGCCAGGAGCGACCGGGCCAGTTCCTCGTCGACCGCCGCCTCGCCGAGCGGCGTCTGCCAGGCGCCGCGCGCCCAGACCGCGACGGGCTCGCCGATCCCGGTGTGGCTGGGCGCCAGGACCACGACGCGCTCCGGCACCGCGACGCGGGCGAAGACCGCTCCGGCGGTGGCCCCCGAGTAGACGTAGCCGGCGTGCGGGGAAACGATGGCGATGGCCTTCTCCGCCTCGATCCCCAGAGGGATGCAGCGGTCGAGCTCGGCGGCGAGCGCCTCGCGACCGGCCGGGTAGAACTGTCCGGCCACCGTCGGCGGGCGAAGGCCCGCGGTCATGGGTTGTTCGCTGGCGCGGCTGGTGCGGCAGGGGCGGTGGGGGCGGCTGGTGCGGCGGGGGCGGCTGGCGAAGCCGGCGCGGCGGCGGGAGCCGGCTCCGGCGCCGGGGGCGCCCCGCCCTTCTCCTGCTTCGCCTTGTAGCGCGCGGCCAGGAGCATGGCCAGCAGGGCCAGGACGATCACGACCACGGCCACGGCCAGGGAGACCAGCCCCTTCTTGCGGGCCGCGGCGGCCTCGGCCTCGCGGGCCTCGGGGGAGGCGCCCTCGGGAAGCTTCTCGATGACCCGCTTGATGAAGCGGTCCGAGGGCCTCAGTCCCTCGAGCGAGATCTTCACCGAGGTGGTGAACTTCTCCTGCCGGCTCTTCTCGCTGCGGCACTCCGGGCATTCGGCCAGGTGCTTCTCGACCTCGGCCAGCTCGCCGGGCTCGAGCTCCCTGTCGATGAGCGCCGGCAGGCGCTCGCGGATTTCGTCGCAGTTCATCGTGCTCTACTCCTCCGCGAACTCCGGGAAGGTCCGCTTCAGGGCCTTCCGGAGCATGAGGTTGGCGCGGTGCAGGCGCTTGCGCAGCGCCTCGCGGTTGATGCGCAGCCGCCGTTCCATCTCGTTGTAGTCCAGGCCCTCGACGTACTTCATGGCCGCGACCTGGGCGTAGTCCTCGGGCAGCGAGGCGATGGCCTCGAGGATCTCCCGGCGGCTCTCCTCCAGGCGCACCTTCTGGCTGGCCGAGGGATCGCCCGAGGCCGGCTGGATCTCGGCGAGGTTGTCGCCCTCCTCCCCCCCGGTGCCCACCGCCGCGCCGAGCTCGCCCCGGCGGATGCGGCTGCGGGCCGCGTCGCGGGCCAGGTTCACGGCGATGCGCTTGAGCCATCCGCGGAAGGCGGCCGGCTCGTCGAGGGAGGCCAACCCATGGTAGGCCTTGACGAAGCACTCCTGGGCGATGTCCTCGGCGTCGGACGCGGCCGGCGCCTCGCGGAGCGCGATGGCGAAGATCGCCCCCATGTAGCGGCCGATCAGCTCCTCGAAGGCCCCTCGGTCGCCGGCGAGAGTCCGGCGGACGAGCTGGGCGTCCTCCAGGCCTGCGGAGACCGCGACTTGTTCCGGCGTCATGGAAGCGGGATGTTAAGCCCCCCGCGCCGGCGCGTCAAGCGGGCTCACGAAGTCACAGATGCACACAGATGAACACCGATGGGTGCCCTGGTCTTTTGGCGGCGTCGCTGCGCGCAGCCCGCACCCATGCTGGACATGAAGGAGACACCCCCCGCCACGGGCGGCGTCCGCCATGGCTGTGCCATGTAGAGCGACGTCCAATCTGTGTTCATCTGTGTGCATCTGTGGCTGAATGATGTGTCGTCAGAAGAGCCACAGGCTTACCAGCCGGATCTTCGCGTCGCGCAGGCGGTCGTCGCCGGGCTTCTCGAGCTCCTCGACGAGCTCCTCGGCCCGGGTCTTGACCTCGGGGTCGGCGCTGGCGGTCGCCTTCTTGAGCGCCGGGAGCGCCGCCGAGCCGAGCTTGCGGAGCCCGGCGCTGGCCGCCTCGCGCGCGGCCCAGTCGGCGTTGCCCAGGTCCGCGACCAAGGCGGCAATGCGCACCTCGAGCTCCGCACCGTCCGGCGCGGCGCCCTCGCCGAGCGCCGCGCGCCACGCGGCCAGCGCGAGCGGCCAACTCCAGCGCTCGGCCACCTTCGCGTCGAACTCCGCGCGGTTCTGCTCGTAAGCCAGGCGGAGCACGTCGGCGTAGGCGAGCAGGCAGCCGGCGGGCAGCCGGACCGCGACCTTCAAGTCGCGGTCGACGAGGGCCAGGGCCGGGCCCTCTTCCCTGGCGCCGGCCTTCCCCGGCGTCCGCAGCAGGTCGAAGACGCCCAGCTTGAAGGCGGTCCCGGCGGGCGACTCCTTCCCGCCGCGCACCAGGACGAGCCCCGCGTCCGGGGCGCAGGCGGCGTCGATCTGCATGGACTCGCCGAACGGGTGGGCGGCGATGTAGTCGGCGGTGACGACCTCGAGATTGCGGCCCCAGCGCTTGGCGCCCAGGGCGTACTGGATGCTCACATGGGCCGGGGGCCCGGCCTTGCTCATGAAGGAGCGGCTGTTCAGCTCCCGGAAAAGGAAGGTCCCCAGCTTCTCCTCGAAGATCCGCTTCTGCCATTCTGCGCTTCTGGCCTCGAGCGCGGCGACCGCCTCGCCGAGAGACTTCTGCTCCTCGGGAGTGCGCTCCGCCGCCGGCTTGCCGTCGAGGCAGACCTCGGCCAGGTCGCGCCACATCAGCGCCGCGAGCGACAGCGAGACCTGGGAGGTCTCGAGCCCGGCCGTCACGGCCCGACAGCGTTCGGCGATCTGCCTGCCGCGCTTCGGATCGACGAAACCGGCGAGGTAGGCGGCCGCGGGATCGTCGCCCAGCGCCTTGACCGCGGCGGCGATGGCGTTGGGACCTGATCCGGATGTTCCCCGTCGGTCCCAGTCGACATAGAACCTGACGATGGCTCCCTCGACGACGCACTTCTTCTGGCGCTCCTCCCGGGCCTTGAGCTCCTCCGGTGTGAGCGTCCGGCCGCCGGGCCCCACGCCGAGCGTTCCGACGTCGCCAGCGGGCGGGAGGTCGACGTCCGGGATGGTGTCTTCTCCCTGCACCGGCGGCTTCTTTCCATCGTCGGCCGGCTCGCCGCCGAGCGCCGGGGCCGAGAGCCCCAGGCACACGGCCGCGGCCGCGGCGCCGACCAGTCGCGGCGGCCGCCAGAGGGAGCGGAAGCACTGCGTCCCGCCGCGACGCTGCAGCCAGCATCCGCCGCGGCAGGCCCGGGCGTATTCGCAGGAACGGCAGCGGCCCTCCGGCCGCCAGTCGCGGAGCTCCGCGAACCCTTCGGCCCAGATCTCCGCCAGCGGCCGCGTGAGCACGTTGCCGGCGCTCATAGAGCGGTCCAGTGTCGTGCAGGGCACGACCTCGCCGTCGGGGAGCACCACGCACTGGGTCCGGCCGGCGCCGCACATGAAGGGCTGATCGCGCAGGAGCGGTTCCTCCTCGCCGAGGTAGCCGATCTCGTCGGCCATGCCCACCGGGAAGTGGTGGCGCCGGTCGACGCAGAAGTCGACGATCGCGCGGAGTTCCCGTTTGCGGAGGAAGAGGTCCCGCCGGCCCCTGGCGCGTCCCTCGGGCACGAGCAGGTGCAGTCCCCAGGCGGTCGCGCCGCTCCGGACGACCTCGGCGAAGGTCTCGTCGAGGTGCGCGAAGTTCCGGCGCGTGACCGTGGTGCCGGCCACCACCTCTCCGGATACTACCGAGCGATAGAAGGCGATGGCCTCGAGGGCCTCGCGGAAAGCGCCGGCGCGGCCGCGGAATCCGTCATGCACGCTCGCGGGGCCGTCCAGGCTCACCGCCACGAAGGCCGGCGGGTGGCGCTCTATGGCCCGGCGCAGCGGCACGGCCGGCGCGGCCGCCGTGTTCAGCGTCCAACGGATGCCCCGTTTGCGGAGCATGCCGACGACCTCCGGCAGGTCTTGCCGGGCGCAGGGCTCGCCGCCGGTTACCAGGAACTCGCCAATTCCCATGGCCGCCACCTCGTCGAGCAGGCGCTCGACGGCGGCGAGCGGCATGTCCGGCATCTCCCGCCCGGCGGCCAGGCAGTGCGGGCAGGAGAGGTCGCAACGGAGCGTGGCCATCCACTGGATGAAGCGTGGGGCGGGCGTGAAGCCGCGCGAGGCGAGGTGCTCGAGGTCGCCGGCGGCCGGGTTGGAAAGCTCGTGCCGTCCGGTCAGGCTGTGGGTGGCCATTGGGCGTCCTCCGGCTGGTTCCTGCCATCGCCAACGTAAGGGCATCGAACCGGTTCGCAACCGAAATGTAACCGCGGCGCCGCGATTGCCGATGGGGCCGCTACCGCTTCGCGGACTCCGTCGCGCGCCAGACCTCGAGGACGTCCTTCGCGGTTATCTCCCGGCCGCCGGCCGAATCGAGCAGTTCCTCAATCCTCCGGGTGAAGGGCCGCGAGGCATCGACCGCGCCGCCGGCCTCCCAGAGGGCCAGGACGTCCTTGGCCATGAGCCGCCGGGCCTCCGCCGAAAAACGCGCGCACTTCCAGGTGATGGCCACCGCGTTGATTTCGGCCTCGCCGCCGGGCAGTTCGCGCCAGAGCGGCTCGGTCCCGCGGAGGTCCTCCTCGGAGAGCGCCTCGGAGAGCGCCGTGGGCTCTACCCGGCGGAGCATCGGCAGCCAGGCGACGGAGCGCACGGTCCGCGCCCGGCCGGTGCGGAGGTCGAGCTCGCGCTCGACGCCGGCGCCGAGCCACCCGACCAGCGCCAGGGCCAGGGCGCAGCCGGCCGCGGCCGAGAGCCAGGGCAGGAGCCGCCGGCGGCGGGCGGGAGCCGTCGCCGCGTCCTGTCCTTCGTCGGCCATGGCGCCTCCGTCTTCCTCAGTCGAACATCGTCCCGCGCCCGAGCAGCCCCTTGGGGTCGAGGGCGCGCTTGACCCTGCGCATCTCCTCGATGCCCTCCGGACCGTACATGAGCGCCAGGAGCTTCTTCTTGAGCTTGCCCACGCCGTGCTCGGCCGAGATGGTGCCGCCGAGCTTGACGGCCAACGCGGCGAGCTCCAGGTAGATGGCCCGGGCCTCCTGGTACTCGCGCATGTCACGGGGCAGGACGTTGGCGTGGAGGTGGCTGTCGCCGATGTGCCCGAAGATGACGTGGCGCAGCCCCGCGCCGCCCAGCAGCCGGCGACAGGCCGAGAGCATGGTCTCGAGCGACTCGGCCGGCACGGCCATGTCCGTGCCCACCTTGGTGATCTCGGGGTGCTCGCGCCGGGTGCTGCCGATGAGCGAGTTGACCGCCTCGGGCAGAGCATGACGGAAGGCGGCCATCCGCGCGCGCTCCCGCGCGTCGAGCCCCGCCCAGGCCCGCTCCGGGTCGGCGCCGTGGGCCTCGAGCATTTCGGAGAGCCCTTCGAGCGCCGACTCGGTCCCGGACTCGCTCCCGGCGACCTCGACGAGCACCGCCGCGCCGGCCCCGGCGGGCGTCTCGGGCACCTCCGAGTCGGGCCCGTCTTCGGCGCGCTTCTCGGCCAGGAGCGCCAGCGACCCGGCGTCGAAGTACTCGATGGCCTGGACCCAGGCCGGGTTGATGGTTCCTGGTTCCTGGTTTCTGGTTGCCGATGGCTGGTCGCCGGTTTCTCGGACCAGGAACGAGGAACCAGGAACCAGGAACTTCCGTGCCGCGCCGACGAAGTCGAGCGCGTGCGCCTCGTCCGGGAAGAACCCCTGGATGGCCACGGTCGACTCCGGCTCGGGCTCGACGGCCAGCGTCGCCTCGGTGACGATGCCCAGCGTGCCCTCCGAGCCGACGAAGAGGTCGACCAGGTCCATGCCCGGCGCGGCGTGGTAGCCGGCGGCGTTCTTGACTGCCGGCATCCGGTAGCCGGGGACCGGCACGTCGAGGACCCGGCCGCCGGGGAGCTCGATCTCGAAGCCGTCGGCCGCGGCCAGGCACCGGCCGCGCTCGAGGGCGAGCACGTCGCCGGAGGCCAGGACCACCCGGAGCGCCAGGACGTAGCGCCTCACCGCGCCCCAGCGGTAGCTGCGGCCGCCGGAGGCGTTGGCCGCCACCGCGCCGCCGACCTGGGCGGTGGTCTCGGTGGGGTTCGGCGGCAGGAAGAGCGCGGGCGAGCGGCGCGCCAGTTCCTCGCCCAGGCGCGCCAGCGTCACCCCGGGGCCGCAGCGGGCGACGAACTGCGGAGGCGGGTGGAAGGTGGAGGGTGGAAGGTGGAGGGGCGGAGGAGGCTCGACTGCCAACTCGGTCATCCGCTCCAGGGAGATGAGCATGCCGCCGTCGGGGACGCAGCCGGCGGCGATGCCGGTGCGGCCGCTGGCGACGGTGACGGGCATGCCCTTCTCCGCGGCGCGGCGGACGAGCTCGGCCACGTCAGCCTCGCAGAGGGGGAAGGCCAGCACGTCAGCCCGGCCGGCCGCGCGCGACTCGTCGGAGAGGTGCGCGGCGTGGCGCTCGGCCACGGCCGCTGCGCCCTCGACGACCTCCATGGCGGCCAGGCCCGCAGGGCGGGCGGGGGCTGAGACTGCTTCGATGCGGTTGCCGGCCATGAGCTTCCTCCTGGCCGCAACTATAGTCGGCGGTGCGCGGCGGGGCAAGACGGAAAGGCTGGGGCGGTGGGACGCGACGCGGGGACTCGGTGACATGGCGACACGGGGACAGAGTGACAGGGTGACATGGGGACAGGGTGACAGGGGATTTGGGACACACGGGGGGCGGCTGGCCGCTCAGCAACGGGCCGCCGCAGGGAGCGTGCCTATTCGACCATCCCTTCGGCTGCGAGCGCAGCTTGAGCCAGGATGCGTTGAATTTCCTCGCGTTCGAGCAGTCTGCCGTTCACGACGACTGCGCGAATCCGGCGCGTGTTGCTGATGTCCTCAAGCGGATTACCCTCGAGCACCACCAAGTCGGCCAGCATCCCCTTTTCGATTGCACCCATGGTGTCCTGCTTACCCAGGAATCGTGCGGGCTCCGACGTTGCCGTGCGCAGGGCCTGGAGCGGCGTCAGGCCCGCCCTGACCAGCAGCGCCAGTTCGTCGTGCAGTCCGAACCCCGGATAGGTGTAGGGATTCGCCGAATCAGAGCCCGCCAGAAGGTTCACGCCGGCGGCGTACATGCTCTTCACGGCGTCCAGTTCGCTCGCGAAATGCGCAGCGTACCGTCTGCGCGATGCCTCGCTGCGCGGCAGGTGCCAACCGGACCTCCTTGGGCCCCGTATGTACGTGCATGTCCCAAAGCCCGGGGATGACAAAGGTCCCCCGGCCGTCGATCACGGCGCAACTAGAAGGCGCACTGACCTTGTTCGACGGACCGACCTGGACGATCCTGCTTCCGCCGATCAATATCGTTCTTTCCTGCAGAGCGACGCCGCTCTTCACGTCGATGACGGTGGCATTGGCGATGGCCCACGCGTTGCCCTTCGGGGCGGTCTCGACTTGTGCCCTCCGCGGCTGGCAACCCAGCAGGGCGGTCAGCACAAGCGAAGACAGAAAGCCGATGCGACGAATCATGGTTCCTCCAGGCCAAATCCGGCCTGACGCAGCGCCTCCGTCAGAGCGCGGTAGTCGAAGGTCCAGAAGACCGACCTACTCTCCCTTGAACTCCTCGGCCGCCAGCAGCCTGCGGTAGGTCCAGCCGCCCTTCCCGTCGGCGGCGAACTCTACGCGAAAGCGCGCCGCGTACATGCGGTCGGAACAGTGGGTGTCGGCGAAGAGCCGGTCGCCGGCCGACCGCAGGCGCCAGGGCATATCCCGGGCCGGCGCGTAGAACAGGTAGGATCGGTTGAACCGCCTGACCAGTTCGCTGCGCTTGGCGTCGTACTTCTCCTTGGCCGCCCGCAGCACGCCGCCCAGTTCCGGGGTGATGGCCAGTTCCGCTCCGACATCCTGGTCCTGACGAGGCCAGGGTTCGACGTCCGGGCTGTCCACGGCGCCCCCGGTCAACTCCCGCCCGATGCCGCCGAGTCCCAGCGCCCCGGCCGCGTAGCGGGCCTCTGCGGGGCCCCGCGAGTAGGCCAGCCACGTCCTGCCGTCGAGGACGCAGCGGAAGTACAGCTCGCCCCGGCTGGCGGTGGTGAATCCCTCCCGCAGTGCGAGCGGCAGGATGTGCCGGCCGACCCACGGTCCTGCCCCGTGGACGCCGGGCCGAAACTCCCGCACGCGCGGATCGCGTGGATCTTCGGAGTCCGAGACCGACACGCTGGCCCTTGCCGTCTTTCGCGGATCGCAGAAGCCCACCTCGAAGGTGAACGCCGGGTGCCTGCCGAGCTCGGTTATGAGGGCGTTGACCTCTTCGACAGCGGTCACCGGCCAGGAACGCGGGCCGCGGCCGTCAGAGACCGGCTGCGGCCTTGCGCAGCCGGCGGGAAACAGCAGGAGGAAGCAGGCCCAGAGGGCCATCGGGCGCCGGGGGCCATGGAGCGAACGACGGTTCCGGGTTCCGGGTTCAGGGTTCCTGGTCATAGCAGCGCTCCGGAGCCGGCCAAGCACCAGGAACCCGGGACCAGGAACCAGGAACCAGGAACCCGGAACCCGGAACCGGCCGTGTGCCCATTGTCCCCGCCCCGCGATGCGGTACAAGTGAGGTCCGCACCTGTCGATGGCGGACAGTCGTTGCAGCAGCGTGACATGAAGAAGTAGCTGCCCACGTAAAGGCCGATGGCAACTGCGAGCGTGGCGCAGATCAGGATGGTGCGGCGTGTGCCTCGTGCGGCGGCCGGCTCCGGCATACGTCCTCCGCCCTCAGCTTATCCCGCCCCCGCCTCCGGCGCAAGCTTGCCGAAGGCTCCGCCAGGGCCGTTTCAAGAAGGCGTCGACCCGATGCTGTCACCCTGATGAGGTGCTGTACAAAAACGGCAGGAGCCGGGGGACTGCGACCCCGGCTCGCTGCCTGGCGCTAAGGCTACTAGGGAGCCTTCTAAAGAACTCTGGCAATAGCAGCTGTCATGCCAGGAAATCGCAGAAATGCGGTTTTCCGCAAGGCGCTGCATTGCAGCAACTTGCAGCGGTGCCTGGCTGTGCGGCAGCCTCGGCCGGAAATTCCTCCGGCGGAAAGTTCCGCCGCGGACGGCAGTTCGCTCCGGATTCGCGCCCTGTCGTGCGCTGTCGCGCGCCCCGGCGGGCTATCCCGAGTGTAGACCCGCCGTGTCCGGGGGCTCCACCGCTCTGCGACCTGTCGGGGCGTCTGCCTGTGGGCCGTCGCCGTGCTCCGGGGCACGGCGATTGCGAGACGGTCGGCCCGGCGCGCGCCATCGGCGTGCCGGGCCATGGCAGCGGACCGCGCCGGATGTCTATCGATCGAAAGGAGCCTGCGGATGCGAAGAATCGGGCGTTCCCTCGGAAGGCGGCGTGGACTCTGGGCCGTTGCCGTGCTGGTCATCGCCGGGACGGTGCTGGCCGTGGCGCGGCGCAACGTGGAGGAGAAGCTCCGCGGTCGTGACTCGGACCCCGACGGCTCCCGGTCGGGCGCTCAGGCCGATCCGCAGTCCGATTCGGGCTCCGGCTGGTCGGCGCTCGACGGCTCCCGCCGCGGATCGCGCCGCCACGGGAACGCCGGGCTCTCGCGCGCCCAGCGGCTGCTCCTCTCCAACTGCAACGCGGCGCCGGATTCGGAGATCGACAGCGACAGCGTCCGGGCGCTTCGGGTGGCCTGGGAGTTCCGGGCCGACGGCCCCGTCTCCCACGACCCCCTGGTCGCCGGCAACCGGCTCTACACGGCGGACTGGGGCGGCAGCGTCTACTGCCTGGACGTCACCACCGGCCGGGAGCTGTGGACCAGCCGTCTCGGCCGGCCCGAGAGCGACTGGCCCTGGCACGGCTTCGCCGGCACGGGCGCGCTCGGAGACGAGCTGCTCCTCGAGGCCAGCGCCGAGGGGACCATCTACGCCCTCGACCCGGACAACGGCGACGTGGTCTGGGAACGAACCTTCACGTCCAACCCCAACGCCGGCAACGCCGGCCGGCTGCTGTGCCATGGCGGAATGGTCTTCGTGCCGGTGCAGTCCGTGGAGGAGGCCCTGGCCGAGACCGTGCCCGGCTTCCAGCCCAGCTTCCGCGGCCACGTGGTGGCCCTCGACGAGCGCACCGGCGAGACCGTCTGGGACCTGCCGCTGGTCGACCAGGACCATGACGGCGTGGCGGTCTGGACCGGCTTCGCCCTCGACCCCGAGGAGGGTACGCTCTTCTTCGCCACCGGCAACAACTACACCGGCGAGGCCACGGAGCTGTCCGACTCGCTGGTGGCGGTCGACGCGCGGACCGGGAAGGTCCGCTGGCACCGGCAGGTCACCGATAACGACGTCTGGACCATGGCCCAGCCCATCGGCCCTGACGCCGACTTCACCGGCGCTCCGCAGCTCTTCGAGGTCGTCGTCGACGGCGAGAACCGGCGGCTGGTCGGCGCCGGGCAGAAGAGCGGGGTCTACACCGTCTGGGACCGGGACACCGGCCGCCGGGTCTGGAACGCGACCATCGGCTTCGGTGAGGTCGGCGGCGGCATCCACTCCGAGCCGTCTGTGACCGTGGACCGATTGCTAATATGGTCGAACAACAGCTTCGCGTTCAAGGACCCCGAGGGGCACCCCATGAACGTGGCCGCTCTCCACCCGGCGAACGGGGGCTACGTATGGATGAACCGGGAGATCCAGCCCGCAGCCGTGCGCACCTCCGGATTCCTGGCCGGCGACCTCTACTTCGTGCCGTCGCTCGACGGGCGCGTCCGGGCCTATCGCGCCGATGACGGCGAGCCGGTCTGGACCAGCGGCTCTCACGACAGCATCGCCTCATCGGTGAAGGTGGCCGGCGGCATGCTCTTCTTCGGGACCGGCGTGCCCGAGTCTTTCGGCGGCGACGGCGGGGCGGGCTCGGTGGTGGCCTACCGTCTGGTCCAGGAGGGGCTGGTGCAGCGGGCCGGATGGGGGGAGTAGGGGAAGAAGGGAGACTGGAAAATTGGAAGGGTGAAAGGTTGGAAGGATGGAAGGTTGGGAAGCTGAAGGCTGGTAAGTTCCAGCCCATTCTTCCATCCATCCGCTCTTCCATTCTTCCACCCTTCCACTCCCCCATTCCTGTCACTTCACCCGGTCGGCGCTACCGGTAGCCGCCGTTGCCGTTCATGCTCCGGTTGTTGTCGCCGCCGTTCTGTTCCTGCCCGTCTTGCTGCCGCTGGTAACGCTCCCATCCCTGAGTCCCGTCAGTTCCGTGGCGGCCGGATGAGCGCCCGGAGTTGCCGGCGCCCGCCTGCATGCTCCTCTTGTGGAGCTCGAGCACCGAGAAGGGGCCGATGCCTATGTTGGTCCTGATCCAGCGGACCTGCGATCTGGTCAGGACGCCGCGGGCCTCGTCGCGCGTGCTCTGCGAGATGTCCTTGAGCTCGTCGACCTGCGAGCTGGTGAGCCCCAGTTCGTCGGCCGCGGCCAGCAGGAATTGCGGACTGTAGCCGCTGACCATGATGCGGTGCAGCATCTGGCAGCGCCTCAGATCCTCGCCGCTCATGCCCCGGCAGCCGGGCCCCTGGTCGGAGCCGGAATTCTCCTGGCGCCATCCCCGCCCGTAGCCGGTGCCCTGTCTGCCGCCGGGCCTTTCCATGGAGCCCGGGCCGACGCCCAGGTTGCGGAGTTGCCTGATCTGCTGCTCGTTGAGGACGTCGCTGGCCTCCTCGCGCGACTCCTCGGCGAGTTCCTCGAGGTCGTTGACCTGCTCCCGCGTCAGTCCAAGCTCCTGCTGCATGGCCAGCAGGAAGACCGGGTCGTACGGCGAGAACCTGGCGCTCATCAGCAGGAAGTAGCGCTTCTGCTCCCGGGTCTGTCCCTGGCCGGACCGATCCTGACCGTAGCGGTCCTGCCGGTCCTGGTTGTACCGCTGGTCCTGGGAATCCTGCTGTTGCCGGCGCGTGCGGGTGTCCGTGCCGCCGTTGCTCCGGTCGGCGGCCAGGCCGCCCGGCGCGGAAAGCAGCAGCGCGGCCAGCGCCGCGGCGCCCATCATTGCGTGTAGCCTTCTCATGAGTGCGTTCCTTTCGAGAGACTTCCCCGGCGAATCCATACCCCCGGCTCTGCCCCGGCGCGAGGTCCAGGTTCTTACTTGGTTACAAGCGTCCGCCGATATGGTTTTGTTCCGCGACCCGCCGGCGCCCCCTCTGCGGCTGCATGTTGGGTGTTGCATGTCGAGCGTTCGCTGCACTTGCTACGCAAGAAACGTGGTTGTTGCAGACGAAGACCCTACTCCTGCGCTTCTCCCTGATTCGCCTCGGGATCCGCCGCCGGCGGCGCCGGCGCCGCCGGCGGGACCACGATCCGGTAGTGCATCGGCGCGCTCCAGTTGCCGGCGAAGTCGACGGCCATGGCGTGGGCCCACCAGTCGCCGGGCGCCAGGTCCTCGGGCGGCTTGAAGGTCGCGCGGCCATCGGCGGAGGCGGCCGGGGCGTTGATCCTTCTCTCCGGCACCGTGTCTGGGTTCCGATCGATGGCAACGGCGAAGCCGGCCACGCCGCTGTCCGCCTCGGTGCTGGAGAGCTCGATGGTCGGCGTGGCGGAGGCCGGCCTTACCAGGGCGAGGCTCTCGAGTTCGATCAGGAGCCCGGCCGCGGGATATGCGTCCGCCCCCCCGTCCGCGCTGCGGGCCTCGCGGATCTCGAGGTTCCGGCCGATGGCGGCCGGCAGCGCGCCGACTCTTTCACGGACCAGCGCGCCCAGGTCCAGTGCCACCCGGTGCCAGCGGCCATCGGCGAGGGCCAGGCCGCCGGGGCCGGTCAGGGGCGCGCTCAACCGGTGTCCGGATACATCGACGTGGAGCTCGAGCCCGGCTCCTGTGGCGGGGCGGCAGTCGAAGGTCACGACGGGCGTGTGATCCACGGACCACGGACCGGCGCGCAGCAGCGTCCGGAATTGTGCCGGATCGTCCGTTCGCGAGAGCTTGAACCCGGCCGGGTCGGGTCCGCCCGGCACTCCGGTTGGCTCCACCCGGGCCGAGGACGAGAGCGGGCCGACCTCTCCGAGGCGGCGTCCGAAGAAGCCGTGCCAGCCGGATTGGGCACGGACCCGGATCCCGGGCGCCTCCGGAGGCTCGCGGTCGGCCGCGAATGATACCCGGCACTCGCCGGCGATCGGCGGGTCGGTGCGGTTGCCGGCGAAGTCTGCGGCGGTGAGGCGGTACGTGACGATCTCGCCGTCGATGATCGTCCGGCCGATGGCCGCTCGGGCGTTCCAGGTGAGCCGGCCGGAGGCGGCCTCGAAGACCAGCGGGCCGCGCGGGCCGGGCTTGAACTCCCGCCCGTTGACCTCCAGGCGCATTTGTCGCGGGTCTATGCCGGTCGCGTCGGTCAGGGCGAGCTCGATGCCGTGGCCGCTCGAGCTCGCGACGGCCGCCGGCGGAGTCGAGTCGAGCAGCACCCGGTAGTGGACCGGCACGCTCCAGTTGCCGGCCTTGTCGGCGAAGGCCAGATGCAACCAGGCCGGGCCGTCCTTGAGGCCTGCGCGCACCTTCCCGGGCAGCGGCCTGCCGCTCTCGAGCTCCGCCTCGCGCGGGACGGTGTCCGGCGACTGGTCGAAGGCCGAACGGCACGCGGCGACGCCGCCCTCGTCCCAGGCCGACCAGGAGAAGACCAACTCGTCGGGGCGCACGGCCGGCACCAGGCGCAGTCCGGCCAGCTCGAAGTGCATGCCGGTGCGGTTGTTGTTGTAGCGGACGTCGCCGAAACGGAGCGCCTTGGCAACCAGGGGGCCGGGCCGGGGCGTGCCCTGGCGGCAGATGGCGGCCAGCGGCAGGGCCGTCCGGTGCCAGGCGCCGTCGGCGCGGAAGGCCAGGACCACCGGCTGGGCGCCGGGGACGCGCCCGCGCATGACCATGAAGGCGTTGGCCGGCAGGAATCGGTCGCGCAGCGGTGCCAGCGCGTTCCAGCCGTCGCCGTAGGCGTCGACCATGAACGGCGTGACCGAGTCCGAGCGGCTCGAGAATTCGATCTCCGGGACCCGGCCGAGGTCGAGGGCTCCACCGGGGAGCGTCGCGGCCATTGCCAGGTCGCCGCCGTCGCAGAGGCTGATGATCGCGCAGCCCTCGGGAGCGCCCGGCCCCTCGGGCAGCAGCCATTCGAAGAAGTGGCGGGGCGCCTGCTGGCCGGGCTGCAGGGACTCGGGCCCCAGGTCCAGAGGGAGCTCGAGCGGACCGGGCTGGCCCTGTTCTCCGGCGGCGGCGCCGTTGCCGGCCCTATGCTCCTTCTCCGCGCCGGGGACGCCGATGAGCGCCCTGACGCGGATCTTCTCCGGAGGCCGGCGGTCGGCGCCGGCCGGTGGCGCGACGGCCAGCTCGACCGCCTCGCGCTTGTTGCCGGCCAGGTCGGCGAGGCCCGCGAGCTTCAAGCGGTGCGAGCCGTCCGGCCCGGCAGAGGCGCCGGTCGCCGCGAGATCGATGACCAGCTTCCCGGAGCGCTCCGAGTACGCGACGCCCGGAGACGTGAGGACGAGGGCGTGCCCGTCGAGCTCGATGCGGAGCGAGCGGCGGTCGAGGCCCGAGCCGGCCGGGTCGGCCAGGGGCAGGACCAGCCGGGCGCGCGAATGCTCCGTGCCCGGCTCGCAGCGGAGTTCGCCGATCTGCGGCGGCTCCTTGTCGCCGGCCTGGCCGGTCTCGGCGCGGATCGCCGAGACCTCGTACCAGGCGCCGGGCCGGTTGGCGCCCAGGCCCATTGCCGCGGGTCCGCTCCCGGCGCGGCAGCCGACCAGCACGCGGTATTCGCCGGCCGGCGGCGGCTCGTTCGGCAAGCGGCGCGCCCAGTAATCGCGCCAGAGCACGTCGAGCGGGACCGAGAGCTCCCGCGCCCCGTCCCGGCCGGGGGCGGAGTCGGCCTGGCCCAGCCAGCGGATATCGCGTTCGGGCGCATCGACCGCCGGCGGCGGCCCGGCGAGCCCCACCCGGAAGCTCTCGTGGGCGCCCTCGAGGAAGAGGTCGACGGCCGTGCCTTCCGGAGCGCGCAGGCCGAGCGAGAGCGCCCGGGTCTCGCGGGGGTTGACGACCAGCCCTGCCGCGCGCACCGCCAGGGGGCCGCCTCCCGAGACGGCCTCCACCCGGGTCGGGCCGCCGGCGGCCGGGAGGATCCGCGGCGTCGGGCCGTACTCGCCGGGTGCCTCGAAGCCCTGTCCGGGCCGCGGCTCGCCCGGGGCGCCCAGATCGGGCTCAGCCGGTCCGAGCCGCGCGGCGTCGAGGCGCAGCCTGGCGAGCATCATGCCGTTGTCGAGGGTCCAGGCCGCCGCGCGCCCGGATTCGAGCGGCTCCGGGTCGGTCCAGGCCAGCCGCTCGACGCCGTCGAGCAGGAAGGCGAGCCGCGCGCCGCGCCGCGCCAGCGTCAGCCGGAACCAGCGCTGGTGCAGCTCGTGGCGCCCGGGCGTGGCGAAGGTGTCGGCCGGGAAGCGCGCCTCGGCCGCGTCGGTCTCGGCCACCAGGACGCCGCGGCGGTAGAGCCGCGTGGAGCGGTTGCCGTCGGCGCCGAAGACCAGGGTGTAGCCGCTCCAGAGCGAGCGCCCGTCGCCGCACAGGGCCAGGCCGAAGTCGTGGGCGCGCTCGAAGGGCGGGTTCAGCCGCTGCATCATGAGCGCCGCGAAGGCGTCGAGCTGCTGGTCTCCGGAGGCCGTGCGCGCGGTCCAGACCGAGGCCAGGGGCGCTCCGCGGCCGCCGAACCAGCTCCAACGCGGGTCACAGACCCACTTGGTGGTGAGCCCCCAGATGCCGGCCGTGGCCACCAACTCCACTGGCGCGCGATCGAAGGCCAGGTCCAGGCCGCCGACCGGCCGGACGCCAACCCTGCCGGCGAAGGCCGCGCCCCCCGGCCGCACCGTGAGGAGCTCGCGCGGCGCGGCGCCTACCCCCGCGCGGACGAGCTCGCGGCCGCCGGCCGAGACGGAGAGCGTGCCGGCGGCCAGGCGCGCAAGGTAAGGGCCGGCCGCGGGCAGCTCGGCCGAGCCGAGCGCCCTCTCCCCCGAGCGGACTTCGACCCGGCCGGAGGGCTCGATCCGCACCGAGCAGGGGCCGGCCGACCCCGGAGCCTCCGGTCCTGGCGCCCAGGCGATCTCGACGGGCCCGGCCTTGGGCAGTTCGTCGAGCCGCGCCTCGGCCCCGGAGAGGCAGGGGTAGCGCCACTCGGCGGTCGCGCGGGACTTCTCGCCCGCCGCGCGCCAGTCGCTGGCCGCCGCGGCCCAGGAGCCCATGTCCGGCTCGGCCGCGGCTATCGGGGAGAACCCGGCCGGCCGGAGCGCCCGGCGCGCGAGCTCGGCCGGGTCGTCGGCGGCCGCGAAGTCGTCGAACTCGACCCAGCCGTCGGTCCCGGCTGCCCACATCCCGACCGGCCCGCAGCCGGCCGAGGGCAGGCTCGTCCGGAGCACCTCGCGGTCGCCCACTAAGCAGCGGGCCAGCGCGCCGGGCGTCCGGCCGTCGTCGGAGAGCTCGACGGCCAGGCGGTACCAGGAGTCCGGCCAGGGGATGCCGGGTTTCGCGGCGGCGAGCGGCGTCCCCGCGTCCGTGCCGTCGGGGCGGCAGCGCGCGAGCTCGGCCAGCCAGCCCGCGCCGTCGCCGGCGCCGTCGGGGGCGGGCCTCAGGCGGAAGACCAGCGCCGAGCCGTCGTCGGCCGCGGCGAAGGCCAGGCCGAAGCCGGCCGGCCCGTGGCGCCGGGCGGAGGCCTCTACCCTCGCCGGGCGCCAGAAGTCCTCGCCGGAGAGCGCCAGCGCCGCACTCGCGGCCGCCGCTCCCGGCAGGGCGACCACCCGCCGGTTCTCGCCCCAGACGAAGTCGCCGGGTACTATGGTCACCTTGCTTAGCTCGCGCGCGCCGGGGTGGAGCACGTCGAGCTCGACGGGCTTCTCCGGGCGCCCGCGTCCGCCGAGGCCCATCAGGCTCATGGCGAAATCTCTGATGGCCTGGCCGCCGGCGCCCCGGACGATCACGTCGCACTCGGAGAGCCCCGCGCGCTCGGCCGGCGAGCCGCCGGCGATCCGCTCGACGCAGAGCGCCGAGCCGCAGGGGGCCAGCACCAGGCCCAGCCCGGTCTTGCGCTCCTCGGTTCGCCCGGCGGCCAGGGGGTCGCCCGGCGCCTCGCCGGCGAAGCGCGCCCGGAGCGCCCCGGAGTTGGCGCTGAGCTCGGCGAAGTAGCGCGCGGCCGACTCCCAGTTGCCGCTCCGCCGCGCCCAGGGACCGGCTTCTCCCGCCGGGCGGGAGAAGGGGTCCTCGAAGACCAGCGGCTCCGGAGACGTGCGGCGCAGCTCTTTGATGGACGGCGTCCCGCGGAGCACGCGGAAGGCCGGCCGGGCGGCGGGCGCCGCCGGGCTCTCGGCCCGGAGCGCCGCGCGGCCGTCGAGGGAGAGGGTCCAGATACCTGCGCGCCCGGCCAGGACCGCGCTGCGGGGCAGCGCCTCGAGAAGCGCCCCGGCCAGCTCCCTCTCGCCGCCGTCGGCGCCGGTCGCGAGCAGCGCCACGCGGTCCGACGAGATACGGACGACGAGCTCCCGCGAACCGCCCCCGGCCGGGAGCAGTTCGACCTCGGACGGTCCGGGGCCGGAGCCGGGTTCGAGCGAGAGCTTCCAGAAGAAGGATGGAGCGCGCGGGGTGGGCAGCGGGGTGGCGGATTTGGGCGTCGCCGTGGCCGCCGGCTCAGCCGAAAGTGCCAGGTGGACGGGCCAAGCCGCCAGGAGGCAGCCCGAGAGGACCGCGATGGCGGCGCCCGCCCTGCATGAGCTCTTTGCGATGCCGATCGACATACCGCTCCCGCGTTCTGCACGCCCAGTGGAAGAACCGCCGGAGGCCCGCCGGCCTTCCCGGCCTCACGTGGCCGGCCCGGGTCAACCTTCGGCGAAGACCTCCACCTCGCCGCCGGCCACGGACACCCTCCGTCCCGAAACCTCCGCCCCGGCAGGCGCGTCACCGAGGTTCGCGATCAACTCGTATCGCCGGCCGTCGGCGCCGACGAGCCGGACGCCGCGCAGCATGCCCTCGGGCAGCTCGAGCCGGCCGGCCTCGAGCGCGGCGGTCTCTCCGGCGTCCGAGCCGGAGAGGACCGCGAAGGCCAGGTCGAGGAGCCTCCGGCCCGGCGGTACGCGCCTCACGCCGATGCGCGCCGCGGCGCAGATCTCCTCGACGAAGAGCGACTCGTAGCGTCCGCCGCGTCGCCGCGCCGATCGACTGATCGCGAGAGCGTCCGCCCCGTAGAGCATCCGGACGCCCAGCCGGCCGTCGACGCACAGCCAGGTGCCCCGCACGGCGATCATCTCGTCCCCATCGGGTGGGGAAGCCAGCTCCGCGCCGCCGCCCTCCCACTCGAAGCGGCGGCGGAAGCCGTTGAAGAGGTCGTTGGGGACGTTGAGGTGCAGCCCCTTGAGCTCGGCGAGGAGACCGACCCGGTCGGTGGCGGCCGTGACCAGCTGGAAGCCCACGCAGGTCCGGCCGTCGGGCAGGGCGACCCAGGCCAGCCGGGTCAGGGCCTGGTCGGTGCAGAGCGCGCCTTCGTCGATGCGGACCTCGACGCCCTCCATGATTGCGCCGCAGGCCGCGAAGCCGCCGGGGAAGGCGCGCACCCGCCCCTCGACGAGCCGGCGGTGGGCTCCGGGACGCAGGCGGTCGTCGCCGAGGAAGCGCACCACCGGACAGAGGTTCGAGGTCCACTCGGCGAGGTCTCCCGCATCCGGCGGCAGGCAGAGCGCCTGGGCGAGGCCCTGGCCGCGCCAGGCGAAGGACGCCAGCCGCCGCTTCGAGCGGTGCATTGCGGCGCCGTGGGCCTCCTCGATCCAGATCGTCTCGCCGGGGTCGGCCGGCGGAGGCGCCGTCGGCGCGGCGGTCCCGGCCGCACCGGGCGCCATCCCGACCAGCGGCAGGTAGCCGATCAGCATGGACAGGACCGCGGCGCGGTCCGACTCCAGCCGGGTGTAGTAGTGCGGGTTCCCCTCGCGGAGGGTCGAGAGCCGCCGACTGTAGAAGAGGCCGTCGCCGGAGGTTGCAGCCTCGCGCTCGATCAGCCCGAGCTGGCGCGCTGCGAGGTCGAGCGCCCCGGTGTCGCCCAGGCGGTCGGCGGCGAAGAGCAGCGCGGGCAGGAGGTACTCCTGGCAGTAGGCGTAGCGCACCCGGCTGTCCCCGCCGATCCGGGCGAGCCGGCCGTCCTCGAAGATCATCGGCCGCAGCGCCCGCCAGAGGTCGGCCTGGTGGTGGAGGAGCGACTCCGGCGGCTCGAGCCCGGCGCGGCGCATGTCGAAGTGGAGCATGGCCGCGTTGCTCACGCAGATGACCATGTACCCGACGTTCAGGTAGCCGTGGTGGTCGAGGGCGTAGTGCGGGAAGAAGTTGGCGCCCACGTGGCGCTCGCGCACCGGACGGCCGGCCACCACGGTGGAGTCCGAGGCGTCGGCCTCCACGGAGACGCCGTTGATCAGGTACTCGTGGGCCCGCTCGGCCCAGGCCGCGGCGTCGGGATGCGCGGGGCAGGTCCGCGCCGCGCGCCAGAGCAGGCAGCCCGACCAGACGTTCGACTCCGGAGCGTTGCGCCCGGAGTCGTTCCACAGCCCGGCGATGACCCCGGCGTGCTGCCCGCGGCAGCCATGGCGGAGCAGCCAGCCGGCCTCGCTCTCGAGCATCCGGCGGAGCGCGTCGCGGTCGTCGTCGGTCAGGTGCGGTTCGAGGAGCGCCACGCCGTGCGCCGCGCGCTCGATGCCCAGCTGGCTGATCCAGCTGTGGCCCCACCTCCGGCCGTCGCGTCCCGCGCGGCTCCCGGTGACGTGGGTGGCCAGAAGATGGCGCAGCGCGGCCAGCGAGCGCTCGCGGCAGCGCCCGGCCGGCGCCGGGTCCGCGCTGTGCGCGGCCACCGTGGCCAGGGCCGCAACGTAGTTCCAGTTGGCCTGGACTCCCCAGGTGAGGTAGCCCGGGCCGAAGCAGCCGAGCGTGGCGTCGTCCTCCTCCGGCGCCCAGTACTCCTCGGCGGCGCGCGCCCAGCGCTCGAGCAGCGCCAGCGCGCGGCCGGAGAGGGCGTCGGAGCCGGGGCCGGAAGGCGAAGGGAACGTCGCGGGGCCCGTCATGTCATCCGGGCCTCAGCCGTCGACGCGGACCCGCACGGCCCTGCCGGCGAGGTCGCCGCCGCCGAGCGCCAGCCGCAGGTAGCCGGTGGCCGCGCCGACCGAGCCCTGGTGGGTCGGGATGTTGTAGGAGTCCCAGGGCAGCACCGGCCAGCGGAACTCGCCGCCGCCCGGGACCTCGATGCGCACGCCCTCGGCCGGCTCGAAGAGTCGCCTGACCGGCCAGCGGCGCAGCTCGGCGCTCTTCCCGTCGAGCCGCACTCTGCGGCCGTCGATGCGGACGGTCGCGCCGGGTCCGACCGGGATCTGGAGGTTCAGCCAGTTGACCTGGGCGGAAAAGTTTGTCTTGAGTCCGGCGGTGAGCTCGACGAGTCGCGGCGAGCGGATGGCCACGTCCAGCCGCGCCCGGGCCGCACCGTAGTCGAGCTCGAGCCGGGCGCTCCTCCCCGCCGCGCGGGCCGCTCCGCCGATCGGCGGGAAATAGAAGACGTAGCCGCCCTCGGCCGCCTCGAAGGTGGCGGCGTCGAGCTTGCGCTTGTCGTTGCCGCCGCCGATCACCAGGCCGAAGCGGTCGTGGAAGAGGCTCAGGTTCTGCGTCCGGTCGAGGATGAAAGGGTTGCCCAGGCGCTCGGAGCGGCAGTAGCCCGAGAGCGCCGCCATCCAGCCATCGCGGCGCAGGAGCGCGGCCGCGCCGTCGAACCCGTCGGCGAAGGCCCGGCGCTCGCAGGGCAGCGCCCGGGCGGCGGGTCCCGCCTCGTGGAGCAGCGCCCCCAGGGCCACCAGGCCCGGGAGCGCGGGTTCGACCGCCTCCGGGCGCGCCGCGAGCCGCTCCTGGAAGACCGCCAGGGCCAGCTCCGCCAGGCGCCGGCCGGCCGGGCTCTGTCCGAAGCAGACGTCCCAGGTCTGGGGCGCGCGGCCGGGATGCCCGACCCTCAGGCCGCTGCGGTTGCGCTGATCGAGGGTCTCGATGCACGCGAGGTTGGGGTACATGGCCCGGGTCAGGTACCCCATGCCGCTGGCCAGGACCGGGTCGACGAAGCGGTCCTCGCTCGTCCGGCGGTAGTCGGTCAGCCCGAACATGTTGACCCGGTGGTAGTTGACGACCGGCCCGGAGTCCTCCGGGAAGTAGCCCTCCGGCGACTGCAGCCGGCAGAGCGCGCGCATGGCCCGGCGGGCCAGGCGGCGGCTCTCCCCGTCGCCGAGCAGCACGCCGATGCGGTGGAGCGGCGCGGCCATGATGAAGAGGTGGTTGGGCCCGCAGCCGGTGTGGGGCCCGGGAAGGCCCCAGGCCGCCTCCTTCTTGAGCAGGCACCCGGAGAGCGCCCGGGCGAAGGTCCGGGCCGCATCGATCCACAGGCGGCGCTCGGCGGCCGCCGCGCGCGGCAGGAGGATCTCCATCGCCGGGACGAGCGGGAGCAGGTCGAAGTTCGGCGGGAACGAAGGCCGCGCGCAGCGCTCGGCGAGCGCCCGGGCCTGAGCGCTCACGCTCCGACGGGCGAAGTCCTCTAGTGCCCGGACCGCCAGGGGCGGGCCGTCCCACCGGTCCGGCTGCGTCAGGAACGCGGCGGCCAGGGCGACGCCCCCGCCCATGTGCCCGGGTGTCCGGGCGATCAGGCCCCGGGCCTCGGCGGAGAGCCGCAGTCCGGTGCGGTCGAGAAGGCGCTTGCAGGCGAAGTCAGCGAGGTACTGCGCGCACTGCTTCTGGAATGGAGTCATTGTGGATTGTCTCCGCTGGGAGTGTTTTGCCTCAGGCCGGGAACCAGGAGGCAAAGAGCAGGAACCCCGTTGCGGCCCGGCCGGCTCGGCCATGCCGATCTTCCACCTTCAACTTCCACCGTCAACAACATCAACAGCATGCGCTCACTCCGCCGCCCGCCCCAGCGCCGCGAACTCCTCCCGGAGCGCCGGGTAGAGCGCGCGGTAGCGAGGGTAATGTCTGGCGTAGACGGCGGCGGTCTTCTTCTGGACACTTGTGCGGCCGGTGACCTTGACCGCGTTGGCCGCGGCGGCCTCGACGCTTCTCCACGCGCCGGTGCCCACGCCGGCCAAGAGCGCCGCGCCATATGCCGCGCCGTCGGTCGAGTTCACCGTCGCGACCGGCGCGCCGAAGACGTCGGCGAGGATCTGCCGCCAGAGGGGGCTCCTGGCGCCGCCGCCCGAGGCGCGGATCTCGCGGACCGGAAGCCTGAGCCCGCGCATCAGCGTGAGCGAGTCGGCGAGGCCATAGGCCACGCCCTCGAGGACCGCGTTGGTCATGTGCGCCTTGCCGTGTCTGAGGGTGAGCCCCACGAACGCGCCGCGGGCGAGCGGGTCCGGGTGCGGCGTTCGCTCGCCGGTGAGGTACGGCAGGAAGACGAGCCCCTCCGAGCCGGCCGGGACCTTCGCGGCCCCGGCGAGCATCAGTTCGTACGGGTCGCGGCCGCGCCGAGAGGCGAGCGCCTTCTCCTCGCCGCAGAGCGCGTCGCGGTACCAGCGGAGCGAGCCGCCGGCCGAGAGCATCACGCCCATCAGGTGCCACTTGCCGGGGACGGCGTGGCAGAAGGCGTGGAGCAGTCCCCGCGGCTCGACGCGGTATTCGTCCGACGCCGCGAACACGACGCCGCTCGTCCCCAGCGTAACCGAGACCGCCCCCTCGGAGACGATGCCGGTGCCGACCGCCTGGGCGGCCTGGTCGCCGCCGCCGCCGACCACCGGCGTGCCGGCGGCGAGCCCCGTGACCGCCGCGGCCGCCGCGCTCACCTTGGCGCTGGCGACCGGGCTCTCGGTTATCTCTGGGAGCCACGCGCGCGGCACGCCGACGGCCGCGAGCATCTCGTCCGACCAGCGCCGCCGGCCGACGTCGAAGAGCGAGGTGCCCGACGCGTCCGAGACCTCGCCGAAGAACTCGCCGGTCAGGCGATGGCGGATGTAATCCTTGGGCAGGAGGGCCTTGGCCGAGCGTCGGAAGACCGCCGGTTCGTGCTCCTTGACCCAGGCGATCTTCGGAGCGGTGAAGCCGGGCAGCACCGGGTTGCCGGTGAGCTTGATGACCCGCCTGGCGCCCACCCGCCTGGTGATCTCCGCGCACTGACTGGCCGTGCGCTGGTCGTTCCACATGATGCACGGGCGCAGCACCTTCCCGGCCCTGTCGAGGAGCACGAGGCCGTGCATCTGGCCGGTGAGCCCCACTCCGGCGACGTCGGCGCCCCGGGCGCGCGCCTTCCTGAGCACGGCGCGGATGGCCGCCGTCGAGGCCCGCCACCAGTCCTCGGGGGACTGCTCGGCCCAGAGCGGCCGCGGCGTGGACATCGGGTACTCGGCGGTGGCGCTCGCCCGGACGCGCCCGGCGCCGTCGATGACGAGCGCCTTGGCGCCGCTCGTGCCCACGTCGAGGCCGAGGAGATACATGGGCGCTAGCGCTTCGTCTTCTTCGAGCCGCCCCCGCCCAGCCGCAGCCGCGGCAGCGGCGAGAGCCGGCTCGACCTCGGCGCCCGGGCGCGCACCAGGCAGGCCTCGAGCCAGCCGCGGGCCTCGTCGGGCCGGTTGGTGGCGAAGAGGATCGACTCGTGGTCGAGCCCGTCGATCCGGTCGTTGGCCGCTCGCAGCGCGTCCATATTGATCTGCAGGGCAGTCTCGACCGGCATGCGCTCGGGGTTGATGTCGATGCCGAAGTAGCCCCGGTAGCCGTGCATCTTGAGGGTGTAGAGCAGCGCCTCGGTCTGCTCCGGCGAGATGACCCCGACGTTGAGGTCCTGGTCGTAGTTCCCGAGCGGCTGGCTGTTGAAGTGGGTGTGGGCCAGCCGCCCCTCGGCCAGCGGCAGGCTGTAGGCGTAGGCCAGGTCCTCGAAGCCCATGAGCACGTGGCCGATCTCGGGGTTCAGGGCCACCAGGGCGTGGCCCTGGGCCAGGAGCTTCCGGTTGGCCGCACTTCTGAGCTTCGGCTCGACGTGGTGGGCGAGCAGCACGCCCTCGGCGGTCGTGCCGTAGAGGATCCGGCCGCGCGGCTCGTAGGGCTTGGGCTCGACTGCCACGCGCACGCCCGGGACGGCGTCCATGGCCTCGGCCAGGCCGTCGACGAAGCGCTCGCGCGCCGCGGCGAAGTCCAGGCCGAAGGGGTTCTCGTAGCCGTCGATCCCCGGCCAGACCACCGCGAAGTCGGTGCCGAGTTCCCGGTTGAGCCGGAGCGCGGCCTTGGTGCGCTCGACCGCCGCGCGGCGCGGACCGGGCAGCGGGTTCGAGAGCGAGCCGAACTCGAACTCCGCGTCCCAGAAGAGCAGCGGGATCACGGTCGCCAGGCGCACCCCGGTCTGCCGCGAGAAGGCCTTCCAGAGGTCGAGGTTCTCCTCGTTGATCTCGTTGGGGTAGTGGGCCTCGAGGGCGGCGAGCCCCCGGCCGGCGAGCTTCCCGGCCAGCTCCAGGCGGGCCTCCAGCGGCACGTCCGGCTTGTACTTGTCGTGGAAGCGGCTGGCCGCCGGCGAGAAGAACCAGATGCCGGCCGAGAACTTGAGATCGAGCTCGAAGTTCTCCAGGTGTTTGAGCATTTCCGCCGGCGAGCGCCGCCGGGCCTGGCTGCGAAGGTCGACTAGGGCCATGACGTTCCTCCTTAAGGTTCGTTGGATGCCGGAACTGTCTCCGCATGCGCGCCGGAAGCAAGGGGAATTCCCGGGGGCGGCATCCGGCCTTCGGCCTTCGGCTTTCGGCTTTCGGCTTTGGGCTTTCGGAGCAACGAATGTCGCGCGAGGGAAGCGCCCCTTGACTATCGGGGCGGAGCCTGTCGCTCATTGTCGCTGTTGCTGGTGCTGGTGTTCCGAAAGCCGAACGCCCTTCGACTCCGCACAGGGCCTGAGCCGTGAGCCCGTCGAACGGCCGAACACCGAAAGCCGATCCTTCCCGGCACGGCTTCCATCGAACGGTTGCAGCCGGTTTCGCCCGGTGATAGAATCGCCGGCGTCGAAAGGAGTCAGCCAATGACCGACTACCTGCGCGGATCTCTCGAAGGCTACCTCGGTGCCGCCGCTTCCGGCGAGCCCACTCCCGGCGGCGGTTCGGTATCGGCGCTGGCCGGAGCGCTGGGCGCCTCGATGGCCGCCATGGCCGCCAACTTCACCGTCGGCAGGAAGCAGTTCGCCGCGGTCGAGCCCGAGGTCCGGGAACTGCTCGGCAAGATCGAGGACCTCCGCAAGCGCTTCCAGGAGCTCGCCCAGAAGGACACCGAGGCCTACGGGGCGGTCTCGGCGGCCTACAAGCTGCCCAAGAAGACCCCCGAGGAGAAGGCCGCGCGCACGGCGGCCATCGCCGCGGCCTGCCGCGGGGCCATGGCCGTGCCGCTCGACGCGCTGCGCGCCTGCCGCGAGACCCTGGTGGCGACCCGCCGGCTCGGCGAGATCGCCAACCCCAACCTGATCACCGACGTGGGCGTGGCCGCGCTGCTGCTCGAGGCCGCGGCCGGCGGCTCGGCCCTGAACGTGGCCGTCAACCTGACCTCCATCGGCGACCGCGAGGTGGCCGGATCGGTCCAGAACGAGCTCAACCTGGCCATCGGCGACTGCGCGCGGCTGAGCAAGGAGACCCAGGACCTGGTGGCCGCGGCGCTGATGAAGGGGGCGGGGTGAGAGCTTCACCGCAGAGGACGCAGAGAACGCAGAGGACAACTGCGAAGGCCGATTTACGAGTGTCGAACGGCGAATGTCGAAGCACTGCTGACTGCTCATTCCGTGGTTCGATATTCTGCGGTGCGTTGTCGTCCTCCGCGATCTCTGCGTCCTCTGCGGTTATGATCGCCCTCCTGCTCCTCTCCGGCTGCCGGCCGCCGGAGCGGACCGCCGCCGATCGCTCCCGGCTGGCCCTGGCCCAGGTGATCGACGAGACCGACTTCCTGGCCCAGGCCGCGCAGGTCGAGGGCGAGGCGCTCGAGTGCCTGCTGGCCGAGGTGCGCACGCTCGACTACATCAAGCTGCCCACCAGGGCGCTGCCCGTCGGGAAGGCCGTCAACGAGCCGGAGCGACTGCGGGGCAGGAAGGTCTACCTGCAGGGCCGGCTTCTGGCCATCGAGCGCTCGCCGGCGGTCGAGGCGCTCGGCGCCGGGGCCGGGGCCGGGGCCGGGCTCAAGGGCCTGGTGCTGATGCCCGACGGCGGCCTGGCCGCGTTCCGGGCGCAGTTCCGCGAGGGCGTCGATCCGGCGCCTCCCGAGCCGGGCGCGGCGGTCGAGGTCATCGGCCTCTTCATGAAGCGCTGGGTGGCGCTCGACGGCTCGGGCAGCCGCTACGCGGTGATTCCGCTGGTCGTCGGCAAGCCGCCCATCGCCATCTCCGGGACGGCGCGGGCCGGGGAACTCGCCGGGCTCGAGCCGGCCAAGGGGCTGCTGCCGCTCACGGAGATCGAGGCGCCGCCGGTCCGCTCGCGCCCGGTGGTCGAGGTCGACGCCGCCGGCGCGCTGCGGCTCGACGGCCGCAGGCTCTCGCTGAAGAAGCTCGTCGCCGGGCTCGCCGAGCGCGCCGCCGGCGCGGCCAAGACCCCGCTGGGCGACAGCGCGCTCGTGGCCGTGGTGCTGGCCGACCCGGCCGCTCCGGCGGCGGCGATCGACGGGCTCAGGAAGGCGCTGTCGGTCAAAGCCGTCTTCCGTACGCAGTCCGGCAAGTAGCGCCTGGAGGTTCGACGTGCGCGATTTTCTGACGCAGACCATCTCCGACCTGGTGGCCATCCCCAGCCCGAGCGGCTCCGAGGGGCGGGTGGCCGACTACGTCTTCGAGCAGCTCAGGGCCGCCGGGCTCGAGCCCGGGCGCGACGCCGACGACAACGTCTGGGTCGAGGTCGGGCCGAAGGACGCCCGCGGGCGGCTCCACGTCAACGGGCACATGGACACGGTCGTGCCGGTGGACGGCTGGGAGACCGACCCCCACAAGCCGTTCGTGAAGGACGGGCGGCTCTACGGCCTGGGCTCGAGCGACTGCAAGGGAGGGCTCGCCTCCATGCTGTGGCTCGCTCCCCGCGTGCGGCCGAAGGTCCGGGTCGTCTTCAGCTGGACGGTCTGCGAGGAGGGCGTCGGCCACGCGAAGACCAACGGCTCGCGGGCCATGGCCGCCACCGGCGGCGACTGGGCCATCACCGCCGAGCCCAGCTGCACGTCCGAGGGCGTGTGCCTGAGCATCGGCACCCAGGGTCACGCCCGGGCGACGGTCCGCTTCGCCGGCCGCGCCGCCCACAGCTCGCGCCCGGACCTCGGCGAGAACGCGGTGCTCGCCGCCGCGCGCTTCTGCCTGGAGGTCGAGCGCCTGAACGCCGCCTATCCCGAGCAGCGCCTCTATGGCGGGGTCCTCGCCCGGGCCACGGCCGCGCCGACGAAGATCGGCGGCGGGAAGCTAAGCAACATCATCCCCGACTGCTGCGAGGTGCTGGTCAGCCGGCGCCTGGCCCCCGGCGAGAGCCGCGAGACCCTCCAGGCCGAGATGGGCCGGTTGCTCGCCGGCGAGAAGGCCGGCTTCGAGATCGCCTGCGACGGGCCCTGCGCCACGACCGACGTCTCCGGCCCGCTCTTCGCGGCCGCGAAGAAGGCCATCGTCGAGGTCTGCGGCGTCGAGCGCTGCGGCTTCCAGCGCGGCCGGACCGACGCGGTGGTCTTCGCCGGCGCCGGCATGGACACCCTGACCATCGGCCCGGGCCTCACCGGGCAGCCCCACACCGCCAACGAGCACATCGACCTGGCCAGGGCCGAGGAGTGCACGCGGGTGATGGAGAAGCTCGTCAACGGGCTCGACGGCGGTTCCTAGTTCCTGGTTCCTAGTTCCTAGTTCCGAGTTCCGGGTTCATGTCACGGAGCCCCTCTCGAGTCGGTCCCAACCGGAAACTCGGAGCCCGGAACCCGGAACTCGGAACCGCTCCCCGCGTCCCCGTGTCGCCATGTCCCCGTGTCTCCGTGTCTCCGTGTCGCCCCGTCTTCCCGCCCCCTACCGCCCCCGTCCCTCCTCGTCGACCCTTCTGGCGGCCTCGCGCTCCGCCTCGCGTTGCTTGGCGCTGAGCACGTCGTGGACGTTGACGACGAAGAGCGTGCCGGACAGCAGGGCCAGGGCGAGCGCGAGGACGAAGGCCAGGCGGCAGGGCCCCCGGTCCAGCCAGGGCAGGTTCGCGTTCTGGAACCAGCCCCAGGTGGCGACGGTCCCGACGATCGACAGGACGGCCACGGCCGTCACCGGGATGGAGAGCTTCTCGCGCTGGCGCCGGCGGCGCAGGCTGATGCCCCGGCGGCGCAGGATGACGCGCACCGAGCGGCGCAGCCGGCTCTGGCGGCGGACCTTGTGCACCGGGGCGGGCGGTTCCTGCGGCAGTCTGGATGACAGGCTAGGCTCGGCCATGATCGGACTCCCACGGTGATAGACGACGGAAGGCTCAGGCCGCGGACAATGTCCGATCTCCGCGTCCCGGCGACTCGGCGGTAAGACTCGTTTCCCGAAAGGTCCCTACTTCCCCGCCCCGTTCGGCGCGGTTGACTCCTTGTCATCTGGGGCGGCGCCCTGCGCGATCTCGAGTTGCACGGCCGGGGCGCGGTTGCCGGCTTCGTCGACGAGCGAGGCCTTGGGGTTGTTGCCGGCGCCGTAGACGAGGGCCGCCGGGAGCTTGACCGGCTCGGCGAAGGTCAGGGTCACGAGCGTCGCGCCCGAGGCCTCGGCCTTCGTGGCCGCGGCGCGGACCTCCCTGGCCTTGCCGCCGGAGTCGACGATGGCGAAGTCGGCGGCCTCGACGCCGGCGAGCTTCTTCGCCTCCGCGAAGTGCGCCACCACCGTCTTGCCGTCGGCGCCGAGCGTCGCCGCGTCGAGCACCGGACCGGGCCAGTCGACGTCCTTGGCGCCGTAGCGGGTCGCCAGGAGCGCCCGGGCGATCTCGCCGCCCAGTTCGATGTAGCCTTCGCGGTGCAGGTGGACGTAGTCGCCGTGCTTGCGGCCGAGCGCCGGCACCAGGAGCGCGTTGCCGTCGGCGGCGACGAAGCGGCGCTGAGACTCGCGGATGGCCATGAAGTCCGCCGGGCGGTCCGGCGAGTTCCAGTAGGAGAGCTGGACGATCACGGCGGTCATTTTCGGATTGCCGGCCTCGGTCCGGACCGCCGCGACGAGCGCTTTGAGTTCCGCGCCGTACTTGTCGGGGTCGAGCCTGTTGACCGCGTCGGTCTCTCCCTGGTACCAGAGGAAGACGCCGGCGCCCTGCCCGCTCGTCTTGACGGCCTTGAGCAGCGCCTTGCCGCCGACCGCGGTCGTCTTGAAGTAGCCGATCGGCTGTCCGCCTTCTGCGAACCCGGTCAGGCGCAGCGGCCGGCCGGTCTTGGCCGCGACGGCCAGGGCCGCGGCGTGCCAGGGCCCGAACCGGTCGGTGCCCATGCCCGGCAGCGGGTCCTTGGCGGGCACCCACTTGCCGGCCTTGGCGTCGAAGGCCTCGACTAGCGGGTTGGGCGCCAGGGCCGGGAGCGCCCCGCGCCCACAGGCGTTGGATTGTCCGGAGAGGACCCAGGTCTCGGCTTGCTCGGCGCCGGAGGCGGCAGGCGCCAGGGACAGGGCCAGGGCCAGGAATCCGAGGATGGCGGACAGTCTCTTGATCATGGGCATGGCCTCCGATTGTGAACACAGCCGACGAGGGTTTTCGCCGCAGAGGGCGCGGAGTAGCGCAGAGGAAGACAGGCTGGAGCCCAGCGCAGCTGGGCTCGGGACGCGCGAGCGTCCGGCGGGGTGCGTTCCAGCCGCGCCGGGCGCTTGCGCCCGAGAGCGACCGGAGCGCAGCGCGCCCGCCATCTCCTCCGTCTCCCTCCGCGCTACTCCGCGTCCTCCGCGGTGAGAGCTCATCGTGCGTACTTCCTCCGGATGCCGTCGTACTTCTCGCGCGCCCACCGTCCCCAGGCGGCGATCTGGGCGTTGCGGTCGGAGTCCCTGGCGTCCCTGTTCCGCCACAGCCGCTCGACTGTGGCCAGGAACTCCTCCTCGGAGCACGGCGGCGCGCCGAATTCGGCGACGCCCTCGGCGGGCAGTCCGGCGGCGATCAACGCCTTCCACGCGCCGCGGAGTTCGTCGTGGCAGTCGATGATCGCGGCGCCGAGCAGTTCGTTCAGCGGCCTCCAGCGACGCGAGGATTTGTCGAAGTCGTAGGCGCCGAAACCGGCCGCCGCGAAGGGGCTGTTGCGGGCGATCTCCGGCGGAGCCGAATCGTAGAGCGCCGGCCGGACCGGCAGCCGCGCCAGCCAGTATCTCCGGGGTGCGCCCTTCCCGCCGGGCTTCATGCACCAGAGCCTCTGACCGGCGTCGGAGAGCACGAAGCGCACGAACTCCTCGGCGATCGCGCGATGCGGCGCGCCCTCGAGCACGGCGATCGGGTCGCCGTTGACCACCACCAGCCGGCGGGGAACGGCGAAGCCCATCGACTTCTCCCCCAGGCGGTTGACCTTGTCCTCGGCGTAGAAGTCGATGGCCCCGCCGGCCGCGAACTGCCCCATGGCCACGTCGCGGGGGATGCCGTTGCCGCCCTCGGTGAAGGAGCGGACGTTGCCGGCCATGCGGGTGACCGTCGCCCAGCCCTCGTCCCATCGGTAGCTCTGCAGGATGAGCTCGTAGGTCATGTGCACGGCGCCGGAGGAGCGCGGCTCGCCCGACCCCACCCAGTTGAAGAAGCGCGGGTCGGCCAGGTCGGTCCACTCGGCAGGCTCGGGGAGGCCCAGCTGTCTCAGCACCGGACGGTTGTAGGAGATGCCGAAGTTCGACAGGCAGGCCGAGAACCACCGGCTCTTCGCGTCGCGCAGCGGGCTGCCTCCGAATGCGGCGGGCACGGCGCCGAGCGTCTCGGGGGGCAGTTCGACGGGCGCAAGATAGCAGAGCCTCTCCTTGTGGCCCGGGCGCGCCACGGCCGTCAGGTCGATGTAGCTGTCGACGCCGCCGCCGAAGACGATGTCGGCGCCGGCGCCTCCCGGATCGGCGCTCGTAAGATAGCGGATGCACTTGGAGGTCCCGCCGAGGTCCAGCCAGGCCATGCGCACGGTCCGGCCGGTCTTCGCCTTCCAGTGTTCCTCGAACGCCCAGGTGAACTCGTCGCGGATGCCCTCCCAGTGGGGGCTCACCAGGACGAGCTCGTCGTCGGAGCGGCCGCCGGCGCGGGGCCAGGCATAGGCCGCCAGGCCGGCGAGCAGGACGAAGGGCAGGGCGAGCTTCAGTCGGCGCATCGGAAGCGTTCAACTGCGAGACGAACATGAAACATGCAACACCCAACACTCAACATGCAATGAATCAGCGGAAAGGGCCGATTCATCGATGAGTTGCGGCCTTGCGGCCGCTCAACATTGACCATCGCCCTGCATCCTTTGATTTGCTCTGCGTGTTGCGTGTTGCATGTTGGGTGTTGCATGTTGACGCCGTCGTCCTAGATCCCGCACTTCTTCAGGCAGTGGTCGATGACCTTCATCCGCCGGCGGACGCTCTCCAGAGTGATCTTCTGCGGCGCGCCCCCGCGGAGGTGGGCGTGGACGTCGTCGTAGAAGCCCATGGTCTCCGGGCGCGGCGCGTTGGGTCCGCTCGGGGCGGGCGGCGGGCTCCAGGTGAACTCCTCGAACTCCAGCTTCTCGCGGTTGTAGCCGCGGTCGGGCGTGGGCGAGAGGTCGAGCGGCCGGGGCGGCAGACTGTCGAAGCCCTGGACCACCTTCCACTTCAGCTCGCTGCCGGAGCCGGTCAGGGTGCCTTTCTGGCCGAGGGCCAGCCAGGTGGCCTGCGGATAGGCGCAGTTGGAGAAGATGTCCACCTCCATGGTCGGCGCGTCCGGGGCTTTGAGCACCAGCTGCACCCAGTCCTCGGCGTCGCCGGAGGAGAGCACGTTGTCCATCTTGCAGAAGATCTCCGGGTCGGCCGCACCGGAGAACTCCATCAGCTCGTCGAGCGCGTGGACGACGTTGTTGCGGAGCTGCCCGCCGCCGCGCGCCTTGACGGTCTGCCAGTCCCAGCGCCGGCCGAAGCCCGCGCCGGTGTAGCGCAGGAAGTTGACCCGGCCGAGCGCCCCTCCGGCCAGGAGCTCCCGGATCTTGAGGAAGGCCGCCTCGTAGCGGCGGTTCTGGAAGACGGTGGCCGACCGCCCGGTCTCCTGGACCGCCTTGATCAGCCGGTCGCACTCGCGGAGGTTCCGGGCCACCGGCTTCTCGACGACCACCTGTTTGCCGGCGCGCAGGGCCTTGATCGACCAGGACACGTGCAGGTCGCTGGGCATGGCCACGACCACGAGCTCGACCTCGGGGTCGGCCAGCAGCCTGCCGTAGCTCGCGTGCGCCTTGCAGCCGAGCTCGGTGGCGGCCTGCTTGCGGCGCTCCGCGAGGCTGTCGAGCACCGCCACCACCTTGAACCTGTCGCCCATGTGCCGGAGCGTGCGGATGTGGATGTCCCAGCCGCTGCGCCCGAGCCCGGCCACGCCCACGCGAATGGGGCCGTCGTTGGAGTTGCTCACCTTGGCTGCCTCCTTGTCTTCTCGTCTCTTCTCGTCCGCGGGCGGCACGAGCGCCGCACACAGGAGGAGAAGCTACCGCGCCGGCCGGCCAGCGCAAGCGGAGGAACGGGATGGGGCTGTGCCGTTACGCCGGGCGCCGCCGGCCGGTCATTTTTCGCCGTAGCAGAAGACCGTGCCTCCGCGCCCGACGATGATCAGGGCGTCCTCGGCTGCCAGCATGTGTTCCACCCAAGGCCCCACGGCGCATTGGAAGGCAAGGCCGCCCTGGCAGGTCACCACCACGCGCCCGGCATGGGAGAGGGCCTGCAACGGCATCTTCAGTTTCGTTTTCCAGCGGAGTTCAAGAGGCGGCTTCAGCGGAATGTCCACGAAGCAACAGTTGCCCGCGTCGCCATGATTGGCCAACCACGAATGGCCAGTGTCTCCGGATTGACGCGTCTCCGACGAGTTCTCCATTGCCCGCCTCCGGCGGCATTCTCCTCGTCGTGCGGGGCAGCGCAAGGCCGGGACCCCGAGCGCTCAGGGCCATTTCGAGAAGACGGTTTCACCGCGGACTCTGCTTCGCCCTGCGTAGCGAAGCCGGGCTTCGCAGAGCAGGGGACGCAGAGGCACAGAGCAGACTCGGGAACGCGGCGGACAGTTTCTGCAGGGAAGAACCCCGGCCGCGGACAAGATCTTGCCTCGGCGTCTCCGCGTCTCGGCGGTGAGCATCGTTTCCTGCAATGGCCCTGCCTCCGGGCGCATGGCCGGCCACCTGATTACCTGATTTTCGGGCCTTTTCCGGCTTGACGTGCCCCAATTCCGGTGTATATATTCGCAACTCCGCCAACGTTGGCGGAGACGTGATCAGGAGGCTTACGTGGCGACGCTCAAAGAGGTTGCTGCCAGGGCGGGGGTCTCGATCCGCACCGTGACCCGGGTCCTGGCCGGCGCCGCCGACGTCAGCGCCGAGACCCGCGAGCGGGTCGAACACATCGCCCGGGAGCTCGACTACCGGCCGCACCCGCTGGCCCGGGGGTTGAAACTCCGCCGCAGCCACATCGTGGCTGCCATCGTCCACCGCCCCGACGAACTGGCCTTCGAGAAGGTCTGCGTCCTCGAGCGCGAGCTGCGCGCCGCCGGCTACGTGGTGCAGCTCGTCTTCAATGGGGGAGGCGCCGCCGAGGAAGCCGGGCTCGTCGCCGAAGCCCTGGCCAACCACGCCGCCGCCCTGGCCGTCTTCACGGCGGCCCGCTCCGCGGAAGAGGCCGGCCACCTCGAGGCGCTCCACGAGAGCGGCCGCGCGTACGTGCTCGTCGACCGCCAGCCCTCGCCGGGGCTCGACACCGTGCTCATCGACCGCCAGGCCGGGGTGGCCGCGGCCGTCGGGCGGCTCTTGGACGGCGGCCACCGCCAGGTCTTCTACCTCGGCCCCGCGGGAATCGAGCGCGAGGAGGGCTTCGTCCGGGCCTTCGCCGCGCGGGGGCTGGCGCTTCCGGACGGCTGGCGCCTCGCCGAGGGCTGGCGGGCCACCCCCGAGAGCGGCCGGGAAGCCGGCGGGCGGCTCGCTTCTCTCCGGCCGGAGGCCACCGCGGTCTTCGCCTACAGCGACCTCTTCGCCTACGGAGTCATCGAGGGGCTGCGCGCCGCCGGCGTCGACGTGCCCGGGCGCGTCTCGGTGGTCGGCTTCGACGACCGCCTGCCCTCGCGGTTCGTGAGCCCGCCGTTGTCCACCGTCGCGCATCCGCACAAAGAGGTCGGCCGGCTGGCCGCCAACGTGCTCCTCGGCAAGCTCGACGGAACGGTCCGGCCGGGCGAGGGCACGCGCACGGCCGTGCCCAGCTACGTCGAGCGACAGAGCACGCGGGACCTGGCCTGAGGTCCGGCAAGGCAAGCAAGGCAAGCGAAAGGAAGAGGAGACCATGAAAAGGCAGCGCTTCGCAGTGATCGGCACGGGCGGGCGTTCGGAGATGTACTGGCGGGCCCTGGGCAGGAACCAGGACATGATGGAGGCCAACGAGCTGGTCGCCCTGCTCGATCCCAACCGGACGCGCATGGAGTTCGTGCGCCGGAAGCTCGAGCGGCCGGAGCTCGCCACCTACCAACCCCACGAGTTCGAGAAGATGGTCGCCGAGCAGAAGCTCGACGGCATCGTGGTTACCTGTCGGGACAGCCTGCACGCCGGGTACATCGTCAAGGGCCTGAATGCCGGGCTTCGGGTGGTCACCGAGAAGCCCATGACCACCGACGCCGAGAGCTGCCAGGCGATCCTCGACGCCGCCCGCGGCCGCGAGGAGAACCTCACCGTCACCTTCAACTACCGCTACGCGCCCTTCAACAGCAAGGTCAGGGAGCTGGTGCAGAACGGCGAGATCGGCCAGGTCACCATGGCCAGCCTCAGCTGGTTCCTGGACATAACCCACGGTGCCGACTACTACCGGCGCTGGCACCGCCACAAGGCCGACTCCGGGAGCCTGTGGGTCCACAAGGCCACCCACCACTTCGACCTGGTCAACTGGTGGACGGCCTCGCGCCCCGAGACGGTCTTCGCTCTCGGCACCCGGCGCTTCTACCGCCCCGAGACCCGGGCGGCGCACGAGCGCTGCCTGACCTGCGACGACCGCGAGTGCCGCTTCCGCCTGGACCTGGCTGATGGCAAGAAGCTCCAAGCTCTCTACCTCGACGCCGAGAAGGAGGACGGCTACTTCCGCGACCGCTGCGTCTTCTCTCCCGACATGGACATCTGGGACACCCGCTCGGCGACCGTCGGCTACACCAACGGGATGATGCTCAGCTACTCGCTGCACAACTACGCGCCGCGCGAGGGGTTCCGGCTGATCTTGAACGGCACCGGCGGACGGATCGAGCTCGACGTCACCGAACACTCCTACGTCTCCGGGGCCGACGGCAGACTCTCCGTGCAGCAGGGCGTCAAGGGCGTGGAGATCCGCATGCAGAAGCTCTTCGAGGAGCAGCGGGTCGTGCCCTTCGAAATGCCCCAGGGCGGGCACGGCGGCGGCGACAGCCGGCTCCTTCGGGACGTCTTCGTCAGGCACAAGCAGCCGAACGACCCGCTCAAGACCGCGGCCGGGCCGCTCGACGGGGCCTGCTCGATACTCGTGGGCATCGCCGCCAGGAAGTCGATCGAGACCGGCGCGCCGGTCAGGATCTCCGAGTTGGTCCGGCTGCCCGGGGAGGGAGCGTGCGCATGAAGACCGAAAAGGTGGAAATAAAGATCGCCTACATCGGCGGCGGCAGCCGCAACTGGGCGCACTTCCTGATGAAGGACCTGGCCCTGAGCCCGCGGCTGGGCGGGGAACTCGCCCTCTACGACATCGACCGGCCGGCGGCCGCGGCCAACGTGAAGGTCGCCGAGGCGATCTTCGCACACCCCGACGCCGTGACCCGCTTCCGGACCGCCGCCGCCCGGACGGCGCGCGAGGCCCTGCGCGGCGCGGACTTCGTGGTCATGTCCATCGAGCCGGGCCCGATCGCCATGCGCTACGCGGACCTCGAGATCCCGGCGAAGTTCGGCATCGTCCAGCCGGTGGGCGACTCGACGGGCCCCGGCGGGCTGCTCCGGGCGCTGCGCGCCGTGCCCGTCTACGAGGACTACGCGCATCTGATCATGGCCTGCTGCCCGAAGGCCTGGGTCATCAACTACACCAACCCCATGACCCTGTGCACCGCGGCGCTCCACGCCGCCGAGCCCGGGATCAAGGCCCTGGGCTGCTGCCACGAGGTCTTCGGGACGCAGAACTGGCTCGCCGGCCGGGTGGAGAAGTGGTTCCGCGTGGCGCGCCCGCCGCGCAGCGCCATCGAGCTCGACATCACCGGCGTCAACCACTTCACCTTCGCGACCGCGGCCCGCTGGGAGGGGCGTGACCTCTTCCCGCGCCTCGTCCGGGAACTGGCCGCCCCCGGGGCCTTCCGCGACCGCAGCGCCGAGGCCCGCCGCCGCAAGCGCAGGGGCGAGTGGTTCTCGAGCGACAAGCTGGTCGCCTGCGACCTATTCGCCCGCTTCGGCGCTCTGGGCGCGGCCGGCGACCGGCACTTGGCCGAGTTCGTGCCCTGGTACCTGGGGAGCGAGAGGGAGGTCCACCGTTGGGGCGTCGTGCTCACGCCCTACTCCTACCGGGTGGCCAACGCCCGGAACCAGCGCCGCAAGGCCTTCGTCCTGCCCGAGAGGCTGAAGTCCTCCGGCGAGGAGGGCGTGGCCCAGCTGGCCGCGCTCCTCGGGCTCTCGCCGCTCGACACCAACGTGAACCAGCCCAACCGCGGCCAGAATCCGGACCTGCCGCTCGGGGCGGTCACCGAGTCCTACGCGCAGTTCCGGCTCGACAGCGTCAGGCCGGTCGTTTCGCGGCCGCTGCCGGCGGTGCTCGCCGCCCACGTGCGGGGGATCGTCGCCAACCAGGGGGCCGTGCTCCAGGCGGCCATGACCCGGGACCGGGACCTGGCCTTCCAGGCGCTCCTGGCCGACCCGCTCGTCCGGTTGTCCACCGACCGGGCCTGGGAGATGTTCGGGCAGATGCTGCGCCACGCCAGGCCGGCGCTGCCGGGGTGGAAGGTCTGAGCGACCCCGCCGCCGGAAAAAGCAGGGGCCGCCCCCGGCTCTGCCGGAGGCGGCCCCGCGCGCTTCAAGGGGCGGCTAGAGCGCCCCGCCCTGCTCCAGCGGAGCCTGCTGGACCGGCTTCTGCTGGAGGTCGATCCCGTCCGGACCGATCCCGAAGTGCTGGTCCTTCTTGGAGAGGTCCACGTCCTTGGGGACGGATGTGGCCTTATCGTCGCCGGAGAGCGCCTCGAAGACCAGGTCGCACTTGCGGATCGACTTGACCGGCTTGCCGTCGCGGACCTCGCGGTGCTCGCCGTCCGGGTAGGCGTCCCGGTAGAAGCTGTTGATCAGCCAGGGGCTCTCCTTGCCGGTGATCGAGGCGAAGACCAACTCGTAGGTCTTGCCCTTTTCGAGCTTCTCGGCCTTGAGCTCCAGCGTGTACCAGTGGTAGAAGCGGGTGACCTGCTGGAGGCTGACCTCCGCCGACGCCAACGCTTCCTCCTTGCCGCTCTCGCGCAGCGATACGGTCAGGTCGGCGGCGGGATTGTTGAAGGTGCGGGCCGCGCGGATCCGGACGGTGTCGATCTTGTCTGCCGGCGCCTTGAAGGTCTGGACCTGCTCGACGCCCTCGTACACCGGCTGGTAGCCGTCGGTGGCGTTGGGGTCCACCTTCTTCTTGCGATGCTTGGGCGCGCTGCGGATCTTCCGGAGGGCGTCGGCGGCCCGCGTGGACACCTCGGCGTCCTTGGACTTGGTGGCCTCCTCCAGCGCCGGCTCGGCATGCTCGCCGAGCTCCACCAGCGCATCGGTGGCCTCCTCGCGCTTGGCCCACTCCTCGTTTCCCAGCTGCTTGACGAGCTCCGCCACCCGGGCCTTGATCCTGGCGAGCTCCTCGGCGCTGGGCGGCTTCTCGCCCTCGTCTTCGCCGGCCGCCGGTGGCGGAGGCGCGTCCGGTTCTCCCGCCCCGACGGTGGACGACGACAACGAAAGCGCCGCGATCAGCGGCAGCGCGCTCAGCTTCAGGAACTGCGACCCGTTCATCGACAACCTCCTTCGCGCTGGATTGTAGCCCCTGGCGCGGACTCGCGCCACCCCCTTCCGGACCCGGCCGATCCGGACGTTCGGAGGCAATGGAACCGGTCCGCCCCCGGCCGGTCACTGCCGACGCGCTGGCCGGCTTCGTGCTCCGCACCCGTTACGGCCGATTTCAGGAGGGTTGCGACTGAGGCGTCGGAGGTCGAAAAGACGGGCTTCAAGGTATAGCGCCTAAAGTCGCGTTTTTCAGAGAGATATCGGACCTCCCCGGGGCGGCCCCCGGCCCATTTTCAGGTATAGGCCCCGGAAGGGCCTTGACGCCCCGGGTGCTCCTGCTATCATGGCCCCGGTACTACTGAATGACGCGCCGGTCGTGAAGCGACGAGGGCTGTCCTCGAAAGCATGAGCATGAAGGAACGACACCATGGCTTACACCTCTGATTACCTGCAGGGCCTGCGGGCCAAGGCCGCCCAGGAAGGACGGCTGGTAACCTGCGCCTGGGAAGTCACCGCCCGCTGCAACCTGACGTGCCGGCATTGTTTCCATCCGGGACACGAGGCCCTGCCCGAGGAGATGGGCACGGAGCGCGCCCTGGAGTTCCTCGAGGAGCTGGCCGAGCAGGGCTTCCTGATGCTGATGATCACCGGCGGCGAGCCCTTCACCCGGCCGGACATCTGGCAGATCCTCGAGTCCGCCCGGCGCCTGGAGTTCGCCTTCCGCGTCCTGACCAACGGCACGCTGCTCGACCGCGACACCTGCGACCGGCTGGCCGCGCTCGAGCCGCTCTCGGTGGACCTGAGCCTCTACGGCCAGCGGCGTTCCCACGAGTCGGTCACGGGCCTCTCCGGGTCCTTCCAGGCCACCTGCCGGACCGGCTGCTTGCTGACCCAGAAGGGCATCAAGGTCACCGTGAAGATGCCGCTCATGCGCCACAACCTGGGCGAGTACCGCTCGATCCGCGAGGTGGCCAACTCCTGGGGCGCCGAGGTGGTGACCGACGCCTCCATCTTCTGCCGCCTCGACGGCGACCGGGCCCCGCTCGAGTCCCAGGCCTCGCCCGAGCAGCTGATCGAGTTCCTGTTCCGCCGCGCCCAGGAGGCCGGACCCTACCGTCCGGGCTCCAACGTGGCCGGGGTCGGCTCGGAGCAGCCCATGTGCTCGGCCGGGCGCTCGAGCATCTACGTGGCCTCCGACGGCCGGGTCTATCCGTGCGCCATCTGGCGGCAGGAGCTCGGCAATCTCTCCAACCAGAGCCTGGCCGAGGTGCTGGCCGGCGAGGAGTTGGCCAAGGTCAAGGCGCTCACCATCGGCGATCTGACCGAGTGCCCGAACTGCCGGCTGGCGCGCTGGTGCGTGCGCTGCCCCGGCCTGGCCCACCTCGAGGCCGGTTCGGAGCTGGGCAAGAGTCCCACTTCGTGCCGGATGGCGGCCCTCAGCCAGGAGGTCGACCGCCGGTTGAATACTCCTGGCGAGGAGTCCTACCTCTAGCAGCCCCGCTGCGGAATCTGCCTGCGGGGGCGTCCAAAGCGCCCTTGACTCCCGCATGCGTCTGACTAGACTGCCTTTGGCGCAGGCTGAATGATCTGCGCCAGCGATCCGCGGGTCTGGAGCCGGAGCGGAGGCTGATGAGTTTCCTCGACAAGCTGATCAAGAACCGCGAGCGCACGCGTCTGGAGGAGGCGGTCCGCAAGGATCCGAGTCCCGCCGCCTTCCTCGGGCTGGCCCGCGTCCTTCAGCAGGAGGGGGACCTGGCCCAGGCCCGGCAGGTTGCCAGGCGGGGCGCCGCGGCTTTTCCCAAGGACTCCGAGCTTGCCCAGCTCGATCGCGACCTGACGACTCTGGAGCGCGACGCCGAGTGCCGCCGGCTCCGGGAACAGATCGCCAACTTTCCCAACGGCCGCCTCTACGCCCGGCTGGCCGAGCTCTATCGCGCCGGCGGTCAGCCGGACAAGGCCGTGCAGGTGGCCAGTTCCGGGCTGGGCAGCTTCCCGAACCACGACGGCCTGCATTACGTGCTGGGCCTGCTCCACGCCGACGCCGGTGCCAAGGAGGAGGCCTGCAAGCACCTGTCCCGCGCCGCCGAGCTCGACAAGTTCAACTACTCGGCCCTGAAGCTTCTGGGCCGGCTGCTGTCCGAGCTCGGACGCCACATGGATGCCGCGGAGACCTTCGCCAAGATTCGCGGCTTCGCGCCCGATGACGAGGAGGTCAAGGAGCTTCACTCGCGGGCCTCGCGGGCGGGCGGAACCGGTCCCCGACCGGCCCCGGTTCCCGCTGCGGCTCGGACGGCGCCGGCCCCCGGGCCGGCTGTCGAGGTCCGCACGGCTCCGGCCGCCCCCGCGCCGGCCGGGACCGGTGCGACGGCTGCCGACGACGGCAGCGGCGGCAGCGGCAACGGCGGCAGCAGCAGCCTGCTGGCCATCGCGCTCTCGAGGATCGTGGGCAAGGACGGCATCGAGGGGGCGATCCTGGCGGATTCCAAGGGCACGCCCGTCGCGTCGGCCATGCCCGCCGGCCAGGACGAGCAGTCGGCCGCCGCGGCGTTGGCCGAACTGCGCCGGGCGACCAGCCCGGTGTGCGGCGAGTTCGGGCTGGGCGGCTTCGAGGAGGCTTTCTTGGAGGCCGAAGGCGGCGGCATGTGCGTCTTCGCCATGCGGGACATGACCCTGGGCATATACGTGGCCCCGCGCAGTCGCGCCGGCCTCATAGCCATGCACGCCAGGGCCTTCGCCAGGAAGATCGCGGGCAGCGGCCCGGAGGAGACCGGGTCGTGAAGGAAATCCTTGCCGGGCTCTGCCGGGTGCCGGGGGTGAACGGCGCCATGGCGGTCAGCTCCGACGGCCTGCTGATCGCCTCCCAGACCGGGCTTGGCGGCAAGGATGCCGAGGAGGCCGCCGCGGCCGTGGCCGGCAACCTCGGCAAGGTCGTCGGCCCGGTGCTGCAGAAACTGGGCCGCGGAGAGATGAAGCACGTGGTCGTGTCCGGGGCCGGCGGCCGGGTGCTGCTGGTCGGCTCCGGGCCGGGGTGTCTGGTCGCCCTTCTGGAGCCGGACGCCAACCTGGGACTGGTCCAGCTCGAACTGGGCGCGGCTGCTGTCGAGGCCGGTCGTGAAATGAGGCTCTGACATGGTACAGATCAACCTGGCGCTGCGCGAGGTGAACTGCAAGATCGTCTTCTACGGTCCGGGCCGGAGCGGCAAGACCACCAACCTGGAGATGATCCACGCCAAGGCCCCGAAGGACTCGGTCGGCGACCTGGTGTCCCTCTCCACCGAACAGGACCGGACGCTCTTCTTCGACTTCTTGCCGCTGAACCTGGGCTCGGTGGCGGGCATGACCACCAAGTTCCAGCTCTACACCGTGCCCGGGCAGGTCTACTACAACCGCACCAGGAAGCTGGTCCTCCAGGGCTCCGACGGCGTGGTCTTCGTGGCCGACTCGGCCAAGAAGATGATGAAGGAGAACCTCGAGAGCCTCGAGAACCTCATCGCCAACCTTGCCGAGAACGGCCTGGACATCGCCACCATGCCGCTGGTGCTGCAGTGGAACAAGCGCGACCTGCCCGACCCCCAGTCCGTGCAGGAGATGAACGCGGTGCTGAACCGCTGGAACGTGCCCACCTGCGAGGCGGTGGCCGTCAAGGGCGAGGGCGTCTTCCCGACCCTGAAGCTGATCGCCGGACTGGTCATCAAGAAGCTCAACGCCGAATACGGCCAGAGCGGGCCCGCCAAGCCGGCCCCGGCGAAGCCGCATGCTCCGGCGGCCGCACCGGCCGCAGCCCCGGCCGTCAGGCCGGCCGCGCCTCAGGCCCCGGCTCCGGCGGCTCCCAAGCCGGCCGCCGCCCCGGCGCCGGCGCCGGCCGCGAGCGTCGCGAAGCCTGTGCCGTCCCCCGCTCCGGCTGCGGCCCAGCCCGCTCCGGCCGCCGCGGCTCCCAAGGCTGCGCCGCCGCGTCCCGCCGCTCCGCAGCCCGCGCCGGCGGCTCCCAAGGCGGCTCCTGCACACGCCCCGGCTCCGGCCGCGCATGCGGCGCCCGCCGCGGCCAAGCCGCCGGCTCCGGCTCCGGCTCCGGCGCCTGCGCCGGCCAAGCCGCGTTCCGAGCGCTCCGTGGCGGTGGCCGACGGGGACGACAACCCCATCCGCCGCGAGATCGAGCGCCGCAAGCGCGAGGCCGCCGCTCAGGAGAAGGCCCCGCAGGTGCAGGCCATCAAGTCCATCCAGAAGGACAGCAGGATGGGCACCGTGCTGCTGATCGTGGGCATCGCCGTGGTGGTGGCCATAACCGCATTGGTCACCCTTTACTTTACAGGCTTCTTCAAGTAGATCCCGCACCCGGAGGGACTCACCGTGCCGGAACAGAGCCATAGCGAGCAGATGCGCCGTGATCGCCTGGTGTTCTACGCCGAGGACGTGGCCAGGATCGACGGGGTCCTGGACGAATTCCTGAATGACAGCCAGGCCCGGGCCGCCCTCCTGGTCGACCGCGACGGGCACCTGGTCACCAAGAAGGGCGCGATGGGTTCGTTCGATCCGGACAGCCTGGCCGCCCTGGTGGCCGGCTCCTTCGCCGCCACCCGGGAGCTCGCCAAGCTTTTGGGCGAGAGCGAATTCTCGGTCATCTTCCACCAGGGCCGCAACGAGCACATCCACATCGGACTGGCGGCCGAGCGCTCGCTGCTGGTCATCCTCTTCGATGACCGCACCACGGTGGGCATGGTCCGGGTCTACTGCCAGGAGCTGACCAACCGCATCGCCGAGATCCTGGCTTCGGCCGCAGAGCGCCGCAAGGCGGACGGCGCCGACCACAGCCTGGACGCGTCGTTCGGGCAGGCCGCCGCCGACCGCCTCGACGAGTTCTTCAGCGAAGACAAGAAATAGGCTGGCGGAGCGCGTATGAGCTTTCGCGGCAATCTCAAGACGCTGGCGCTGTCGGATATCCTCCAGACCCTGGCCATGAATTCCCAGACCGGCGTGCTCCGCCTGGTCCGCAGGCCGGGAAGCGCGATACGGCTGATCTGCTTCGAGAACGGCGAGGTTCGCAACTCGGCCAGGGGCTCGGCCGGCCGGGCGGTCCGGGCGGCCCGCGATGAGAAGGCCGACGCCAGGAAGCCCCAGGCCGCGCCCGAACTGCCGCCGCTGGTCGCCTACTTCGTCGGCCGCTGCCTGGTGACCCCGGAGCAGGCCGGCACCCTGGTGAAGCAGATGGCCGGCTCCGAGGAGCCCGCCGTCAAGCTGATCGCCTCGCTGGGCTACGCTCCCGAGGACCAGGTCTTCCACCTGACCAGGCGCTTCACCGAGGAGGAGGTCTACGAACTCTTCACCTGGGAGGACGCCGACTTCGAGTTCACCGACGGCGCCCCGGAGCCGGGGGCCTTCACCGGCGACGCCCCGGCGGCCGGCGTGCGGCTCTCCACCGGTTCGCTGGTCATGGAGGCGGCCCGCCGGATCGACGAGTGGGGCCGTTTCAAGCAGGCGCTGCCCTCCTCGCGCGAGATCCTGGTGGCCGCCGACCTCGACGCCACCGGCCAGGTGCCGGCGCTCGCCGACGACGGCCTCGACCCGGTCATGCGCCGGGTGCTGGCGCTGGCCGACGGCAGCCGGGACATCGACGACCTGATAGCCGACTCGTGGCTCTCGCGCTACGAGGTCGGGGGCATCCTCTGCTTCCTGCTCGAGTCCGGGAAGATCCGCAGCGCCGGGAAGCCCGAATTGGAGCGCGCGGGCCTGGCGCTGCAGCGGGCGGGCAACTGGGCGCGGGTGGTCAAGGTCAGCGAGCGGCTCCTGGCCCTGGGCCAGGACACCCCGCCGATCCGGACGCGGCTGGCCGAGGCCGCCGTCAAGGCCGGCGATCCCGAGCGGGCGGCCATCCACCTGGGGGTGCTCGCCGACCGGGCCATCGAGGAGGGCCGCGAGGGCCAGGCGGTCGAGCTCTGGGACCGGATCCTGGAGCTCCTGCCCAGGAACGCGCGCGCCCACCAGGCCCTGGCCGAGCACCACGGGCGCGAGGGCCGCCCCGAGGAGAGCTTCAAGCACTACTCCGCGCTGGTCAAGGCCCACGTGGCCGCCGGCGCTCACGACCGGGCCATCGCCGCAGCGCAGGCTGCGGTCGAGGCCGGCAAGAAGAACCCCGGGTCCCGCGGACTGCTGGCCGAGGCGTTGCTGGCGGCCGGCCGCGGTTCCGAGGCCGCCGACGAGCTCGAACAGGCCGCCGAGGAGCTGGCCGCCAGGGGCGATGCCGCGGCCGCGGCCGAGACCCTTCGGCGCGTGCTGCACATCGAGCCCGGCCGCGAGAACGTGCGCAAGCGCCTGACGTCGCTCCTGAATACCGAAGAGAGGCGCCGCCACGCCCGCAAGAAGATCCTGGCGGTCTCCGTCGTGGTCCTGCTGCTCGTCGCCGCCGGGCTCGCCCTGGCCTACTACGAGTTCCAGGTGGCCAAGCCGCAGGTCGACAAGGCCTGTCGCGAAGCGTCGGGCCACTTCGTCGCGGCCAGGCAGAAGGCCGAGGCCAAGGAGTACGACGAGGCCATCTCCGAGATGGAGAAGGCCTGCGAGGCCTACGAGCAGGCCTGCGCGGTCTGGTCGCTCTCCGGCCTGGCCGGCCAGGCGGCGGCCAGCCGCACCGAGTGCATCCGGCTGATGGGCGAGTACCGCGACGCGCGGCTGGACCTGGAGAGGAACGTCCTGGCCAAGTCGGCGGAGATACGCAGGGAGGCCGAGGCCCGGCTGGGCGAGGGCCGGCTGGAGGACGCCCGGAGGCTCCTGCAGATGCTCGAGCGCGCCGGCAGCGAGGCCGACCAGGACTACGCCAGGAAGCAGCTCAAGGTCGTCGAGGCCAGTCTCGCCGAGATCCAGGAGGCGGTCGGCAAGGTCGGCGGCTATGCCTCCGAGCAGGCGGAGTTCGATGCCGTGCTCCGGCTGTCGCGGAAGTACCCCGGCAACCCGCGGATAACGGCCCTGACCTTCCCGGTTAAGGTCGAGACCGAGCCGGCCGGGGCCGAGGTGCGCCTGAACGATGCCGCCCCGGCGCTGAGCCCCTGCACGGTGCGCCTGTCGGTGGCGGGGCCCAACCGCATCCGGATCGCCAGGAAGGGCTACGCCGAGACGCAGGTCAGTCCGACCATCGGCGACGTGCCCGCCTCGCGGACCATTCGCAGCGAGCTGGCCAGGGTGCCGGCCTGGAAGGTGCGGGTCGGAGCCGCGGTCGACGCCCCGATGGTGCTGGTCCCGGGCAAGCCGCAGGTGGTGTTCGGCGACCGGGCCGGCAACCTCTGGTGCCTGTCGACCGTCGACGGCAAGACCGTCTGGAAGCGCCAGCTCGGTGCGTTGGCCGCGGTCAGCGCCGCGGCCACCATCGAGGGCGGCACCGTCTACGTCAGCAGCTTCGACAATCGGCTCTACGCCCTGAACCTGGCCGACGGCAAGGACCGCTGGCCGCCGTTCAAGACCGAGGGGCTGCTGCGCGCCGCCCCGCGGGTCGCCTCGGTGCAGCTGCTCAACAGCCAGACCTTCGTCTTCGTCGGGTCGGACGACGGCCGGGTCTATTGCCTGGATGCGGCCACCGGCCAGCAGTGCTGGAAGAGCGCCAGGATGGGCGGGATCGGCGGGTCGGTGGTGGTCGCCTCCGACGTGGTCTACGCGCCCAGCGACGACGAGCAGATCCACGCCCTGTCGATCACCGACGGCAGCGAGCTCTGGAGCCACAAGCTGGGTGCGGCGGTGCGGAGCTCGCCGGTGGTGGCCGCCGGGATCATGTACCTGGGAGCGGACGACGGCTGCCTCTACGCCCTGGACCTGGAGCGCCGCGAGGTCCGCTGGCGCCAGCAGGCCCGCGGGCCGGTGCGCGCCGGACCGGTGATGGCCGGCCGGCAGCTCTACTTCGGGACCATGGAGGGCGAGGTCTGGGCGCTGGAGCCCAACGCCGCCCGGCCGGGGGTCGTCCGGCAGTGGACGCTGGGCGCGGCGGTCTCGGCGGCTCCGCTGGTCACCGAGGACCGGGTCTACGCCGGGACCCACGACGGCTGCTTCCGCGCCCTGGAGCGCGGCAGCGACCGGGAGGTCTGGCGGTTCAAGACCAACGGCGGGGCCATGCGCTCGGCGGCCGTCATGGCCGACGGCCTGGTCATATTCGGGTCGGACGACGAATTCGTCTATGCCTTCGACGAGAGATGAGCGGCCGTGAACTGGACCGCTCTGGCTGCCGTGCTGGCGCTGGCCGTGGGCGCCGCGGTGGTCTGGATCGCCCTGGCTGCCCGCCTGGTCGCCAATGAAGAGAAGGCCAGGGAGCGCGCCGAGGCCGAGCGCCGGCGCCTGGATATGATGCGCGAACACGCCGACCAGGAGCGCAAGGCCGGCGGAGGCTCCTCGATCTCGGGCAGAAGCTCCTCCTCCGCGGAGCGCCGCGGCTCGGAACGTCGTCGGGCAGAGTGACAACCCGGGATGGCCGCGGGAGTGCTGCGCGGTTTGAAGATGGCGGCGCCGGCCGGCCGCGGGCTATGAGGATCGACGGGGGGACGTCCCATGCGCATCGGATATGACGCCACCCTGCTTCGCGACAAGCCGGCCGGCGTGGAGGGGACGGTGGAGTCCCTGCTGCGCGCCCTGGTCGCCCTCGATACCGGCGACGAGTTCGTGGTCTACTGCGGCCGCCGGTGGCCGGTTCCGGACTGGCTCGACCGCCCCAACGTGCGCCTCCGCCGGATGCCCTTCGACTCCTCGTGGCGGCTGCCCCGGATCTTCTGGCAGCAGCTGCGGCTGCCCTTCGTGGCCGACCGCGACCGCCTGGACGTCTTCCACGGGCCGGCCTACGTCGTGCCGGTGGGCGTTCCTCCGAAACTGCTGGCGGCGCTCGCCAGGATCGGCCTGCACGCGGCCCTGGGGGCCATGCCCATGGGCGTGGGCATGGTCCTGAGCGCGGCCGACGCCATCGCCCTGTCCCATCCGCAGCTCTGCCGCAAGTCCACCGTCGCCCACCTGCGGCGCTTCCTGCCCAAGAGCTGCCGCGCGGCCCGGCGGGTGATCGCGCCCACCGAGGCCAGCGCCCGTGAGCTCGTGCGCCTGGCCGGGGCCGACGAGGGCCGCCTCCGGGTGGTCCCCCACGGGATCGGCGCCGGGTTCCGGCCGGTCGCCGACCGCCGGGGGCTCGATGAGGCCCGCGCGGCCTTGCGGCTCCCCGAACGCTTCGCGCTCTTCGTCGGCCAGATCGAGCCCAAGAAGAACCTGACCAGCCTGGTGCGGGCCTTCTTCGCCGCCCGGAGCCACCTGGGCCTGTCCCACAAGCTCCTGGTGGTGGGCAAGCCCGGCTGGCGCTGGCGCGAGGTCTTCGAGGAGGTGCGGGCCCTGGGCCTGACCGACGCCGTGCTCTTTACCGGCTATCTGCCGGCGGCGGCGCTGCCGACGGTCTACTGCCTGGCCGAGGCGTTGCTCATGCCCTCGATCGTCGAGGGCTTCGGGCTGCCGGCGCTCGAGGCCATGGCCTGCGGCGTGCCGGTGCTGACCAGCCGGGACCCGGCCATGGTGGAGGTCACCGGCGACGCCGCGCTGCACGTGGAGGCCGCCGACCTGCCCGCGTTGCGCAAGGGCATCGAGCGGATCCTGACCGACGAGCCCCTGCGCTCGTGCCTGTCGGCCCGGGGGCCGGAGCGCGCCGCCGGCCGCACCTGGGAGCGGACCGCCCGGGCGGTCATGGAGGTCTACCGCGAGATCTTCGAGGAGGACCGCCGCGAGATGGACGAGGTGAACCGGCGGGTGGAGGAGCGGAAGCGGGACGGGGTATGATGTGCGGAAGTCCGGACAGCGCCGGCATCCGGTCGTGCGGTGAGGGATGAGCCATATGGTGATCGCCGTCGTCCTGGAGACGTTCCCCAAGGCCAGCGAACGCTTCATCGCCCGCGAGCTCTCGGCCCTGATCGGTCTGGGGCTCGACCTGCGCGTCTTCGCGCTGACGCGCGGGCCGGATGCTCTGCTGGCCGAGGAGCCGTTCGGCGGTCTCGCCGGGCGGGTGAGTTGGCTGCCCGGCGTCTTCTCGGCGAAGGCCATGGCCGAGAAGGCGCGCGTCGCCGTGAGCCGGCCGGCGCGGCTGCTGCGCCTCCTGCCCGGGGCGGTCTCGAGCGAGATCCGCGACCCCGCGCGGCTGGCCGCGCTGCTGCCGCGCCTGGCCTGGGCGCCCGCGCTCGCCCGGGCCGCGGAGAAGGCCGGCGCCGGGCTCATCTGGGCGCACTTCGCGTCGCTGCCCGGGGCGCTGGGCTGGATGGCCTCGCGCCTCGCCGGAGTGCCCTTCGCCCTCAGCGTCCACGCCTGGGACATCTTCGTCAACAAGGCGCTGGTCGCGGCGCAGCTCGAGGAGGCCCAGTTGGTGACGGCCTGCAGCGCGGCCGCCCGCGATTTCCTCCGGGAGCGCTACGGCGCTTCCGCCGACAAGGTGGAGCTCGTGTATCATGGGGTGCCGGAGTCGGGCGACGCGGGGACGCGGAGACGCGGAGACGCGGAGAGAGAAACGGCATCCGACGAATCGACGAACGTTGATCCGGAAGCGCCGCAGTCACACGGCGCTTCGTCCCCGTGTACCCCTGTCCCCGTGTCCCCGCGTCCCCGCGTCCCCGCGTCAGATCGTCCCTTCCGCGTCCTCGCCGTCGGCCGCCTGGTGCCCAAGAAGGGCTTCCGGCACCTGGTGGAGGCCGCGGCGCTCTCGCCCGGCGGGTTCGAGGTGGAGTTCGCCGGCGACGGTCCGGAGCGGGGCGACCTGGAACGCCTGGCCGCAGCCCGCCGGGTCTCCGGACGCATCCGGTTCTCCGGGGAGCTCGACGGAGCCGGCCTGGCCGCGGCCTTCGCGCGCTCCGATGCGGTCTGCGCGCCATCGGTGGTGGCCCCGGACGGGGACCGGGACGGCGTGCCCAACTCCCTCCTCGAGGCCATGGCTGCAGGCCTGCCGGCGGTCGCGGCCGACGCCGGCGGACTGGCCGAGGCGGTCGAGGACGGGCGGACCGGTCTGCTCGTGCCGCCGGCCGACCCCGGTGCGCTGGCCGAGGCCATCGAGCGGCTGGAAGGGGACGCGGACCTGCCCCGGCGGCTGGCCTCGGGCGCCGCGGAACTGCTCCGGGAGCGCTTCTCACTCGAGAAGAACGCCGCGCGCCTAGCCGGGCTGCTGACCGCGATAAGCCCGGATGGCAGCCACAGATGCACACAGATGAACACAGATGGGGCAACGGCCGGCTGAGATCGACGCTTGAGGTTGAACTGCTCAGAAGAGCGCAGTTCCGATCAGGTTCAGTCCGTCCGGACTCTCAAACCCAATGCCTATCTGTGTCCATCTGTGTTCATCTGTGGCTTATGTTCGATTTCCGCGAGCTTCTCCAGGGCCGACCTGAGGCGCGCGTCGCCGGTCCGGAGGAGCGCGGCCTCGAGCGCGGCCCGGGCCTCGTCCATCCGGCCGAGCTGCCTGTGGGCCTCGGCCAGTCGCATGGCGAGTTCGGCCGCCCGGCGCGAGACGGCCATGCGCGGGGCCAGGAGCGGCGGCACCTCGCCCGGGCGGTCGTTGCGCAGCAGCAGGTCGGACAGGGCGATGCGCGCGTCGTCGTCCTCCACGTCGAGCTGCACGCAACGGCGCAGCGAGGCCATGGCCTGCTCGTCTCCCGGGCGGCCGAGCGCTTCGACGACGGCCCGGGCCCGCCAGTACCATCCCTGGGCGTCGAGCGGTGCGGCCCTCACCTGCCGGTCGAAGGCCGCCAGAGCCTCGGCCGGCCGGTCGGATTCCGCCAGGCAGATGCCCCGCCAGAGCTCGAGTTGGAGGAAGCTCGCGTCGGCCGGGGTGAGGTCCCGGACGGCGGAGAGCGCTCCGCTCCAATTGCCGCCGGCCGCCAACTCCAGGGATTCGAGCGCCGCCCGGTCGCCGGCCGGCAGCCCGAATCGCCCGGCGGTCAGCGCCGCGAGCGTCCCACCGCCCCCCCCGGGAGCGGCGCCCAGGAGCTGGAAGAACCTCCTTCGGAACTCGCGATCGTAGGGATCGAGCCGGCCGGCCTGCACCAGGGCTCCGAGCGCGCCGGCGCGGTCGCCGTTGGCGAAGCGGGCCACCGCCAGCAAGCGGAGAGTCTGGGGGCAGTCGGGCATGGTGCGGCAGAGCCACTCGGCCCGCTCGAGAGCCTCGCGGCTCCTGCCGGACCGCCCGAGGCTCGTGACCCAGCCGTTGGCGGCCTGGATCCGATAGAGGAAGTTGCCCGGCGTAAGGGTGGCGAAGGCGTAGCGCTCGGCCCCGCGGGCGTGTTCGCCCCGGGCGGAGAGGTCGTGGGCCTCGAGCAGCGCCGCCTCGCGCCGGGCGTCGGGCACGGCCCAGAAGGCGGCGGCGAGGACGGCCAGGGCCAGGGCGCCGGCCAGGATGCCGATGCGCAGCGGGAGGCGGCCTTTCGGGCGGGTGGCGGGCTCTGTTTCCGGCAGCGCGCGGGCCGCGACCGCTCCGGCCGCGGCGTAGAAGAAGACGGTGAAGTCCCAGAACCGGAAGGACGGGTCGGCCAGCGAGCTCACGGCCACGCCGGCCGTCGCCGCGGCCAGGCCCAGGGAGAGGGGGGCGGCGGGGAACTGGTGGAGGGTGGAGGGTGGAAGGTGGAGGGTTGAGGGTTGAGGGGCGAGGGGCGAGGAGGACGACGATGTCTTCGTGTCTCCAGAGCCTCCACCCTCCACCTTCCACCTTCCACCCTCAACCTTCAGTCCTCCCCAGATCACTGCGGCCAGCAGGGACAGGAAGAGCCCCAGGCCGACGAGCCCGCCCTCGGCGGCGACCTGCGCATACTCGTTGTGGGCGAGGTTCAGGAATGCCTCGCCGTAGCTGGCCAGGTAGTGCTCCGGCGGGATGTGCGCCGGGGCCTCGGACAGGAACGTGCCCGCCCCGGCGCCGAGCACCGGGTGATCGGAGAGGATGCCCCATCCCGCGATGGTTCCGTAGTAGCGCGAAGCCAGGCTGCCGAGCTTGAGCTTCTCCTCGAGCCACAGCAGCCTCGCCGGATCTCCGGTCATCCATGCGGCGACGCCGACCGCTGCCACGCCCAGGACCGCGACGCCGGCCAGGCGCCACCGCGGGCGTAGCAGGGAGCCGAGCAGGAAGAGCCCGGCGGCCGCGAGCCCCGCGAAGCCGGAGCGGCTCCAGGCCAGGACGAAGGCGGTCAGGGCCAGAATTAGAACGACGGCGAGGAACGCCGGGAGGCGGTTGAAGGTGGAGGGTGGAAGGTGGAGGGTGGAGGACGAAGAGGGCGGGCTTTCGTGGCTTCCACCCTCCACCTTCCACCTTCCACCTTCCACCCCGCCCCCAGGCCTTGCGCCGCGCACCACGAACGCACAGGCTGCGGCCACCGGGAAGATCATCAGCACCGCCACGGTGTTGGGGTTGCTGATGGGGCTGCCCAGGCGCGCGGGGGGGACCCCCTGGGCGAGCCATATCAGATAAGCCGCGCAGCCAGTGAATGCGATCAGTGCCCCGACGGCGAAGTGGCCGGCCAGGAGCCGTGCCCGGAGCCTGCCGGACGCCGACGCGGCCAGCAACCAGCCGGTGCCCCAGAGCGCCAGGGCGGATAGCTCCATGGCCCGGGAGAGCGTGGCTCCGGCGTTCGAGGTCCAGCCCAGCGAGGCCCAGCCGAGCACCGCCTGGCCCCAGACGGCCACGAGAAAGAGCCTCGCGGGACCGCCGTTTAGCGCGGCGCGCACCGCAGCCCGGTCCGGACCGAGCGCCAGGAGGCCGACCGCCAGGGCTGGCGCGGCCAGGATTGCGAGCAGCACCTGCCGCACGTAGCTCGGGTGCATCATGGGTGGCAGCCCCAGGGAGCGTGCCGCAGGTGGCACCCAGACCAGCGCGGCGAGCGCCAGGGCCGGAATGAGGAACGCAGCCGGCCAGAGGGCGCCCCTCGTCCCGATGGCTTTGGTGTCGCTGCTCAAATCGACCGTTTCCTCCCGGCAAAGCGCGGGGCGGCCCAGTGGGCCGCCCCGGCGGGTGTGCGGGTTGTCAAGACCTCTTTAGGCCTCTACCTCACCAGGTACGTGTCGTGCTGGTAGCTGGTGGTGACTGCCCAGATGTCGCCGTCGACGTTGGTGTCAGCCGACATCTTGGCGCTAGTGGCCGTGGGGGTCTTGATCCAGGTTACATGACCGTCCACGAATACCATGTTGACTCCGTCGCCACCGTGGTTGTTCGACGTGTTCGAGGTCCCGTTGCGCTTGTCGGCGGCGATAACCACTCCGCCGGCATTGCCCGCGTTGTGGCGCGGGTCATACGAGTAGCTGCCTGCGTTCGTGTCGGCTGCAAAGAGAGTCCTGGGACTGGCCGACGAGTTCGTAACGAACCCGGTGACCGAATCGGTGGTCGCAGGACACTTGTACAGCTTGGCGTTGTTCACATAGTCCGGGTACAGCAGCAACAGGCCGTTGATGCCGTCCAGAGCGGCGGGCGTCTGGGTCAGATCCGAGTTCGCCGCCAGCGACATCGGGAACACCTGATCGAAGTCCTCGGAGTAACCGTTGATGGCCAGGCCGATCTGTCGCAGGTTGCTCTGGCAGTTGGCCCTCATGGCCCGGGCCCTGACTGCCTGGAGAGCCGGCAGCAACAGACCAATGAGAATACCGATGATTGCGATGACCACCATGAGCTCGATCAGGGTGAAACCTCTGTTCTTCTTCATGCAGCTCACCTCCTCCGGTACATCCTGGTACGCCCCGGCGGCGGTCCCGGGAACATCCCAAAGCCCCGCCGCCTGTGAACTTGGGCCCGCGCTGGGGCCCTTCCGCACACCCGTTTATACTCTACAGCCGGCCCTCGGAGAGGTCAACACGGAAATAGAGGGGCGCTGACGATTATGAGGGGGTATAGGCGTGGTTGAGGGTGGAAGGTGGAAGGTGGAGGGTGGAGGGTGGAGGGTGGAGGGTGGAAGTGCGAAGAGGACGGCGGCGTTCCGCTTCCGTCAACCCTCAACCTTCAACCCTCCACCTTCCACCCTCAACCCGGTCACGGCCGTCCCGGCCACCTCCCCTGCCCGCCGACCACCACGCGGCGCAGGCGCACGTAGGCTCCGCCGTCATCCACCGGAACCTCCTGGCCGTCCTTGCCGCAGTAGCCGGGCGACTCCAGGCGGAAGTCGCGGCTGACCGCGTCGATGTCCCGGAGGCTCTCCAGGACCATCCCGCTGAAGGAGGCGTCGCGGACCAGTTCGCCCAGTCGCCCGTTCTCGATCAGGCGCCCGCAGCCGGCCGAAACCGTGTAGTGGCCGCGCTCCGAGAGCACCTGGCCGCTCGAGCCGTGCTCCAGGAGCAGGCCCCGGCGGACCCCGCGGATCATGTCCTCCAGGCGGTCCTCCCCCGGCGCGAAGAAGGTGTTGCTCATGCGCACGAGCGGCGGGGCGCCGTAACCCTCGGCCCGGCCGTGGCCGGTGGGAGCGGTCCGGCAGCGCGCGGCGGTCTCGAGGGAGTGCAGGTAGGTGCGGAGCACCCCCCGGGAGATGATCTCCGTCCGTCGGGCAGGCGTGCCCTCGGAGTCGAACTCGTAGCTTCCGAAGGCCCCGGGGACGGTGGGGTCGTCTACCACCGTGACCCGCGCCGGGGCCAGGCGCCGGCCGAGCCTGCCATCGAGCAGGCTCTGGCCGGAGAGCACCAGGTCGGCCTCGGCGTTGTGGCCCAGGCACTCGTGGACGAAGACCCCGGCGGTGGCCGGGTCGAGGATCACCGGGAACGAGCCGCCCGGGGCCGGTCGCGCGCGCAGCACGGCCAGCGCCCGCTCGGCGGCGAGCCGCGCGATTCCTGCGGCGGCCAGTTCAGCCAGCAGGTCGCCCGGGCCGGTCCTCCCGGCGCGCTCGGTCCAGCGCTGGATGCCCCGGCCGCCCTCGGCCACCACGGCCATGACCGCGGCGGTCGAGCGCCCGGCGGAGCGGGCCCGGGCCAGGCCCTGCGAGTTGGCCACCGTCATCCAGCCGGCGTTGCGGCTGAAGGAGGCCATGGTGTTGGCCGCGCGGCGCCCGGCGCGGGCCCGGGCCTCGCGCTCCATGCCCAGGAGCAGCCGCGCCCAGGAGGCGAGCTCCGATCCGGAGGCCGCGCTGGCCTCCCCGGCGTCGGCGCCGGCCAGGACCGGCTCCTCGCCGGCGGCGGGAGACGCGGCCACCGCCGCGGGGCGCCCCAGCCTGCGGCCGGCGCGGGCCATGGCCAGGGCGGCATCGAGCGCCGCCTGGGCCTGGCGGGCGCTCGTGCCGTCGGTGGAGGCGAAGCCCCAGCGCTCGTCGACGATGACCCGGACGCAGCAGCCGCTCACCGTCCCGGCGGCCATGCGCTCGGCGCGCCCGTCCTGGACGGAGAGCCCCGCCGACGAGCCGTGGCTGGTGCGGGCCTCGGCGAAGCCTGCGCCCCGCCGGCGGGCGAGGGCGCAGAGGCGGCGCACCAGGTCCAGGTCGCGACGGACGGCCTTGTCTGCCTTCATGGCGACCACTCTATCGTCGGGTGCGCAGGCGGACAACGGCAGAATCACGGTCTCGATCAGCCACAGATGAACACAGATGAACACAGATGAACCCATCCCGGCACAGCCGGAACCGAAGCACCAGAAGTACCAGAAGTACCAGAAGCAACAGAAGCACCAACAACAACAGAAACGACATCTCCAGCACATCCGCCTATTGAGGCATGCAGTCCGGGATACGAAGGCCGGCCGTGACGGCAGCGAAGGCAGCCAGAAACGGAGCACGGTCAATCAAGGTGCGTTCTCATGGCAGTGGCGCACGGCTCCCGACTCGCACGGCTCCTTGCGCGCAAGGTGGGCGGGATCGCACCGCTGCCGCGCACCGCGCCAGTTGGCCGTTGTGCCGCGTGCCGGGCAGTCCCTGGATGCCACGTTCTGCTCTGAAGAAGGCGATGCCGCACCTTGTCCGGAATCGCGCCGTCAGGCGCGGCCCTCTCCCGCAGGCTTGCGGGAGAGCGGGGAGAGGGATGACCGCGCCGGGGCGGGGGCCCCGGGCTCGCGGGGCGAAGCGCAGCTTCGCAGGGGCCCCCGCGAGACTGGGCGCCCCGGCGCGAGTCATGTTTGACGGCTTCTTCCAAGCCTGGCGGAACTGCAGAGGATTCCAAGATGTTGCAGGGTAGTAGTACAGATGAACACAGACGGGAGAGTCCTGGATAGTGTCCTGATGGTCCTTCCCTATCGGTGTGCATCTGTGTCCATCTGTGGCTGACTTCTGTTGGTTGGCTCGCGCTCCTTGACAGCCCCTCGAAGCGACGGCTATAATCGCTCCCGGCGACAGCAATGAGCAGAAAGATGAGGCCCGGCGGATGGCGACCACTCTTCAGCTACTCCTGGAACTTCACAAGATCGATCTGGAGCTCACCGACATAGCCCGCGAGACCGAGGCCCGGCCGGCCGCCGTGGCGGCCACGGAGAACGAGCTCGCCGCGACCGAGGCCGAGCGCGCCGCGCTGCAGGCCCAGGCCCGGGACGCCCAGGTCGAGGCCGACCGCTCTGGCGTCGAGATCAAGAGCCTCGAGGAGAAGATCGAGAAGTACCAGGGCCAGCTCAACATCGTCAAGACCCAGAAGGAGTACGACGTCATCCGCAGCGAGATCGCCGGGTGCCAGAAGCAGATTTCCGACCTGGAGACCGGTGCGTTGGAGGCCTACGAGAAGGCCGAGGAGCTGACCGGCAAGGCCCGCGCTCTCGACCCGGCCATCGCCGGGAAGAAGAAGGCCCTCGAGGCCGCTCGCTCGGTGCTGGCCGACCAGCTGGCCGACCTGGAGCACCGCAAGGAGAAGCTCCTGCGCGAGCGGGCCGGAGCGGTCAAACCCATAGAGGCCGAGGAGCTTCGCCGCTACGAACAGGCCCTGGCCAAGTACCCGGGGCAGGCCATGAGCCGGGTCGACAACGGCATCTGCGTGAGCTGCAACATGAAGCTCTCGCCGCAGGTCTACAATCTGGTGCTGATCGGCGATCCGCCGCAGCAGTGTCGGTCCTGCGGGCGGCTGCTCTACGCGGAGAAGCCCCAGAGCTGAGCGAGCGAGCGAACCGGCGAGGAACGGACGCGACGCGCCACCCCTGAAGCGTGAGGACTATCCCTTGAGCACCCTGCACATCGAGATCGACGGCGGCAGCCGGGGCAACCCCGGACCGGCGGCCTCCGCCGCGCGGCTCCTGGAATCGGCCGGAGGCGCGCCGGTCTGGGCCGGCGGCTGGACCCTGGGCGAGACCACCAACAACGTCGCCGAATACTCGGCGCTGGTGCGGGCGCTGGAAGTGGCCGGCAGCCGGGGCGCGCGGCGGCTGAGCATCCTCACCGACTCGGACCTGCTGGTCAAGCAGATCACCGGCAAGTACCGGGTGCAGAGCCCGAACATCAAGCCGCTCTACGCCCGGGTCAGGGAGCTCCTGGCCGGGTTCGAGGCCTGGACCGCGAAGTGGGTGCCGCGCGAACAGAACACCGCCGCCGACGCGCTCGTCAACCGCGCGCTCGACGCCGGCGGCCCGGTGGGGGACGCGGCGGAGGAAGGGAGCGCCGGAAGCATGGCGAAGCAGGGCAGCCAGAAGAAGATCAGGGCCGGCGGCGTCGCGGCCACCGGCTCGATCCCCGTCCTGATGGTCGAGGGGGCGTCGCTCGCCGAGGCCTGGGAGAAGTCGTTGCTCGCCCTGGCCGAGCGCGGCGGCCGGATGCCCACCGAGTACGACAGGAAGCTGGCCAGGGCCGAGGCCGACGAGCCGAGCCTGGACTGCACCATGCTCATGGTGGTGCGCGAGCCCTCATCCGAGCCCTTCATCCACCGGGCCTTCCCCGGGGGCCTCGAGGACCTCGAGGAGTACCGCCAGGAGGTCCTCGACGGCATCAAGGACCACTGGGTCCGCGACCCGGACGACCCCAAGGACGAGCGCTGGGAGTACACCTACCACCAGCGGCTCTTCAAGTACGAGGTGCCGGGGGTCAAGGGGAAGATCGACCAGCTCGCGCGCTGCGTGGAGAAGCTCGCCAAGGCGCCCTTCACCCGCCGGGCCCAGGCCATCACCTGGCAACCCTGGTTCGACCTGGACTGCTACGACCCGGCCTGCCTGCAGAGCATCTGGCTGCGGGTGGTGCCCGACGCCAGGGACGTCTGGCACCTCAACATGGACGTCCGCTTCCGCAGCCGCGACGCCTACGACGCGGCCTACATGAACTGCTTCGCGCTGATCTCCCTCCAGGAGCGGTTGGCGAACGAGCTCGCCGAGAAGGCCGGGCGCGAGGTGCGGCTGGGCCGCTACGCCGACCTCTCGGACAGCTACCACATCTACGGACGCAGGCTCGAGCACTTCCGCGAGAACTTCCTGCGCCAGGTCGAAGAGCGCTCCTTCGAGGACCGCACCTGGACGCGCGAGTTCGCGGAGGAGATCTTCGCCGAGGCCCGGCCGCGCATCCGCGAGAAGGTCGCGGCCGTCGACGCCCAGCGCCCGCCCAAGCCCGCCGGAGGTTGAGAGGTATTCGGACGTGAAACGCCGTTGGCCCTCCTCCGTCGCCGCCGGTTCGCTCCTCCTCGTGTTCCTCGCCGCCTGGTCCGCGCCCGCCGCGGCGCAGGGCGTCGTCCTGGCGCCCGGCTCGGCCCCGCCCGCCGTGGAGCGGGTTCGCGCTCTCCTGGTCTTCCAGGACTTCGGCGGCTTCGGCGACCTCCGGGCCCGGGCGGCCGACAACCGCGAGGACCTGCTCGTGGAAGTCGAGCTGGCCGCGCCGGCGCCGGGGGGCGCGGCGTGGGTGCTCTCCGCGCCGGGCCAGGCATCGGCCCGCCCTGGCGATCCGGCGGTCCTCGAGGAGATGTCCGCCTACTGGCGCCGCGCCCGGCGGAACCAGGTCCCGCTCGTGGTCGGCGAGCCGCCGCTGGCGCCGGCCCCGCCGCTCTGGCCTGAGCCGGAGGCCGAAGCCGCCTCCTCTCCGGACCACGCGGAGGTCTCCGGGCCCATGGACTCCTCCGCGTTGAAGGAGTCCCTCGAAAGCCGCGGGATCGCCCTGCCCGGGACTGCGGACCGGACGATCGCCAGGCAGGCAGCGGCCGGATGGAGCTTCTTCCTGGCCGAGGTGCCGGCCGGCGCGAGGCGAATCGCCGTCCATCTGTCCTTCAAGTCCGAGATCGCCTTCTATCCGGGGGCGCTGGGGGCGGATGGTTCAATAGGTCCCATAGGTCGTATGGGACCTGTGAATCTTCCGCCGCTCGAGCTCATGGTCCTGCATCCGCACTTCGTGAACGTCGACGACAACTCCGCGGGGCTCAAGCCCCGACTGGGGTTGCTCAAAGTGTATCAGGACTCCGGCACGCTCCAGGACGGCGGCCAGCTCTGGGCCGACCCGGCCGGGAGTCGGACCGGTCCGGTGCGGGACTCGGTCGGCGAGCTCCGGGCCGTGGCCGGGTTCATGACCGCGGCCGCGCCCGAGGGGCGGCTCTTCCTCACGGCCCTGGCCGGCGCCCCGGGCGCGGAGAAGGCCGAGGACCTGGACTTCGGCATCCGCAGCCACTATCCGAGCGCCGTCGAGACGCTGCCCGCCGGCCGGTCCCTGGCGTGGTTGGCGGCGGTGAGCGTCCTGTTGGTCGTCCTGGCCGGCTGGCTGCTGAAGAAGAAGGGGTTCGCCCAATGAGATTGCAGAGAGCCTCGCTCCGGAGTCCGGCGCTTCTGACGGCGCTGGCCGCGGCGTGCGCCGCGCTCGCGGCGGCTTCCGGCTGCCGCGACAAGAAGTCCGAGCTCGTGCCGGTCGGCGAGCCGGCCGCGCGCGCCTGGGCCGAAACCATCGAGATGCCGCTGCTCAAGCTGCGCATCGATCTGGAGAAGGGCAAGGCCCTCTTCCGCGACGACGGCTTCTTCCGCGGAGACCTCGCCCTGCACTCGGCCGCCCTCCGGGACGATCCGGAGTGCGTGGGCCTGCGCTCCGCGGGCCGGACCTCCGAGGCCATGATGGCCAGCGGCCGGGGCTCCGACGGCGTCCTCCGGGCGGTGGTCTGGGCGCACGCGGCCGACGGCCCGGCGGAGAACAGCGCCCGCTCGGAGGGCCTGCGCGCCGCCGCCGCCATCCGCCTGGGCAGACGCGGGGACATCGAGAACTACTTCGAGTCACGCGGCCTGCGCATCCAGATGAAGGCGGTCAGCAACGACGTGCTCGTGGCCCTGGTCGAGCTCTACGCGCTCTCTCTCCAGGGCGCCGACTACCGGTGGGGCCGGGGGGCCGAGCGCCAGCAGGCCGCCCAGATCCTGCTCGCGCTGGGAGTGGGCGAGAAGTGACGTGATTCCCAGCAGGGACGGGGCGCTCTCCGCCACGCTGGTCTTCGCGCTGGCGGCGGTCGGGCTGGTCGCGGGGTTGATCCTGGGCCTCCGCAAGGGCCTCCCGGCCGCGAAGGCGCCTGCGGCGGCAGCCGCCGCGGAGCATTCCCCGGCATCCCGGCCCGGCCCGTCGTCCGAAGCCGGCGAGGCCCGCGTATACCAGCGGACCCACGACCTGGTCATGGGCTCCGGCTACCACTCCACGGCGGTCTTCGCGCCGGCCGACGACGTCAAGGCCAGGGCGGCGCTGGCCGGGGCGCTCCAGGCCGCGCTGGACTGCGAGAAGCGCATCAGCAAGTACGACCCGGAGAGCGAAGTCCGCCGCGTCTGGGCCGCCGGCCCCGGAGACCCCGTGCAGGTCTCGGCGGACACGTTCCGGGCGCTCGAGCTCTCCGTTGACCTCTGGAAGCGCTCCGGCGGGGCCTTCGACTGCACCGTGCAGCCGCTCATCGACCTCTACAAGTTCACGGGCAGGGAGGAGCGGATGCCCACCGACGCGGAGATCGCCGCCGCGCGCGCGAAGGTGGGCAGCGACAAGCTCCTCCTCGATCCGGAGAAGCGCACCGTGGCGCTGGCCGCTCCGGGCATGAAGTTCGACCTGGGCGCGGTCGGCCAGGGGCTCGGCGCCGACGTGGCCTGCGAGGCGCTCCGCAAGGCCGGCGCAACCGGCGCGCTCGTCGAGATCGGCGGCGAGGTGCGGGCCTTCGGGCACAAGCCGGACGGTTCGCCCTGGAGGATCGAGGTGGTCCACCCCCGCGCGCTGGATCGGCGCATGGCGGTGGTGGAGCTCGACGGCAACGCTGTCTCGACCAGCGGCGACTACGAGAAGTACTTCCTGACCAAGGAGGGCGGAAGGCAGCGGGAAGAAGGCAGAAGGAAGAAGGCAGAAGGAAGAAGGCAGGAAGCGGAGGGCGGCGGAGGGGCTCCGTCCCCCCTCGCTCCTCCACCTTCCACCCTCCACCTTCAACCCTCGCCAGGACCCCGCCGGGCCAGCCACATCATCGACCCGCGGACCGGCAAGCCTCTGGTCGGCGGCGCGGTCAGCGTCACCATCATCGCCCCGGACTGCGCGCTGGCCGACGGGCTGGCCACGGCGGTGAGCGTCCTGGGGCCGGTCGAGGGCATGAAGCTGGTGGAGAGCTACCGCGCCGAGGGCAAGGCCGTCGAGGCCCTCATCGTCGAGGAGACCGCCGAGGGGAAGCTCATGCCGCACCTCTCGCCGGGGCTCAAGGATAAACTCGAAGTGGATCTGGATGTTTCGGTTCAGTATCCGGCCCCGGCCCCAGCCGCAGCGCCGGCCGCCGGAGAATAGTGGGGAGCGTCATGGCCATCACCGTCGACTGCGCCTACCCCGGCGGCAACGTGATCGCCGAGCGGATAGATGGCGACCGCCTGATCGTCCGCCAGGACATCCGCGACACCGACCAGTGGTGGTTCTGGTGGAACTTCCGCGTGCGCGGCGCCGCGGGGCGGACGCTGCGGGTCGAGTTCGCCGACGACAAGGGCCCGGTGGGGCCCAACGGCGCGGTGATGAGCACCGACCGGCGCGACTGGCGGTGGATCGGCGGCGAGTTCGACAGGAAGCACTTCGTGGCGGACGTCCCGGCCGGCGCCGGCGAAGTCTACTTCGCGATGTCCTTTCCCTATCAGCTGGAGGACTGGGCGCGCTTCGCCGCGGGCCTGTCCGCCCGGCCGGGGGTGCGGATCGCCGAACTGGTCCGGACCGAGAAGGGCCGATCCCTGCCGGTCATGACCATCGGCGATCCCGGGAGCGCCGGGCGCAACGCGGTCTTCACCTGCCGGCACCACGCCTGCGAGGCGATGGCCAGCTACGTGGTCGAGGGCGTCGTCGGGGAACTGCTCTCCTCCCCGAGCGAAGGCTTGCGGCGGACGACGGCCTTCAGCATCGTGCCCTTCGTGGACCTCGACGGCGTCGAGGACGGCGACCAGGGCAAGGCCCGGCGGCCGCACGACCACAACCGCGACTACCTCCCCGAGCCCATCTACCGGGTGACCCGCGCCGTGCAGGCGCTGGTCCGCGACCTGGCGGGCAAGGGGCTCGCGATCTTCGTCGACTTCCACTGCCCCTGGATCCGCGGCCCGCGCAACGAGTCGGCCTACCTGGTGGAGCCTCCCGCCCCGTGGGCCGCCGAAGCAGCCCGCTTTCGGGAGATCCTGAAGCGCACCCCCACCGGAGGAGTGCCCTACACCGGCCGCGACGACATCGCCGCCGGCGTGGAATGGAACTCGGGCACCGCCCCCACCTCGGCCCGCTTCGCCCTGGACCACGGCGGCCCGGCCATGCGCACGGCCTTCAGTCTGGAATTCTCCTATTCGCTGACCGAGGGCGAGCCGGCGACGCCGGAGCGCGCCCGGCAGTTCGGCCGGGCGTTGGCCCGGGCATTCGGGGAGTACCTGGAAGCGCGCTGAGACTGCCCGGTGGGCTACATTGCCTCCAGCCACCTCAACTGATATGCCCCAAATCCTATCTTCCCGAGACTCGCGGCCGCGAAGCGCTCTCCGCCGAGCAGGTCGCGCCACGCCGGGCCGCCGGCCGCCGCGCGGAGGTCGGCGGTTTGCGGCCGGCAGGTGACGTTGTGGACGGCCAGGAGGCTCCGTCCCGAGGTCCGGTCCTCCCGGCGCAGGGCGAAGAAGGCCGGGCCGAGGTCGAGCACCTCCTGAGCGGCGTCGGGGCCGAAGGCCGGCTGGCGTTGTCGGGCCTCGAGCAGCCGGCGATAGGCTGAGAAGACCCTGGCCCGGAGCGAGTCCGGCTCGGCCAGATCCCGGCGCACTTCCTCCAGCCGGAGCTGCGCCCGGTTGATGCTCCGGGCCCGGCCGGTGCGCCGCACGCCCTCGAGGTCGTTCCTCGATCCCAGCAGGCTGTGGATGTAGATGCCCGGGATGCCGGCCATCGCGAGCGGCATCGACTGGCTGCACATGAAACGCGCCACCTGGACATCGAGGGGCTCGTCCGCGCGCGGGTCGTTGACCGCGTCGAAGTAGCTCAAGTTCAGCTCGTAGGGGCTCACCGAGCCGTCGGAGTTCTTCTTGCCGGTCACGTCGCCGCCGTGCGCCCTGGCGAGCGCCACCAGTTCGGCGCGCTCGGGCTCGGAGAGCAGGCCCTCGGTCGGGCGCATGCCGATGCCGTCGTGGGTGGCGGTGACGTTGAGATACGTCGCGCGGCCACCGAGCGGCTCGAGGCCGGCCGCCCAACGGGAGAGGTGCGTCGCGTCGCCGCGGTGGAGGCTCCAGAGGACCAGCGGCGGCAGGCAGAAGTTGTAGATGAGCTGGGCCTCCTCGCCGGGCGCGCCCGGAGGCCCGAGATAGCCGAAATTGTCCCGGTGCGGCGCGTTGGTCTCGGCGAGCAGCAGCACGTGCGGGCAGGCTGCGTCGAGCACGTCGCGCATCAGCCGGATGAGCTCGTGCGTGCCGGCGAGGTGCGCGCAGGAGGTGCCGGGCTCCTTCCACATGTAGGGCACGGCGTCCAGGCGGACCATGGCCGCGCCCTGGCCGGCGTAGAAGAGCAGCACGTCCAGGACCTCGAGGAGCACCCGCGGGTTCGCGAAGTTGAGGTCCACCTGGTCGCGGCTGAAGGTGGTCCAGAGCAGCTCCGGGCCGCGCGCGGTCGGGTATTCGTGCAGGAGCGGCAGGTTGCGGGTGCGGAGCACCTTGGAGGTGTCCGTGCCCGGCGGCACGGCGATGGCGAAGTCCGCGTAGCGCGCCTCGCCCGCGCAGTGGCCGCGGACGTAGGCGCTCTCGGCCGAGGCGTGGTTGAAGACCCCATCGAAGACCGGGCGGCAGAGCCCGGCGAGCGCCCGGACGTCTTCCCAGCCGCCGAGGTCCGGGCGCACCGCCCGGTGATCGACCACCGAGAAGCCGTCGTCGGACGTGTATGGGTAGAAGGGCAGCAGGTGCACGAAGCTGAGCAGGTCCCGCGCCTCGCGCCCCAGGAAGTCGGCCAGCACCCGGAGCGGGCGGTCCTCTCCGAGCAGCGAGTCGCCGTAGGCGATGAGCAGGGCGTCGGAGGCGCTCCAGCCCCGCGCGTCGGGCGCTATCCGCGGGCGGTGGGCGGCGACCAGCCTCCCGATCCCGGCGAGCAGCTCCGGGGCGCGCTCCGGGCCGTAGAGGAGGGTCAGGCGCCGGAGCATGCGCTCGGCGAGTTCGGGAGAGAGAGTCTCGGGTGCCGGCATGGTCAGAATGTTATCAGGTCGAGCCAGTAGAGGAAGATCAGGGCGGTGGCCGGCATGAAAATGCCCTTGAACAGGATGTCCTTGTTCGGCTTCGGCCTTCTGTACGGGTTCACGGGCGGGATGATAGCCGCCTGGGACGGAAAGTCCACGGCGGCGGCCGCTCAGATCCCCTCTCCCCCCCCGCCACACAGAGGGCGGGCAAGCTTGGGGGAGAGGGATAGAGTCTTCGTCTGCAACAACCACGCTTCTTGCGTAGCAGGTGCGGCGAACGCTCAACATGCAACACCGAATGGCGCTTCCTTAAGCCATGCCGGCGGCCTGGGGAACCAACAGCGAACCGCAGAACCGCAGAACACCGAATGACGAATGTCGAAGTGCGGGTCCCGGCCACTCCACGTACTTCGTGATTCTGACTTCGATATTCGACATTCTGCGGTTTTCCGTTGGTAGCGCTTAAGGAAGCGCCATTCCACCCAACATGCAGCATGCAAAGCAAATCAGGGAGGGAAGTTGATGGATAAGACAACAACCATGACGGCCCTTTCCGCTGATTCATTGCGTGTTGCGTGTTGCATGTTGCGTGTTGTATGTTTCGGTTGCGGCCGAAGGCCGCGCTAGGGTGAGGGGTTCGCCAAGGTACACCCCTCACCCCCTCCCTCTCCCTCAGGGGGAGAGGGCGTCTGCATGGAATATTCAACTCGTGAATTCCCATTGCGGCCGAGTCGCCTCAGCTTATCCTTAGCCCCTGTTCGGCATTGGAGGTCAGGATCATGCTCGTCGTCATGCGCGTCGGCGCCACGCCCAGGGAAATCAAGGCCACGGTCGCGGGGATCCGCCGGCTGGGCCTCAAGCCCAACGTCATCCCCGGTTCCATCCGGGTGGCCATCGGCATCACCGGCAACCGCGGGGCGATCAGCCGCGAACAGCTTCAGCTCCTGCCCGGCGTGGCCGACCTCGTCCCGGTGACCAAGCCCTACAAGCTGGTCAGCCGGGAGACCAAGCCGGAGGACACGGTGGTAACCGTGGGGGCGGGGGGCGGGGGCCGGGGGGCGGGGCGAAGAAACGCCTCTGCCCCGTCCCTCGCCCCTCGTCCCACGCCCCTCGCTGTCTTCGGCGGCGCCGGCTTCGCCGTGATCGCCGGGCCCTGCGCGGTCGAGTCGCGCAAGTCCGCCCTGGAGGTGGCCCGGGCGGTGAAGGCCGCCGGCGCGAGCGCCTTCCGGGGCGGCGCCTACAAGCCGCGCACCAGCCCCTACTCCTTCCAGGGGCTCGGGAAGAAGGGGCTGGATATCCTCCGCGCGGTGCGCGAGGAGACGGGGCTGGCCATCGTCACCGAGGCGGTCGATCCCCAGAGCCTCGAGCAGGTCGCGCGCCACGCCGACATGATCCAGATCGGCACGCGCAACATGCAGAACTACAGCCTGCTGCGCCTGGCCGGACAGAGCGGGCGGCCCGTGCTGCTCAAGCGCGGCTTCTCGGCGACCTTCGAGGAGTTCCTGATGGCCGCCGAGTACATCCTGTCCGAGGGCAACTACAACGTGGTGCTCTGCGAGCGCGGGGTGCGCACCTTCGCCGACCACACCCGCTCGACCCTGGACATCTCGCTGGTTCCCGCGGTGCGGAAGATCTCGCACCTGCCGGTGATCGTCGATCCCAGCCACGCCGCCGGGCGGCGCGACATGGTCCCGGCGCTCTCCCGCGCCGCGCTGGCCGCCGGCGCGCACGGCCTGATCGTCGAGGTCCACCCCGACCCGGACAAGGCGCTCTCCGACGGCAGCCAGTCGATGGACCTGCCGTCCTTCGCGGAGCTGATGGATTCGCTCCGGAGGATCGCCGCGGCGATGGACGTCGAGTGAAGGCAGAAGGCAGAAGGCAGAAGTAAGAAGCGGAGCTGCGGAGAAGCCTCCGCCCGGTTCCGTTCCGTGCCGTCCTTCGTGTTTCTGCCTTCTGCCTTCTTCCTTCTGCCTTTGCCTCAAGCTGTTATCGGACGCGTCGGGCGCTTCGCGCGGAATTACCGGACGCGATTCCACCTGCACGTCGTGAATTCGCGCGAAAGTCGCGCGGCGTTCTAAAGCCCGCCGCGGCGCATGTCGATATCCTCTTACGCAACGTCATTCCGACGCGAATTTCGGACGGGGGGAGGGGTGATGCGCGTCGCGCGCAAGGTCCGGAAAGCTCTCAAGCTCGACAGTCTGCGCAGAGGCTATGCGCGGCTGGCGCTGCGCCCGGCGTCCCTCCGCAGGCGGCGCGTGCCGCGCGAACTGCCGGCCGGCGGCGTGATCGTCGGCCCGCGGGGCGCGCGCCGGCTCGCCCTGGATATGGTCGCGACCGAGATCTCCGCCGGCTGCTACGTCACCGACAGCCGCCTGGCCTACGCCCTGGACCGGCTCCTCGCCGGGCTGTAGCTCACTCCAAGCCGTCAGTCAGCCACAGATGAACACAGATTAACACCGATGCCTGTCGGCGGTGGCACGCGACACGTAGCCACCCATGGGAACAATCCATCTGTGTTCATCTGTGTCCATCTGTGGCTCGAGCTTGGGTGTGCTGCGCCGGCGGCTAGGCCTTGGGCAGGTTGTAGCACTCCGCCTCGAAGAAGAGCGCCGTCAGTCGCGCGTCCAACTCGCCGGACTTGGCCATGTTCTCCATGATGGCCCGGGCCTTCTCGTGGGGGATGGCCGGCTTGTAGGGCCGGTCCTGGGCGGTGAGCGCCTCGTAGACGTCGACCACCGCCAGGATCCGCGCGTCGAAGGGGATCTCTTCGGCGGGGAGCTTGCGCGGATAGCCGGCGCCGCTGGGCTTCTCGTGGTGGTCGCGGCTGAGCTCGGGCACCCGGGCCAGCCGCTCCGGCCAGTTGATGCGGCTGAGGATCCGCCAGGAGCGCTCCGGGTGGCTCTGCATGTCCCGCCACTCCTCGGGCGTGAGATTGCCGCGACGGATGGAGAGCACCGCGCACTCCTCGCGCTCGAGCCAGCCGCGCTCCGAGAGCGCCTCGAGCTCGCGGGCGTCGGCGTCGTCGAGCGGCCGCGGCTCGTTGGCGCGCTCCACGAGCGCCGCGGCGCGCTGGTAGTCGCTGCCCTCGAAGGCGGCGCCCTCCTCGGCGGCGAGCCTTCGCAGGCGCTCGACGATCAGCCCCAGTTCCGCGGCCGGGAGCTTCTTGGCCTTGGTCAGCACCGCCTCGCGCACGCCGATCTTGCCGAAGTCGTGGAGCAGCGCCGCGTAGCGCAGCTGGCGGAGCCGGTCGCGGGTGTAGCTCTCGCCGAAGTCCGCGGTGCGCTCGTGGACGGCACGGGCCAGGGCCACGGCCAGGGCTCCCACCCGCCGGGAGTGGCCGTTGGTGGCCGGGTCGCGCTCCTCGATGGCCTGGGAGGAGGCCAGCACCAGGTTCTCGAGCAGCGCCTCGTTCTGCTCGTGGAGCAGGGCGTTCTCCACCGCCACCGAGGCCAGGCCGGCCAAGGCCGCGAGCAGCCGCTCGTCCTCCGCTCCGAAGGCCCCGCCGCCGGTCTTGTTGAGCACCTGGACCACGCCGCTCGCCGACCCGTCGCGGCCGCGGAGCGGCACGCACAGCACCGAGCGGGTCCGGTAGCCGGTGCGCTTGTCGATCTCGCGGTTGAAGCGGGCGTCGGCGTAGGCGTCGGGGACGTTGACCACCTCGCCGGTCCGGGCGGCGTGGCCGGCCAGGCCCTCGGACGCGCTGAAGCGGATCTCCTGCGAGTCGAGCCCCTGCGCGACCTTGGACCAGAGTTCGTCCTTCTCGCCGTCGTAGAGGAAGAGGCTGGCGCGCTCGGCGGAGAGGTCCTTGCGCAGTTCCTCCAGTATCCTGGCCAGGAGCACGTCCAGGTCGCGCTCCGCCCCGAAGCTCCTGACCAGCTCGACCAGGCGCTCCAGCCTGGCTCCGTCATCCGTGGTTTGCAGCACCGGCCGCTCCCTTCTCCCTGTCCTGGAGGCAACGCTTGCGCACCCGCTCGAATTCCTCGTCGGAGACCTCGAGCTCCCCGGCGATCTGGCGGGCGAGCTCGCCCAGGCCGAAGAAGTCGAGGTTCTCGACCGGCGCGCGGTAGTCCTCGCGCCCGGCCACGTAGGGGCAGTCCGCCGGGAAGATGCCGCGCTCCATGGCGCGCTCCACCGGCAGGCAGTACGGGTTGACCTCGAAGCGCCGCTCGTAGACGGTGCACAGGCGCGTCTCGAGGTCGAGGTATTGGCAGTGGAAGGGAGTGTGGTAGACGTACTCGCCCAGCAGGAACTTGCGGCAGCAGCAGCGCCCGCAGCGCCGGCAGAGGTTCTCGTCGTGGGCAGCCATCGCAACCGAAGATAGCCGGCCGCCGGCCAAGTTTCAAGCCCGGCATCAGCCACAGATGCACACGGATGAACACAGATGCGGCACTACTGGGATTAGCCAACGGGCGGCAGATGAACACGGATTAACGCAGATGGGGGCATCTCCACTCTTGCCATCTGCGTCGATCTGCGTTCATCTGCGGCAAAATGCTGTTCTTACCCATCCGTGTTCATCTGTGTGCATCTGTGGCTGAACTATGTCTTCCGGCCGGCGGCCAGGGCCTTGGCGATTTCCGCGGTGTAGCGCCCCTGGTAGCGGGCGATGGCCAGCTCGTTCTCGCTGGGCAGCCGCGAGCCGTCGACACCGGAGAGCGTGGTCGCGCCGTAGGGCGTGCCGCCGGAGACCTCGCCCATCTCGAGCAGCCGCTGCTCGGCGTAGGGCACCCCCACGACGATCATCCCGAGGTGCAGGAGCGTGGGGTAGAAGCTGGTGATGGTGGTCTCCTGGCCGCCGTGCTGGCTGGCCGTGGAGGCGTAGACCGAGGCCACCTTGCCCACGAGCTTCCCGGACATCCACAGCGCGCCGGTCTGGTCGAGGAAGTTGCGCATCTGGCCGCACATCATTCCGTAGCGGGTGGGCGTGCCGAAGATGAGCGCGTCGGCCCCGACCAGGTCCTCGACGGTGGCGGTGGGGACGTGCGCGAAGGCCTTGCGCGCGGCCTTGGCCCCGCTCTTATCGAGGACCGCCTCGGGCACCAGCTCCGGGACCTGGAAGATCTTGACCTCGTTCCCGGCCACCTCGCGGGCGCCGGCGGCCACCGCCTCGGTCATCTTCCAGATGTGCCCGTACATGCTGTAGAAGAAGATGTGCGTCCTCATGGTCCGCCTCCCGCTTCAAACCACAGGCTTCCGGCGCACGGGCCGGACGGTTCATCATTTCAATTCGCTCCAGGCCTCCACTATTCCCGGCGTGGCGCATCCTCCAACGCAGAGGCCGCAGAGGGGCGCGGAGGGCGCAGAGGACGGCAGTAGCTTCGTGTTTGGCCGGGTCCAAACCCGAGAAGAGCTGTTCTCTGCGCCCTCTGCGAACCTCCGCGACCTCTGCGTTGAAACTGCGTGCGGCACGTGGAGAGACGACCGGATGGCGGGCTGAGGGCTCGAGGGCCGCGCTACTCCCGGGGGCTCCGGCTCGCCACGGTCATGTTTCAACGCAGAGGCCGCAGAGGGGCGCGGAGGGCGCAGAGGACGGCAGTAGCTTCGT
>CALGYR010000039.1 GCA_937935355.1 uncultured bacterium | reverse complement strand
CTGGCCAGCCATCTGCAGGCCCGCGCCAGGGCGGGCGGCCGGCCATGGCGGGTGATCCTGCTGGAGATCACCCCGCGGATCCTGCCCAGCCTGCCCGAGCGGCTGTCCCGGTGCACCGAGCGCAATCTCCGGAGGATGGGCGTGGAGGTCCGGACCTCGACCACGGCCCGGCGGGTCGGCGCGAAGGAGGTCGAGCTCTCCACCGGAGAGATCCTCGCCGAAGCGCTGGCGGTCTGGTCGGCGAGCGTCCAGGCCGGCGCCGTGGTGCGCGCCCTTCCGGCCGCGACCGGTCCCAACCATCGCTTGCAGGTGGACTCCCGGCTGCGCTTCGCCCCCAACGCGTTCGCCTGCGGGGATGCGGCGGCCGTGCATAGGGACGGCGAGGTCATGCGCATGGGCGTGCAGTTGGCCATCAGCGGCGGCCGCTGCGCCGCCGGGAACGTGCTTCGGCTGATCCGCGGGCGGCCGCCGCGCGACTTCTCCGGCTCCGACCCGGGCGTCATCGTGCCCATGGCCAACGGGCGCTCATGCGCGAGGGTCCTCGGCGTCAGGCTAAGCGGCCGGCTGCCGACGTGGCTGCACTATTTCATGAGCTGCTACCGCACCCGCGGATTCCGGAGGCGGCTGGCGCTGGCCCGGGCGCTCGCCCGGGGCTGATGGGGAGGGAAAGGCCGTGCGTGTCGGAATCGCCGCGGACCACGGCGGGTTTATCTTCAAGCACGAGATCGCCGGGGTGCTTCGCGAAATGGGGCACGAGGTGACGGACTTCGGAGCGGCTCGCCTGGCGGACGGAGACGACTACCCCGACTACGTCGTGCCGCTGGCCCGGGCCGTGGCCTGCGGCGGGGTCGACCGCGGCGTGGCCCTCTGCGGCAGCGGCGTGGGGGCGAGCGTCGCCGCCAACAAGGTCCCGGGGGTGCGCGCGGCGCTGGTCGGCGACTCCTTCTCGGCCCGGCAGGGGGTGGAGGACGACGACATGAACGTCATCTGTCTGGGCGGAAGGACGATCGGTCCGGCCCTGGCCCGGGAACTCGTCCGGGCCTTCATGGCGGCGCGCTTCTCGGGGGCCGAGCGCCACCGGAGGAGGCTCGCCAAGGTCGCGGCCCTGGAGAGGGCGGAGGACGCGCCATGAACCCGCTCGTGCGGCTGGGGTCCCTGGGCCAGAGCGTGTGGCTAGACTTCATCCGGCGGGGGATGCTCGAGTCTGGCGCACTCGGGCGACTGATCGGCGAGGACGGGGTCCGCGGAGTCACCTCCAATCCGGCGATCTTCGAGAAGGCCATCCTGGAGACCGACGACTACCGGGAGCCGGTGCGGAAACTCCTGGCCATGCGCCGGTCGCCGGCCGACATCTACCGACAGCTGACCGTCGAGGACGTGCGCGCCGCCGCCGACCTGCTTCGTCCGGTCTACGACCGTCTGGAGGGCACCGACGGCTTCGTGAGCCTGGAGGTCTCGCCGCACCTGGCGCGCGACACGGCCGGGACCGTGGACGAGGCCCGCCGGCTCTGGGCCACGGTGGAACGCCCCAACCTGCTCGTCAAGGTGCCCGGCACACGCGAGGGGCTTCCGGCCATCCGGGAGCTGATTGCCGAGGGGGTCAACGTCAACGTGACGCTGCTCTTTTCCCTGGAGCGCTACCGCCAGGTGGCCGAGGCCTACCTGCTGGGGCTGGAGGACCGGGTGGCCCGCAGCCGCTCGCTCGAGCGCGTCGCCTCGGTGGCCAGCTTCTTCCTGAGCCGCATCGACGTCGTCGTCGACCCGCTGCTGGAGCGCAAGTCGGCGGAGGGCGGACCGGCCGGGAAGCTGGCCGCGTCGCTGCGCGGCCACGTGGCGGTGGCCAGCGCCAAGGCGGCTTACGGGATCTACAGGGAGCTCCAGGCCGGCGAGCGCTTCCGGAGGCTGGCCGTGCGCGGGGCCCGTTCCCAGCGGCTGCTCTGGGCCTCCACCGGGACGAAGAACCCCGCCTACAGCGACGTTAAGTACGTCGAGGCCCTCATCGGACCGGAGACCATCGACACGATGCCGCTGGAGACGCTGGAGGCCTATCGCGATCACGGAGAGCCGGCTCCGCGCCTGGCCGAGGGCTCCTCCGAGGCGGCCGGCGTGCTCGCCCGGCTCGGCGAATTGGACATGGACCTGGGCGCGGTCACCAGACGGCTCGAGGAGGAGGGCATCGCGAAGTTCGTGAAGCCGTACGATCGGGTGATGGACGAGCTCAAGGCCAGGGCGATGCCATGACCCGTCGGCGCGGCACGAATCGCGCTTGTGGATTATGTGCGTCGGCGCAGCCGGGCGCCGTGCGGCTCGGCGGAGGAGGGATGGGCGCCGGGGCAGGCGGAGGCCCGTAGGTTTCCGCGCACCGGTTGGAGCCTTTTTGAAAGGAGCGGATCATGGCTGGCGAACACGCATATCCGGAGGAGATGCACAGAGAGGAACGCGGCAGGGAGGAGACGGGGGCCCGGGCGGCCGCCGGCGGAAGCTCGGGCCAGGCCATTGCGGCCAGCGGCGCCGTGGCTCTGACCATCATCGGGCTGGCCGGCGGGGCCCCGGCGATCCTGCTGTCGATCGCGATCATCGCCATGGGCGCCGCCTTCCTGTTCGAGGGCGGCGGCGTGGCGGCCCGATTCGCCGAAATGTACGAGGAGCGCCCCGGAGCCGACCGGGCCTCCGAGACCGAGGCCGGCGGGGGGGCCACCGTGGAATTCCTGGGCGGGTCGGCCGGCGTGGTGCTGGGGATCCTCTCGCTGCTCAACGTGTATCCGGAGATTCTGGCCCCTATCGCGGTCATAGCCTTCGGCGGCACCATGGTGATGGGCAGCGGCATAACGGCACGTCTGAATCTGCTTGCTGCCAGCAGGTTCTCGCGGCAGGGTTCCGACCAGGCGATGCTGCGCGAGGCGGCCAACGCCACCGCCGGCGTTGACGTGATGGCGGGCCTCGGCGCGATCACGCTGGGCATCATCTCCCTGGTGGGGGTGGCGCCGCTGATCCTCAGTCTGGTCGGGGTGCTCACCGTCGGATTCGTGGCGATGCTCAGCGGCGGCGTCATGGGCGCCTGGCTCATGAGGATCTTCCGCCGCTAGGACCGCCGGCCGCCGCAAAACGGGCATATGCGGCCGGCAGGAATGGGTCCTGCCGGCCGGGAGGGGGCGGAAGAGTGACCGCAAAGCGTTACACGGCCGGCGCTTAGGGGCTCTTCGGCCCCCCCTGCAACCGCCGCAACTTTGACGGATTTTTGACTCTCCGCGCAGTCAACGGCGGTTTTCAGGTGATCGGAGGCCCGGGCAGCCGCATCCCGAAGCCGAGCCGGGTCCGCGCTCGCGTAGGTCTGCAGCGTCAAGGTCGGGGTGCTGTGCCGCATCAAGGTCATGATGGTCTTCAAGTCGCCGCCGCTTCGAATCAGGGCGTCGTCAAAGCATTTCCTGAGACTGTGCCACGTTGCCCGCCCGGCATCGGTTGACGGTTCGATGCGGGGTTTCGCGTTTCGGCAGTCGCGCTTGAAGTAGCGATGCGCGTTGGTAGGGATCTCCAAGAGGGAGTCGGTCGGCCGCTTGCCCCGGGTCAGGGGCAAGAGCTTGTCGGCAAGCTCGCGTGTGATCGGCTGCAGGGCGTCCTTGCGGTTCTTCGTGTAGTCGCCTGACACGAATAGGAACGGTCCCGGGCGCAGCGCATCGGCCTGTAGGTGCTTGAGCTCGTCAAGGCGGAAGCCGGTCTCAAGGGCCACCTCGTAGGCTATCCGCCGCTCAGGCGGGGCAACGGCCAGGAGCCTGGCCAGTTCATCGGCCGTCAATGGGCGGTGCGGCTCCTGCGGCCGCTTGTCCAGCTTCCCCAGGCCGACAAGCGGGTCCGCCGTCATGTATCCGCGGAGTATGGCCCAACGACAGAACGACCGCAGGCACTCCACCTTGAGAAACACGGTCTTCGGCGCCTTGTCGGCCAGTAGCTTCTGGACGACCTTGTCCACGCGCGCAAGGTCGATGTCGGCAAGGTGCAAGAGGGAGAGCTCAGTCTTCCACCACTCCAGCCCAAGCCGGCGCCCCTTGTGGTGGAAGTCATCCCAGGGCCGGCCCCCGCGTCCGCCGCGCGCCGCGCCCCACGCCAGATAGGCGGCGATGACTTCGGCTATGGGCATCGTCCGGGCGTTGATCTCGGCTGTGGGCTTCCCGCCCATGCGGGCATCGCGGGCCGCGTCCTCGAGCGGGCCGACGTGTCGCTTCGTCCTGGCGAGGTCATCCCATCCGGTTCCGTTGACGGTCTTCCCGTCGGCGCCCTTGAACCGGTAGCGCCAGGGGCCGAAGGGCCGGCCGCGGCTGTCTCGTGTGCGCCAGTAGCTAGCCACGCTTCAGCCTCTTCGGGCTCGAGCGATGCGGCTGCATGATGAACGTACCCAGAGGAAGCCCGGCGGAGCGCGCTTGGCGGCTCATCTCGCGGAACTCGGAGGCAGTCAGGCGGATATTCACCTGGCGCGTCTTTACCAGTGCTCGCGGCCCGGGAGGCCTGCCGATCCTTGCCATGCAGATCATATTACTTCCCGCATAGCACTAACGCAAGACCTTTTCAGCTTGGGCGAGAGCGCTGCAGCCTGGAGCCGCCCGAAGTGTGCCAGGAGCGCCCCGGCCATCCAGTAGTGGCGGCCGCCGAGCCGGAAGGGCTCCGGGAGCTCGCCGCGCCTCAGCTGGCGGCCAATGCTCTTCGGATGGACTCCGAGATAACCGGCGAGCGTTGGCACGTCGAGGGGCGTTTCCGGAGGCATGGTGGCCAGCGCAAGAAGCCCTCCGGGTTGCGGAGTCGTTTCGGCCGGGGCTCCAGGAACTGGGACAGTTGCTGTTGCGTCCATGATGACCTCCGACAAGGTCGTGTATCTCAGAGCCGGCGCCGCCGGCGGGATCGCTTGTGGTTACGGTTCATCACTCCTCCATCACCCAACGGAAGTCGGCGAGGCTGGGGGCGTATCGGGGCAGAGCGCCGGCTCGCCACAGCCGGTGTTGCTGCCAGCGGGGATGCCGCGGCTCGCCTCCGCGGCCTTCGCTTTTGGGTTGCTGACCTCCTGAGTGACGGCCTGGATGGTTGGATGGTCAAGAAGCGCTCCCAGGACCTCCACGGTGTTGCGGTTGTCGAGTAGCCGTAAGAGGTTGAGCTCGTCGGTTCCCAAACGGTAGTTGACGGCCAGGGCGCGATGCGCGATCTCGATCAAGACTATATCCGGTTGCTGCGGATGGACGTGCAGCTTGATCGTGTCAGCCCAGAGAGATGCATATTCCTCTGAGACCTCTTCGGTCAAGCGGCCAGCCTCGAGCAAGTAGGCGCACGGCAACCCCGGCCGGCCGTCGAACATGCGACCGATCGGGCAGATCCAGCGACCGCCGCCAGATAGTTCCACCAGGTGGCCGGGCACAATGCGGGGGCGCACCAGGTCGTCCGGGCCCGGCCGGGCCTCGCGCCAGTAGCCGACGGAAGGGATGGGGTTATCGGCTTTCGGCCTTCGGCCTTCGGAGCACCGGCGCCAGACCTGACGGTCGGGGTGGTAGCCGCGGAGCTCCAGAGGATCCTGGGGGCTGTAGAGCAGCACCCCAGGGCCGTCCGGGCCGGTGCAGGGCTGGGCCTCAAGCGGCACGCCGCCGAGCACCTGGGCCAGGCCGGCGGCCTGCAGATGAGCCGCCTCTGGCACCAGCCAGGAAGCTCCAGGTACGTGGTAAAGCAGTCCAGCCATGATCAGTTGACCTTAAAGGCAAGGAACGCGGCGAGCTTTGGCAGGTACAAAGTCAGTTGGCGCATGTCGGCCTCCGTTTCCTATGCGGTCATGACTATCGAGGAGTCCGAGTGGACTCGTCAAGGTTGTTGGCGGCGTTGTTCAAGGCGTTCGTGGCGTCAAGCAGCGTTTTCGCAAGGGAGTTGATCTCGTCTTCTGTAAAGACAAACTGACCACCTGGTCCGCCCTTCCCGCCATGAGCAATGGCCATATCGGTATAGGCGGGCGCCGGTCCCAGGCCCTGCTCTGCTCTGATCTTATTGATCATCTCGAGGATGTGCCCAGCCTCGGAACCCTGGTTGACTCTCCAGCCCGTGTCTGCCCAGGTCGGCACGCCATGGTACTTCTGAGCCACCATGTCCTTGGCCTGTTGGTACAGCTTTTGGCCTTGAGCCGTTGCGATGTTGCGAGCCGCCGAAGGAGTCTCCGGCCGCAGCATCCACTGGTCCCCCTGCTCTTTCAACTTGTTTACCAACGACGAGAAGGGGATTTGGGGAGCCACCGGCGCGGCTTCTTTCTGTCGCTGCTCGAAACCCTTGCCGCCGCTCTCTTCGGTTATGGATCTACGGATCTGAGATTCAATGGCCGCGGGATTCTGGATATCGGAGTTCCTTCTTAAGTCCACATACTTCTTGCTGATTACGTCTTCCGGAACGTTCATCTCCTTGGAAAGCCGCGCGACCATCTTGACCGCTCCGGGACCTCCAAAGCCGGCAACGGTCGCAAGTCTGTTGCCAGACTGCGCCTGACCCTCGCCGACCTTGAGCTGTACTTGCTGCGCGCGCTTCATTTCTGATACTATGAAGGATACACCGGCAGCCAAACCTCCGCTCACACCAAAGACGGAGAGGAGGCCAGCTCCCGCCCGGGCGATCTTGCCCATAGTTCGGTCCCAGTTTTCAAGCTGCTTGAAAGTCACTGCGGAACTCTCGCCGACTTTCTTGATCTCATTGTTCATGTCTTTAATGGTATCACCCATGCGCTTCATGCCCGCCTGGGCCTTCTCATACTCCATCGTCCAGATGGTGTTAATGTCGCCGTCGCCAGGCATGTTAGTTCCCTCCAGTTGGTGGACGCTTGCCCTCAATGACATAGGCAAACGCGTTAAATGCCATCGTGAAATGGGCTCGGACCGCTTCCTTTGTGGCTGCCCAGGGAGACAGAAAACGCCTCAACTTCCGGTACAGCCAAAACGGAATCCAGCACGTCGCAAGCACACCGACGAGTCCGAACAGGTAAGCCCTGAACGGTCGCTTTCGGCGTTCGTGGGCCAGGCCGGGATAGGTCTGGTCTATCGAAGGACGAACGGGCAAAGAAGCACGTTTAGGCTTCATGAAGTCTTCACCACGATGCGCGAGCAGATGAACATTCCCACCGCCAGGTGCGGAGGCATGTGGCCGTTGGTGGCCCCTCCGGAAACGCTCGAGGCCGAGCCCGTATGGCCGTGCCCAGTATCGGTGACCGTGTGCGCTTCGGCAGCCGAGTGGTCGTAGGACGCAGGGGCGACATAGTTTTCCGCGCCGAGGTTATTACCTTCCCCCGAGCCCGTCAGGACCGACCCCGTTACTGTCGCGCCCGTTGTGTTGTTGTTGATGGACAGAGTGTGACTCGGCATGCCCTGGCCGCCGGTGTGGCCCAGCGTCATCGGGCCGACATTGCTGGGGCCGTCAGCTCCTACCAGCGTGCGCGGATAGGCTGTGGGGCTGGCGCCGTCCGAATCGGTCCTTGGCAGCGTCAGGGTCTTGTGGGCTGCCCAGTCGGCCGCCGCGGACGCGCCGCGTCCTCCGGATACCGGACAGGCGGTGTTGTCGCAGTTGGTCCAGAGGAAGGCGAAGAGCTCGTCCATGTTGGCGCTGGCCACTTCGGCGCCGGAGCTGGCGTCGCCGATTGTGCGACCGTCCATGAGCAGCCATGCAATGGAGTACTGCCCGACCACCGACTCGACGGCATGGTCGTCGACGCGCATGGCAGACTTGATATCTCCGACCGCCCACGCCGGAGCCGGCACTTGAGCCCACACCCCGTCGCCACGCAAGACCGTAGTCGGGTCGTTGGAGAGCTTCTTAAGCAAACCGTGGCGCGTAGCGCTCGAGTCCAACGTGGTGTTATCATCCGGAGTATCGAGGGCGTCGAGTTTGGGACGCTGGTGGACGTGGTTTTGTCGCGCCCAGTATGTCGCGTCGTCGCCAGGAGAGGCCGTAACGCCCAACGGCTGCGGATCGGCGATACCCGGCTGGCCGGAGCCATCGAGGCCATCCTCGCCGGGCTCGCCCTGCGGTCCCTGCGCCCCGTCGGCGCCATCCTCTCCGGGCACGCCCTGGGGGCCCTGCGCGCCGTCGGCGCCGTCCTCGCCGGGCTCGCCCTGCGGTCCCTGCGTCCCGGTCGGCGTCACCAGGGCTTGGCCGCTGCCGATGCCGCCGACCACCGTGAAGCCGGTGCCACCGACGTGCAGGCGCGGAGAGCCGGTCACCGTTCCGACCTGGTCGCCAAGGAGGGGAACTCCCCCCTCGATGAACGCCTTGGCCGGCCATGTGGTGTAGAGCTCGTATGACCCGGGCGTGCCATTGGGGCCGTTCTTCAAGATGCCGATGTTGCCCGTCCGGTTGTCGGCCGTGGGCAGGCGGCCGGCGTAGAGGGTGCGGTTCGCGTCGGCGTAGGAGCCCTCTTCGTAGATCTCGACGACCTCCTGGGCCATATTGTCAATGAGGTCGTCGAGGGCGCCGATCTCCACGAAAGAGCGCCACTGGCCGCCGTCCCAGGAACCCACCGCCGGCACGCGCGGGATGGACTCCACCTCGGAGCGAAGGTCACTGAGGTCTCCGCGCATGCGCTCGAGTTCGTGCCAGTCGCCCATGGTCACTCCCGGACGTCTCGAATGATAGAGTCGATCTTCGCACGCTCGAAGAGCAGGAGTGCCATTTGGCAAGCAACCTCGGCCGAAGGCTGCTCCCGAGCCTGACGCTCCAAGGCGGCCATCTTGCCGTCGATCTTCACGAGAAGTGACCGGGCCTTGGCCACACCCGAAGCGCGCTTAGACATGACAGTTGACCCCATGGTTACGACCTCCGCAGGGCTGGAGAAGCGGAAGTGACCTGAGCCTGCAGGCCAAACCGTTGCGCGTCCGCGCGCCACCACAGCCAGCACCGGCGAAAGTCCCGATCTTCGGCCTCCAGGCGGAGCGCGGCCATGTCGAAGCTCAGGCACTCGGCGCTGGCCTTGGCCTCGACCGCACGGACCCAGCATCGGCCCTCAAAAGTGGCCAGCTTGTAGGCCTCCAGAGCGTCGAGCTTCTCGCCGTGGGCCTCCACGGCCGCAACCAGCTCGCCGGCGCGGATAGAGATCGGCGAGGCCGCCGCGCTCCTGACCTGCCGCGGCTGGGACGGCGGAGCGTGGTCGGTTGCGTCGGGCATCTCTACGACCCTCGAAAAGGAGAGGCCCCTCCGGGCGCGAGAGGCCGGCAAGAGCCTCACCGGAGGGGCCGAGTTTGTGAAGTTCGCCGTCGTCTTGCTCATTGCCTTTCCTCTCGCGCTTGATGTCTACAGAGAAAGTACAGCGCTCGGGGAAAGGTGTCCAGTCTAGTCAGGGTACAGTCAAAGTACGGTGGCGATATATCCATCTGGACGTCTGTTGTGCAGATGCCCTCTCTTCACGAGGAGGGCAAGATCGACCTTTAATTGGCTTTCTGAAATCCCATCATAGATTCCACGTTCCTCTAAAGCCTGGCGGATCTCGCACAGGACATGCGCCTTCTTTCGACAGAGTGCGACGATGCACCGTTGCTTATTTGTCAGGTCGGCTTCACCGGTTGCGAGTGGAGATAGTGAATCAGAATGGCTCGTATCGGCCTGTGTGAACACCTTTGGCATCCTAATGCGCACAGCCTGCATACTGCTCCAGAAGTCATCCGGTGTTCCCCATGTGCTGCCAATCTTTTCCAGCAGGGTTTCCCAATTGAATCGACTTCCAGGAAGAATAGGGCGTTCCTTGCGGCCGTCCACTAAGAAGAAGTCCAGGCGGTAACTGCGGCATGCGTTTTCCAGCGCGCTGAGAACTTCAAAGGGGTGCGCTTCGATGGTCGCATACTTGGCGGAGGTGCGAACGACTTGCATGGGTATGAAGGCGGCCGGGCCTTCGTACCCTCTCTGAAACTCTAAGGCTTCCATGATTCCAGCGATGAAGGGGGCATGAGTGCGGGCGGCCAGACCTTCGTGCATCTTAGGATGCGCGTCAAACCAGAAGCTCTCTTCAATCAACTTCTTGGCGCGGGCCAGTATGCGTTTGCAGGAACGGGGCCGAGACAGAAAGAACGCCAAGGTGGATACCCGGCGGTCTTCATGGGTTGGCTGTGTCGGCTCTTTCTTCTTCACTTCTGCCCCCGTCGCGCTCGGGAGTGGGGTGCCCAGCCGCGCAGCCGGCTCGCCCCGTGCATCATTCTACGTCGCCCGGCCCGTGTTCAAGCGTCAAACCGGGGCAGGGCGGGGCGCCGGGGTGAGGAAACCCCAAGGCGCTGGCGCCTCCGCCCTTTCAGGCCCCGGAATGTTCAGCACCTCCCCCGCCGCTGGCGGTCGAGCTCCCGGAGTTCCCGGACCAACTCCGCCAGGACCTCGAGCGGCACCGTCTCCGGCCGGGCCCGGCCAGCCAGGTACCGGCCGAGCCGGGCCGAGAGCGCCCGGAACTCGGCGGCGAGTTCGCCGTGGAGAGCCGGCCGGACGGTGGTCAGCGGGATGGCCGAGAAGACGTTCACGGCCGCTCCGCCTTGTCCTTGTTCTTGTCCTCGCGCGCCAACTCAATAAGCTTGGCCCCAAGCAAATCCAAGCGCGCCCACTCAATAAGCTTGGCCCCAAGCAAATCCAAAAAGCCCATGGAAGCATCGTGGGCCTCGGCGTTGTTGTCATCGGGATGGATCGCTACTGCGAGCTGCAATGCGTGCCCGGCGTTTTCCACTTCGTCTCTCCGGTCCCGCATGCCCCAACAGTTCAGAGTGTCATGCCAGTCCCGTGACAATCTGAGTGCCCTCTCAATCGGGTATTCCTTGTCGTGGTCGTGGGCATTCTTCGTGAGTTCCTCTAGCCTGGCGAGTTGTGCGATGAGCTCTTCACGCGTCATCCCCCCATATCGAGCGGAAGCGCGTTGCAGGTAGGCCTGAGACACCATCGTCTCAGCGCTCGGGTTCTTCTTCTCGCATGCGGCTTTCATGTCAGCTCCTTCCCGCCGGCCCCATGATCTCGTAGAAGTTGGCCAGCTGTGTCCCATCTGGCGCCGTTCGCCGAGTGACGCGGAGAATGCCCTTATCCTCGAGCGCCTTCATCGCGCGTTGAACGGTGCGCCGGCAGAGTCCGGACACCGTGGCAATCTCCGCAACAGTCGGGGCCGGACCGCCGTCGGCTCCGGCTGCGCTGAAGAAGAAGAACAAGACCAGCCGCTCAGAGGCATCCAGCCCAGGCTCGCGAAGCGTCCAGAGCGGCGCGGTGAACATGCCCGTTCCCGCCAGGCGCACGGCGGGGCACGGCGGGGCGGGGGACTCGGCAGTCTCGCCATCGGCTGGCGCTGGCGTGGCGCCCGGGTTGACAGTGCGAACCCCCCGCACGCTCAGGCTCTCAGCCAGGCGCCCCCAGCCGCCCGGAAGTTTGTGGCCTTCGTCGTGGGCGGCCATGGTCAGGCGACCTTGCCGGAGTTCGCCGAGGATTTGTCTACCTGCCTGAGATAGGAGTCAATCGCACCGACTTCCCCGGCGAACCCCTCAAGCCGTAACCGGATCGTGTCCACCGCGCATGTGATCGCCGTCAAGTCTCCCTGACTCGACGCGTGCTTTAAGAGCATGGGGAAGGCGTAGACCGCACGGATAGCTTCGATGAGATCGGGCGATCCTGGATCGTCTTCGGAATCCTCATCGGCCGTCGGAATGGCGGCCAGAACAAGCCGCAGCATGCCCCGCACGGCGGCCAGCTCGGCGGCGGCATCGCCGCGCTCATGCGCGCGGGTGGCGATGCTTTCCATCTTGTCGGCGCTGATTTCTCTATGGCGTTCCCTGAGCTCGGCAAAGCCGAGTTCCGCGACCTTGGCCACCACGGCGGCGTCATCCGAAGGGCTCGGGATCTCAATCCCATTGCGTCGAAGCATCGCGTCCACGTTGGCAGCGGTGTGAACCGGCATGGTCACTCCCTCCCGCTTGAGCGGGTCAGGCGGCCAGGGCGCGAAGGTGACGGCCTCCGGCAACTGGTCGCAGTCGTTGAAGAAATGGGGGAGGCGGTTGCGATGGGCCGCTGGCCCTGGCCCCACAAGGCGCGCCGTGTGCACCTGCCACCGTCCCCCGTAGAACTCAAAGGCCGTGGCTCCTGGCCACCGCCTCGGACATCTCCTCGCCGGCCTCCCGGCAGCACTCGAGCGCGACCGCCACTTCCTCCCGGAACTGCGCCCGGGAGAGGCCATCGAGCGTGGGGTGCTCCGAGCGCATCCAGCCTTCGACGTGGCGCACGTTGGCGCCGACGTGGCCGAGACGTGCGGCGGCTTCGCGGATCATCGTGGCGTACACGGTGACCTCCGGAAATGCGGCGGGGGCGCGCGGGTGCTGGCCGGTGCAAGCGGCTCAGCGGGGTCCGCGGCCCCCGTCGCTGTCTCTTCTTCCGTCGTTCTTCATGGCGCGCCCTTGCACAGCGCGTTGTCGGCCGGCTTCAGCCTGCCGGGATGTTCACTTTTGGCGGCGGAGCGATGCACCCGGCGCAGACCGGCGCCGAGTCGCCCCAGAGGTTCCAAGTCCTGGCGGCCGGATGCACCTGGCATACCGCAGCCCGGACCGTCTCCGGGTGCTCCGAGCGCAACCGCGCGGCCAGGGCGGAGACCCGCACCGGGTCAACCCCTCGGAGGGGCGTGGCGCTCATGAGTCTGGAGGTTCTCAGCATGACCGGCTCCGGCGCTTCACGGTGTAACTACCGTGAGTATAGGGTAAGGCGCGATGCTTGTCAAGGCCAGCCGCGCGGATTTCCCGGCGGTTGCGCCGGCTTGGCCAGTCCGTAGAATGCGCCCCCATGGGTTCCAGGAAACTCCCCAAGCGGCTCGGGGCGGCGCTCACTGTGCGGATGCCCTCGGCCACGCTCAAGGCCCTCCAGGCCGAGGCGAAGCTCCAGGACCGGAGCGTAAACTCTCTGGCGCTTCGGGCACTGGAGTCATATCTCGCGGACCCGGCTCAGGCGGAGGATGGCATCCGCCGCAGGGTGCAAGCGCAAGGCCCTCAGCTTCCTCCAGTTCCCTGACCGTCACCCCCAGGACCCTCCGCAGCGCCCGGACCGCCCGGAACTCGATCCGTGATACCAGTTGCTTGGTCACCCCCAGGCGCCCGGCGAGCTGCTCCTGGGTCACCATCTCGCCGCTGGCCAGTCCGTAGCGCTCGACGATGACCATCCGGAGCCGCCTGGGGAGCCGCTCGATGGCCGAGCGCAGCGCGGCGCCGTCGATGGCCAGCCGCTCGGCCGACGGGCCGTCCTCCGGGGCGCGGAGGGCCTCGGCCAGGAGTTCGGCGTCCGGATCCTCACCGGGCGCGACGTCGATGGAGCGCACCGCCGGCAACCGGCCTTGTCCGCCCCGGCAGCCGGCCGGCCGGGCCAGTTCGATCGCGCGGAGCATCGCCCAGGAGCAACGCGTGAAGGCATATCCGGTGAAGCTCGAGCCCGGCCGATGGTCGAAGCCCCGGGCCGCCGCCAGGAGCGCCAGATGGCCCTCCTGGGCCAGATCCTCGCCGTCGAGTCCCACCAGCTCCCCGGCGGCCCGGTAGCGCCCGGCCAGGCTGTTGACCATGCGCCCGAACCTGGCCAGGAGCCGCTCCTCGGCCAGGTCCCGGCCAGGGCCCGGGGCGCTTGCGCGCTGCAGTTCCAGGAGCAACTCCGCCAGGTCGAAAGGTGTCGACGTCGGCAAGGTCAGGTCTCCAGGCTCGCCACAGGCCAGCGCCCTGGCACGTCCTCCGGGGCGCGGAGGGCCTCTGGTGTGAAGGATGGTCGCTCAGGCATGGAGGCGCTGGAGTTCCTTCACCCTTCGGGCCAGGTATCGGCAGCCGTAGACCAAGCGGAGGGTGTTGATGGCCTCGCGCGTCCACCGCGCGCGGACCTCTTCCCACATGATCGGGTAGCCCGGTGGCGGCATACTGGGGAGCTTCTCGAAGGCTCGGGCGGCCTCGCGGTAGTTCAGGAACTGGTGGCGCACGAACGAAACCAGCGCGAAGAGGCCCGGAGCGTCCGCGGCCGGGTTCTGCTCCGCGTAGAAGTCCCGGGCCATGGTGTAGAGATCTTCGAGCCGCTGGGGTAGCTCCCGGGTGAAGAACGGCCGGAACTCCGCCGCCGCCTGCCGGGCCTCTGTGCGCTCGGCCGGCTTGGAGGCGGGCTTGACCGCCGCCTCCGGGGCGTCCGGCGCCGGCGCCGCGGGCTTGAGCTTAAAGGCGCGGTCGACCACACGCTGCAGAAACCTGAAATCGGCCGGGGCCTTGGTGTGCTTGCCCCGGAAGCTACCGGAGGCCAGCCGGGGGACAACATGGTCCAGGAGATTGTCGAGCCGCGGGAACCTGACCCGTAGTTCGGGAGACTTCCCCCATGTCTCGACCACGATTGAGCGCACGGCTTCGGCGTCGAAAGGTGAGGGTTCGGACACTTGCAGTACTCCCAGACTACTGCTTGCACTTCAGCATGCCGCCCCGGCCCCGGCCGCGCACGCGGCCCGGGGGCCGGGGGGCATTGCGCTTACTCCGATCCGACCGCAGCCGAGGTCGCGGCCTTAGAGCGCGCCACAACCTCCGAGCGCGCAGCGGCCAGGGCCTGCTCGGCGATGGCCTCGGGGGCGGTGGTGGACATCTCTTCGAGGTTCGCGATTTGGGCGTTGAGTTCCTGGAGCTTCGCCGCGGGGTTCGTGGCGATCTTCGAGAAAACGCTCCGGATCTCGGCGACAGCCTCCTCCGCGTAGATCGCCGTACCCTTCAGAGCGTCCAGCGCCACGCCGATCAAGACGGCATCGTTCTGGCCCGTGCCAACCGCCCGGGCGTTCTCATAGAGGCCCGCCGAAAGATGCGCAGCCACGGCCAGGGCGTTGGCCATGTGCCGGGCCATCTCGGAGCGCGCGGAGGCCATGAAGGCAGAGACCTCGCCCCGCATGGCCTGAACCTCTTTGCCCCGTGCGGCGATATCCTCGGCCGCCGCCGCCTGCAACTCCTGCCGGCCCCTGGCGAGGGCACGGCCGAGGGCTTCCACCTCCGAGGCGGCAGCGGACTTCTTCTCGGCGGCCTTGCGCAGCTTGGCCGCGTCGACCGCCTCGCCGGTGGCCTTCGCGGCGACAAGGTCCGCCTCGGCGTCCGCCGCCTCCTGCATCGCGAGCTGGACCGCCTCGAGCGCCGTCTCGAACTTGACCAGCCGCTCCGCGACCGTCGCCACCTTGGACTTGAACTTCGACACGTCAACCTCCCTTCACGTTTGACTCGCCCCGCCGACCCCGGCCGCGCATGCGGCCGCCGGGTCGAGGAGCGTTGTGGATGCATCTGCAAGGCCGCCGCCGCTCAGCGGCCAGAGCCAGGAAGCCGCGCTCGAGCGCCCGGACGCGGCGGGATAGCCCGGCCAGGAGTTCCAGGGCCTCCAGGAGCCCGGCCCGCATGGTGGACACCGCTTCACCGGCCGGCGCCGGAGTAAGGGGCGGTGCCAGACGATGCTCGGCGCAGGCCTGGCCGGCGGCCGGTCCGGAGCGGCGGAGGTTCATGCCGGGCACGCGGGGCATGATCAGGCCCTCGCCTCGGCGGCCACTGCCTGCCGGGGCTTGCAGGCCTGGCCGGCGCGGAGACGGCGTTCGACCTCGGCCCAGCCGCCGGACCGGCCGCCGTTCAGGCTGGCCAGGACCTCCAGGACCTGGCCCTCGCCGTAGCGGTCGACGGCCACCTGGATGCGCCCCTCGAGCGCCGGCTGGGGCCGGTAGCCGAAGGCCTCGATGAAGGCTCCGCCGACACACCGGGAGCTCGCTACCACCGGCGCCGGCTGGCGGGGAGGGGCTTGGGGTGACTGTGTATCACCCCTCGACGCGGCGGACTCTCTGAGCGCTGCCGGGGAGGGGTGACAAGGGGCCGGCGCGGGGGCCGGGACGGCGAGGAGTTGGGCGGCTGGCGGTGCCTGGCACTGCCCGCTGGGGAGCTCGGCCGGGGACGTGGCGGGGGATGCCTCGCGCGCGCGCGCGGTTTTCTTACAAAGCGGGGATATGGAACGACCCTCGTCTTGGGTCTGCTTCACTGAGTCTCCCTTCACTGGGTCTTGTTCACTGGGTCTTACTTCCCCTTCCCCACAGGAAGGGCGGGGGTTCCCCACAGGAAGGGCGGGGGTTCCTGTGGGGAAGGGCGGGGCTTCCTGTGGGGAAGGGCCGGAGGCGCCGCTTGGAAATGCCTCCCAGTTGACGCGATAGAGGGAGCTGGTCTGCATCCCCGTCGCTTCGTGGAAGCGATGCTCCACGGCGACCAGGCCCTTATCGACCAAGCCCCCTTGCCTGCCGCCTCCCTTGCCCGTCTCCCGGCCGAAGATGGCGCGGCGCACGGAGGCCTGAGACATGCCCAGATCCGACGCAACCAACTCCACCGACGGCCAACTCTGCCCGTCGTTGCCGGCGCGCCTGGCCAAGTAGACCAGGACCAGCCGCTCGTAAGGGGTCAACCGCGCCCCGCCTTCAAGCGCCCAGTTCGGCACGGAGAACCACTTCGAACCGCCGAGCCGCTCCTCGATCTTGCCCTTCGGGGCCGTCGTCTTGTCAGCCATCGTTGCCGAGCTCCTGTTGATCTGTGGGCCGGGCTCCCCCCTGGCCCGGCCCGTGGTTGTTGCCGCGCTCACCTACCGGCGGGGAATCCCCCCTGAACTCCTCCGGCCGTGGTTGCTTGATGCACCTGAGAGATATTCCCAGGCCGCTCCGCTCTTCGACGCGTACCCAGCCCACTGCGGCGAGCTCGCGGAGCGCCCGGGAAACCGTCTCGCGCGAGTCGCCCAGCACCTCGGCCAGGGCTCCGAGGGTGAAGTCCTCGGCCTTGCGGCGCAAGCTGGGGCCGACATCCTCCCGCCCTCGCAGGTAGCACAGGAGGCCGAAGGCCGAGCGGCTCAGGCCATGGCCGGTACGGCGCGGGGAAGTCATGGCACAGACTCCGCAGAGGCCAACCGCTCAGCCAGCTTGCGCTGGCGATAGGCAGCCTGATATCGGCGTCGGGCTTCGGCGTGCTCCCGGTAGTAGGTTTGCCCATAGCTGAGCAGCTCTTCGCGCTTCTCGAGGTAGCGCTTTCTCCCGCTCTCTCGCCGACGCTCAGAGGCCCCAAGCCGGCGGAAGAGCACAGCCGCAGAGCGCTCGACCGCCGCCACGCGAGTCCGCAGTGTGCGCAGCGAGTCCCGCAAACGTCGACGGCCGGCGGCGTCTTCAGTCCGTGCAGCCTCGCCCTTCACCCAGGAGGCATGACGCTTCTGCAGAACGGCCGCGCGGTTCGCTTCGTAGTATCGGCAGTCTCGCTCCCGGAACTTGGCGGGGTGCGCCTTCCGGTGCGCCGCTCGCTTCGCGAGCACCTCCGTGCGGTGGAGCCGGTAGCGGGCGCGATCCTTGGCGCGGCGTTCCTCCAGAGCGGTCAGGTCAAGAGCCATGAGAAGCACCTCCCGGAGCCGTATACGCCCTGAGCATGCACAGCGCCCCAAAAACGATGGCGACGGAACCACCTAATTTCGCGGACGAAATACGAAAAAACAGCCATAACCGGCAGAGCCCCCGGTCCCTCCCCCCCTTGGGAAGGACCCATAAAGACCGGCCAAAATGGCACACAAGGTGCGCAACTCCGCGTCTTGCGTCACGTCCCTGGAAGGATGGGGAGACAATGCCGATCCTCAGACGATCGAGCCATGCGGACAGACGTGGCGCTGTACCCACTTCAACAGGGGTATCCTCAAGTATCGTAGACAGGGTAAAGGCCAAAGCCTGGAGTGCCCTCAACGTGTCGGCGTCGAGGCGCACCGCCAGGCCCGGCCGGTTCATATCGATCATCTTTCAGCCCTCTCTTTCGCCATAGCCAGGATCTCGGCGCGATACTCCGGGCTAAGGCGGGGCCAAAGCTCCAGCAGTTGCACAGGGAGCATAGAACAAGCGGGGCAGGTTTTGACGTTATTTTGACTCGACAGGGTATCCGCCATGTTGCCGGCCGGTTGCCGGCCGGTTGCTTCGTGGCCTGCATCCTCCATGGCTGTAGCTAGATTGGGGCGGGAATGCTCTGGCTGTGTTTCCGGTTTGTTCTGTGCCGGCTCGGGAATGGGTCCTGCCGGCCGAAGCGCGGAGGGAGGCGGATATGGGCTCCCGGGTCGTCGTACTCGCCGGGTTTCTCTCCTGTCTGGCCCTGGCCGGTTGCCGCGGGTCGGGCCCGGGGCTGGTCTATTCGGCGGTCCTGAGCGGGGCCTACGAAGTGCCGCCGGTCGGCACGCGGGCGAGCGCCGAACTCGAGCTCGTGCCCGTCAACGGCAAGGGCGATCTCCGCTTCCGGCTGACGGTCCGGAACGTGGATGACGCGATCATGGCCCACCTGCACATGGCCGAGCCCGGCCGGAACGGCGAGGTGGTGGCCCGGCTCTATCCGCCGGGACCGGGCTGGCGCCTCAAGAAGGGCAGGTATAGCGGCACGCTGGCCGAGGGCGTCCTGGGCTCGGCCGACCTGGTCGGGCCCATGAGGGGCAGGACCATGACCGAACTGGCCGACGAGATCGCGGCCGGCCGGATCTACGTCCACGTCCACACCGGCGCCCATCAGGAGGGCGAGATCCGGGGGCAGGTGCGCTAGCCGTCCGGACACGGACGGTCGGAGCCGCGCGGCTCGGCGCGCGGAGCGTGGGTGCTGTTCGCTGGGGCGGAGGGCGCGAGCGGAGCCCTGACGGACGGTCAGGCTTCCGGGTCAGAGCCTGCGGGGCCGCGGGGCGCCGTCGCCGTCGGCCAGGTTCCCGGTAGCGTCGGCGCCGGCGGGCAGGTCGAAGCTCAGGAAGAGCTCAGCGTCAGGGCGCAGCCGGATGCGCTCGAACTCCAGCGTCCGGCAGCCCGGTTTCTGGATCTTCATGGAGAAGTGCTCGGATCGCTCCTCGGAGACGAGAGGAGCCTTTTCGAGCGGCGTGGTGCCCAGCAGTTCCCACGGGCGGCTGCGCGTCCAGCGAATGTAGACCTCCGCGTTGGGTTCGCTGGTCAGGACCGTGAGGTTGCCGGTTTGGGCCTTGGGCGCCTCCGCGCGTCCGATGGACGGCAGGCAGGCGCAGCCCGCCGCCATGGCGGCCAGCGCCGCGGCGCCGGCCGCGGCCAGTGCGTGTCGCATGTGCATGGTATGAGACCTTTCGGAACGAAAACCCCGGCTCCGGCGCGATTATCTGGAGGGCTCCGCTCGCGACCCTTCCGAAAGCATTATAGGCCGTGCGACGGCGATGCAAGACCACACCGGTCCAGTTGTCGTGCGTTACGCCGAACCGCTCAGTACCGGTAGAGCCTGGGCTGCGGGCTCCGCGAGGCCTCGAGCAGGCGCTGGAGCATCAACTCGCGCATGGCCCCGAGCGGCTTCGCGTCGCGGCCGGCCAGGTTGGTCGTCTCGCGCGGGTCGGCCTCGAGGTCGTAGAGGACCTCCTTCTCCGGGCCGTAGCGGATGTACTTGTGAGTCGCAGTGCGGACCATGGCGTTGCCCGGCTCGTGGTAGGCGAAGGCGCTTTCTCGGGGCGAGATCGCGGCCCTGGAGAGCAGCGCCTCGGCCTGGTTGCGCCCGACCATGACCTCTGGGACGGCGCAGCCCGAGAGCCCCAGCATGGTCGGCAGCAGGTCGACCATCTCGACGAGCCCGATCACGCGCCGGCCCTCGCGGCCGAGCCCGTTGGGCCAGAAGAGCACGCAGGGCTGGCGCATGAGCTCCTCGTAGTACGACTGGCCCTTGAGGATCATCCGGTGGTCGCCGCACATGTCGCCGTGGTCGCTGCTGAAGACGATCAGGGTGTCGTCGAGCGCCCCCTCGCGCTCGAGGGCGGCGAGCACCCGGCCGACGGCCAGGTCCACGCCGGTGACCATGGCGTAGAAGTGCCGGCGGTACTCGAGGAGGCGCTCGTCGGACCAGCCGTCGCACATCCGCAGCATGCCGGCGAGGGGCTCGGGCTTGTCGCGCCACTCGTCCCGGGCCAGGTGCGGCGCGGGCAGCTCCGCGCCGCGGTAGGGCGCGAACATCTCCTCGGTGGGGTTGAGCGGCGGGTGCGGCGCATAGAAACCGAGGTGCACGAAGTGCCGCGGCCCGGCGCCGCCGAGCGCCGCGCGGCCCTTCAGGAAGCGCTCGGCCTGGGTCGCCACCCAGCCGCTATGGCTGTACTCCCAGGGCGCGTCGAGCACCCGGCCCTCGCGCTCTTTGATCCGCTGGGGCGAGCAGCTCCGCGGCACTCGGAAGGTCTCGACCAGGTCAGGCCGCTCGGTGCGCAGCCAGGTCATGTAGGCGTCCTCGTAGCAGCCGGCCTCCTCAGAGAGCCAGAAGACGTCGAACCCGTAGGAGTGCCGCGCGCGCGGGTCGAGGTCGTGGTCCTCGTGGGGCTGGAAGTGGAGCTTGCCGATCTGGGCGGTCCGGAAGCCGCCGGCCGAGAAGGCCGTGGCCACGGTGGGCCGGAAGTGGGGGGCCAGGCAGAGGCCGTTGGCGGTCACGCCGGTCTGCTGCGGGTAGAGCCCGGTCATGAAGCTCGCCCGGCTGGGCATGCACAGGGGGTTCTGCACGTAGCAGCGCTCGAAGGACACCCCCTCGCGCACTAGCCGGTCGAGGTTGGGCGTGTGCATGGCCGGGTTGCCGTGCGCCCCGATGCAGTCGTAGCGCATGTGGTCGGTGGTGATCCAGACGACGTGCTTTGGCAGCGGGCGGGTCATGGACGCGGTTCTCCTGAAGTCGTTACGAGAGCAAGTATTGGCAGGGCGGCGCCAGTTTCAAGAGCGGGGAGGGGGAGGGGGGTGGAAGGATGGAAGGATGGAAGAATGGAGAGGCCGGACGATGCCTCATGGCCAGTCCGGCATGCCCATAGTTCCATTCATCCAGTCTTCCAACCTTCCAGGGCGGTTTCCCGTTCAGAGCCGCCTGCGTTTCTCATCCGGCTTGCCCGTCGTGGGCCGCACACCGACGAGCACGACGACCGGATCAGACGCGCCTGGTCCTGCCGCCGGAGCGCAGGCCGACGGCAGAATGAGGACCGCCCAGCCCTCGGCCGGCACGGTCACGCCGAGCTGCAGGCTGCGCTCGTCGAGGGGCCGGAGGCCGTCCGCGGCCGGCGTTTCGGACAGGAGGGCGCAGTAGGACGCGCGCAGTTGGAGGTCCACGGTCGGGCCGGGGCCGGGGAAGGCCGGCTGGATGTCCAGCACGAAGCCGGTGTGAACCTGTTCGGATCTTCCCTCGGGGACGCCCGGCAGGTCGCGAGTCTCGAGAGCCGAGAGGCGTCTGGGACGGCCGTTCGAGCATCGCACGGTCGCCTCCTTGAGCTCTTTTGCGGTGTAGACGCACAGATCGCCGACGCGGGTAGGGCGCACAGCCTGAATGCCGTTCCTGGCGGCCGAAGCGATCAGCGCCCGGGCCGTGCCGGCAGGCAATACCTGGCCGGGGACGACCTTCGCTTCGGCCAGCAGGCCGGGCAACGCCGGCCCCTTCAGGAATACGGCCTCGACCGAGACCTCGCGCTGCGCTTCACGCCGAAGTTTCTCGATCGCTCTGGCGACCCTGTCGTGCATGTCCGGAAGTTGGAAGACTACAAACTGCCCGTTCCGTTCCTGGATCGAGGCCTGCCTGTTCTGCCAATTGTCGAGGCCGGTGTCCTGTTTGACGACGTCTTCCAGAAAGGGCGGAAGCACCTGGGGCCAGGACTCGTCCAAGGTCGGGGGCGCGCCGCGGATAACAGGCTCCAATGGGAGCCATTCCCCGCCGCATAGGTTTGGCCGCGGCACGATGAAGTCCCGCGCATCGTAGATCCTCATGCTGTACTCCGGCGGATACCGCCAGGCGCGATATCGGACGTAGAGCGGCCAGGCGGCCGCCGCCGCTCCGAGCAGCAGCCCGGCCAGCAACAGGCTGGCGCCGGCCATGGATAGCCACCATGGAGGCCGGAAGCGGCGGGCGTCTGCTGCTTTCCGCTTGTCGCTCATGTATTCGCAGACGGACTTGGCCGTCGGACCTGAGCGACTTTGTGTCCCCGGCTCCCAAGACTTCCAGCCTTCCATTCTTCCATCCTTCCATCCCCGCGCCCGCCACTTGCGCTCCGCCGGCCCGTGCCTTGCTCGGTGAGCAGGTAGAGATGGCGCGAGACAATGCACTCGTTTCGACCATGGCCCAGGAGTCGGCGCGCGAAAGCACAGCTGCCGGGAAGCGCCACCATCCGAACCGGGTTGAGATTGTGCCGGAGCGGCCGGGGTTCCCCGATCGGACGATGAGTCCCCCGGCTCTGCGTGGACCGGCGGGTGCGAAGCCTGGAGGGCCTGGGCATGGTCAAGCGAGCCTCCTCCGCGAAGATCCCATCCGCAGGGCGACGCGAGGCTGTTGACGAGGACTTCTCTCTCTCCGGTCGCACCGCCCTGGTCACCGGCGCGGCCAGGCGCATCGGGCGGAGCATCGCCCTGGCGCTGGCTGCCGAGGGCGTCGGCGTGGTGGTCCACTACAGATCGTCGCGCCGGGAGGCGGTGGAACTCTGCACCGAACTCCACAGGCGCGGAGCGGGGTGCTGGACGGTCCGGGCCGACCTGGCCGGGCCGAATGCTTCCGCAGCGCTGCTGGCCCGGGCGCGCCGGATGGCCGGCCGCATCGATTTCCTGGTCAATAACGCCTCGATCTTCCATCCGGGCACGATCGGGGAGCTGACCTGGGGGGCGTTGGAGGACGCGATGCGCGTCAACGCCTGGGCGCCCTTCGCGCTCAGTCGGGAGTTCGCGAGGACGGCCGGGCAGGGCGCGATCGTCAACCTGCTCGACTCGCGGCTGGGGAGCTACGACCTGGCCCACGCCGCCTACATCCTGAGCAAGCACGTCCTGGCGGTCATGACCCGCATGACCGCCCTGGAGTTCGCCCCGCACGTCCGGGTCAACGCCGTGGCTCCGGGCCTGATCCTGCCGCCGCCCGGCAAGACCGAGAGATACCTGGCCCAGATGGTCAACTCCGCGCCGCTCAAGCGTCACGGGGCGCCCGCCGACGTGGCCGCCGCGGTGGTCCACCTGCTACGCAGCGGGTTCGTCACCGGCGAGGTGCTGAACGTGGACGGCGGCCGGCACCTGCACGGAGGCCACCTGTGGACCGAGGCCTGACCGCCGGACCCGCCGGGGAGGGCTCCCCGGCGTTGCACATCCTGCGTGACGAGGAGCAGCTGGCGCTGGCGGCCGCGGAGCTTTTCGCGGCTGAGGCCCGCCGCGCCGCGGACGAGCGGGGGCGCTTCGCGGTGGCCCTTTCCGGCGGACAGACCCCCAGGCGCACCTATCAGCTGCTGGGCCATGCGCCGCTCAAGGACGTGGTCCCCTGGAGGATGGTGCACGTCTTCTGGTCCGACGAGCGCTGGGTGGCGGCCGACGATCCGCGGAGCAATTCCGGCCAGGCCAGGCGGCTGCTCCTCGACCACGTGCCGGTGCCGCGCGACCAGGTTCACCCGATGCTCGCGGGCGGGTCTCCGCACGAGGCCGCCCGCCGCTACGAGGAGGCCCTGCGGGTCTTCTTCGCGGGACGCGCCCCGCGTTTCGACCTGGTCCTGCTGGGCATGGGCGCCGACGGGCACGCCGCCTCGCTTTTCCCGGAGAGCCCGGCGCTCGAGGAGGCCAGGCGCTGGGCCGTGGACGCGGCCCTTCCCGGCACCGCGTTGCGACGGATCACGCTGACGACCGCAGTGCTCAACCGCGCGGCGGTGGTGGCCTTCCTGGTGTCGGGTGGCACGAAGGCCTCGGCTCTCCGAGAAGTGCTCGTGGGCCCGCGTGACCCCATGCGGCTGCCGGCTCAACTCATCCACCCGGCCGACGGGCGGGTACTGTGGCTGGTCGACCGCCAGGCGGCAGCGGAGTTGAAGAGGGAATAGGCGATCTTCGGGATGACGAGCGGCAGCACCTGGATTACGTCCAGCGCACGCTGGCGGAGCGGGCGTAAGACGCCGCCCGGCCATCGGAGAGCCGATGACCGGGCGGGCCGGTGCCGGGTGTGCGGGCGCCTTTGGGGCCTCAGTGCTGCCGTGCGAAGTAGTGGTACTTGACCTTGAGCACGGCGGCCTTGCCGGGTCGGACCTCCAGGCGCCAGTTGACCGTCGAGTGGTTGTTGGCCTCGGTGTGGCCGCGGTAGTTCTCCCAATCGTCGGTCCGGAAGGCATCCAGAACGATGGTGCCGTCGTCGGAGGCCTCGTCGGCGTGGCCGCCCAGTCCGCAGGCGACCTCCGCGTCGATGGGCACGCCCTTGCGGTTGTCGAGGACCAGGGTGGCCTCCTTGTCGATGCGGGCGTACGTCCAGCGGTCCCAGGTCATGGCGTTGAGCTTCCTGTCGGTCTCCTTCTCCGAGAAGGTGCCGCGGGCGTCGACCGTGACGGTGACCGGCACGCGGACCGCGCCGCCCGGCGAGGTGTAGGTCAGGAGTTCCTGGGCCAGCGGCCGGCCGTCCTGCATGAGCATGACAGCGCCGGTGGTCCAGGGCACCTTGGTGTTGTTGGTGATCTCCACCTGGTGCCAGACCTGATTGGCCGCCAGCAGCAGGGGAGAAGCCACGCCCGCTCCGGCCGGGGCGGTTTCGACGTCCCGGCGCTTGAGGCGTACATCCCAGGTCCGTACGTCGCGGTATGGGGCGGTGGCCTGGAAGATGGGCACGGCGGCGCGGTGACCGCGCGCCAGCGTCAGCCGGGGCAGGCTGTAGATGAAGAGGTCCTGGCTGCCGGCCGCGATCAGTTCCGCCGGGAGTTCCACGTTACCGCCGGCAGGGGCCGGGGCGACCTCGACCGGGCGGCGCCACTCTCCCGAGCGCTGGGTGAAGAGGGCGTTGGACATGGCGTTGTTGCCGAACTGGCCCATGAGCTGCGGCGCGGCCTGCTGGAGCGCGTTGCGCAGGGCGCTCTCCAGTGAGAAGGGGCTCACCAGGCTCTTGAAGCGGAAGTTGGGCACGCCGACGACCAGGTCGACCGGGACGTCGCGCAGATCCTCGGCCTCGTTGAGGATCTCGGCCTGCAGGGCGATTTTGGCGAGCTTCTCCTTGGAGTCCTCCGGGACCAGGTCGACGCGGTAGGTCGGTATCCAGCGGATGCCCGGGCAGAAGTACATGATCAGCATTTCGCGTTCGGCTGCGGGCTTGTCGAATCGGAAGGTGAGCCGTTTGGCGGTCCTTTCGGTGGTGACGGTGCGGTTTTCGGTGACGGTCATGCCCTTGACGGTCAGGCTGCGGATCTGTTCGACCGGCAGGAGGACGTCGCCGTCGGAGGTGCCGAGCACGAAGAGCGAGCCGGAGAGCCCCGTGATCGTCGAGAGGATATGCCGCGGGGGCTGCGCGTGGATGCTGCCCGGGAGCGCGCGGCGGTGAGCAGGCCCGCTGGCATAGGCCTGGTCGAGCGATTCCGCCAGCGAGGCCGGAAGTGCGGCCGTGATCTCCTCGGCGAGCACCTCGCGGATGGTGCCCTTGAGGACCGTCTTGTCCTGCAGTTCGACGGTGCTTTCCTTGCCCTTGTTGGCTTTGAGCACCTCCAGATGCTGGGTGCAGAGCACCGGCTTGGTCGTCTTCTCGGTGGTCGTGACGACCCCCGCGGTCATGCTGAGGATTCGGCCCTGCTTGGGCGTGGCCCAAAAGGAGCCGAGCACCGCTGCGTCCGGCACCTCCTCGGTGAAGACCTCGCCGTCCGGGCCGGATGAGCCCGAGGCGCGCTTGACCACCAGGCAGTAGCCGTCCTTGAAGACCACCACGCGCTCGGTGACGAGCTTCAGTTCGCCCGGCCGTTGGACCTCCTTGTCCTCCTTTGCGGCAGGCGCCTTCGACCCGCGGGCGGAAGAGATTTCTCCTGCGCCGCAGCCCGCTGCGGAGCACATGGCTGCCAGCAGGGCGGCCCCGCATGCGATGTACAGTCTGCCCATTCGTTCCAGCCTCTTCATGATGTCTGTCCCTCCTTCGAGTCCGGGAACTGGGCGCCGCGCGGCGCCCGCCAATGGAAGATACCGGCTGCAGGGCGTGATGGAGGTAACCGGCCGGTAACCCGTTGGATGCATGCAGTCCTGGATCTTCGCATCGATCTGCCCGGAGTGGCGCATGCGCCCTAGAGACTTGCCTCGGCCCATATGCGACCCGATTAGGCTGGCTTGGAGGTGCTTGACTTTTTTGGGGATTTAAGTATGCATGTGGCAAGGTACGGTGTAGTGCTCTACGAAGGAGCAGTGAAATGAGGTCGGCTGCGCGCGACAACTTACCATGCGTCTCGGGGCGCTCCTCGGCCGGAGTGGCTGCCGCTGTGCGCACGAGCATTCTCCAATCGAAGTTCCCATTCGGGGACTTCCTGCCCTCGGTGAGGCAACTCGCCAGAGAGCACGACGTGGACATGAAGACGGCGCTCCGGGCCATGAAGGTCCTGGAGACCGAGGGCCTGGTCCGGGCGGTGCGCGGCCAGGGCTTTCGGGTCCTGGCCAGGGCCTGCGCCCCGACCCAGGGAGCGCCGGTGGCCTACATAGGCGTGGGCACGCCCGACGGGCAGTTCGGCTCGGGCGCGAGCATCCAGCTGGCCCACGCGCTGCAGCAAGCCGCCTCCCGCCGCGGCTGGTGCATGATGTCCGTGTCGGACGACGTGCCGCGCCCGCAGATGATCGCGACCATGAGGAGCCACAAGGTTCTGGGCGCGGTGGTCAACAGCTTCGATGGCGATCTGGTGGCCGGGCTCGTGAAAGAAGGCCTCCCGCTGGTCATGGTCGACTCGACCATCGCCAACGCGGAGGTGGACGCGGTGATGCAGGACGGCCACATGGGCGGCCGCCTGGCCGCCGAGTTCGTCCTGGGCCGGGGACGCAAGCGCGTTGCCTGGCTGGGCAATGTCGAGGGCGGCGCCCACCTGTCGGACCGCCTGGGCGGGGCCATGGCCCGTCTGCAGGAGGCGGGACTCGCTCCGAAGCCGGGATTCATCGACGCCGTGGCGCTGGAGCGAGCCGAGGCGGTCCTGCGAGGCTGGCTATCCGGGAAGGATCGTCCGGACGCCGTCGTGGCCCCCTGGACCAACTACATGCTGGCCGCTGCGCGGACCTGCAAATCGCTTGGCCTGAAGGTGGGCAGCGACGTGGACGTGGTGGGCTGGAGCAATCAGGAACTGTTGGAGCAGGACCTGTCCGGGAGCCTCTCGTCGGAGATGGTTTCTGCCACGATCACCTGGAGCGCCCGCGCCATGGCCGAGACCGCCCTGGCGCGCCTGATCCAGCGCCGGGAGAGCCCGGACCTGCCGCCGGTGCTGATCAAGGTGCCCACCAGGTTGGTCCCCTTCGTAGACGTGGACGGCGGGCGCTAGCGCTGAAGAAACCGGTCCGGCCGCGGCGGGATTTCGAAGGAGAACGCATCATGCTCAAGACGGGCTGCGCATTTGCGATTTCCATCTGTGCGTTGGCCGGTACGGTCCTCGCCGGCGAGGACGCTCCGCGGACGAAGCCGCCCTATGACGATGACCCGGCGACGGTCGCGAAGCTCGAGGGCCTGGCCGACCGGACCGGGCTCAAGCTGGATGCCGCGAAGCTCCAGGGCAAGGACCTCGAGAAGTGGCGCCAGCAGTTCTACCGCCGCGGCCCGGAGAACCGCAACTACTGCGTCAAGATGGCCTACAACCCCGACCGGCGGACAGCCTTCTTCTGCGGCGGCAACCACGGCGTGCCCCACAAGCTGGCCGACGCCTGGGAGTACCACCTGGGCTCGAACACCTGGACGCTGCTGGCGCCCCCCGAGGTCGGCAACCCCAAGGGCATCATCGGCCTCTACGGGAGCGTCGAGAAGGGCAGGGAGGCCGCGGCGCTCGAGATGGTCAAGAAGCACGTCATCCTGGAAGACGGCTGCCTGGTGACGCGCGAGACCGGCGGCCCCATCAACACGCTGCACACCTGGGACGGCCTCACCTACGACCCCAAGGTCAAGCGGGCCCTTTGGGCCGCGCCGGGGACCGGCATAGGCAACGATGCGCTGGCGCGGCTCTACGCCGAAGCCAACGGCCTGAAGGTCGAGGACGTCAAAGCCAAGCTCGCGCCCGGCATCGGCAACTTCTGGATGTACGACTTCGAGAAGAACCGCTGGAAGCGGCACGTCGGCCCCGGGCCGTATCCGCAGCTGAGGTACACCATCACCATGACCTTCATCCCCGACCTGGGCAAGACGCTCTTCTACGGCCAGTACAACGGCGAGACCTGGACCTACGACGCCGTCGCCAACAAGTGGGCGAAGCTCGCCGCCAAGGGCAAGGGCCCGGGCATCGAGATGATGTCGGCCTACAGCCCGAAGCACAAGAAGCTCGTCTCGGTCCAGGGCAAGGACACCTGGACCTTCGATATCGCCACGAGCACCTGGGCCAAGGTCGCCACCGACGACAGAAATCAGGCCCACGACGCGCGCAGCTTCTTCGGCTACGACGCCGGCAACGACGTCTTCCTGCTCTGCCAACCGGGCGTCGCGGACAAGGTCCGGGCCTTCTCGCTCGAGAAGAACGAGTGGACCACTCCGGAGATCAAGGGCGACGGCCCGCCGGGCAACAAGAACCTCCAGGGCTACTACGACCCCGACCGCAACGTGCTGGTCGCCTGCGAGGGGCTCTCGGTCTGGGTCTACCGTTACGCGAAGCACAGGAAGTGAAGCCCATGGCCCAGCCTGGCGCGCAGTCCGCTCAGAACGACGACCTCGCCGACCTGATCGGCCTGGAGGTCCGGCTGGTCGACGTGGTGCGGCAGTTTTATCGGCCCGTCATCCAGTTCGACGATCCGGAGGACACTTCGCCGGCCGGCTTCGGGCACTTCAACTACAAGAACCCGGCCTACCTCCTGGCGCACCTCTATCGGCTCGAGCACCCCGCCAACCCGCTGCGGGGTGATGCTGAGGTTCTGGAAATGGCCCTGGGCCTGGCCGACCGCTGGGTGCGCGACTGGCGCGCGGCCGTCGCCCGGGGCGAGCGGGTCAGCACCTCGGAGTGGCCGATCTACGGGACCGCCGAGATGCTTCACTTTCTCGGCGACGCGATCGGTGCCCGGCGCCGGGCCGAGTGGTCGGAGTTCGTCGAGGCCTACTGCCGCTACGCCGTGGAACGGCCCTTCGGCATGACCGCGCCCAACCACGAGGCCTGGCGCTTCCTGGCACTCTGCCGCGCCGGCGAGATCCTGGACCGCGCCGACTGGTGCGAGGCCGCGCTGTTCTTCTGCGAGCAGCTCATCGAGCTTCAAACTCCAGACGGCTTCTGGGAGGAGGGCCGCCACCACGGGCCCTCCATGGGCTACAACGGCCACTTGCTCTCGGGACTCGCGCTGCTTCACGCCCGGAGCGGGGCGCGCTTCGTCCGCGACAGCGGCGAGCGCCTGGCCGCCTTCATGTGCGCCGCCACCTTCCCGGACGGGACGACGATCGGCTGCTTCGACGGGCGGCTGCCGGGCTCGCCGGGCTACCCCGTCGTCCCGGGCCTCGAGTGGCTCCCGGCCGGCCGGACGCTCAACGCCCGGGGCATCGTGCTCTGGCGGCGGAGCGGGCGGTTCGAGGCCCCGGGGCGCTTCGCGAACTCCCTTTGGAGCGCGATGGCCAACATGCTCTTTTACGCCGCGGCCTGCCACTACTACGCGGAGATGTTGCCTGCGGAGGAGCGTCGCGCGGCGCTCGCCGAGGGCGAGCCGCTGCCCACCGCCGTGGACTCAGACGGTGCGCGCGAGTGGCACAGCGCCGAGTTCGCCGGACGGCTCGAGAGGCGCGGTCCCTGGGTCCTGGCCCTCTCCGCCCAGAACAGCGACGTGCCCAAGGACCAGAACAACGAGTTCCGGCTCGAGCGCCAGTCGCGCATCGACGTCTGGCACGAAGGGAGCGGGCTGGTGCTTGGCGGTGGGCACAATCCCCGGAACGCAGTAGTGCCCTTCGCGAACGTGGTGATGGACACGGGTTTTGCCGGCGAGACCCGGTTCGGAGCCATCGATCCCGCGAGCCAGCCCGAACGGCGCGGCTACTACCTGCCGCGCTGGACCAGCTGTGGAACCGAGGCCGGCGTGCCGTTCCTTCGCGTGGTCTTCGGCCACGGCGCCGTGATCTTCCGCTTCGACCTCTCGAATCCGATGCGCCTCGGCATCCGGGCCGAGTGGAGTGTCCGAAACGTCCGGCGGTTGCTTATCCAGCTGCCGCTCCTGGTCTGGGCAGGCGGGACGCTGCGGGTGGACGGAACCGCGATCCCCGATGGACAGTGCGGAGCGGTCGGGCTGCGGGAGTCGCTCGGCGTCGCCGGCGGGCCTTGCGGCGCGGAGGTCGAGCTCCGCTTGCCGTCCGGGGCGGAGGCGAGAGTCCATCCCGCCCTCGCGGCCATGAAGTACAACCCGCGGGACCGGGCCGGGGACGAGGTGACGCCCCCCTTCCGGGTGGCGTTGGCCAGCTGTCAGTGGACGGGCCCGTCCGACGAGGGTGGGGCGGACTTCGAGCTTCGCGTCAAGGGGAGCAAGGCACAATCATAGCCGGCAACCGGCGCCGCCCGGTTGCCATTCAGGAGCGCATCAGTCATGCCGACCTCATACGCGAACCACGAACTGCTCCACTCGGACGACTTCGCCGACTTCTCGCGCTGGCACCACGAGGGGATCGGCGCGATCGAGCCGGCCCCCGGCGGCGGCATGCGCCTGCACTGCCGCGGCAGCCGCCAGGGTGGGGCGGGCTGCATGGCCTTCTTCCGCCCGGAGCTGCCCGACCACGTCGCCGTGGAGTACGAGATCGCCGTTCGCTCCCACGGAGGACTGGTGATCAACTACATCGCAATGCGCGGCCTGGGCGGGGAGGACCTGATCGCCGACGCCGGGCGGCTGCCGGCGCGCAGCGGGGTCATGCCCGACTATTACCTCGCCAGCCAGGGGCTGCAGAGCTACCACGTGTCCTTCAGCCGCTTCGACGACGCCGGGGTGCACACCGAGACATCCAACCTCCGGCGCAACCCGGGCATGAAGCTGGTCGGCGAGGGCGTCGATCCGTGTACCGAGATCAACCGCCGCTTCGCCGTCCGCATCTGCAAGACGCGCGGCCACGTGCAGTTTCACGTCGACGGCGCCTTCCGGCACGGCTGCATCGACTGGGACGCCTCCGAGTTCCCGGTCCCCGACACCGGCAAGTTCGGCTTCCGGCTGATCGGCTCGGACGTCAAGGCCGACATCGGACGCTTCCGCGTGCACGCCATCGAGCCGGACGAGGACGTCTGGCTGGTGAAGCGGGCCAAGCAGCAATCGTGAGGATCGGAAGAATCTTCGTGTGCAACAGCTGCGTCTTCTGCGTAACAAGTGCCCTCCCGGTCGAAATTCGGGGCGGGGGCACCCACAGTTATGGAACGCGCCAGCGTTCCATGACTGTGGTCGTGCCCCGTGGCACGCTCGATCGTCAAGGGAGAGGAGGATTCAACCTGCCCGCCTGCGGCGGCCAGGGTTGAATCGTGCCCCCGCCCCGAATTTCGACCGGGAGGGCACGTTCGGTTGCGGCTGAAAGCCGCGCCAGGACAAGGAGAAAACCTTGAGCAGCGCGCTCGTCGCGGAAATCAGCCCCAGGGAAAAGGCCCGGTTCCTGGAGGCCGCCAGGGTCGGCGGGCTCTGGTACCTCCACAACCAGAACTCGCCCGAGCGGCCGTGGGGCGGCGTGGACGGGAGCGCCGATTCCGGCCGGTTCCTCTACGAATACTTCCCGGCGACCGGATACTCGCGCGGCTGCGGGATCTGGAGCCAGGGGCTGGCCAGTGCCGCTCTCCTGCAGCTGTCGAAGACGCCGGTCGAGCCGGCCGAGGACTTCGCCAAGGCGGCCGAGCTCGGCATGGGCTACCTCTTCAGCCTGCAGATTTACGACTCGCGGCTGCCGAAGTCGATCGGGGCCTTCCGGGAGCACACCCCGCAGACGGCCTGGGGTTCCTGCCGCGACGGGGCCAGCGGCTGCTTCGCGCTCGCGACCTTCCATAAGCTCACCGGGAAGGCCGAGTACCTGGAGCGCGCCCGGGACTACTGCCGCTGGTACCGCGCCCACGGCAGCGACGAGGGAGGCTGGCCGCAGCGTTTCTTCCACCACGACCGGGCCGAGAGCACCCAGGACGTGCCCGGCGACTGGCAGGCCGGCGGGGCGCTGTGCTACTACTACACGGCCCGCGCCGGCGGCGACCGCGAGTGGTTGGATGCCGGATTCAAGCCGGTCCTCGACCGACTCCTGGAGATCGGCGCGCCCCGGGACGTCGACGGCGTCGACACCGGCTGGCACGGCGAGAGCCGGGTGACCGTCGGCAACGACGACTTCGCCACCGTGGCGCTCATGGCCGGCTTCCGGGCCTTCGAGGACGAACGCTACCTCGCGCTGGCCCGCGAGCGGGTCAAGTGGATGGCCTCCATGCAGGACGCCGACGGCTCCTTCCCGAACTCCGGCGGCACCTTCGTGACGGCGCTCACCCTGCTCGACTTCGTCGAGCTCGCCGCCGAGCGCGGGCTGAAGGACGACGTGGGGCCGCTCTCCGCCGCGGTGCTGCGCGCCGCGCGCTTCGGCCTGGGGCTGCAGTGCGGCGAGCACCGCGACCTCAAGGCCTACGGCGGCTTCTTCGGGCAGTCGAACTACGGGGTGGGGCGCGACCGCATCCACAACCGCTCGACGACCTACGCCATGCACTTCTACCTGCGGCTGGCCGGGTGCCAGGCGCCGTGCCTGTCGGCGATGGGTTGGTAGAGTTCCGGTGTGAAGGAGCAGTGCGTCATGCGCAGCAGGGGCCCAACCGGTCGTGAGCCTGGGCACGTTGGATTGCAGGCAAAGGTCTTTGCCGAGGAGAAAAGGGCAATGACCACCCTCGACCGCCCCCTCTGGGGCGACTTCCACAACCACAACGGCGTCGGCTACGGACAGGGCTCGATGGACCGGTCCTACGCCATCGCCCGGGGCGCGCTGCTCGACGCCTACTGCTTCACGCCGCACGGCCTGTGGCACGACCAGCCGGCCACCGACCCGGCCATGGTCGAGTTCCACCGCACCGGCTTCGGCAAGGTGCTCGATGCCTGGCCGGCGGTACGCGACAAGGCCAACCGCGAGAACCAGCCCGGCCGCTTCACGGCCCTCGTCGGCTTCGAGTGGCACTCTAGCGCCAACGGGGACTACCATCTGCTCTTCCCCGGCGAGGAGGGCGAGGTCTGCGCCGCGCGGTCGCTCGAGGAGCTGCAGGAGTTCGCCGCCGCGCGCGGCGCGCTCATGATCCTGCACCATTTCGGCTACCCGGGCGGCTGGCGCGGCGGGCGCTGGGCCGGCCTGAGGCCTGAGCTCACCCCGGCCGTCGAGGGCTTCTCGGAGCACGGCTGCTCGCTCGAGGCCGACTCGAACTTCCCGATGCTCGGCCACTCCATGGGCGGACAGGACCGCGCGCAGTCCCTCCTGGCGCAACTCGCCGCCGGGCGCCTCGCGGGCGTGATCGGCTCGACCGACAACCACTGGGGCCACCCGGCAAGCTACGGCGAGGGCCTGGCCGCCCTCTGGGCCGCCGAGAACACCCGGAGCGGCGTCCTCGATGCGCTCCGGCGCCGGCACGTCTACGCCGCGAGCGGCGACCGCATCGGCCTCGCCATGCGCATGGCCGACGGCATCATGGGCGACGTGCTGCGGGCGTCATCCCCGCGCGAGCTCGAGTGCCGGGTGAGCGCCCTCGGCCCCGTCGAGTGCGTCCGAATCATCAAGAACGGACGCACGGCGCACATTGTCCCGGGGCCGGACCCGGCGCCGGCGGCCGAGGCGCGCGGCTTCGTTGCCCGGCTCGAGTTCGGCTGGGACGGGATGACGAGCCGGGAGGTTACCGACTGGACCTTCGACGTCCGGGTCGAGGGCGGCAGGCTCCTCGCCGTCCACCCGTGCTTCTGCGGCGGCGCCGGCTCGGTCGAGAAGCTCAATCGCGTGACCGCGGTCTCGGATGGCGGCTTCTCCGCGGAGGCCTTCACCAGCCGGCTCAACACACGGCCGACGAGCCAGATCGGCTTCGAGGTCGAGGGCGGCCCCGATGCCGTCGTGACCGCCGAGGTCCAGGGGCGCTACAAGGGGAGGGCGGGGGAGCGCCGGCTCCGGGCGACGGGCGCGGAGCTGCTCGCCGGCGACCGCTGGGAGAAAGTCGCCGAGACCTTCAGCGCGCCCAAGGTGCGGCTCGGCTCGGCCCACTCCTTCGCCGAGACCCGCTTCGACGTCCGCTGGCGCGACCCCGAGCCGGGAGGTGCCGATTGGTACATGGTCAAGGTTCTGCAACGGAACGGCCAGGCGGCCTGGAGCTCTCCGATATGGTTCGCGGCGGAGTGACCCGGGACCTCCCGGCGCTCGGCGCCTTCCTGCGCCGGCACCTCCTCGAGGAGGTCGCGCCCTTCTGGACGCGCTACGCCCTGGACCGGGAGCACGGCGGGCTCTTCTCGTGCATCGGCGACGACGGGGTCATCCAGAGCCGCGACAAGTACGTCTGGTCGCAGGCCCGGGGCCTCTGGACCTTCAGCGCGCTCTACAACCGCATGGAGCGCCGCGCCGAGTGGCTGGAGGTCGCCCACGGCCTCTTCCGATTCCTGCGCGAGCACGGGCGCGACGCCGGGGGCTCGTGGGTCTTCCTGACCGACGAGGCCGGTCGCCTGCTCAAGGGGCCGGAGAGCATCGTCACCGACGCCTTCGCCATCATGGGCCTGGTCGAGTACTTCGCGGCCACCGGCGAGCGCGAGGCGCTCTCCATGGCCCGCGAGACCTTCGAGACGGTCTGCTCGCGGCTCGCGCGGCCGGGGAGCTACGGCACCGCGCCGTACCCGACCCCGCCGGGCATGAAGGCCCACCGCGAGTTCATGCAGTTCTCGCTGGCCTTCTGGATGCTAGGCCGCGCCGCCGGCGACGAAGAGGTCATGGCCAGGGGCCGGGCCATGGGCGGGGAGGTGCTCGACCATTTCGTGCGTCCGGAGAAGCGGGCGCTGCTCGAGTACGTCAGGTCCGCCGACAACGGCTTCGAGGACAGCTCCGCCGGGCGCACCGTGGTCCCCGGCCATGGCCTGGAGTCCACTTACTTCCAGATCCTGATCTTCTCCGATCTGGGCGAGCCCGAGCGTGTCGCCCAGGCGTGCCAGGCGATGCGCTGGTGCGTCGAGCGCGGCTGGGATTCCGAGTTCGGTGGGCTCTTCCTGGGCGTCGACGTCGACGGCAAGGAGCCGGTCTACTGGAAGAACCACGAGAAGAAGATCTGGTGGGTGCACGCCGAGGCGCTGGCCGGGCTGATGCTCGCCTACGAGCACTGCCGCGAGGACTGGTGCCTGGAGTGGTACGAGCGCGTCCACGAGTGGGCCTTCGCGCGCTTCCCGGTGCGGCCGCACGGCGAGTGGACCCAGCGGCTCGACCGCCGGGGCAACAAGGTAGACACCGTGGTGGCACTGCCCGTGAAGGATCCCTTCCACCTGCAGCGCGGGCTGATCCTGGCCTGCGAGTCGATAGAAAGGATGACGCAGCGATGATCAGCCCGGTCCTCCCGCTCAACTTCCGGCACGAGGCCGTCGAGGTCTTCGTGGACCAGACCGCGCCCGAGATGGCCGCGCGCGCTGCCGCCGACTTTGCCCGGGCGGCCGCGGAGCTGCTCGCCTCGCGCGCCGAGCTCGACGTGGTCTTCGCCGGCGCCGAGAGCCAGATGGCGTTCCACCGGGCGCTGGCCGCGCGCCGGGACGTCGAGTGGGGCAGGGTGAACGCCTTCGCGGTCGACGAGTTCTGGTCGCCGGGCATGCCCGAGGAACTCGCGGTGGCCGCCGAGCCCCGGCGCGAGCTCTATTCGCGCGTGGGGATGAAGAGCGTCAACGTCCTCGATCCCTCGGCGCCGGACGCCGAGGCCGAGCGGCGCCGCTACGAGCAGTTGCTCCTGGCGCGCCCGCCGGACGTCGCCTGCATCGGCATCGGCTGCTCCGGGCACCTGGCGCTCAACGAGCCCGGGGCGACCGACTTCCGCGACGGGCAGCTCGTGCGCGTCGTCGACGTCTGCGAGGAGAGCAAGCGCCAGCTCGAGGGCGACCCTAACTTCAAGGCGCTCGAGGCCATCCCCGCGCGCGGCATCACCATGACCGTCCCGGCCCTGATGCGCGCCGCGCGGGTGCTGGTGGTCGTGCCCTACGCCGTCAAGGCCGCGGTCATGAAGCGCTTCTTCGCGAGCCCGGTGACCGAGGCGCTCCCCGCGAGCGTCCTCAAGACCAAGGCGGGCGCGAGGCTCTACCTGGACGCCGGGTCGTGGTCGGCATGCGACGGAGATTCGGTCGCCCGGCCTTAGTCGGGCGTTGAGCAAAAAGGAGATCGCGATGTCCATGCAGAACGTGACGCGGGTGGTCGGCGCCGTGGCCCTTTGTCTTGCCGTCGGGTTCTGCGCTCCTCCGGATGAGTTCGGGAGTTCCGCCGCAGCCGCGGAGGCCAACGCCTTTGTCGAGGCCCAGAAGGAGCCCGATGGCGGCAGGTTCGGGGCGGCGCTGGTCTACGCGCCGCACCTCAAGAAGTTCGTGCTGGCAGGCGGACTGGCCCCCGGCAAATACGGCAGACACTACGACACCGAGGAGTACGACCTGGCCGGAAACGAGTGGGCCAACGCCTATCCCAAAGGCGGCGAGCAAGGCCGGCCGGCCAGCGGGCTCATCAAGGGCTTCGACAACGACGAGCGTCACGGCATGTGGATCAAGGAGGGCGACAAACTCCGTCCATCGAGCTGGGATTACGGCTACGCGGGCGACACCCGCTGGTACAGGCAGTGGTGCTACGCCCCGGACCGCAAGACGCTCTACGCCTACGTCCGCAGCACCTTCGGCAGCTACGACGTCGACAAGCGTGAGTGGACGGACATCGGCAAGCCCTACGGGAGGGGCACCCGCCTGGGCGGCGCCCTGGGCTACGATCCGGTCAACCGCGAGGTGGTGGCCTTCGGCGGGGCCTCGGGCGAGGCGGCCGGCGGTTCGGACACTTGGCTCTTCGGCGTCGAGGCCGGCGAGTGGCGCAAGGCCGAGCCGGGAAGCGCCGCGCACCGCAAGCTCTCGTCGGAAGCGGAGGAGCTCCAGGCCGAGTCCTGGGCGCTCTTGAGCGCGGCCCGCAACCGCTTTTGGATCGCCGATACCGAGGAGGAGGCCAAGGCCGACCTCTCCGCGCGGTGCTCGAAGCTGGCCGACGCCCTCGCGGCGCTGGCCGGGGAATGCGGGAAGCTCGGGGCCGCCGATATCGACCCCGAGACCGCCAAGCGCGGTGCCGCGGCGCTCCGTGAGGGGGGCGAGGCCGTGAAGGCCTCGGCTGGTAAGCTCAAGACGGTCACGAAGGACGTTCTGAGCGAGCTGGGCGAGGCCCAGCGCAAGGTCGAGGGCGCGGCCGAGACGGTGGCCGCGCAGCCGCGGCCGCGCTGCGACTCTCAGCTGGCCTGCGATCCGGAGCACGGCTGCCTGGTGCTCTTTGGCGGCAACGCGCAGGACCGGGCGCTTTCGGACACGTGGCTTTACGAGTTCAAGGGCCGGCGGTGGGTGCAGCGCTGGCCGGAGAGGGCGCCCTCGCCGCGCGGCGGCCACGCGCTCGTCTACCTGCCCAAGAGCGGGAAGGTCGCGCTGGCCGGCGGCTTCACGCTGGGCGGCAGCTACAAGGCCGTTCCCTTCGAGCTCTGGACCTACGATGTGGACGCGAACAGCTGGAGCAACCTCCTGCACGTGCCGCTCCAAAATGCCAAGTCGGACAGCTACTCGCCGGGCGTCCCGGGCGGGAACGCAAATGAGCCTTGGCTCGGCGCGGCCGACGACGAGGACGTGCTGGTGATGGTGGCCAACTCCGGCAAGGGCCGCTCCACCTGGACCTGCCGGGTCGACCCGGGCAGGGCCGACGCGACGGCGACGGCCGCCCACGGCGTCGCTCCGGGCGCCGTGGCGTGGTCGTGGCGTCCTGAGGATTGGGAGAGGGTCGCCGAGCCGGATGCGGCCAAGACCAGGGCCTTCTACGACGGCCTCGTGCCCAACGTCTGGACGCTGGTGCCGACGCCCAAGAACGTGCCCGGCGCCACCAACCGCTGGGGCACGACATTCTACGACCCGGATCGGGGCCAGCTCATGCTCTGGGGCGGGGGCCACTCGACCAGCTGCTATCCGGACATGGCCCACTTCAGCACGCGCAGCGGCCTATGGAGCGAGGCCTACCCGATCGAGCAGCCGCAGGATCCCGTCAACCGCTGGCCCTCTGCCGCGGCATGGACCCCCAAGGGGGTGCGCAACGTGCCCCTGCACGTCTGGCGGGGGGCGGACTACGCCGGCGGCGGCTACCTGGCCACCACCGACTCGGTGTACAACGTCGTCGAACGGCGCTGGGAGCCGGCGGCCTTCCCGGGGCTCAAGAGCGACGGATACCTGAAGACCGTCGTCAAGTACACCCCGCACGGCGCCGTGGCCTGGTCGAAGCACGGGCTGTACGTCTTCAAGGTCGCCGAGAAGCAGTGGGCGGAGCTCCTGACCGCCGGCGTGCCGCCGGCCTACGGGGACGGCGACGGGCTGACCTACGACAGCAAGCGCGACTGCCTGTGGGCCAGTTCCGGAGCCAAGGGGCTGCTCCGGTTCGACTTCCAGGCCGGCAAGCTGTCGAGCGCCGGCGGTAAGCCAACGATGGTCGGCAAATGGGGTCCTCTCTGCAGCGAGAGCGCCCACGTGCCCGAGGCCGACGTGATAGTCGCCATGAACGTGTTCAAGGACGCCGACGGAGGACCCGCCAACCTGGTCTTCGACCCGGAGCAGATGAAGTACTTCACGATGCCCGCAGTCTTCTCTTCCGGCGGCAAGCCGGCCAAGGCGCCGTCCTTCAGCTGGCACGACGGGATCGCCTACGACGTGAAGACCGGGCGGCTCTTCATCAACGAGTGCGGCAAGAACGTCTGGGTCATGAAGTTCGACAAGGCCGGGGCCAAGCTGACCGAGGCGAAGTGAGGGGTGGAAGACCGGAAGCATGGAAGACTGGAAGGCTGGAAGGTTGGGAATGAGGTGTGAGACGTACGGGGCGGGATGACCGCGCCGTGGGGCCGGCGGCGTCCATCCTCTGCCCGTCTGTAACCCAATCTTCCAGCCTTCCAGTCTTTCATCCTTCCCGTCCCCGTTCGCTCCTTGACACACCCCCGGGAGGCTGATATACCGCGACAGTCTGCTCCAGCCTGCTCCGGGCACCGGAGAGGCGGTTCTCTGACCCGATCGTGAGGTGGTCGTGGCCCTGATTCTGCACACCGCCGACGTGCACCTGGGCCGGTCCTGGACCGGCCTGGACCATTGCTCCGCGCGGCTGGCCGAGCTCCAATGGGAGAGCTTCGAGCGGCTGGCCGACCTGGCCATCGAGAAAGAGGTCGTGGCGCTGGTGGTGGCCGGCGACCTCTTCGATCGGCCGAGCCCGGCAGCCAAGCTTGTCGAGCGCGTCCGGGGCGTCTTCCGGCGCCTGGCCGGCGAGGGCATCGGGGTGGTCATCGCTCCGGGCACCCACGACGGAGTGGCCTCCTCGCGCTCGGTCTACCGCATGGACTCGCTGCCCGGCGGCGTGCGGGTCTTCCTGAGCCCGCGCCTCGGCGAGCGCTTCGTGCTCGAGCGCGGCGGAGCGACGGTGGCCTTCCAGGGCCTGGCCTGGGACCCCCAGGGCACGCCGGAGGCCTTCCTCAAGGACTATCGCAAGGCCGACGACGGGGCGCCGGAGGTCCTGGTGCTCCACGGCGAGGTCGGCTCGGCCAGGTCCCGCCGCAGCAAGGACATGCCGGCCACCGCCGAGGAGCTCTCCTCGACCGGCGCCGACTACGTGGCCATGGGCCACCGCCACGCCTTCCTCGAGCTGCGCCTGGGCGGCCGGCTTTGGGGCGCCTATCCGGGCACGCCCTTCGGACTGTCCTTCCGCGAGCCGGAGCTCGGCGCGCGGAGCGCCGCCCTCGTGGCCCTGGAGGCCGGCAGCGAGGCCCGGATCGAGCCCGTCCCCACGGGCCCGGCCCAGTGGCTCAAGCTCTCGCTGGACCTCTCGCACTTCGACTCCCGCCCGGAGCTCGCCGCCGCCGTGGCCGGCTCGGCCGGCGCGGATCGCCTGGCGCTCGTCGAGCTCTCCGGGTCGGCGGCCTTCCCGCTCGCCGCCGAGGAGCTCGAGGCGGAACTGGCCGGCCGCTTCCTGCACGTGGCGGTGGAGGACTCCTCGGTGGAGGTCTCGCCCGAGACCGTCGAGCGCCTGGCCGGGGAGCAGTCGGTCCGCGGCGTCTTCGCCCGGCGGATGCTTGCGCGTCTGGCGGCTGAGAAGGACCCGGCCAGGAAAGCGGAGATCTCCATGGCCGTCCGCGAGGGGCTGCGGGCGCTGGCGGAGGACGGGGGATAGGGCCCGGACTCGACGCAATGGCTCGGACCGTCTGCGACTCAGTTTCAGGGGATCGTCGATGATCGGCAGGGACAGGGAGCGCCTCCGGAGTCTGGCCTGCCGGTATGCGGAGTACGCCCACGGGCGGCCGATGCGGGAGCGGCGGGAGAAGTGGCGCCTCCACAACCGCCTGCAGGAGAAGACCTTCCCGTTCCACATCGAGGACAACGGGTCCTTCTTCAAGGACCTGACGCCCCCGTTCGAGTGCGGGGACGAAGAGGGCCGGCATCTGGAAGGCCGGCTGCTGCGCGCCATCACCGCCTACGAGCGGATCGACGATGACCGGATCATCCCCGACCGTTTCGTGGTCGACTGGTGCACGACGCTCTCGAGCTACTGCGACGACCTGCAGCTCACGCGCGCCGGGGACGGCGCGGAGGACTCGCTGGGCTACAAGACCAACACGCCCATCAAGGACATAGACGCGGACTTCGGCAAGCTGAAGAAGCGGGCCATGACCGTGGACCGGGAGAAGACCCTGCTCCGGGCGGAGCTGGCCCGGGAGGCCTTTGCGGGGCTGTTGCCGGTCGAGGTCGGCCGCGCCGAATCGATGTATTCCAACGGCATCACCAACAAGGCCGTGCACCTCATGGGCATGCAGGAGATGTATCTGCAGATGGCCATGAATCCGGAGGCCGTGCACCGGCTCTTCGCGTTCCTGGCGGAGGACAACCTGGCCCTCGGCCAGTGGGAGGAGGACCAGGGCCTGCTGACGCCGAACCACGACGGCAACCAGGGCTATTGCTCGGGCAGTTCGCTGTTTTCCGACGAGACCGCCTCCCGGTCCGGCGACCGGGTGGCCTCGCCAGAGCGCTACGGATACCTGGAGTCCCAGGAGTCCACGGGCATCTCGGCCGACATGTTCGCCGAGTTCCTGATGCCGCACCTGGCCGCGCTGAACAGGTTCAAGCTCCTGAAATACGGCTGCTGCGAGCCGGTCCACGAGCTGATGCCCGTCCTCCAGCGCCTGCCCGGGCTGCGCAAGGTCAGCGTCACGCCCTGGTGCGACCTGGCCCGGCTCACCGAGACGTGCCGGACCGACGTGATCTGGTGCCGGAAGCCCGTGCCGCTCAAGCTCTGCGGCGACGCCTTCTCGTTGGAGGACCTGCGGGCGCATTTGCAGGAGACGCTGGACGTCGGCCGGGGCTACTTCATCGAGTTCGTCTTCCGGGATACCTGCCTTCTGAACGGGGGCATGGCCGACCGGGTCGCGCAGACCTGCGCCATGGTCCGGGAACTGACCGACCGCCGCGAGGGCAGCCGGATCTGAGCCAGCCCGACCGGAGTGGCGATGCTGTTACGTCCGGGACCGGGCCACTCGAGAGGAGTCGATGCGTGACCACCAACCCAACCCCCGCCGCGCGGGCCGTCGAGCTCTTCGCCCGGGGCTTCAACTGCAGCCAGGCCGTCTTCGCGGCCTTCGCCCCCTCGCTGGGGCTGGCCGAAGAGACGGCACTCCGGATTTCCTCGGGCTTCGGCGGGGGAGTCGGCCGGATGGGCGGGCTCTGCGGCGCGGCCAGCGGCGCGATCATGGCGCTGGGCCTGGCCGAGGGCAACGTCGACCCGGCCGACAAGGCCGCCAAGGACCGCGGCTACGAGCTCGTCCGGACCTTCGCCGGGCGCTTCCGTGACCGGAACGGGTCGCTTTCCTGCCGCGATCTCCTGGGCCTGGACCTCTCGACGGAGGAGGGCAGGGCGCTGGCCGCCGGGCGCAACACGCACACCAACGTCTGCCCCAAGTTCGTCCGCGACGCTGCGGAGCTCCTCGCCGCGCTGCTCGAGGAGGTTCATCCGTAAAGGCGTCTTCGAACCGCCAAGACGCCAAGAGCGCCAAGAACGGCATTGAGTGGGATTACGCGGAGACGGTCCCGTACCGACACGGAGGTTCTGCCGCGGACAGGAGGCTCTGTCGGCATGCATTGGGTCGAGGAGCTACGTTGTTCCCGGCGTCCTTGGCGCCTTGGCCGTTCCAAGTCCTCGTTTCCGCTTCGTGCAGTTGTCCTGCCGCGGTCGTCCTGAGCTTGAAACTCGTCCGGAAGCCGGGATGATGACGGCTTGCACGGCGGGGAAAGAACGGCTCATGTACATAACCAGGATCAAGATCGACGGCTTCCGCGGCCTCTCCGGGCTCGACTGGCGCCCGGCCACGGGCGTCAACCTTGTCCTGGGCCCGAATGAGGCCGGCAAGAGCACCCTGGCCGACTTCGTGGGCGCGATGATCTTCGGCCTCTCCAGCGGCGCCGAGAGCGAGCGGAACGCCCCCTGGGCCGGCGGGGCCTTCGGCGGGCGGCTGGAGCTCGACTGCGGCAAGTTCCTGGTGGTCATCGAGCGGGACTTCAGCACCGGGCGCTTCCACTACCAGGAGCTCAACTCCGACACCGGCAAGGCCGGCGAGCCGCTCTCGGCCGAGCTGCGCCGGGGTTCGAGCGGCCCGGTCTACAAGCGCTATCGCGAGCTCTTCTCCCGGCACCTGGGCTTCTTCGACGAGAACCTCTTCCGGCGCTCGGTCTACGTTCCCCAGGACGAGATCGAGCTGGCCGGCCGGGACGTTTCCGAGGCGGCCTCGGCCCTGCGGGCCCTGGCCTCGGGCGGCGGCTCGGCCTTCGACCGGGCGCTCGACCTCCTCAAGGAGCGCTACCACAACCTGACCAGCGACGGCGACAGCCGCCGGAAGCCGGGGCTCGTCGACCACCTGAAGGAGGAGCGCGCCGAACTGGCCGCGGTGCTGCGCGAGAGCGCCGTGCAGTCCGAGCGGGCCGCCAGGCTCCGCGGGCAGGTTGAGGGCCTCAACGAGCGGCTCGCCAAGCTCCGCGCCGAGGCCGCCGAGGCCGCGCGGATGGGTGAGCTGGCCCGCGAACGCTCGGAGCTTGCGCGCCGCCGCGCCTCGCTTGCCGTGGCCGACGACGCCCAGCGCCGCCGCCTCACCGCGGCCGAGGACGCGCTCCGCGCCGCCGCCGACCTCGATCAGCGCCTGGCCGCCTACGAGGATCTGGCCGGGGCGTCCGGGGACTTCCCCAAAGTGGTCAGCCGGGCCCGCAACGCCCGGGATAAAGTCGAGCAGACCGAGCCGGAGCTCGAGGCCGCACGGAAGGAGTTCGCCGCCGAGCGGGTCCCGGCCTGGCCGCTGGTCGTGACCTGCGCGCTTCTCGCCCTGGGCCTGGGCGGCATCGGCTTCGGGGCATTCCTGCGCAACGCGGCCCTGTGGGTCCCCGGCGCGGCGCTCGCCGCCGGTGGCCTGGGCATGCTCGGCTGGACGCTGATGCTGCGCTCGCGCTCGGCGGCGCACCGGGACCGGATGAGCCAGGACATCGCCGAAATGGAGGCCGAGTTGACCCGGCTGCGCTCCGACATGGAGTCGGCCAGCGCCGAGCTCATGCGCCAGGCCGGCGGCCGGGTGGACTTCTCGCCGGGAGCCATGGACGGGCTGCTCCGGCGCTACGGCGAGCGCCTGGAGCTCTCCGCCCGGCGCTCGGCGCTCTCCGGGCACCTGCTCGAGGCCGGGGCGATGGCCGAACTGCGCGAAGCCTGCGCGGCGGGAGTGCGGGAGCTCGCGGTCATCGACCAGCGCACCGAGACGCTATCGGCGGGCCTGGGCGGGATGAGCTCGGCCGAGGAACGGACGCTCCTGGCGCTGCCGGCCAAGGCCGCGCATCTCGAGGAGCAGGCCGACCGGCTCTCCGCCGAGGTCCGCGCGCTCGAGCTGGACCTGGCCGCCACCGCCGCCTCTGACGTCGCGGCCGATTCCGTCGAGGAGCGCATCGCCGAGCTCGACGCGCTCGTCGGCCGCCACGAAGCCCACAGCCGGGCGCTCAGCCTGGCCCGGGAGGAGCTCGCGGCCAGCATCCAGGAGTTCCAGGAGAGCCACCTCGACCGCCTGGGCGCGCTGGCCTCCGGGTACCTCTCGGCCTTCACCGCCGAACGCTACCCGCAGGTGCGGCTGGCGGGAGAGAGCCTGACCCCGGCGGTCTCGGGCGGCGGGCGAGAGGAGATCGACGCCGGGGCCCTCAGCCAGGGGACCCGCGCGGCGCTCTATCTCGCGGTGCGACTGGCGCTGGGCGAACTGCTCGCCGGCGGGCGCGCTCTGCCGGTCATCCTCGACGACCCGCTGGTGGACCTGGACGACGCCCGGCGCTCGGCGGCCCTGGCTCTCTTCCGGCAGATCGGGGAAAAGTCCCAGGTCCTGCTCATGAGCTGCGACCGGCGCCTGGCCGACGCCGGCCTGCCGGTGCTGGAGCTGGGAGGCGGGTAGCCGGGGATGGACACGGACAAACACGGACAGACACGGACTTGCACGGACGGTTGCTTGCGATGAACGTCGCCAGGGCGCCCGTCCGTGTGCGTCCGTGTCAGTCCGTGCCCGTCCGTGTCACTCCTCCATCTCCGTGCCAGAGGGGCTTCCGATGAAGAAGATCTACATCGTCGCCGACATGCCCGGCGCCAGCGGCATCGTCAACGCGGACCAGTGCCGCTGGGGCGGCTTCCTCTGGCGGGAGGCGCGCGCCTTCCTGGCCGCCGACGTCAATGCGGCCATCGAGGGTGCCTATGCCGGCGGCGCCGACGAGGTGGTGGTCTGCGACGCCCACGCCGGCGGCTGCAACCTGCCGCTGGAGCGGATGGATCCGCGGGCCATCTACGAGACGGCCAACCGCGAGGAGCTCCTGCCCGGGCTGGCCGACGATTTCGCCGGGCTCTTCATCGTCGGGGCCCACGCCATGGCCGGGGCGCAGGAGGCCTTCCTGTGCCACACCGTGGACAATGCCGTCTGGTTCCGCTACCGGCTGGCCGGCCGGGAGTGCGGCGAGATCGGCATGTGGTCGGCCTACGCCGGCCACTACGGCGTGCCGCTGCTCCTGGCCACCGGCGACGCGGCCGCCTGCGCCGAGGCCGAGGAACTCGTGCCCGGCGTGGCCCTGGCCGGGGTCAAGGAGGCCGTGGCCTGGGACCGGGCCAGGACGCTGCACCCCGCCGAGGCCCGCGGGCGGATCGGCTCCGCCTGCCGCCGGGCCATGGAGCTCGTCGGCAAGGTCGAGCCGGCGCTCATCGACATGCCCAACGAGGCCGAGCTCGAGTACGTGCGCTGCGAGTTCGCCGACGAGGTCGCCGGCCGGCAGGGCGCCGAGCGCACCGGCCCGCGTACCGTGCGCCGCCGGCTCGAGTCGGCCCTCGACGTCCGCCGGGGGTTCTAGGAGTCCTGCCATGAACGTCTACATCATGACCGACATGGAAGGCGTCAGCGGCATCGTCCGCCGCGAGCAGGTGGCCCCCGGCTCGGCGGCCTGGCGCGACGCGCTGCGCTTCGCCGAGGCCGACTTCAACGCCGCGGTGGCCGGGGCCTTCGCGGGCGGCGCCAGGCGCGTGGTGCTCTGCGACGCGCACGGCGGCGGCAACAACATCCGCATCGAGAACATGGACGGCCGGGCGGAGTACGAGCGCCCGACCGGCCGCGGCAGCGTGATGCCCGCGCTCTTCTCGGGGAAGTTCGACGTGGCCCTGCTGATCGGGGCCCACGCCATGGCCGGCACCCAGGGCGCCTTCCTGGAGCACACCCAGAGTTCGGCGTCCTGGCACAACCACACCGTGGATGGGAAGCGCTGGGGCGAACTCGCCCAGTTCGCCGCCTGGCTGGGCCACTTCGACGTGCCCCTGGCCCTGGTCACCGGCGACGAGGCCGTCTGCCGCGAGGCCCGGGAGTTCCTCGGCGAGGTCGAGACCGTGGCCGTGAAGACCGCGCTCTGCCGGCAGTACGCGCGCAGCCTGCCTCTCGAGGCGGCGCACAAGGCCATCTCCGAGGCCGCCGCCCGCGCGGTGCTGGCCGCGGGCAAGGTCCGGCCCTTCAAGCCCAAGCTCCCGGCCGAGGTGCGCCTGGAGTTTCACAGCGCCGAGGGCGCCGACGGCCTGGCGCGCCGGCCGGGCGTGCGGCGCATCGACGGCCGGACCGTCGGCTGGACAGCCTCCACCGCGCTCCAGCTCATCGGGATCTGAGCCCTTTCGATGAGGGCCGTTTCACCGCCGAGACGCGGAGGCGCAGAGCTGCGTCACGAACGCGGCAGGCGCCTATGGCAGGTGCGTGGTTTCAGCCGCGGAAAGAGGCCCTCCTCTGCGTCTCGGCGACTCGGCGGTGAGGATCGGTCCCCAAGCTGGCCTCGGACAACGGACCGCGCGCTTGCGTTCGGATAACCTGGTGGTAGACTAGCGCGCATCATGCGCATCAACGTCGAGGAACGCGAGAGCGTCACCGTCATCCGGCCGGAGGACCGGCTGGACATCGTGGGCTACCTGGAGCTCGAGGAGTGCCTGGGCGGGCTCATCGCCCGCGGGCGCAGCCGGCTGGTCCTCGACCTGCAGGAGGCCACCTTCATCAACAGCGCCGCGCTCGGCGTGATCAGCCGTTTCTGGGCCGACTGCGCCAAGGCCGGCGGCGTCCTAGTCATCGCCCGGCCGAGCCGCGAGGCCCGGAACTTCCTGAGGCTCGGGGCGGTCGACGAGCTCATCGACGTCCTTCCGACCATCGAGGAGGCCGTCGAGACCGCGGAGAAGAAGGGCGGACCGGCCGGTGGGCCGCCCGGCTGACCGCGGGACCGAGCGGCTCGCGGCCGGGCGCAAGGGCGCGCTGCGGCTGCTGCTGATCGGCGACTTCGAGCAGGCCTTCTTCCGCTTCGCCCGCGACCAGCGCGACTACGCCGTAGATCTGGTCCTGGACAGCGGCCGGGCCGTGGAACTGGCCCGGTCCGGGGGACTGGCCTTCGATCTGGCCATCACCGGGCTCAAGATCGGCCCGGTGGGGGGCATGGAGGTCCTCAAGGCCCTGCGCGGGGCCGACCCCGACGCGCCGGTGATCATAAGCACCCACGAGACCAGCCCGCGGACGGTGGTCGAGGCCATGCAGGCCGGAGCCTTCGACTACATCGTCGAGCCCTACGCAGACTACGAGCTGGTCCGCTCGGTGATCGACCGGGCCGCGGCGCGGCGGCGCACGCTGCTGGCCGCCCGGGACCTCTCCGGAGAGCTCCGCCGGCCGGTGGACTTCCCCGAGGTGGTGGGCTCGAGCCGCGCGGTGGCGGCCCTCCGCCGGCACATCGCCAAGGCCGCCTCGGCCGACGGCGCCGTGCTCGTCACCGGGGAGAGCGGCACCGGCAAGGGACTGGTGGCCGCGGCCATCCACCGGGCGAGCGCTCGCTCGCGGGGGCTCTTCGTCACCGTCAACTGCGGGGCCATCCCCGAGCAGCTCATCGAGAGCGAGCTCTTCGGCCACGTCCGCGGGGCCTTCACCGGCGCCGTGGCCGACCGGGAGGGGCGGGTCGGCGCGGCCGACGGGGGCACGCTCTTTCTCGACGAGATCGGCGAGCTCTCGCCCGGAGCGCAGGTCAAGCTGCTGCGCTTCCTGGAGGACCGCCGCTACGAGCCGGTGGGCGACTCCCGTTCGAGAACCGCCGACGTGCGCATCGTCGCGGCGACCAACTGCGACCTGCCGGCGAAGATCGCCGGCGGGCTCTTCCGCGAGGACCTCTTCTACCGGGTCAACGTGCTCGCCATCCGGGTCGAGCCGCTGCGCGAGCGGCGGGAGGACGTGCCCCTGCTCGCCCAGCACTTCCTGGAGCGCATCGCCGCCGAGAGCGGCAAGCCGGTGCGGGCCATCTCGGCCGAGGCGCTCGCGGCTCTCTCGGTCCACGACTGGCCGGGCAACATCCGCGAGCTGCGCAACGTCATCGAGCGCGCGGTCATCTGGTCGAGCAGCGAGGCCATCGTCGCGGGAGACCTGCCGGCTCTGGCGGGCGGCCCGACGCGCCCGATCGAAGTTTCCGGCTCGGGCGACAGCGGAGCGGGGCAGGGCGGGCTTGCCGAGCGGCTGCGCTCCTTCGAGCGCCAGGCCATCCTCGAGGCCCTGGAGGCGACCGACTGGGTCCGCGCCAGGGCCGCCGAGCGCCTGCGCATACCCCGGACCACGCTGCTCAGGCGCATGAAGGAACTCCAAATAACGCGGTAGTGTCCAGATTTGGACGCAAGCTATAAGACACAATATCGCTATTTAAATGCATGGCGATCGAGTATTTGTCCGTTTTCGGACATCCGGACGGCGAGCATCCAACTCCTCATTTTGCTAAGTGCCTCAAGACGGCGTGTTGCGAGCAACAACACGCTGGCACGCAGAGTGCGTATGGGAAGCGTCTCCAGTCGGCACGGGTGCCGGCATTCGCAAGGTGGAAGGAGCTAAGATGAGCGTGAGTGTGACGTCTGGTCTGGCGGTTCTGGGTGGTCCCAAGGCGGTCACCGCCGATGTGCGGGAACAGTGGCGGCGTCCGGTCGACGAGGAGAAGGCAGCGGTCTGCGAACTGCTCGACGAAGGCGCTATTTCCTGCGCTGGGGTGGGGTTGCCCAAGCGGTTCGAGGATGAGTTCCGCGCGTTCGTCGGCTGCAAGTATGTGCTGAGTTACAGCCACGGACATCTGGCTCTGGCCAGCGCGTTTTTCGCCGCTGGCGTGGGCGCAGGCGACGAGTTCATCCACCCGACATTCGGCGGCTATATCGGTTCCTACGTTGGCCCGCTGCACGCCGGGGCCAAGCCGGTCTTCTGCGAGCCGGATCGCCGTACGCTCCTGGCCGACCCAACGGACATCGCCAGGCGCATCAATTCCAGGACGCGGGCCATCTCGCCGATCCACCTTAACGGCCGGGTCTGCGATATGGACGCGCTACTCGGCCTCTGCCGGCAACATAACCTGACGCTCATCGAGGATGCGGCTCACGCGCACGGCAGCGAGTGGGGCGGCCGGCGCATCGGCAATGTCGGCCACGTGGCCTGCTTCAGCCTCCAGGGCGTGGACCCGGGCGGCAAGCCTGTGACGGCTGGCGAGGGCGGGGTGCTGGCCACCAACGACCGACATATCTACGAGCGCGCCATGATCTACGGCCAACTCCACCGCACCGGGATACTTGACGAGCTCAAGGACTCCGCGTACGGCGAAATGGAGAATCAGGTGCTGGGTTGGAAATGGCGGGCGCACCCACTGGCGCTGGCGGTGGCGCGCGTGTCGCTGAAGACGCTGCCCTTCAGGATGCGTAGCTTCGCCGAGAGCCGCGAGGAACTGGTCGAAGGTCTCAAGGGAATGCCGGGCATGGCCCTGGCCGGCAACTACCCCAAGTCCCGGGGCTCGGAGCTATACGGCGGACTGCGCTTTATCTACCAGCCTGAAGAACTGGGCGGCCTTTCGGCCGCACGATTCTGCGAGGCGCTCAGGGCCGAGGGCGTGCCGGCCAACCTGTCGGGACTGCGGACTCCCGAACACCTTCGCTCCATCTATACCCGCGACTTTCCCGGGCTCTGGGGCAGGGGGCACTCCGGCCCGGCCAACATACCCTTGCCGCGTTATAGGCGGGGCGACTACCCGGTGGCCGAGAGGCTGTTCGACAACGGCATCGTGTGCCTTAGCGGCTGGATTCAGCCCGCTCCTGGCGCCGTCGCCCAGGTGGCCGCCGGAATCAGGAAAGTGGTCGATCGCCACAAGGACCTGCTCTGAGATCGCATCAAGCGGAGGAGCGGAACATGGCCGGAGTTGCATTGCACGGCATCGGACGTCTGGCGCTCCGCGGCGGACCCAAGGCGAAGACGACTCCATACGGAACCGGGGCCAAGTACGGCCCCGAGGAGGAGCGCGAAGTGCTGGCCGCGCTCCGGCAGGGCACGCTCTTCTACGCCTTCGGCGGGAAGACCCGCGCGCTCTGCTCCCGGTTCTCCGAGCTCTACGGCCTGAAACACGCGACGGCAACGAGCTCCGGGACGGCCGCCGTCCACGTGGCGCTCGGCTGCGTCGGGGTCGGGCCCGGAGACGAGGTAATCCTCACGCCCATAACCGACATGGGCTCGGTCATCGGCGCGCTCTACCAGGGCGCCGTGCCGGTCTTCGCCGACGTCGAGCCGCATACCTACGCGCCGGACCCGGACTCGATCGCCGACCGGATCACCGAACGCACCCGGGCCATCGTGGTCGTGCACCTCGCCGGGAACCCCGCGAGGATGGATCGGATCATGGAGGTGGCCCGGGAGCGCGGCGTGGCGGTGGTCGAGGACTGCGCCCAGGCCTGGCTCGCCGAGTACCGGGGGCGCCTGGTCGGAACCCTCGGGGCCATGGGGTGCTTCAGCCTCAACGAGTTCAAGCACATCTCCGCCGGCGACGGCGGGTTGGTCGGGACGAACGATCCGGAACTCGCGCGGCTCTCCGCGCTCTGGGCCGACAAGTGCTACGACCGCTCCGCCAGAGTGCGCGATCCGTGGTTCCTGGCGCCCAACTACCGGATGAACGAGCTGACCGCGGCGGTTTCGCTTGCGCAGCTCGAGAAGGCCGCGGCCATCGTCGAGCGGCGCTCGGCGCTGGGCCGGCGGTTGAGCGCCGGGATTGCCGGTCTGCCGGGAGTGGCTCCCATGGAGGAGCAGCCCGGCGGGCGCTGCTCCTTCTGGTTCTACATGTTCCGGGTCGATCCGGAGGCGTTGGGCGTGGGGCGCGACGAGTTCGTCGGGGCGCTCAAGGCCGAGGGCGTGGCCTGCGAGGCCGGCTACGTCCACGACGTCATGTACAAGTACCGGCTCTTCCGGGAGAGGAGCGCCTTCCCGCACTCCCGCTGGCCGTTCGAGGATCCGCGCACCGGCCGGGCCGTCGAGTACCCCGATGGCCTCTGCCCGGTGGCCGAGGAGGTCGTCCGGACCTGCGTGTGGATGCCGCTCAACCAGTGGTTCACCGACCGGGACGTCGACGAGACCGCCGCCGGCGTGGTCAAGGTCGCCCGACACTTCGCGGCCAGGGTTGACAGTCAGCCACAGATGGACACAGATGCACACAGATAGGGCAGTTGGCAGGAAGTACGAGACTGCGTTCCGTGCCAATCAGCAGTCATCCGTGTTCATCTGTGTGCATCTGTGGCTTAATGAGAGTGGGGAGCGGCCTCGACGGGTTTTGCCGGCGCGCCAACCCGGCTGAGAGAGAAGAAGAGCACGGCAACGGACTCAAGGACGATGAAGATGACCAGCAGCGAGGGCTTCCAGAGGTGGTAGAGGTGGCCGGTGGCGGCCAGCGCCGCGGCGCCGAGCAGCTGGCTCGTGGCGCCGTGCGCGCCCCAGAGCCGGCTGCGGACGTTCTCGGGGATGAGGTTGACCCACTGGGCGGTGATGGCCGGGCCCCAGAGCGCCCCGCCGACGGCCCAGAGCATGCTCGCCGCTATGACCGCCGGCAGGATCGGCACGGGGGCCTGCGGGGAGCGCAGGAAGCCGAGAAAGACCAGCGAGCCCAGGCCCAGGAAGGCGCTGGCCATGATGAAGACCCGCCGGGTGTTTCCTGCGGTGATGAGCGGCGCGAAGGCCAGCACGCAGAGCATGCGCACGGCGCTGGCCGCCATCGGCACCCAGCCGTACTGCTCCTTGGGCAGGCCCAGGTACTCCATGCAGTAGATGGAGACGAAGGTGCCGCCGACGAAAATGTCCACGTTCACCATGGTCAGGGCCAGCATGAACGGGCGCATCTCCCGGCGCAGGGCCATGCGGAGGTAGAGCCCGAACTGTTCGCGGAACGTCTCGAAGAGGCCGGGCGTGCGCTCGCTGAGCGGCGCCGTGGCCGGGAGCATCATCCAGCGCAGGCCTATTCCCATGGCCGTGAGCAGCGCGGTCGCGGCGTAGATCCAGCGCATGCCCGGGATCAGTCCGCAGCTGTTGACGAGCAGGGCGCCAACGAGCGGGAGGACCAGCCCCGGCGCCGTCGAGACGATGAAGTGGATGCCGTAGGCGGCGGCGCGCCGCTCGGGCGGCACCCGGGAGACGAACATGGCGTTCCAGGCCGGCACCACCGCGGTCATGGTCCCGAAGAGCACCGCCGCGGCGTAGAAGTGCCAGGGCTCGCGGGCGACGGCCAGGATGGCCGTGGGCAGCGGCCAGCTCAACGCGTCGAAGAGCAGGATGCTCCGCAGGTAGCCGAGCCGGTCGGTCAGCCAGCCGCCCACCAGGTAGAAGACGGTGCTCACCGTCATGGTGGTCGAGGCCAGGTAGCCGATCTGTACCTCGCCGACCCCCAGCCCCAGGGCGTAGATCTGGGCGTACGGGGTATAGGCGGCGATGGGCACGATCCAGAAGAGATTGGTCCACATCATGATGCCCGCCGGGCCTTTGGCACTGCGGTACATCTGGCGGAGTTTGATCCACTCGAAGCGGGCCAGCAGGACCGGCCAGCGGCTCAGCAGGTAGAAGATGGGCGAGTCGCGGAGGCCGAAGAAGCCCGCGCCGTTGCCCCCGCCGCCGGGACCGTCCGTGCGGCCCGGCCCCGGCCGGATGTCGTCCGCGCTCATGGCAGGGGATGCTATGAGCGCGCGGTACCGAATCAAGAGCGGAACGGACGGGGCCTGCGCCCTAGGGAGGGATTGCGGTGAAGACGACTGCGGTTGCCGGAAGGCTGGCCATCCACGGCGGAGACAAGTCGGTGCGGGCGGAGCCCGGCGACCTCTTCGACTGGCCGATCGTGACGCGCGAGGACGAGGAGGCGGTCCTCGACGTGCTCCGCCGCCGGGCGATGAGCGGGACGGACGTGACCAAGCAGTTCGAGCGCGAGTTCTCCGCCTGGATCGGAGGGAAGCACGCCCTGGCGTACTGCAACGGCACGGCCAGCCTCCACGCGGCCATGTGGGCCTGTGGCGTGGGCGCCGGCGACGAGGTCATCTGCCCGAGCATGACCTTCTGGGCGAGCTGCACCGCGGCCCTGTCGCTGGGGGCGGCGGTGAACTTCGCGGACATCGACGCGGAGACGCTGTGCATCGAGCCGGGCGACATCGAGCACCGCATCGGGCCGCGCACCCGGGCGATCATCGTCGTCCATTACGCCGGCCATCCCTGCGACATGGACCGGATCATGGAGATCGCCCGCCGCCGGGGCGTGAGGGTCATCGAGGACGTCTCCCACGCCCACGGCGCGCTCTACAAGGGCCGGATGGTCGGGACGCTCGGGGACATCGCCGGGATGAGCCTGATGTCCGGGAAGTCCCTGGCCATCGGCGAGGCCGGGATAATGGTCACCGACGACCGCGGGCTTTACGAGCGCTGCGTGGCCTACGGACACTACGAGCGGACTGGCGCAGCCAGCAACTACAACGCGGTGGACGCCCAGGTGACCGATCCGGACCTGGCGCGCTACGCCGGCGTGGCCATGGGCGGCTTCAAGCACCGGCTCAACCAGACCGCCTCGGCCATGGGGCGCGCGCAGCTCCGGCGCTACCCCGAGCGGATGGCTGAAATCCAGCGGGCACTGGACCGTTTCTGGAGTCTGCTCGATGGCGTTCCGGGCCTCCGGCCGCACCGCGCTCCGGCCGGAGAGGGCTCGACCATGGGCGGCTGGTACAACGCCCGCGGCCTCTATCGCGCCGGGGAACTCGGGGGGCTCTCCTGCGCCAGGTTCTGCGAGGCGGTGCGGGCCGAGGGCGCGCCGGGCTGCTTCCCGGGAGCCAACCGGCCGCTGCACCTGCACCCGGTCTTTCACAGCGCCGACCTCTTCGGGATGGGCCGGCCGACCATGGTCTCCTTCGGACAGCGCGACGTGCGCCAGGGGCCGGGCTCCCTACCGGTCGCCGAGCGCATCGAGGAGATCGCCTTCGGCGTGCCCTGGTTCAAGCACGACCGGCCGGAGATCATCGAGCAATACGCCATGGCCTACCGCAAGGTGGCCGAGCGCGCCGCGGAGCTGGCGTGATGGGCGGTCGGCGGTGCCGTACGCGCCGCGCGTCTTCCGCCCATCCGACGGCAGAATTCAACGCAGAGGCCGCAGAGAACGCGCAGAGGGCGCGGAGGTGTGTACTGGTGGCGGGATTGAAGAGAACCATGCCGCCCGGGAGTTTCGGAGGTTCTTTCGTGGTCCTTACGCAGTACTCTGCGTCCCTCTGCGGACTCCGCGGCCTCTGCGTTGAAAATGATCGCGCGCACGTGGAGCGACCCGGGGCGCAAGACGGGGGCGGGGGTGGCGGCGGTTGCCGCCGGCGGATTGGCGCGGTAGGATCCGGGACATGAACGACCGATTCGAGATCCTGGACTGCTGCGCGCTCTACGGCCGGCCGGCCGTGCCGCCGGGGAGGCCGTATCTGGCTCCGGACGAGGCGCTCGCCGAGATGGACCGGCTGGGCATCGCCGGGCGCTGGTTCGCCGACTACCGGGCGCTGGAGCACTCGCCGGCGCTGGGCAACCGGCTGCTCGGAGAGGAGCTCTCCGGACACCAACGGCTCCGCCCTGTGTGGGTGGTGCTCCCGCCGGAAGCGAGGGAGCTGCCCCCGCCCGACGATCTGCCCGCCGCCCTGGCCCGCGCCGGCGTCGGCATGGTCCGGGCCGAGCCCAAGCGCCACGGCTACTCCCTCGGCGAGTGGTGCTCCGGGCCGCTCTGGGCTGCGCTCGAGCGCTGCCGGGTCCCGGTGCTGCTCGACGCCGGGGCGGAGTGGGACGCGCTCGAGGCCATGCTCTCGGCCCATCCGGAGTTGCCCGTGCTCCTGACCGAATCGGGCTATCGCGCCCTGCGGATGCTGTATCCGCTGCTCGCGCGCCACGCCAACCTGCACGTCGAGACCTCGATGTTCCTGGCCAACGAGGGACTGTCCGAACTGGCCGGGCGATTCGGGGCCGGCCGGATGGTCTTCGGGACTGGCGCGCCGGCGCTGGCCCCCGAGGCCGCGCTGGGCACGCTGCGGCTCTCGGGGCTGTCCGGTCCGGACATGGCCGCGGTGGCCGGCGGCAACCTGCGCCGGCTGCTGGCCGAGTCCTCCGGGCGCCTGAAGGAGATGGCGCGGTGAGCGGGTACGTCGACGCCCACGCCCACCTGGGGGATTACGGTCCGTTCCTGATGCCGCGCTCCGGCGCCGACGACCTGGTCCGGCGCATGGACGCGCTCGGCGTGGAGCGGACCGTGCTCTCGGCCAACGCGGGCTTCAGCTCCGACTTCCGGCTGGGCAACGACCAGGCGGCGGCCGCGGCCGCGGCGCACCCCGGAAGGATCTTCTTCTACGCCGTGGCCAACCCGCACTACCCGGCGGAACTGCGCGAAGAGCTCGATCGCCGTGCGGATCTGCCCGGCTTCGTCGGGCTCAAGCTGCACTCGACGACGCACGAGGCGGCGCTGGAGTCTCCGGCCAACGACCCGGCCTGGTCCTGGGCGGTCGATCGCGGCTGCCCGGTGCTGGTGCACTTCTGGGCCGGCCAGGGGCTCTGCGGTCCGGAGAACGTCCGCCGGGTGGCCGCGCGCTGGCCGGGGGTGAAGCTGATCCTGGCGCACCTCGGCGGCTTCGGGGACTCCTGGCGGAAGGTCCTGGAGCTCGCCGCCGAGCTCCAGGGACTCTGGTTCGACACCTGCGGATCGCGCCACGCCCGCGGGACCCTCGAGGGGCTGATCGCCGGGGGGCTCGCCGGCCGGCTGCTCTACGGGTCGGACGCGCCCTGGATCGATCCGGGCAGCCAGCTCGGCAAGGTGCTCTACGCGGACATCTCCGAGGACGCCCGCTCGGCCATTCTCGGCGGGAACGCCCGAAGGCTCTTTGGATGGCAGGAGAGGGAAGGCTGATGCGCATTCTCGACTCGCATTGCGTTTTCGGACGCTGGCCGCAGGAGCCGCGCGACGTCTCTCTCGAGGCATTGCTTGAATCGCTCCGGAAGACCGGGGCGGAGCGGGGCGTGGCCGTCTCGCTGCGCGGCGTCTTCTACGACCACGACGAGGGCAACGCCGAGACGTTGCGGGCCTGTCGCGAGCACCCCGAGATCGTGCCCGCGGCCACGATCCTGCCGGCGGCCTACTCGGGGGTGGAGGACCTGCCGGCCCGGCTCGCCCGGGAAGGCTTCCGGATGGTGCGGCTCTTCCCGGACGTCCAGAACTGGGCGCTCGAGAACGTCGTCGTCGAGCGCATCCTGGCCGAATGCGCCGGGGCGGGCCTGCCGGTGGCCATACCGGTGGGCAAGCGCGCGGGGGTGGCCAGCGCCGCCGCCCGGCTGGCCCCCGCTGGCTGCCGGGTGCTGCTCTCCGACGTGTACTACCCGGTGCTGGCCGAGTCGCTCGAGGCGCTGCGCCGCCGGGAGGATTTCTGCCTGGAGGTCACCCGGACGTGCATGCCCTTCGCGGTGGAACTGCTCTGCCGGGATGTGGGCGCCTCGCGGTTGGTCTTCGGCTCGCGCTCGCCTCTCGAATGCGGGCGGGGCGCCGTCGAGATGATCGATGAAGCCGGCATATCCCCGGAGGAGCGCGCGGCGGTCCTCGGCGGCAGCCTCTCGATGCTGCTCGGAGGGATCTGACATGGTCGGCCGGACGGCTGTCGAAAGGCTCCTTCCCGGGTTCGAGGTCGTCGACGTGCACGCCCACATCGGCCGCTGGGGCTCGCCGGGCGGGGAGGGCAGCGCCGACGAGCTCCGGCGGATCACCGACCGCTCGGGCTTCGCGAAGGTGGTGGTCTCCTCGTCGCTGGCCATCCAGTACGACGCGCCCGAGGGCAACGCCGACGTGGCGCGCCTGACGGAGGCCGACGGGCGCTTCCACGGGGCGGTGACCTACAACGCCCACTATCCGGCCGAGGCCCGCGAGCAGATCGAGCGCTACGCGGCGCACCCGCGCTTCGTCTGCGCCAAGAACCACCCCGCGCACAACCGGCTGCCGGTCGACAGTCCGGCGAGCCTGGCCGTGATCGAGCTGCTGGCCGCGAGGCGCCTGCCGCTCGTGCTCCACACCTGGACCGGCGACGGCCCGGCGGTCGCGGAGGTCGCCAGGCGCTTCCCGGAACTGGCCTTCGTGTGGTTCCACGCGCTGGCCTCCGACTACCGCGAGGCCGCGGAGCTCGCCCGGGAGCTGCCCAACGTGCACCTGGAGTACGTGACCAGCACGCAGGAGCGCGGCAAGGTCGAGCACCTGGTCCGCAGCCTGGGCTCGGACCGGATCCTCTTCGGGACCGACCAGTCGTTGATCAACCCCGTCTACGCGCTCGGGCCGCTGCTCGAGGCCGACTTGAGCGACGAGGACCGCCGGAGGATGCTCTCGACGAACGCGCGGAGGCTATTCGCCTTCGACAAACGTTGAGCCGGAAAGGAGCGGCGCCTCGGGCATTGCGCTACCGATGTTCGCAAATGTGCGCTTTCCGGCGCGGATTACGGGCCGCTTCGTACGCCGGAGTGAACCGCGTGCAAGAGATGCGTTCTTGGTTCCGGGCGCGTCGCCCCGGCTGATGCAAGGAGAACCGAATGGCCACTTCAACCGACCTTCGTTCTGCGATCGAGGAAGTCCAGGGACAGCTGCCGGCCGGGGCCGGGTTGCCCGTCGAGGGCGAACTGCCCATCGCCGAGACCGGCTGGGCTAGCCGCGTCGAGCGGCGTGTCGGCGCGCTGCCCTGGTGGGTGATTTCGGCGGCCACCCACGCAGTGGTTTTCCTGCTCATCGCGCTCCTGGCCACCGCCGTGGCCCCGTCCGTGACCGATGAGGTGGTCATCGCCACCGACGTGGTGAAGCAGAAGCCTCCGGAGTACGACCCCAATAAGAAGCGCGACGTGTTCAAGAACCCCAAGGACGTGGTCGCGGACACCACGGTCGAGAACCCGGTCGTCACCCACGAGAAGATGGAGGAGACCGACCGCTTCGAGACCGACAACAACATGGACAAGCAGACCGCCCGCGGCAACGAGGACGCCATCAGCGACATCCCGCTCGGCGGCACCGGCACGGTTGGATCCATCGGCGTGGGCGGTGGCGGGGCGGCCGGCGTCTTCGGCTACCGCGACGGCGGCGGCCGCAGGAAGGCCGTGGGTCGCTTCGGCGGCTCGGCCGCCACCGAGAGCGCCGTCGAGGCCGCGCTGCGCTGGCTGGCGCGTCATCAGGAGGCCGACGGCCACTGGGACATCAAGAAGTACGAGGGTGGCGGCAACGTCTCCGGAGGCCTGGCCAACGACGAAGCGGTCACGGCCATGGCGGCGCTGGCCTTCCTCGGCGCCGGCTACACCCATCGGGACAAGAGCCCCTTCCAGGAGAACGTCCGCCGGGCCACCGATTGGCTGCTGGCCAAACAGCGCGCCGACGGCAGTTGGACCGCGAGTCATCCCTTCGAGGTCTACGCTCTGGCCCTGGGCACGTTGGCGCTGGCCGAGAGCTACGGCATGACCCGCGACGAGCGTCTCAAGGGGCCGGCCCAGAAGGGCGTGGATCGCATCCTCAAGATCCAGAACCGCTACGCCGGCTGGCAGCATGGCAGTTGCCTGTCCACCTCGGTCACCGGCTGGATGGTCATGGCCCTGAAGAGCGCCAAAATCGCCGGGCTGCACGTCGACGGCGCCGGCTTCCAGGGCGCCACCAACTGGATCGACCAGATGACCGACAAGGGGTCGGGCAAGGTCGGCTACAACAGCCGGGGTTCCTCGCCGTGGGGCGGGGGGCTGCCCATGACCGCGGTGGGCATGGTCTCCCGGCAGTTCATGGGCACGGCCAACAGCGACCCGCTGCTGGTCAGGCAGGCCGACCTACTGGTCCGGACGCCTCCGAAGTGGGAGGCGCGGAACGATCCGCGGAACAGTCCGCAGGACCCGTACTACTGGTACTACGGCACGCTGGCCATGTTCCAGATGGGCGGGCGCCACTGGGACTCCTGGAACGCGGCGCTCAAGCCGACGCTGGTCGACAACCAGTGCAAGGGCGGCCCGATGGACGGCTCGAAGAACGACAAGGACGGCTCCTGGGACTGCGCCATGGGCTGGGGCCCCACCGGGGGCCGGGTCTACCATACGGCCATCAACGCGCTCTCCCTGGAGGTCTACTACCGCTACCTGCCGATGTACGCGAAGTGAAGGGGCGGACATAACCACCAAGACACAAAGACACCAAGAAGACACGAAGAAGGCTTCTGCTGGGATGCGCGGTGCTCATCCCTTGTTGAGCCAAGAGGCCTCCGCCGCGGACGCGAGCAGAGGTTAGTGGTGTCTTCACGTCTTGGTGGTTGAAACGGCCGCCTTGCTCGCTAAGAATGCAGTTCGCATGAGCGCGAACGCATCGCCCCCGTCCTCCGACGACCGCACCCGGTCTTCGCTCGATGTTGCCGCCCGGCTTGCGGCCCTGGCCAGGGCGTTCGCCCGCAGCGCCGGGGAGGCCGCCGAACTCCACGCCGAGATGCTCCAGATCGTGCGGGGCGAGTGCGCCGGCTCAGGCCCGGGCTCGCGTTCGGAGCCCGCCCCGGCCGAGGTCGCGCGCCTGGCGCTCGGGATCTGCCGGACCGGAGCCCGCAAGCGCCGGCTGGAGCGCACCGTGGCCGAGAAGCTGGCCGCGACCGACCTGCCCGTCTCGGCCCGCAGCGATCCGGCGGCCGGCGACGAGTTCCCCGCGGCGCTGGAGGACGCCCTGAGTCGCATCGAGCCCTCCCAGGCCGAGGCCCTGCGCCTGTGCGTCCTGGCGGGCCTCCCGGTCGCTGACGCCGCCGCCCTTCTCGACCTGCCGGAGGAGTCGGTGCGGCGCGCGGTCTTTCAGGCCCGGCGGCACCTGGCCGACATGCTGACCTCCGGAGGGGCGGTGCGCCCGTGAATTGCGAGGAGCGGCTGGCCGCGTTCTGTTCCATGCTCGACGGGCAGGGCTCCCGCGCCGAGCGCAGCGAGGCACGCCGGCACGTCGCCGAATGCGCCTCCTGCCGCGCCGAGGCCGAACGCCTCGGACATCTCCATGAGTTGCTCGCCGACGAAAGGCGGAGGCGCGCCGGATGGCTCGCGCCGGGCGAATCCCCGGCGGCGCCGTCCCTGGCGGAGCAGGCGGCATCCCGCGCGGTGCAGCCGTCGTCGGTCTGGCCGGGCATCGCCATCGCCGCCGCCTGCGCGGCGCTGTGGATTCTGGGCCTGGCGCTGGAACGGCCGTGGCGGGCCCTGCCTCGCCTGGCGGTGCTGGCCGGCGATGTGGCCGTGAACGGGCGCCCCGCGCGCAACGAACAGCTCCTGCCCGTCGGGTCGGAGCTGGCGGTGGGCGAGAGCGGCTCGGCCACCCTGCGCTACGGTGACGGGGCCTGGCTCCGGCTGGGAGCCCGCGGAAGACTCCAAGTGAGCGGCGGCGGGCGCACGGCCCGTAGCCTCAGGCTGGAGTTCGGGCAGATGCAGGCCGAACTGGCCGAGGACATGCGCGCGGTCGAGTTGACCAGCGACCTTGGTGGAGTCCGTGCGGCCGGGGCCGTCTTCGAGCTTTCGATCTCGCCGATCCTCGAAGGGGCGGCGCTGGATACGCCTCGAACGCTGCGCGTGGCCGTGGCCCGCGGCGAGGTCCGTTTCACCTTGCCCGAGGCGCGGGGCGGGGGGGTGCTGGTCGTTCCATCCGGTCTTAGCCTGCGCAGGATCGAAGGTCTGCGCCGCCCGGAGACGCCCCGACCGCTCCTGGCCGCCGAGTGGCAGCGCATGCTCGGTTTCAAGTCCGCCCCGGTCTTCGCCGACAACACCCTGCCGGCGGACAAGGTTCCGGCGGGCGTCTGGGTGCCGCGCTGGCCGGGACGCAACGGGCCCACGCCGGGCTCGCGCGCCGGGGTGGGCCTGTACTGGTCGCAGAAGCTGGGCGGCCTGGCGCTCTCCGACGGCGCCGACCGCTCGGGAGAGACGTGGTGCTACGACGCGCGCGCCGACCGTTGGCGGAGCGTGTCCGGGGTCGCCTCCGTTGCCGAGGGGGAGGGCGGGGAAGACGGCGGTGCCGGCAGGATCCGCCTTCTCCAGGCCGCCGGTCCGCCCGCATCGCGCGAAGGCGCGGCTCTAGCCTACTCCCCGAAGGCCGACGCGGTGGTGCTCGTCGGGGGGCGCGGAGGCGAGAACGAGACCTGGGTGTATCGCTGCGCCGAGGGCCGCTGGACCCGCCTCTCTCCGGAGAACAACCTTCCGCCGAGGATGCGCCACGGGCTGGGCTACGATCCCGCCGCCGACCTCTTCGTGGCCTACGGCGGCGAGGGGCCGGGAGGCATCCTCGATGACGTGTGGGTGTTCAGGCTGGAACGTTGAACGAAGCGGGCGGGTGGTCGGCGAGAGGAGGAATGTAAGAGCGGAAGGATGGAAGGATGGGGTGAGTAGCGCAGACCGTCAGGCTTCGGCAGTCACCCAATCATCCGATCTTCCGCTCTCTCCTACGGCCTCTCGACGACGACCTTGGCCTCGTACTTGCCCTGTGCGCCGCCCACCGACCCGCTGTAGGCCAGGCACAGCTGCAGGGGCCCGGACCTGGTGACCCGGACGGTGGCGCTCTCCCCGACGAGGAAATAGGGGCCGTTTCCGATGCGGCCGATGAGGGCGTTGCCGGGATGGCCGGCGACTTCCTGACCCCACCAGTCGGTGTTGCCCGCGGGGGTGCAGGTTTCCTCCTCGTCCTCGAAGTAGATGGACCCGCTGGCCGCGAACTTGATGCAGTCTCCCGGCGACACGCGGATGCCGGTGGCGACGGGCTTGTGCACGGTGTTCTCGCCGGCCAGCGTGAAGTCCCTGGAGATGGTCCGGGGCGTGCCGAGGCTGGCGAAGACCACCTTGGAGCGGGGGATCCGGAGGTCTCCGTACTCGGTCTTGACCGCGAAGGTGGCCGCCTCCAGCCGCCCGCGGGCGGTGAACCTGCGGGTGACCAGTTCGTCCTCCTCGCCCAGCAGCGGGGCCTCGACGTTCTCTTCCGCGAGCGTTTCGGGGTGCGCCGCCTCGTACTCGTCAAGCAGCTTGCCGGCCCGGGACCGCACCTCCGGGTCGGCGCTCTCGGCGGCCTCGCGGAGCATCCCCGCGGCCGCGTCTCCGCGCTTGCGAAGCTCGACGGTGGCCCGCTCGCGCGTGGCGAATTCCTGGCTGCTCAGGTCCCTGACCAGGGCGGCGATCTCCCGGCGCGTGGCCGCGTCGGAGCAGCGGGCCACCCGCAGGCGCAGTACCTGATCGACAGGCACCTCCAGCCGGCCGAAGGCCGTATCCACGGCCAGGGTCCCGGCCTCCATCTGGCCGACGATCCGGCTGCCGTCGGACAGGAGCAGGACGGTCTTGACCGGCCGGCCGGCCGACGGGGGCTCTTCGCAGAGCGAGGCCGCGCCGATCGTGCAGGCGCAAACGGTCAAGAGAAGGGCAATGGCCGGGAAACGCATAGTCAGCCTCCTGAGTCTGGTCCCTCATTGAACTGCCCGGTTGGCTGGCATAGAGTCTAGCCGCGGGCCCGGTGGGCGTCAACTTCGGAGGGCGAGCTGCAGAAGGGCCCGTTCTCGGGCCGGCCGTTCCGGACTTCTTCTCGCCTGGCCGTTTCACCGCCGGCACACAACGCACTATCGTCGGGCTGTGCCGGGAGAGCCGCGCTACTTGCCCGCAGGCAGAGTGATCTCCAGGGGCGTGGCCTCCGCCCGTCCCAGGGTGAGATCCGCGGCGCAGGGCTCGTTCCTCGCGGCCGCGGCGGCCGGGTCGTAGGCCACTCGCAGGGTGTAGCGGCCCGGGGCGGCGCCGGGGAAGAGCCGCGCGAGCGGCACCGAGCGCGAGCAGATGTTGTCGGGCGCCGCGGGGCGGAGTACCATGGACCCGCCGCCCGAGGCGGTCGGGCCCGGCGCGTGGCGGATCGGCTCTCCGCCGGCCGCCGGCGTGACGCTTAGTTCGTAGGGGCCGGCCAGTTCCGGGCTGTCGTAGACCATCAGGCTGACCGTGCCGGTGTTGCACAGGACCACGTTCAGATCGCGGCCGGCGACCACCTGGGTCTCCAGGGTCAGCTGTTCGGGGGTGAAGCGGCCGCGCCAGTCGTGGAGGAAGCCATAGTAGACCGTGCAGCCCCCCAGGGCCAGGAGCACGGCGACGATGGCCAGCCAGGAACGGCGGCTCTTCACGGGGAGCCCCTGGGAACCAAACGGGCGACACGCAACACATGGCATTCAGCATGCAGCCGGCAGAGGATGCGTCCGGCAGGGCGGTCCTCGGTCGGCGAGCCGATGTTGCCTGTCGAGTGCTGCATGTCCGGCCGTTCGGTCAGCTCTTCTCCAGTCCGAGGATCTTCGCCGCCGTGCCGCCCATGATGGCCTTGCGGTCGGACTCGGGCAGCTTCAGGCCCTCAAAGAGCTTCTGGTAGTCGCTCATGACGTCGCCCATCTTGTCGATGGACACGTCGGTGCCGAAGAGTATCTTCTCCCAGGGGCCGCGGCCGCGGCGGTCGCCGTACTGCTTGTTGCCGGCCCACCACAGGAGTTGTCCGAAGAACTCCGGGGGCTTGGCCTTCAAGGAGCTCCCGGTGACGTCGAAGTACAGGTTGAGGTGCCAACGGCAGAGCATGGCCGCCTCCTCGTACCAGGGGTTGCCCAGGTGCGCCCCCCAGACCACCAGGTTCCGGAATCGCCGGAGGATGGCGTCGAGGAAGATCGGCCGCATCCGCGCGGAGTCCACGTCCTGGAGGCGGTTGTAGTCGGAGACGGCCACCACCCCGAGGTGGAAGAGCATGACCTTGCCGAGTTGCTCGGCGGCCTCGTAGACCGGCCAGAGGCATTTGTCGTTGTAGGCCACCTTGGGGTAGATGCATTTGAAGCCGCGGAAGCCGTCCTCGTGGAGGCGGATCACGTCGGCGACCGTGTGGGTGCCGAGCTCGAGGTAGGCGAAGGGGATGATCCGGTCCGGGTGGCGCTGCGCGGCCTTGAGCACGTCGTCGTAGCTGGGCCGCTCGGAGATGGAGTCGTTGAAGACCACCAGCTTGTCGATGCCCAATTTCTGGGCCTGTTCGACCAGCCGGTCGCCGCCGAGGTCGTGAGGATTCAGGTGCACGTGGCTGTCGATGATCACCGGTGGTCTCCTTGGTTCCTGGTTCCGGATCAGTTGCCGCCCAGCGCCTTGACCACGCGCTCGTCGTCCGGACGGATCTGCCTGGCCTGCTCGAAGGCGCGCCTGGCTTCCTCTTTGCGGCCCTCGGCAATTATGCGATCGCCTTCGCCCATCCAGTAGCAGAACTGCCGGTCGCGGTCGAGCTCGTCGGCGACGTCCTTGAGCTCGGCCTTCTTCGCGGAGTTGCAGCCCATCTGGAACTTGGCCTCTGCGTCGGACCAGCGGCCTTCCTTGTCGGCGACCCTGGCCAGGTCCCTGCTCTGGAAACACTCGTACTGCGCGAGACGACGGTCCAGGCTCTTGCGGAGGTTGAGGTCGTCGCCGTCGTAGTACTGGGCGGCCTCCTTGATGCCCTCGGCGGCCTTGTCCCAGCGGCCTTCCTTCTCGCCCTCGTCGGCCTTGCGCATGCCGTCGCGGAACCCGACCTTGACCAGGATCTCCGCGGCCCGGGCCTTGAAGAAGGGCAGGTGCACGCGCATGGCCTCGATGCGGGCCCGGCGGTAGTCGGCGGCGTCGAGCGCCACCTGGGCGGCCTGCAGCGCGCTCCAGTCGCGCCAGCCGTAGAAGGCCGAGACGCCCAGCACCAGCAGCACCAGGATGGCCGAAAGGCGCTTGGTGCGTTTGCGGGAGATGGAGCGGCGCACCGAGGCCAGCCCGTCGCGGGCCACGCGGTTCTTGGGGATGATCCCGGTCAGGTCCTCCCAGGCCCGGGCGCTGGCCGCGAGGTCCCCCTTGGCCTTGGCGATCTGGGCGGCCTTGCGCAGGTCGTTGACCCGGTCGCGCTTGATAATGGCCTCGGCCACCAGCTTGCGGGCCTCCTCGTGCTCCGGCTGAAGCTTGAGCAGGGACTCGTAGTGGCCCACCGATTTGTCGAAGTCCTCCTCGGAGTAGGCCTCGGCGGCGGCGGCCAGACGGGCCTCGACGATCAGCCGGCGGGCCTGGGCGTGCTGGGGCTCGGCGGCCAGGACCTTCTCCCACACCGCCACCGCCTGGGAGTAGTCGCGGTTCTGACGGTGGCCGTAGCCCTCCTTGAGCAGGAAGTCGATGCGCTGGCGGGTGCGCTCGACGCTCTTGATGCCCTGTTTGGCGCGCTCGCTGGCCGGATCGAGCTGCAGGGCCTTCTGGAAGAGGCCGGCGGCCTCCTCCAGGCGCCCCTCGGCCACCGCGGTCTCGGCCTGGACGGCCAGCTTCAGCGCCGGGACCACCGCCTTGTCCAGGTGCTCGATCTGCTTGGCGAGTTGCTCGTCGCGCACGCCCTCCTCAAGGGCCTTCCAGCGCTTGAGGGCGTCCTCGTAGTGGCCGGAGGAGATCAGCGTGCGGATCTCGGTTCCGGCCATGCGCTTCTCGGAGGCGCGCCTCTCGAGTTCCTTGAGCGCGTTGCGGGCCTCGGTGTCGCCGGGGGCGACCTCCAGCAGCCGGCGCAACTCCCGGGCGGCCTGGACGTACTTGCCCTGGGCGGAGAGCTCCTCGGCGGCCTTCTTGCAGCGCGCGGCGGTGTCGGCCACCTGCTCGCGGCTGGGCGACGGGGCGAAGACCCGCGAGTCTGCGCCGGGGACGGCGAAGGCTCCCGAGATCTGGCCGACCGGCTCCGGCGCGGAGGGGGGCAGGGGCATGGTCCGGTTGAGGTCCGCCGGCCCCTGGGGGGATCTGCGGGCCGCCTCGATGGCCGCGACCACCTCGGTCATGGACTGGTAGCGCTCGGCGCGGTCCTTGGCCATCATCCGGCAGATGATCTCGGACAGCGCCGGCGGCAGGGTGGGCACGATCTGCACCGGCGGCACCAGCGGCACGTGCTTGTGCCGGTACATCATGCTCATGGCCGTCTCGGCCTCGAAGGGCAACCGGCCGGTCAGGCAGCGGTAGAAGGTCCCCCCGAGCGAGTAGATGTCGGTGCGGCTGTCCAGGTCCCGGCCGTCGCACTGCTCCGGTGACATGTAGGCCGGCGTGCCCATGACCGCCTGGGTCTCGGTCATGGTGCCGTCGAGCTCCTTGGCCAGACCGAAGTCCGAAACCTTCACCACCCGCTTGGAGGTCAGCATGATGTTGTCGGGCTTGACGTCCCGGTGGATGATGTTGGCGGCGGCGGCGCACTCCAGGCCGCGGGCGGCCTGGAGGATCATCTCGGTGGCGTCGTCCGGGTCCATCAGCCCGGTCTGGTTGAGCATCTCGGCGAGGTTGCCACCGTCGATCAGCTCCATGAGCATGAAGTGCCGGCCGTCCTGGTTGCCGACGTCGTAGACCGCCAGGATGTTGGGGTGGTTGATCTTGGCGATGGCCCGGGCCTCGCGCTGGAATCGCTCGACGAAGGAGGGGTTGTGGGCCAGGTGCTCGGCCAGGATCTTGACCGCCACGATGCGGTCGAGCGATATCTGCCGGGCCTTGTAGATCAGGCCCATCCCGCCCTGGCCGATCTCCTCCAGGAGCTCGCAACCGCCCAGCTTCATGCCCGCAAGTCCAGCCAAGGCTCAGCCTCCCTTCGGCCCGGCGGGGCCGACGGTATCGATCTTCTCGACGCGGCGGAGATGCCGGCCGCCCTCGAAGGGCGTCTCCAGCCACAGCCCCAGGAGCCGCCGGGCCTCGGCCTCGGTCAGTACCCGGGCGCCCATGCAGATGACGTTGGCGTCGTTGTGCTGCCGGGTGATCCGCGCGGTGAACCCGTCATGGACCATTGCGGCGCGCACCCCGGGGAAGCGGTTGGCGGTCATGCACATGCCCTGGCCGCTGCCGCAGACCAGCACCCCGCGCTCGGCCCGGCCGGAGGCGACGAGCTCCGCGACCGGTGCGGCGAAGTCCGGGTAGTCGCAGGAGTCCGTCCCGGCCGTGCCGCAGTCGGTGACCTCGGCGCCGCGGGCGCGGAGTTCCTCGACGAGCGCGGCCTTGAGCTCGAAGCCGGCGTGATCCGAACCTACGGCGACCTTCATGAGTGCTGCGCCACCCTTTCCACCAGCACGGCGATGCGGTCCCGGCACTCGCGATAGGCCGCGATGTCCGCGCCGGCCGGGTCGAGCAGGTCTCCGGCGGGGTCGAGCAGTTCCACCCGGTCCCGGGCCTCGGGCACCATCTCGAGGATGGTGGAGCGCTGGCGCTCCGTCATGGTGTAGATCCGGTCGGCGGCGGCGATCAGGTTGACCGACAGCGGCCGGCTGCGGTGGCCGGAGATGTCGATGCCCACCTCGTTCATGACCTCGATGGCCAGAGGGTTGCCGCCGCCCTCGCGGAGCACGCCGGTGCCGGCCGAGTGCACGTGGTAAAGCCGGCCGCGCGGTCCGGAGAAGCGGTTGCCGCCGCGGGAGGCCAGCAGCTTCTTCAGGAAGCCCTCGGCCATCGGCGAGCGGCAGGAGTTGCCGGCGCAGACGAAGAGGATGGTGAAGCGCGAGGCCTCGCTGAGTTCGGCCTCGGTGATGGGCCCCTCGCGCAGGACCTGGACTCCGGCGTCGCCGGCCAGGGCCACCGTGGAGGCCTGGCCGTGCTTGACCGGGCCGCCGTCGAGGAGCACGTCGATCTTGCCGCCGAGGGCCTGCAGGACGGCCTCGCCGTCGAGCGGCGGCTCGGCCCCTGCGGGGTTGGCGCTGGGCACGGCAACCGGGCACTCCGCCCAGGCCACCAACGCCCGGGCCACCGGATGGTCGGGCAGCCGCAGTCCCACCGTGCCGCCGTCGGGCAGGGCCACCACCACGGTCAGCGGCCCCGGCCAGAAGATCCGGGTCAACTTGCAGACCAGCGGCGAGACCTCGCACCGCACGTAGCGCTCGAGGTGGTCGTGGTCCGGGATCATGATGGCGAAGGGCTTGCGCGGGTCGCGCTGCTTGACGTCGGAGAGCCGCCGCAGCGCCGCCGGGTCCTCGGCGTTGGTGCCCAGGCCGTAGACCGTTTCGGTGGGGAAGGCTACGAGCTTGCCCTCGCGCACGGCGCGCGCCGCCGCGCGGATCTTGGCGTCGTCGCCCTGGGAGCCGTCGAGCCGCAGTATCTTCGTCTTCATCTCGCCCGCCTGCCGGCCGCGCCGGGCTTGCGGGAGAGCGCCCGTGCAGCGATGTCCTTGCGGTAGTGGACGCCGTCCTCGAACTGGATCAGGCCGGCCGCCTGGTAGGCGCGCTCCAGCGCCTGGGGCAGGCCGTCGCCGATGGCAGTGACGCCCAGCACCCGGCCGCCGGAGGTGACCACCCGGCCGCCCTTGACCGTCGTGCCGGCATGGAAGACCACCGTCTCGGGCACCTCGGCGGCGGCCTTGAGCCCGGTGATCTCCTTGCCCTTGGCGTAGCTTCCCGGGTAGCCGGGGCTGGAGAGCACCACGCAGACCGCCGGTCGGTCATCGACCTCGACGCGCTGCTCGCCGAGCCGCCCCTGGGCGGTGGCGAGCAGGAGCTCGAGCAGGTCGCTCTTGAGGCGCATCATCAACGGCTGGGTCTCGGGATCACCGAAGCGGCAGTTGAACTCGAGCAGCTTCGGGCCCGAGGGGGTGATCATGAGCCCGGCGTAGAGCACGCCCTGGTAGCGCCGGCCCGACTTGCCCAGCTCGTGCACGGCCGGCACCAGGATCTCGCGGACCGCGGAGTCGAGGACCTCGTCGGTGGCCACCGGGGCGGGGGAGTAGGCGCCCATGCCGCCGGTGTTGGGGCCCTCGTCGTTGTCGTTGACGCGCTTGTGATCCTGCGCGGTGGGCAGGAGCGCCAGGGTCTCGCCGTCGACCAGGGCCAGCAGCGAGAGCTCCTCGCCGACCAGTTTCTCCTCGATTACCACCTCGGACCCGGCCGCGCCGAAGGCGCCGTCGACCAGGCACATGCGGACGGCGGCGATGGCCTCGTCCTCGGTCTCGGCCATGATCACGCCCTTGCCGGCGGCCAGGCCCGAGGCCTTGATCACCAGCGGCGTGCCCTTCTCCTTGATGTACCACTCGGCCTGGCGCAGATCCTCGAAGACCTGGAAGTCGGCGGTGGGGATGCCCGCCCGGCGGGCCAGCTGCTTGGTGAAGGACTTGGAGCCCTCGATCTCGGCGGCGCGCTTGGTCGGCCCGAAGGCCATGAGGTATTCCTCGCGCAGGCGGTCGACGATGCCGGCGACCAGCGGCGCCTCGGGCCCCACCACGGTGAGGTCCGGACGCTCGGCGCGCGCGAAGCGCAGGATGCCGTCGATGTCCTCGGCGGCGATGTCCACGTTCTCGGCGATCTGTCCGATGCCCGGGTTGCCGGGCGCGCACCAGATCTTGTCGACCCGCGGCGACTGGGCCAGCTTCCAGACCAGGGCGTGCTCGCGCCCGCCGCCGCCGACCACCAGGACCTTCACGAGGCCGCTCCGGTCGGGGTCTTGTCTTCCTGGACGGGGGAAAACTCGGCGCTCTTTGCGGCGACGTCGAGCTTGAGGCGCACGACGCGCTGCCACAGCAGCAGGACGGCCGCGGCCGCGCCGGCGAGCATCATGACGCCGCCGAGGATCACCGGGAAGAAAGCCCACCAGCTGCTGGTGCCGGTGTAGTCGTCGAAGATCCTCTCGCCGAGCGAAACGACCAGCAGGGCCACGACGATCTTGAGACCCAGCCCCAGATCCCTCAGGAGCAATCCCAGGCCCGTACGCCAATCCATGTCAGGCTCCTTGGCTAGTGCCGGAAGTGCCGCCGGCCGGTGAAGACCATGGCCAGGCCCAGTTCGTCGGCGCACTTGATGACGTCCTCGTCGCCGCGCGAGCCGCCCGGCTGGATGATCGCGCTCACCCCGCTCCTGGCGATGGCTTCGACGCCGTCGCGGAAGGGGAAGAAGGCGTCCGAGGCGCAGACCGCGCCCTTGGCCCGGTCGCCGGCCTTCAGTCCGGCGATGGTCGAGGAGTCGACCCGGCTCATCTGCCCGGCGCCGACGCCCACCAGCGCCCGGTCCTTGGCGAAGACGATGGCGTTCGATTTCACGTGCTTGGCCAGCGTCCAGACGAACTTGAGGTCGGCCATCTCGGCGTCGCTGGGCTTCTTCTTCGTGACCACCTTGAGGTTGGCGAAGTCATCGGCCGAGACTAGGTCGCGGTCCTCGACCAGGGCGCCGCCGAGGAGCTTGCGGACGTCGAGCTCGCGAGCGTCGCGGGCGCCGGTGAGCTCTCCGCACTCGAGCAGCCGCACGTTCTTACCCCACTTGGCCTTCTCGGTGAGGATCTTCAGTGCCTCCGGCTCGTAGCCGGGGGCGATGACGCACTCGAGGAAGGTGTTGGGGCCGGCCATGATCTCGGCCAGTTCCGGGGTGATCTTGCGGTTCACGGCCACGATGCCGCCGAAGGCGCTGACCGTGTCGCAGGCGTAGGCTCGCTTATAGGTGTCGACCAGGTCGCTGCCGGCCGCCGCCCCGCAGGGGTTGTTGTGCTTGATGATGCTGACCGCCGGCTCCGGGAAATCCTTGACGATCTCGAGGGCCGCCTCGATGTCCAGGTAGTTGTTGAAGGACAGCTCCTTGCCGCCCAGCACCCGAGACCAGGCCGCCGAGGGCTCGGACGGCTCGCGGCGCGTGCGGTAGAAGGCTGCCTTCTGGTGCGGGTTCTCGCCGTAGCGGAGCGTGCCGACCTGCACGTACTGGGTCCGGAGCACCTCCGGGAAGTCGCCGCCCTTGTACTGCCTTCCGAGGTAGTCGGCGATCATCGAGTCGTAGGCGCTGGTGTGGCTGAAGACCTTGTAGGCCAGCTCGTTGCGAAGGGCGGGGGAGACCACGCCGCCGGACTTCTTCATCTCGTCGAGCACCCGCGGGTAGTCCGCCGGATCGGTCACCACGGTCACGTAGGCGTGGTTCTTGGCCGCCGAGCGCAGCATGGTCGGACCGCCGATGTCGATGTTCTCGATGGCGTCCTCGAGGGTCACGTCGGGCTTGGAGATGGTGGCCTCGAAGGGGTAGAGGTTCACCACCACCATGTCGATGTCCTCGACGTTGTGCTGCTTCTTCTGGGCGACGTGCTCGGCGTTGTCGCGGATGTAGAGCAGCCCGGCGTGGACCTTGGGGTGGAGGGTCTTGACCCGGCCGTCCATCATTTCCGGGAAGCCGGTGTAGTCGTCCACCGAGCGGACCTTGAGGCCCTCGGCGGCGAGGAGCTTGGCCGTTCCGCCGGTCGAGAGGATCTCGACGCCGAGCGCGGTGAGCTCCTTGGCGAAGGCGGCGATGCCGGTCTTGTCGGAGACGCTGACCAATGCGCGCTTGATCTTGACGGGGCTGGCTTTCATCTGTCTCTCCTGTGGTTCCGCTCTCGGGTCTCAGGCGAACTCGAAATCAGGTGCGCCGCTGGGGCGCTGGACGATCTCGCCGATGGGCCACGTCGGCACGCCCAGACGCCGCAGGCGGCGGGCGATGGCCCGGCTGAAGTATTCGGGACAGACCAGCACCATGCCGATGCCCATGTTGAAGGTGCTGTACATCTCGTCCTCGGCCACGCCGCCGATCCTCCGGATGGCCTCGTAGACCGGCGGGACCGGCCAGGAGCCCTTCTTGACGCGCGCGGCCGTGCCGGCCGGCAGCACCCGCGGGACGTTGCCGGGCAGGCCCGAGCCGGTGATGTGGGCGAGAGCACGAACAACCTTCTTCACCCGGTACTCGGTGAAGAGCTTCAGGAGCGGCTCGACGTAGATCTTAGTGGGCGTGAGCAGCTCCTCGGCGAGGGTCTTCCCGAACTCGGGGACCTCCTCGTCGAGCTTCCAGCCGCTGAGCTCGATGAGCACCTTGCGGGCCAGGCTGTAGCCGTTGGAGTGCAGGCCCGAGGAGGCCATCCCCAGGATGACGTCGCCTGGCTCGACGTGCGAGCCGTCGATGATCTTGTTCTTCTCGACGGCCCCGACCGCGAAGCCGGCCAGGTCGTACTCCCCGTCGGCGTAGAAGCCGGGCAGTTCGGCGGTCTCGCCGCCGATCAGCGCGCAGCGGGACTGCTTGCAGCCGGCCACGATCCCCTTGACGACCTGTTCGCCGACGCCGGGGTCGAGCCGACCGGTGGCGAAGTAGTCGAGGAAGAAGAGGGGTACGGCGCCGGTGGTGATCATGTCGTTGACCGACATGGCCACCAGGTCGATGCCGATGGTGTCGTGGACCCCGGTCTGGAAGGCGACCTTGAGCTTGGTGCCGACCCCGTCGGTCGAGGAGACCAGCACGGGATTGCGCATCCGCTTGGCCAGCAGTCCGCCCTGGCCGTCGAGCTGGAAGAGCGCGGCGAACCCGCCCACGCCCCCCAGCACCTGCGGACCGTAGGTCGACTTGCACAGTTTCTGGATGCGGTCGACCATCCGGTCGCCGGCATCGATGTCCACGCCCGCATCGCGGTAGGTGAGGCCCTTCTTCCTGGATGTCGACAAGCTGAACCCCCGGCTTTCCTCTCTGGCCCCCCGGAGCAATACTATTGATATGGCGGGGGGGAGTCAAGCCGAGAAAGAGGGGCCGAAACCACAAAGGCACGAAGGCACAAAGATGACAGCAAGAGACACCCTCTGTCGGTTTGCGCTCCTCGCCGGCCGCGCATAGAATGGCGTGCTTGGCGGCGGGCGGCCGCCGGGGAAAGCCGTCCCCCGGGCGGGAGAAGGAATCGCAATGAGAGACATCCTGACCAATGCCCTGGCCGGCGCGCCGGACTGGACCGAGCTCCGCTGGCACCGGCGCAGCCAGTTGCGGGTCACCGTCGAGAAGGGCGAGGTCCGCCAGGCCAAGGTGGACACCTACCAGGGCGTCGGCGCGCGGGTGCTCTCCGACGGCTCCTGGGGCTTCTCGTCGACCTCCTCGGCCGAGCCGGAGGCCATAGCCCGGGCCATAGCCGAGGCCGCGGCCATCGCCCGGTTCCTGGCCTCAGCCCGCAAGGAAGAAGCGGCCCTGCCGAAGCTCGCGGCCGCCTTCCGCGAGCACCTCGCGGCGCCGCGCGACCCGGTCACCGCCCATTCGATCGAGGAGAAACTGGAACTGGTCCTGCGCTCCGAGGCCGAGACGCGCGCGCGGAGCCCGCTGCTCGTCAGCGCCACGGCCAGCTACAGCGAATACGTCGACGAGAAGTGGATCGCCAACTCCTCCGGCGTCGTGGTCCACGAACTCGACCACAAGCCCGAGTTCGGGATCTGGGCGGTGGCCTCCCGCGACGGCCAGAGGTCCTACGCCGGGCGCTTCGTGGGCATCGACGGCGGCTGGTCGGACCTGATGGGCAAGGCCCGCCCCGGTGAACTCGCCGAGTACTCCGCGCGGTTCGCCGTGGACAAGCTCTCGGCCCCGTATCCTGACGGCGGGGTCTTCCCGGTGGTCATGGATCCGGAGATCGTGGGCCTGCTCTGCCACGAGGCCATCGGCCACACCGTCGAGGCCGACTTCGTCCTGGCCGGGAGCGTCGCCGCCGGCAAGGTCGGGCAAAAGGTCGCCGGGGAGCTCGTCACCATGTGCGACAGCGGCGCCTCGGAGATAGAGCCGCTGGCCGCCGGGAGCATCGCCTGCGACGACGAGGGCACCCCTGCGCGGCGCGCCGTGCTCATCGAGAACGGCGTGCTCCGCGGCTACCTCCACAACCTGGAAACCGCCGCGCGCTTCGGCGTCGAGCCCACCGGCAACGCCCGGGCCTGGGAGTACGATGCCGAGCCCATCATCCGCATGCGCAACACCTACCTCGAGCCCGGCGACCGGAAGGTCGGGGAACTCGTCGCCGGCATCAAGGACGGCTACTACCTCAAGGGCGCGGGCGGCGGCCAGGCCGACGCCAACGCCGAGTTCATGTTCGTGGCGGGCGAGACCTACCGGATCCGCGACGGGAAGGTGGCGGAGCTCTGCCGCGATGCCACCCTGAGCGGCCAGGCCTTCGAGGTGCTCCAGTCGGTCGACGCCCTGGCCGACGACTTCGCATGGGCCATGGGCTCGGGCCACTGCGGCAAAGGACAGCCCGCCAAGGTCGACGGCGGCGGGCCGTCGGTCCGCTGCCGGGTGACCGTGGCCGGGAAACAGGAGTAGGGGCCTGGTGAGAGGCAAGCGCTTTCGCCTCACGGTCGGTGCCCCCGCCACGAATTGAGGCCGAGGGGCACGTGGGGCGCGGCCCGCGGCCGGGCCAGGCAGGAAGAACAGATTCACTTGATCGAACGAGGGCGCAATCGATGACCGACCTGAAAGCCATCTGCCAACAAGCCGCCGAGGCCGCCCGCCGCTCCGGCGCCGGCCAGGCCGAGGCCTACGCCTCCGAGGCGGTCAGCCGAGAGGTGAAGCTCGAGAAGAACGACATCCACCTGGCGGCGAGCTCGACCACCTCCGGCCTGGGCGTGCGGGTCTTCGTCGACCGGGCCCTGGGCTTCGCATCCACCAACTGCCTGGACGCGGCGGAGGTCGAGCGCTCGGCCGGCGCGGCGGTGGCGGTGGCCCGCTCCGGCCGGCCCGACGACGCCAATGAGCTCCCGGAGGGAGCGGCTCTGCCTGCCGTCCCGGGCCTCCACGAGGAGGCGCTCGCCGCCACCACCATGGCCGAGACCCTGGACTACGCCCGGCGGATGCTCGCCGCCGCACGGGACTTCGATCCGCGCGTGACCATCGACAGCGGCAGCGTCGAGGTGGTCACCCGGCGCCGGGCGGTGGTCAACACCCGCGGGGTCGAGGCCGCCGAGACCTCGAGCCTCATCACTTACTTCCTGATGGGCATGGCCCGGGACAGCGAGGACGTCTCCTCCTTCCAGTTCGAGTTCGAGGCGCACCGCGAGCGCGAGCGGGTGGACGTCGAGGGGTTGGCCCGGAAGCTGGCCGGCAAGGTGGTGGCCACCCTCGGCGCCGGCAAGGGCGAAAGCTTCAAGGGGACGGTGATCCTGAGCCCCGACGCGGTCATCGAGGTGCTGGCCGCGCCGATGCTCTTCTCGGTCGACGCGAACATGGTCCAGAAGGGAATGAGCCCCTTCGCCGACAAGCTGGGCCGGGCCGTGGCCGACTCGCGGATCACCGTGGTCGACGACGGACTGCTCGCGGGCGGCCTGGCCAGCTCCGCCTTCGACCGGGAGGGCGTGCCCCACCGGCCGGTGACCATCGTCAGGAACGGCGTGCTCGAGAGCTACCTCTACGACACGCGCACCGCGCGACGCGGGGGAGCCAGGAGCACCGGCCACGCCGCGGGAGGGGCCCGCTCGGTCCCGTCGATCGGCCCGACCAACCTGAGCTTCGCGCCCGGCGACGTCGGCAAGGGCGAGATGATCGCCGGCGTCGACCGCGGGATACTGGTGACCCGCCTCTCGGGCGGGCCCGACCCGGTCTCCGGCGACCTCTCCGGCGTGGTCAAGGGCGGCTTCCTGATCAGGAACGGGAAGCTCGCGCAGCCGCTGACCGGCACGGCCATCCAGGCCAACAGCTACGATCTGCTGCGGAAGGTCACCGCGGTCAGCCGCGAGACCGAGAGCATCTACAGCTTCCGGATGCCGTACATCCGCGTGGAGGACGTGTCGGTCACGAGCGGGTGATCAGGGCGCGCGCTCCTGCCGCAAAAAGGCGCAAAATGCGCAAATGAGAGTGCGAGCCACGGACCGCAGCCCCGGGTCGGACGGTGTCTGCGCCTCTTGCGCCTCTTACCGGCCAGGTACTCACCGTGGTCGTGCCGGTTTCGCGGCCTTGCGGCCCGCTAGCCGGGCGTGTGGCGACTCTCAATTGGGCTTGACCGGGACGATCCGGCCCTCGCGGACCGTCCATTCCATCCGGCCCATCCTGAGCACCCAGGACAGCATGGAGTCCACGCTGATCAGCCTCACCCGCATGGTGACGAGCACCGTTCCTGCAGCCGGGTCGTTCTCGACGGGAATGTCGGCTGCCCGGCCGGCGGTCATCAGGGCCTCGCGGAGGCTGACTTCCGTGAAGTCGAAGCAGACTCTCCTTTCGAGGCGCCAGGCCATTTCCGGGGTTATCCGCCTGTCATCGGGCTTCTGTAGCTTCTCCAGGGCCCAAGTCAGCGCCGATTGGTAGGCCTCCTCCGGGGACTCGGGCTGCGGCTGGGGATTCTCGGCCTGCGCGGTCTTGAGCAGTGTTGTGAGAAGCCTGGCGGTTTCTCCCTCCGCCGTGCTCAGCAGCTTGAGCCTCGAGACCGCCTCCCTCGCGCGTTCCCTGTCCTTCGCGCCGACCAGGGCAGTCAAACGGGCGCGGAACTTCCCGGCGTCGCCGGCGATCCTGTAGAGCGCGGTGATGGCTTCGACGTGGACGTCGGCATCCGGGTCCGCGAGGGCGCGCTCCAGAGCCGGGACGGCCGGGTTGCCCTCCGTTCCCATCCGGCCCAGTGCCCAGGCGGCCTGTGCCCGGACCAGGGGGGCGGAGTCGGCGAGCGCCCTGACCAGTGCTTCCTGAAAAGAGGCTGAGTTCAGCCCGAGGTTGCCGGCGCTCGCGGCCGCGATCATGCGCACGTCGGGATCGGCGTCGGCCAGCGCCTGCAGAAGCGCCCCGGCCGCCCAGGCGGCGTCGCCACCCGCCAGGGTGAGAGCCGCGGCGGCGCTTCTGCGCGTGGCCGCGTCGCGATGGCCGAGGAGGCCGGCCAGTTCGATCGCGCCCGGCCGTCCGCAGGCGGCGAGCAGGGGTATGGCCTGCTTGCGCAAGGCCGCGGCCTCCTGGCTTTTCGACAGGGAGCCGCGTCCCCTGATGTACATCCACGCCGGCATCTTGACGAGCAGGGAAAGCTTGCGCGCCGCTGCGGCGGGGCCTCCAAGACGCTCGATCGTGACGTCGGAATCCTGGAAGCTGCCCGATGCGGTCCTGGCCCAGAGGGCATCCCGGGCCTGCAGGAACGGAACGATCAGCAGCCCGCCGACCGTGCCGGCCAGAGCCAGGGCCACCATTATCCCGGCGGTCCACGCCAGCATCGGCCGCAGCGTTCGGGGTGGCTTGTCGGCTGGGTGTTCGACGGTCGCGCCGGTCTCGCCTTGCATGGTCTGCGGTCTCCACTCCTCAGGACAGGCTCGGGACAGGCTCCAGCCTATGGCCCGGTGGTACCTCTCAGCCGCCGGGCCCGTTCGCCGAGGGTCCGGCGATAGCGCGCGACCCCGAGCTTGGGTATCTCCCTCTCGAGTTCGGCGGCGGCCTCGGCGGGCCGGCCGGCGCGCTCCAGGGCGTCGGCGAGCAGCCGGAAGGCCCATCCACAGACTCCCCGGCCAAGGCCTGCTGCCAAATAGCAGGGTGATGGGCATAGGCGTACTGTCGTGCAGGGCCGTCGCAAGCATCGACTGTGTGAAAGCTCAATTTGGCACCGGTGACGACCATCTCGGACACGTGGGCGGTCTCACGGTCGAGGAGTTCCTTCCTGAGCTTGGCGGCTTTCTTGTCGGGCAGACTACTCGGTACCCGTTGCTCACGGATGGGCACCCGGGCAAGCAGTTCGCCGTCTTCAATCCACACGCTGACGGGCTGGTACCCGGTCTCCCTCAGCCTCCGGCGGACGATGGCGGCGGTGGCTTCGCTTTCCGGCTTGGTGGCGGGCTCGAGCGCGTAACGCAGTTCCATCCAGCAGGCGACCGGCGGCGGCCGGAGGAGCAGGGCGACTAGGCCGCCGGCGATCACGATTGCGCCGAGGGCCACAGCAAGAGTGAGCAGAAGTTGCCTACGGCTCATGTTCCGGCCTTTCCGATGGAAGATGGTGGATTGGCGTCGCGCTGTCCATTGTCGCCAACCTGCGGCACGGCCTTTTCCGGTTCGGTAACGCGCAAGAGAATGCCGAACCGTTTCCAGCTAACGGCCGGCCAGATGATGTAATCAACCCGACCGCGAATTTGCGACAGCGCGACGGGCCCGAAATGGCGGCTGTCCACCGACATCATGCGGTTGTCGCCGAGCACGAAGCAGTGGCCTTCCGGAACAGTGATCAAGGGGAAGTCTGTGCTGTCGAAACGGGGAGGAGAGGGCAGGGGGCCGGAGAAGCCGGGCCAGAGGTCGTCGCCCTTTCCGCCCTGGTTCGGCAGGAGCAGCATGATCCGGTAGCGGACGCCTCCATCGATTTCGTCGAAGCACTCGTGGGGAGCGCGCACGCCAACGCTGCGGAGCGTGTCGTCGGCGACCCGCACTCTCTCCAGTTCGCGGCCGTTGACGAACAGGCGGTCACCGCGCATCTCCACCGCGTCGCCGGCCACGGCGACCACGCGCTTCACGAAGTTCGTCGGCATTCCGTCCGGGTCGGCGTTCTCGAAGACGATGGTGTCTCCACGCCTGGGCGGTTGGCGGCGATACGCGGCCTTGTTGGCCAGAAGCCGGTCGCCGGGGATGACAGTCGGGCACTCGGAGCGCGTGGGAACCCGGTATATCTCCACGGCGTATTGCCTGATCACATGGCTTGCCACGGAGTTGACGAGAATGGTGCCCGCTGTCCAGGCCGCGTAGGCGGCCAGGCGATTGTAGTTCTTCCTGCGGAACCGGCCGCGGAGGCGCCTGGCCAGGAGGAATGCGTCCGCAGCGATGACGAGCCAGAGCGCAAAGGAGGCCAACACGACTGCCGTCATTAAGAACAGTGCCAATCTCGATGCCGCCATCTGCGCGGCCACGATGAGCAGCGCGGCAAGGCTCCAGGCGGCTGCACAGAAGGCCGCTCCGCGGCGGGCCCGTCCACAGTAAACCTGGCCGAGCCCGCAGACCAACAGGGACAGGAGAGCGGCAAGCCAGGCGCGACGGGAATGGCGCCGGGATGGCCGGCGGTGGTCTTCGGCGGCAGGGGGGGCGGGCGGGAGTTGGCCCTCACTCTCCGGTGGCTCCCGGCGGTTCGAGTCTTGGCGTGCCGTCATGGCCGTCCTCAAGGTCTGCAGAGGTTGTTCAGCAAGAGCACCGCCGCCAGATTGAGCAGCACGTGCACCATGATGGTGCTCTCCAGCCCCCAGCGTCGGCGCATGAGCCCGAGCAGAATGCCCATGGGCAGTATCTGCGCGTACTTCACCCAGGCGGGCTCGACCATCCCGGCGTGGGCCAGCGTCCAGATCGCGGCGGAGAGGCCCACCGCCCAGAGGCCGCCGTTCCTCCAGCGGCGGAACCACCACGTGAAGGCGCCCTGGATGAAGAGCCGGAAGACCACCTCCTCCTTGATGGCGATGAGCGCCCCCAGCCAGGCCGCCAGCAGGTTGAAGCCCGGCGAAGGTGTCGCGTTCAGGCGGGGAAGAACCGCTTTTAGGAGGGAAGATGCGCTCGGTTTGGTCAGGAGGAAGAGGATCGCCGTGTAGCCTACCACCGCAACGGATGCCAGCAGGACGATGAGCCAGGGGAAGCGTCGCGCCGCGGGCAGGTTTCTTCCTCTCCGCCGGCGGCGTCGCTCCCGAAGCCATCCGCGCAGATGCGGAAAGGCCGGCTCCCGCAGGCGAACGGCGAACACCGCGCCAGGGCCGGTGTACACGAGCCCTTTGCCAATCTCTATGGCCAGCCCGAGTATGCCGCCCACAATCAGAGCCGGAAGCAGCAGCGTGTGGCTGAACCTGGATGCATGGTCCGGGCCCTGCCCCGGCGGGGTCATGAATGCGATCATGACCGCCAGGCTGACGATGCCCACCGGCAGAGCCGCTCCCAGGTAGACGCCGGCCAGCCAGCGGGTTTTCCAGTTGTGACGCAGGCGCTTGAAGTAGAGCACCGCCGCGTACACGAACACTCCGAACATGAAGGCCGAAACCAGCCCGCTGGTCAGCAGGGCCGGCCAGTTGTCGCGCAACGCCTGGAGCGCGGCGGCAGGGTCGCGGACGGTGGCGGCCGGCATCATTATTGGCCCTCTGGCGGTGTCGGCGTCAGCGTGATCAAGTCGGCGTTGGAGGGCGGCTGGTCAGGCGCAATGAGCCCCTCCGGCCCCGCTGCCGCGTCAGAGGGAGCCCGCGTCTCGGATCCGCGAGGATCGAGCGCCAGGAAGTAGACGCCCGTGGCCACCGTCAGGAAGGAAAGTACACAATCGGAGACCAGAGAGTCGGCTATATCCACCAGGAAGTGCTCGCGGACCAGGTCAAGCAACAACGACACCACGATCATGGTGGCGAAGGCAGTTGCACCAACTACCAGGAGCACGCCCATCACGCTCCACCATCGCCCCCTTACCAGTGACTTGCTGTAGCTCAAAGCCGATCGCAAGGAACAGTCCCGGAGCGACACTGCACATGATGCGAAGACGAACCAGCCCAGGAAGATCACGCCCGGCACGACCAGAGCTGCAAGCCCGGCGATGACGACCAGATTCCACAGGAGTTCGGTGGCTACGCCGCTTCGCCACCGGCACAGCGCGTGTTTCAGGGACTGCCAGACGGTCACGCTTTGCCCGGTGACCTCTCCCTCCACGAGCAGGTAGAGGGCCAGGGTGGCCAGTATCCCGATCAGCGTCGAAAGCAGCCCGTCGATCTGAATTCCGCGCGCTACATCGCGCCACGAATCATCCTGGGGCTCAAGAGCGAATGCGATAAGCTCGTACGGTACGTAGACCATCATAATGATGCTCAACACTGCCCAAAAGCGCCGGACGCATATTCGCCAAGTCGCGGCGAGCACTCCGCCGATGGGAAACGAGCTCTTTCTGATTCCGATCAGATTCATTCTCATTATCCCGCTCCCTTGCGGAACCCCGACGGCGTCGTCCCCGTCGCCTTCCGGAAGAGGCGCGAGAAGTAGTACTGGCTCTCGAAGCCGCAGCGCTCGGCGACCTCCTTGATGGAGAGCTCGCCGGCGGCGAGCAGCTCGCTGGCCCGGTCGATCCGCGCCTGGATGATGTGGCGCATGGGGCTCGCCCCCGCGTACTCCTTGAAGAGGTGGCGCAGGTAGTCGCGGCTGACGTAGAGTTGCTCGGCGAGCTCGGCCACCGAGATGGCCCCGCCCTCGTCGCGGATGGCCTCGAGCGCCTTGGCGACGACGCCGCGCCGGCCCGAGGGGCGCGAGGCCTCGGCCGCGGCGCGTTCGACGAGCCCCGCGATCTCCTCGGCGAGCCCCCGGCAGACCCGCTCGTGGCCCGGCCGCCGCTCGGCGAGCTCGGCGACCAGACGCGCGCAGGCCCGGCCGAGCGCCCCGCCGCGGTCCGGCCAGGCGCCGGCCAGGCGCTCCAGGCCGCTCCCGGCGAGCCCGACGCAGATCGAGCACAGGTCGGTGTGGTTCTTCTGGTCGTGGCGCGTTCCGGCCGGGGTGATCGTGAAGATGCCGCGGCCCACCCGGTGGGTCGTCCCGGCGACGGCGCTCGTGCCCGAGCCCTCGGTATAGTAGACGATCTCCAGCGCCCCGTGGGAGTGGTGGGGCACGTCCCGCCCGCGCAGGCACCGGTGGGTGTTGCAGAAGTCGAGCCGCATTCCGGCGTTCCTCGGTGCGACAGTCCGAAAAGTGCAAGCCTTTGACCGCCCCGTGCATTGCCCCCCGGGGCCGGCGGCCGGTATTCTAGATTGAGCGGCCAGTGGCCGCAAGGAGACCAGCCAGAGATGCAGGCAGAAACGATGGCTGGCGGGCCAGCCACAGATGAACACAGATGCACACAGATAGGACTCGCCTTACCGGGTGCTTCGAGGCTTCCGAAAGGAAGCTCTTGATATGTGTTCATCTGTGTTCATCCGTGGCTGAGAGGAAGATGAGGGAGCAAGCATGAGCGACGGACGGATTCCGGTGATTCTCGACACCGACATCGGCACTGACATCGACGACACCTGGGCGCTGGCCATGCTGCTCAGGTGCCCGGAGCTCGACCTCAAGCTGGTCACGGCCTCGACCGGCGACGTCGAATACCGGGCGCGGCTGGCCGCGCGGTTCCTCGAGTCGGCCGGGCGCGCCGACGTCGCCGTCGGGGTGGGGCGGCCGACCGAGATGAAGCCCTCCCATCGCACCCAGGCGCCGTGGGTCGAGGGCTACGACCTGGCCGCCTATCCGGGCCGGATTCACGACGACGGCGCCCACGCGCTCGCCGAGGCGGTCATGAGCTCGCCCGAGCCGGTGACGGTCATCGCCATCGGGCCGCTCACCACCGTGGCCGCGGCGCTCGAGCTCGAGCCGGCGATCGCCTCGCACGCCCGCTTCGTGGGCATGCACGGCTCGATCGCCTGGAGCCACCACGGCAAGGGCGAGGCCATCGCCGAGTACAACGTCAAGCACGACGTGCGCGCAGCTCAACGGGTCTTCGCCGAGTCCTGGGCAAAGACGGTGACGCCGCTCGACACCTGCGGCCGGGTGCGCCTGGCCGGCGCCAAGTACGCGGCGGTGGCGGGCTCCGCCGATCCGCTCGCCCGGACCGTCATCGAGAACTACGAGGTCTGGAAACGCTCGGGCGGGTGGGTGAAGGAACCGGGCGTGAGCTCGATCCTCTTCGACTGCGCGGCGGTCTATCTCGCCTTCGCCGAAGAGATGCTCGAGATGCGCGAGATGAAGCTCGCCGTGACGGACGACGGCTTCACCCGCGCGGACCCGGCCGGCGGGGCGGTTCGCGTCGCCCTGGCCTGGAAGGATCTTCCGGCCTTCGAGGACCTGATCGTCGAGCGCATAGCCGGACGCCATGGAGTGGCCGGGAGCCGCCGGCCATGACTCCCCGAGAGCGCTTCCGGGCGGCCCTCGACTTCCGGCCGGTCGACCGCCTGCCGGCCATGGAATGGATCTGCTGGTGGGACAAGACCGTCGAGCGCTGGCGCTCGGAGGGGCTGCCGCCGGAGCTGGGCCGTGAGGACCTCCTGCGCTGGTTCGGCCTGGACGTCCACGAGTGGATCTGGCTGAGCCCGCGCTACAGCCGCAGCTTTCGCGCGGCGCTGCCTCCGGGGCACGAGCGCAGTCGCGGCGTCATCGAGTCGGAGGCGGACTACGACCGGCTGGTGGCGCCGGTGCTGGCCGCCCCGGTCGTGGACCGAGTCCGGCTCGAACGGATCGCCGCGCAGCAGGCCCGCGGCGAGGCGGTCGTCTGGTTGCAGCTCGACGGCTTCTTCTGGTTCCCGCGCGAGATGTTCGGCGTCGAGCGGCACCTCTACGCCTTTTACGACCAGCCGGAGCTGATGCACCGTATGAACCGGGAGCTCTGCGACTACAACCTGGCCTGCCTGCGGCAGGTGCTCGAGGTGCTTTCGCCCGACGTGCTGACCTTCGCGGAGGACCTCTCTTACAACCACGGGCCGATGCTCAGCCGCGAGCAGTTCGAGGAGTTCGTTGCGCCGCACTACCGGCGCATCGCGCCGATTGCCAGAGCGGCCGGGGCCGTACCGATGGTCGACACCGACGGCGACGTGGCCCCGGCGATCCCCTGGTTCGAGGGGGCCGGGATCGAGGGCTGCCTGCCGCTCGAGCGGATGGCGGGCGTCGACGTGAACGAACTGCGCCGGCGCCATCCCCGCTGGAGGATGATCGGCGGCTTCGACAAGACGGTCATGCACCGCGGCGAGGCGGCGGTGCGCGCGGAGTTCGAGCGCCTCCTGCCGGCCATGTCCGGGGGCGGCTTCATTCCGACCACCGACCACCAGACTCCTCCGGAGGTGGGCTTGGAGGCCTACCGCGGGTACGTCCGCCTCCTTCACGAGTACTGCCGTCGCGCCGCGGGCGGCTGACGGTTTGGCGGAACTTCGGCCCCAGGTGATGGAGTGCGAGGCATCATGAACCACCGCGAACGTTTCCGGGCCATCATGGACTTCGAGCCCTTCGATCGGCTACCGGTCTGGTACTTCGGCATCTGGCGTGAGACCCGCGAACGCTGGCGCCGCGAGGGCTGGCGCGATGGCCAGGGCATCGAGGAGGCCGCCGGCATGGACCCCGACTGGGAGTCCGGCATGTGGGAGGCCCACGGGCTCGTGCGGGTCTCGCCGCTCTCGAACGAGCCTTGCGTCGTCCTGGAGGAGACCGAAGAGCATCGCGTGGTGCGCACCTCGCTGGGCGCGGTTCGACTTCGCCTACTTCTTCGAGGACTGCTGCTTCAACACTGGGCCGCTATTCTCGCCGGAGATCTACCGGCGGTTCTACGACCGGCACTACCGGCGGATGATCGAGTTCTATCACTCGGCCGGCGTCAGGCACGTGATGATCGACAGCGATGGGAAGGTCGACGACCTGCTGCCGTGCTGGCTCGATTCAGGATTCGACATCGTCTTCCCCATCGAGATCGGTACCTGGAGGGCCGACCCGCGCGAGTTCCGGCGCAAGTACGGCCGGCGCGTGCGCATGTTCGGCGGGGTGGACAAGCACGTCATCCCGCAGGGCGAGGCGGCCATCCGCGCCGAACTCGAACCGCTCCGGCCGCTCGTGGAGGAGGGCGGCTACATCCCCATCCCCGACCACCGCATCCCGCCGGACTGCTCGCTGGATCAGTTCCTGACCTACGTGCGGGTGTTCAAGGAGGTGTTCGGTGTAGGGTGATGGCCGCAAAGAGGCGCAAGAGGCGCAGGACGGAAGAGAGGACATTCTACTTATGCCGCTGACAAGGCCATGTTGACCACAGATGCCGGCACTGCAAATGCCTCCACCGCGGCGGTGGCGGAAAAGCAAGGTGTCCCCTTTTGGATCGGTCAGTGCGTGTCTGCCCGGGGCGGGGATGGCGCGCGCTGAATAGTGATCCCACCGCTCTTCAAGGTGCCCGGGGCGTTCCATTCCTTCGCGCCCTGAGGGGCGATGTGCGGACAGATGGCGACCCGCAGGGTAAGTCTCTCTCCCGGTTCGAGAGCTTCGAGGCGCAACGGGGCGGGACTGGTGAGAACCGCTCCGAAACTCAACGGTGCCGCAATAAGGAACTCCTCGCTGAACCGCTCCCCGGGATTCAGGCTCTTGCGCCCTGGAGGAATGGTCTCATCCCGACTGAAGAATCGCGACAAATAGAAGACCTTCCCATCCTTTTCGGCGGCGAAGATCAGCCGCCAGGCGTTGACCCCTGCAGCGCCGTGTACGGGCACGCCTACCGGTTCCCGGCCGATGTTCTCGAAATGGATGCGGACGCGCAGGGTGGTCGCCTTGTCGTCCAGCATGGCAACGCTGGGCGAAAGCCCGAGACGGAGCGATCCTACCGCCTGTCCCCAGGCGGGTTGGTTGGCAGTGTCCTGATCGTGAAGGGGTGCGGCTTTTTCGGTGAGCCTGGCCATCTCTGAGGGCGTGAGGGAAGAAACATACGAGCCCCCAGAGGGGCGACTTTCGCTCTTTCCGCAGCCGCACAGAAGCGCCATGCAAGTTACTGCGAGCATTGGGTGGATGATCCTTATCGGCGTGAGCATGCGTGGTCCTCCGAGTGGTCTTGTCCATCCCATCAGTAGTAGACACGGAACACGATTCTGAGGTTCCCGAACTTCAGGACTTTTCAGTTGGCTGGGTCGCAGGTGCGATCACCGATGTGACTTCTTTCGGCCAGGCCGCAAGGCCAGAATCAAAATCCGGCGCATAGGGGAGACCTCCTGGCTGGGGATTTTCCACGGGATGGTTCGGTGCGCAAGGCCGAGACGGTTCCCGTAGGGGTTTCAAACCCGCCCCTACAATGGGCCGGTGGAACCAGAACAACTGGGGGCTCTGGGTGCAAGCATCTGTCATTGCCATCGGATCGGTGCCGGATAGGATCTTCGGCCACACTCTTTGGGAGGATCCGCAGAATGGGAGTTTTCAGCCACTTGGTTTGGGTGGATCAGATCGAGTCACTTGCCAGATGGCGCTCGCGGCAGATCAAACGCAACCGTGAGCTGGCCGACAGCACGCGCAAACGATCCGTAGACACCCAGGAGGACGTCTGGGCGCTGGCCCTGGTCCTGCTCTCGCTCGTCGAGGAACTGGTCGCCAGGGAAGTCGTTACCCAGGACGAGCTCATAGCGCGCATCAAGCGGCTCGACGCCGACGACGGCCTGACCGACGGGCAGATCGACCCGGACAAGCTGCGCAGCGCCATGAAGGTCGGCCGGCCGGCCAAGCCCGCCGGCTTCAAGAGCTTCCCGGGCCAGGCCGCGGCGGCCAGGGCGACGGGGAAGCGCAAGGCGTAGAGCTCGGGAGGCGAGGGCTGTTCCTTCAGCGGCAAGAAGGCGCAAGAGGTACAGAAGGGGCTGAGCTAGCTGCCAGGGGCAACTAAGGCCTGTTATCAACGGGACGATCTGGCATGGTCAGTGCGCTGACCAACTCCTGATCTGTCGATATCCTGGAGCCAACTGGGACATCAGGCTTCGATGCCGTTGGCAGGATGACGACCACTCGCCAGGCGCGCTCCGGGCCGGCTTGAGAATCGCTGAGGTTGAAATGGGTTATCTCGACCCGGGCAGGTAGCTCTAGCTTGACACCGGAAGGAGGTTCCATCGAGATGCTGGTCGCTATGGGCGACGGATTCCATCCTTCAGGTATTGGGAAATCGGGCAGCAAGACGAGCCCGCGATCTCCGATCTGAAAGCGATCCGTGACTGTGAGCAGCAGTGCGAGCCCCACAAGCCTATCGCTCCGCCGCTCGCTTCTCGAAGATGACCACCAGCGCGATGGTGGCGATGGGCCCGAGGAGCAGCGACCACAGGAACCAGTAGAGCCCGCTGCGGTTCTTGCCCTGGGCCAGCCCCGCGTTGATCAGGGCCAGCGTCCCCCAGCCGACGAAGTAGCCTTGGAGCTCCATTGCCGCGACCTCCCACGCTCGGGCCCCAGCCTGTCCCCGCTACAGGCCCTTCTACATTGTCCGCAGCCCCGACGCCGGCGCAAGAAGACGCATGCGCAGTTCGTTGCCCATCGGCATTAATCGGCGTGCATCGGCGGTTACACCCGTCGTTGCCGTTGTCGTTGCCGTTGTTGTTCCGTTCGTCCGGCGGTATCATGGTTGCCGTCCCGCGACCCCGCCGGACTGGAGAGTCCCCGCTTGGACTGGCTCAAGCAGCTCAACCCCGCCCAGCTCGAGGCCGTGACCGCGACCGACCGGGCGGTGCTGGTCATCGCCGGCGCCGGCACGGGCAAGACCCGCACCCTGGCCAGCCGCGTCGCCTGGCTCATCGGTCAGGGCACGCCCGCCGACCGCATCCTGCTCCTGACCTTCACCCGGCGCGCGGCCGCGGAGATGCTTGCCCGGGCGGCGGCCATCGCCGGGGCCGAAGCCGCGCGCGTCTGGGGCGGCACCTTCCACGCCATCGCCAACCGCCTGCTCCGGCACCACGGCCGGGCGGTGGGGCTTTCCCCCGATTTCACGGTCATGGACCAGTCCGACGCCGCCGACCTGATGAACCTGATCCGCGGCGAGCTCGGCCACGGCAAGGCGAAGTCGCAGAAGCGTTTTCCGCGCAAGAACACGCTCTTCGACATCTACTCGCGGACTGTCAACAGCCGCACGCGGCTGAGCCAGGTGCTCGCGCGCTTCTTCCCCTGGTGCGCCGATAGCATCGAGGGTATCCGGGAGATCTTCGAAACTTACGCCCGGCGCAAGGCCGGGCAGTCGGTCCTCGACTACGACGACCTGCTGCTCTACTGGAAGGCGCTCTCGGCCGCGCCGGAGGTCGGCGAGCTCCTGGCGGCACGCTTCGACCACGTCCTGGTCGACGAGTACCAGGACACCAATCTCATCCAGGCCGAGATCCTGGCGGCCATGCGCCGCGGCGGGCGCAACGTCATGGCCGTGGGCGACGACGCCCAGTCCATCTACTCGTTCCGCTCGGCCACGGTGCGCAACATCCTCGACTTCCCGGCCCAGTTCGAGGGTACTCGGGTGGTCAAGCTCGAGCAGAACTACCGCTCGGTCCAGCCCATCCTGGACGCGGCCAACGCGGTGATGGACCAGGCCGGCGAGCGCTTCACCAAGAACCTCTTCTCGAACCGCCCGAGCGAGCAGCGGCCGGTGCTGGTGGCCTCGCGGGACGAGGCCGAGCAGTGCACCGAGGTCTGCGACCGGGTGCTCGAGAAGCACGAGGAGGGCGTGCCGCTCAAGCAGCAGGCGGTGCTCTTCCGCGCCGGGCACCACAGCGACCAGCTCGAGGTCGAGCTCGCCCGCCGGAACATTCCCTTCGTCAAGTACGGCGGGCTCAAGTTCGTGGAGGCCGCCCACGTCAAGGACATGATTGCGTTGCTCCGCGTGCTCGAGAACCCTCACGACCAGATCAGCTGGTACCGGGTGCTGCTGCTCCTCGAGGGTATTGGCCCGGCGACGGCCGGTCGGATCATGGCCGCGCTGGGGGTAAGGACGGGGGCGGGGGCGGGGCAGGGGAGGACGCCGGAGCGCGGCGGCGATTCCCCGACTACGGAGGAGGCGACTGGCGCCGCCTCCGCTCTTGGGCTCGGCGAACTCCTCGACGGCAGGAGCCCGCTCGCCGCGATGCTCGAGTCGCCGCCAACTGTGCCGCCAGCCGCCCGCAAGGAGTTCGCGGCGCTCCGGGAGCTCATTGCCGACTGTCGCGGCGGCGGGCTCGGCCCCGCCGCGCAGGTCGAGCGGGTCCGGCGCTTCTACGAGCCGGTCTTCGCGCGCATCTACGACAACCCGGCGGTGCGGCTGCGCGACCTCGACCAACTCGAGACCATCGCCGCCGGCTACCGCTCGCGGAGCCAGTTCATCACCGACCTGACCCTCGACCCGCCGGCCTCCACCCAGGACCTGGCCGGCGCACCGCTCCTCGACGAGGATTACCTGATCCTCAGCACCATCCACTCGGCCAAGGGCTGCGAGTGGGATGTCGTCCACATCCTGCACGCCGCCGACGGGATGATCCCCTCGGACATGGCCACGGGCAGCCCCGAGGAGATAGACGAGGAGCGCCGGCTGCTCTACGTGGCCATGACCCGGCCGCGTAACGCGCTCTACATCCACTTCCCGCTGCGCTACTATCACAGCGGCAGCCGGCTGGGCGACGTCCACAGCTACGCGCAACTCTCGCGGTTCCTGGCGCCGCTCGGAAAGGGGCTGCTCGAGCGGCAGCGGTCGAAGGCCGTTCGCGAGGAGCGGGAAGAGGACGGCTCGGAGGGCGCCGGATCGGCCGCCGGCTCGGGACGTTCGGTGCAGGAGATGCTCTCGGACTTGTGGAGCGGGTGAGGCCGTCAGGCGGCAACGCTCAACACGCGATACTCAGAAGAGCTGAGGACCGTGTCGGGCCGGAGCCTCCGTCGCGCTGCGACCTGCGTGTCGACCGTTGCCTGCCGGGGGGCGTGCTTCATTCGGTGCCCAACAGCGCCAGATAGGCCCCGTCCCGCACGCCGATCTTGGGTATGACCGTCTCCTCGCGGAGGATCTTCCACGGGCCGCGCTCGGCGAGCACCGCGCGCACCACCTCGCCGTTCTCGGCGGCCAGCAGAGAGCAGGTGGCGTAGAGCACGCGCCCCGACGGCTTGGCCGCCTCCAGGGCCGCGGCCAGGATCCCGCGTTGGCAGGCGGCGAGCTCGGCGAGCGTCTCGGGCTTGGCGCGCCAGCGGGCCTCGACCCGGCGGTTCATGCTGCCGGTGTTCGAACACGGCACGTCGGCCAGCACCCGGTCGAACCGGCCGGCGAGTTCGCGGGGCAGGGGAGGGGTCTCGAGTACGCGGGTGGCAATCCCGCCCAGGCCCAGCCGGCGGGCCGTCTCGAGGATGAGCGCCAGGCGCTTCTCGTCGGCGTCGCAGGCCAGGATCTTCGCTGCATTACCGGTCAGTTCGGCCATGTAGGTGGACTTGCCGCCGGGCGCGGCGCAGAGGTCGAGCACCTCCATGCCGGCGGCGGGCTCGAGCCAGAGGGCCGCGCGCTGCTGGGCCTCGTCCTGGACCGTGAAGAGTCCGCGCTGGAAACCGGAGAGCTCGGCGACGGGCATCTCTGGCTTGAGGCGGTAGCTGCCCGGAAGCTCGCCGCGCGCGGCGGAGGAGCAGCCCGAGAATATCTGTCCGGCGGCGGTCAGGTCGGCGGCCGGCCGCGCGGCCAGTTCCTCGATGTCGGTGCGGAGGCGGTTGACGCGCACCGTGACCGGCGGGACCTCGTTGCCCCAGGCCAGGACCTCCTCGGCGCGCTCGGCGCCGTACTCGGAGGCGAGCTGTTCGACCAGCCACCGGGGATAGCTGTAGTAGGCCGAGAGCCAATCGGCGTGGTCGGCGTCCGGGTCGGGCAGGAGCTGGCGCGATACGCGGACGTGCTCTCCGCCGCGCCAGGAGAGCGCCGAGCGGCGCTCCGCGCCCACCGGCCGCCCGAAGCCGCGCCCCGAGCGCAGGGCCAGCGCCGCGCGCAACACCGCGTTGACGAAGGAGGCCGCGGCGTCGCCGCCGAAGCCCCGGGCCATGCGCACTGCCTCGTCGACTGCGGCATGGTCCGGGATGCGCGTCAGAAAGAAGCTCTGGTAAACCGCCTGCCGCAGGATTTCGCGGAGCGCCGGGTCGATCATGCCCACGGGGCGCGAGGAGACCTCGGCCAGCACGATGTCGAGCGCCGTGCGGTGGCGGATCGTGCCGTAGGCCAGTTCCTCGGCCAGGTGCCGGTCGCGGGCGGATAGCTCCCCGGAGGCGAGCAACTCCTCGAGAACGGTGTCGGCGCTCGTGCCCCGCCTCTGGCCCAGGAGCGCGACCTGCAGGGCTACGTGACGCGGCCCGTGCCTGACGGTGCCCTTGGCCGGCCGCTTGCGGCGCGCGCCCCGGCCCGGGTGGCGATCCCCGCCGCCGCGGCGCGAGTCCTTGGCGCTCATCGATTTCTCCTTTTGCGTCGTCCGCGGTTCCTGGCGGCGCGGCTTCCCGGCAACAATTCCCGGGCCACAAACTTGATGAGAATGGTCGCATAGCTGCCCGGCGGCAGGGCGAAGTCCAGGCGGAGCTTCCGGCGGCCCGGGTAGAGGTCGTCGGGCTGTTCCCCGGCGGCTCGCAGGTTGGCCGGGAAGACCAGCGCGGCCCGCTCCCCGCCGCGGAATTGCAGGCGCTCGGTGCCCTTGAGCCTGAGCCGCTCGAGCGTCATCTGCTCGGCGGCGAGGACCTCTGTCGCCGAGTCGGCCAGTGCCCCCGCGGGATACTCGGCCTTCCTGGCCGGCAGCGGAATCACCAGCTCGCGAAGCGGCTCGAGCTGTTCGGGGCTCAATCGGTCGACGAAGCGCAGCTCTCCGGCTGCATAGGGGATCCGGAAGATTCCGCCGGCGCCGGCCTGTCTCTCCAGGACGCGCCCGAGAATCTCGTTCCACAGGTAGCTCTGGTAGGCGAAGAGGTAGAGCTGGGAGAGCCGGTGCTCGATGAGCTCGAAGGCCCGGGCGAACTCGCCGGGATGGTCGCGCAGGAAGGCGACCACGCTGCGGTCGTTGCTTTTCGGCAGCGCGCGGAAGAGTTCGTCCCAGCGGCCCCAGAGCCGCTCGGCTCTCTGGCGCTGTTCGCGGATGTTGGATGAGTCGAGCTTCGACGGCGAGCCCACGTGCATGCGCAGCGCGCCCTCGAAGTCGCCCTCGATGAGCCGCCGGGCGATGAAGCCCTTCCGGCCGCGCAGCGACCCGAAGCGCTGCTCGTCGAAGTAGTTGGGAAGGCCCTGGACGGCGGCGCGCTCGGCGCGCTCGGCGATCGCCCGGCCGGCGCCGTCGGGCAGGTCGCGCAGCACTATGGCGAAGCGGTTGCCGCGCAACTCCGCGGCGGTCATGGGCGAGGCCACGCGGCCGAGCGGCTCGAGCCGCAACCCGCGCAGACGCAGCGGCGGAATGGGCCTGCCCGGGATGGTCACGTGCTGGCGGGTCAGCGCGTACTTGTCCTTGAGGCCGCCGGCGCTGATGTCCGAAGGCCGGCGGTTGACGCGCCGGGCGAGCTCACCGATGGCCTCGAGCGTTGAGAGCCCGCGTTTCTCGAGCAGGTAGAGGCCCAAGGGCCCCTGCGAACCGGGGCGGAGCTCGGCCAGTTCATCGACGAAGAAGTCCTCGGGACGGCACTTGATCTTCACTGACGACCTTTCTGCGACATCCTATGCTTTTGGCTTCCGCGGCCACAGATGATAGGGCGCGGGGCGCCGAATGCAACGAAGGACGCGAATACCCGCGGAATCAGAGCGTGCCCTCGTACAGCCGGGCGTGGGCGTCGAGGAAGCGGTCCAGCCGGAACTCCTTCTCGACGCGCGCGCGAGCCAACCGGCCCATCTCCGAGCGCCGCTCCGGATTCTGGAGCAGATAGACGATGCGCGCGGCGATCGTCGGCTCGTCCTGGATGGGTACCAGGAAGCCGGTGCGGTCGTCGGCCACGAGCTCCTCGCAGCCCGGGATGCGGCTGGCTACCACGGCGAGCCCCGCGGCCTGGGCCTCGAGCAGCGCGTAGGGCAGGCCTTCCCAGAGGCTCGAGAGCACGAAGAGGTCGAGCGCGGCGCAGAGACGGACGGCGTCGGGACGATGCCCCAGGAACCGCACGCGGTCGGAGATGCCCAGTTCCTCGGTGAGCATGCGCAACCGGTGCTCGAGAGGCCCGGAGCCGATGAGCAGGAAGACGGCTCGCGGTTCCTGTCTGGCCGCCAGCTGCGCTGCGCGGATGAAGTGGCCGCAGCCCTTCTGTGGGCACAAGCGCGCGACCATTCCCACGGCGAGGTCCACGTCGCCGAGGCCGAGCTCGGCCCGGAGCTCGGCCCGGGCCTCGGACGAGGCGGCGGCGGCCGTCTTGATCGCGTCGACTCCGTTGGGAATGGTGACCAGGCGCTCGCGGGTGGCCACGCAAGCGTGCAGGGCGACGCCGGCCTGTCCCGGACCGACGGCCACCACCTTGTCGGAAAGCCTCCACAGCAGCCGTTCGACGAGGTGGAACATCTTGCTGGTCAGGCCCTCGGACCACTGGAACGGATAGACGTGGGGAGTGTGGAAAACCGTGGGCACCCCGGCCAGGCGCGCCGCGATCCGCCCAAGCACCCCGCCCTTGGAACCGTGGGCGTGGACCACGTCGGGGCGCTCGCGCCGCAGGAGCCTCCAGAGGCGCCACAACGCGACGGCGTCGGCCAGAGGGGCCGGGCGCGGGCGCATGGGGATTTCCTCGACGCGCAGACCTCGCGCGCGCAATCGAGCGACGTCGGCCTCGAAGCCGCTGCCGCTCCGCACCGAGACGATGGGCAGGAGCTCGAAGCGCTCGGGGCGCAGGCCGTCAAGCAGGTCGAGAAGGTGCCGGCGCGTGCCGCCCTCGGTGGCCTCGAGGAGCAGCGCGACCTTGAGGCGGCGCGAAGCCTCAGCCACGCGAACTCCTCCAGGCCGCGAGTGCCACGACCAGTCCGTCAATCGCGCTATCGGAGTGTTCGTTCGAGACCGACAGACGCAGCCTGGCCTCGCCGCGCGGCACGGTGGGATAGCGGACGGCCGGAGCGAGAAAGCCTTGAGCGGCCAGGAAAGCTGCGGCCGAAAGGGCGGCTTCGTTATCTCCGAGAATCACCGGCACGATGTGGCTGGCGCTCGCGCCGATGTCGAACCCGGAGGACTGCAGCGCCGTGCGCAGCCGACCGGCGTTGGCGGCGAGCCTCTGGCGGCGCTCCGGCTCGGCCCGGACGATCTCCAGGGCTGCCAAGGCGGCTCCGAGGATCGCCGGGGCCGGCGCAGTGGTGTAGATGAAGCTCCTGGCCCGGTTGATCAGGAACTCAACCGTCGTGGCGTCCGCGGCGATGAAGCCCCCCTGCGAGCCGAGCGCCTTGCTGAGCGTGCCCATGGAGACGTGGACCAGGTGCTCGCAACCCAGTTGCTCGGCGCTGCCACGGCCGGCCGGGCCCAGGCAGCCGGTGGCGTGGGCCTCGTCGACCATGAGCGCCGCCCCGAAGCGCCCGGCGAGTTCGCCCAATTCCGGGAGCGGCGCCATGTCGCCGTCCATCGAGAAGAGCCCGTCGGCGACGACCAGCCGGCGGCCTTTGGCGGGACGCTGGAGCAGACGTCTTAGCCGTTCCACGCGCCGGTGCGGCCAGGTGTGCACTTTCGCGCCCGAGAGCCGGGCCCCGTCGATCAGCGAGGCGTGGTCCAGCTTGTCGAGATAGACCTCGTCGCCAGACCCGGCCAGCGCCGAGATGGCCCCCAGTGCGGCATGGTAGCCGGTGGGGAAGACCAGGGCCGCAGGATAACCCTTGAAGGCGGCCAGTCGGTTCTCCAGGTGCATGACCGGTTCGCCGGTTCCGGCGATGAGCCGCGAACTGCCGGCCCCCGCGCCGGATTCCCGGGCGGCAGCGGCCGCCGCTGCCGTGGTGCGCGGGTCGCGGGCCAGCCCGAGGTAATCGTTGGAGGCGAAGGACACCAGGCCGGAAGCGGCGGTGCGCAAAGAGCGGTGCAGGCCCTGCGACGAGAGGGCGTCCAGTTCGGCAGCCAGTTCCAGGCGGAACGGGAGCGGCTGACGCGTGAGGTCAGCCATCCCGCACTCCGGCCGGTTCCGGCGACGCGGTCTTAGCCGTTGTGTCGGCATCGGCGGCCATCTCGGCTTCGACCCGGGCCGAGTCCTTGCGCACCAACAGGAAGGCAGGCAGCCCCGCGGCCAGATTGAAGAAGAGGATCACGGCCTGCTGCATGCTAGCCAGTGCGGCTCCGTCGGCGTTGCCCCGCTCTTTAAAAAAGAGAGCGAAGAGGTAGCCGAAGGCCACCTGGCCGGCGCCTATGCCCAGCGGCAGCCCCACCGAGGTGACCGCGAGGCCGACGGCGATGCAGAATGCGAAGTCGACGGGCGAGATGGCAGGGAAGTCGAGCGCCCTGGAAATCTGCCAGAGCATGGCGATGTTGACTCCGTGGGCGACCATGGAAATGCCCACGGCGACCAGGACGGTCAGCGGGCGGCCGCGATAGACGCCGGCGGCGCTGTAGACGCGCAGCAGCACCTTCCCGCCGGGCAGCCGGGGCAGCCAGAGCGCCCAGATCCGGCCCTCCCGGATGCGCCGAGAGAAGGAGAGCGCGAACAGGATTCCGAGCGCGCCCAGCACGGTCAGGACCGACAGGCCGGCCAGACGCAGTTGCGGTGCCGACGGGTTTTGCCAGACCGTGTCAGGACGGATCAACATCATTGCCAGGGCGAAAAGGAGCAGCCCGATTAGCCCCACGAAACGATCGAAGATCACGGAGGTGACGGCCTCGGCCCGCCGGCCCGGCGGCTGCTCTACCGCCGCGTAATAGGCCTTGACCACGTCACCGCCGACATAGCCCACGCCGAAGGAGTTGAAGAAGATGCCCACCAGGCCCAGGTGCAGGACGCGCAGGAATGGGACGTCGAAGCCCTGGGCGGCCAGGAGCAAACGCCAGCGCAGGGCACCCAGCAGAGGCAGGAGGGCCAGCAGTCCAGCGCAGGCCGCCAGGCGGCCGCCGTGGCCCAGCACCGGTTCGAAGGACCGGATGGTCAGGGTCTTCGAGGCGACCAGCCAGGCGATGATGCCGCCGGCCACAGCCAGTTTGACCGCCAGGAGGACGAAGCTTCTGGTTCGGCGCTTCACCGCAGGCCCTCCGCCGCGCGCAGGGACTCGACGAAGGCCTCCAAGCGAGTGAGAGCCCCGGCGTCAAGAGGTCCGGGCCGATCGCATTCGAGGGTCAAGACCGGCAAGGGGATTCGTTCGCGGAGCAGGCGATCCTGGATTTGCCGATAGCAGAAGCTCTGGACGTAGTGGATGATGCCGCGGGCCGAGCGCCCCGCAGCCTCGGCGCCGAGAAGATCTGTCCTATACACTACGTCATATGGGTATGAGTAATTGCAGTATATATACTCCAAACCGCGAAGGCGGCTGCGCGCCATCGTGAACTCGAAAGCCATCTCGTCGTGGACCACCCTGGCGCCCAGTCCGGCCAGGCGATCGAAGATGTCGGTCTTGATCGGCGGGACCCCGGCCAGGACCACGGGCAGAGCGGGGGAGGGGGTGGGGCGCTCGCGGCAGTCGTGCAGGAAACTTTCGAGATCCGAGTGGAATCGCTTCGGATCTCCGCGGAAGTCGCTGGCCGAGACCATCCATGCGTGGGCCTCGGCCGGCGTGGCCTGGCCGGTCTCACGGACGAGCCGGTCGAGGTCGGCGAGCAGCCCGCGCACCGGTTCTAGCCGGCGGCGCCAGTCCTCGGCGGCAGCGGTCGTGGTGCCCAGACGGTCTGCGAATCCGGCGATGGCCTCGGCGACGCGTTCCGGTCGGCGCTCGAGGGGATAGGCGAACTCCACGGTCTCGACGCCCTCGCTCCGGAGAATCTCCATGAGGGCCAGGGTGTTGGAGCAGTCTCCGCGGGCCACGCCCACCAGGCGCCGCAGGCCGCTTCGCCGACAGGCTGCGTAGATGCCCTTGATCCAGGCGCAGCAATTGCGGGGGAAACCCGCCCGCTCGGCCTCTTCCACCAATTCGGCCGGCCGGTCGGCGGTGATGAAGAGGTTGTTGAGGTCGACAGGAACAAGGCCGGCTGCAAAGATCACCTCGCTGGGTACGGTGGTGGTGATGCCGATGCGCCGGTCGGGCTGTTTTTGGAGTGCCATCTCCAGGAAGGATATCCGGGGCTGGTGACGCCGTCAACATAAGGGCGTCACCAGGCAGGCACGGTAAAAGTAAGGGCTTGTGGGATGCAGAGTCCGTCACCCCCGTGTATAATCGGGACCGAGATGAGAGATGGACGCTTCGCATCGGTCGTGGCCGCTTTAGTGCTAGCCTGGTCACCCTGGGCCGAGGCGGGCGAATTGGGCGAGCCGAGTGAGGCGGCGGCGAAGATCGCCCGCCTGGTGAAGGACCTCGGCGCCGAGAGCTTCGATGTCCGGGAGAAGGCCACGGCTGAACTCAGCGTCATCGGCGATGCGGCTCTGCCGGCGCTTGAAGAGGCGGTCCGAAGCCCGGACGCGGAGGTGCGGAGCCGGGCCGAGTTGTTGCTCAAGGACATTCGCTGGCGGCTGCCCAAAGCCCTTGCCGAACGCCTGGGTGTCTTCGCCCGCGAATTCGCGGGCTATCGGGATGCGGATCCGGACCGACAGATGGGCCTGCTTGCCGAGTTCCAGTCGCTGGCGCCGAGCGAGGCGGAACGCTACATCCTGATGGCCTTCAAGGAGGACCGGAGTTCGGAAGGTCGCACCCGTCTGGCATCGCTGTTGGGAGGCTGTCGCTCGGCGGAGGCAGAAGCCCTCATGCTTGAGTTGTCCGGCGCCGAGGACGCGACCTGCCGTCAGTTTTCAGCGATTGCTCTGGGACGCTTCCCCGGAGACAAGCCGTTGTCCAGGCTGTGCTTGCTGGTCGCCGACCCCGATCCCGATGTCAGGCGCGCGGCGCTGGACGCAATCGCCAATCGAGGGTTGGAGGGCAGGGGAGGGGCCAAAGCCGTCGAGGCCTCCCTGGAGGACCAGGACCTTTCGGTGCGGTCGGCAGCCGTTCGGGCCGCCGGCCGAGTCGGATTGGCCGGAGCGCAAGAGAAGCTATGGAAACTTGCCGGAAGCGGAGACGTCTCAGTACGCACGGCAGCGATCTGGGCTATGGCGGAACTGGCGGCTCCCGGCGATGAGGCGGCCACGGCGAGGCTGGCATCCCTGTTGGAGGATACGCTGCCGGCCGTGAGAGCGCAGACAGTGCGTGCGCTCGTCGCCATGAGGGCGACTGGCGTTCGCGTAAAACTAGGCGAATTGCTGTCGAATCCCGACCCTTCACTGGCTGCGGACGCGGCCTGGGCGCTGGGAGAGCTCGGCCCGGGCGACCGCAGCGCGGAACTCTGCCGCGCCTCCCGGTCCAGCGGAGATCGCAGTCTGGCGATCGCGTCCGTCCTGGCGCTCCTTAGGGCCGGAGACGAAGAGGCGGCCAGACTGGCAGCAGACATGCTCGGCAAGGCCTCGGCCACGGAAGCCTCATTGCTGGCGAAGACGCTCGTCGAGGACGGAGACCCGAAGTGGATCCCCGTATTGTGCGCCGCGGAGAAGAGACGCCAGGAAGATGAGTTCACGGGACTGAGCCTCAGCCTGCGCGACGGCGTGCTCCGCGACCCTGATGCGTTCGCGCCTCATGTCGCCAGACTGGCGAAGCCGAATTCCGGCCTTGGATATGCGGTTCGCGCGGAATTCCTTGCGGATCACGCCCTGTTTGCCGAGGCGGCCGCAATACAGCCGGCGGCGGAACAGTCCCGCGCATCGCGCGGCGTGCTGCTGCTTGAGGCGGGACGCGGGTCCGAGGGCATGCAACTGCTGAGGGACGCCGCCAGTGTCGACCCCATGGATGCTGTGGCCCAGAACAACCTTGCCTGGTTCCTGCTGACGGCCAGCCGCGCGGAACTCCGCGACAAGGCCGGTGGGCTGCGTCTTGCAGGGCGCGCAGCGGCACTTGAGCCGCGCGCGGCCTTCATTCTCGACACCCACGCCTGGGCACTGCATCTCAACGGCAACAGCCGCGAGGCGCTGGCTCGCATCGAAGAGGCCATCTTCTGGACTTCGCCCGGGATCCATTCGGAGCGCTCCATCCTGGATGCTCATCGGGCGCGCATCCTCATTGCTCTGGGCCGCCGACAGGAAGGCGCCGCTGCGCTCTCTGCGGTGCTTAAGGCCCGGCCCAGGGACGTGAGGCTTCGTGCCGAGGCGGCCCGCGCCTATTGTGACCTCGGCGACGCGGCTGAGGCCCGGCTCCAACTGGAGCAGATGCTGGCGCTTGATTTTCCCGACGTGGAGGTTATTGCCAACGACCCGGACTTGGCGCCCATGCGCCGGGGGCCGGAATTCGATGCCTTGTTGAAGCGCGCCAATGAAGCCAGGGACAGACTGAAGCAATCGCTGTCCGGCATCCTGGATGCGCATCCCGAGCAGGGTCCGGATGAAGATCAAAAGGCGCCCGCCATGATCCGGGGTGGGGCAGGGGAGGGGGGCTGAACTTGGCGCCAGACGCACTCGTGGGGCTTCCAGAACCGGATTTCAGTCCTCCGCCGCTGCCCCCAGGCTTCCCCCGCTGGAAGCACTTTGCCTGGGACGGATGGGACCTGGAGATCCCTGTGGATTGGGACCTGGGTGCCCTCGACGCTTCGCCCAAGGGAGGGCAGTTCCGGCTCGACGACGAGTTCGAGACGCGCCTGATGGTCAAGTGGCAACCACTGCGCGGCCGCTTCGACCCGCTCAAGGCCATCGAGCGATATCTCCGCGGCCGTGTGAAGAAGGCCCGCCTGACTCCGGATCTGGGCGCCTCCGTCCCCGGCATTCGGGACGCCTTCAAGGACATGGCCTACGAGACGTACACGCTCACCTCGCCCGATTCGCCGCACCGCAAGTCCTGGGGAGTGTCCGCCTACTGCCGCAACTGCTCGCGGGCTTTCGTGGTGGAGATGACGACCGACTCCCGCGCCGGAACAGGGGAGCGACAAGTCGCCCGGGTTCTAGGCTCTCTGCGCGACCATGCCGCCGGCAAACTCGCCCGCTGGGAGGCCTATGGCCTGTCCCTGGATTTGCCAGCAGAGCTTCGCGCGGCAGGCAGTCGTTTCACGCAGGGGCTCGTCAGCCTTACCGCCGCCGAGCGCGGCAGGCGAGTCGAAGTCTGCAGGTGGACGCTGGCGGGAATCCATCTGGCCAACAGTGACCTCCGCAAGTTCCTGACCGCATATCTGTCGCGGATCAGAAACACGCCCAGGCTGAAAATCGAAGAGGTTGCAGTGCAGTCCCACGCCGGGCTTCAGTTCCACTCTCCCAGGCGCATGCTGGATGGGGCCCGGACCGGCCTGCGCAAGAAGCTGGCGATCTACACGCCGGCCCACCAGACCGGCCTTCTATGGCACTGCACCTCCTCCAATCGGATCTTCTTGCTCACCCTGGGCAGCAATCAGGCCAACGACATCGGCGCCATCCGCCTTCTGGCATCCCGAGTGCGCTGCTGCAAGGTCATCTACTGACGAAAGGTTCCACGTCATGAGCGCGATGCGACTGAAGCCCCAACCGATAGATCGGCGCCGCAGCCTGGCCCTCAAGCCGGTGCGCAACCCCGAGGCCGTCTGGGAGTCGGCCGATGGGGCGGGGCTTGTCACCATCGACATCCCCCTGCAACGGCGCCCAGTTCCCGGTCCCTTCCTGTGGCTGGCCACCAAGCTGGCTCGGAAGGCGCCGCCAAGCAGTCGCCGGATGGAACTCGACCAGGTGGGGTCCTTCGTCTGGCGGGCCGCCGACGGCAGGCGCACCATGCGCGAGATGATATGGCTGTTGGCTGCCGAATACAGGCTCAATCGCAAGGATGCCGAAGTGGCTTTACTGGAGTTCGTTCGCCAGTTGTCGGCGCGCAACCTGATGGCGTTCGCGAACACCCCATGTTCGGTCTAGTCGCCAAGCGTTTTCGGGCATCTTGTTGAACCGATTGCACATATTTCCACATGGTCCGATAATATATGTTATGTTGCATTCGCCCGGCTAGGTCCGAAATCGCCTGGCAGACAAGGTCAACCTGCACGGCAGATCGGCCGCAAAGAAAACCGGGGGCGGCCAATCCCGGCCTGCCCCCGGTTGCGCGGCTGGACTATTGCCCGCTAGAAGCCGTCATCGCCCTCGATGGTCGACGCGCCGGCGTTGCCCTGCGGTGCGCCAGGCGTGACCAGGACGATTTCCACGCGGCGATTCTTGGCGCGATCCTGGGCGGTCTTGTTGTCGTTGAGCGGACGGGTCTCGCCGAAGCCCTCGACCTTGAGCTTGTTTCTGACCCCTTGCTTCTTGAGCGAGTCAGCGACGGCGGTGGCGCGAGCCACGGAGAGGTCGTAGTTGGACTTGAACTTGTTGGCGGAATGCTTGATGGGCTCGTTGTCGGTGTGGCCCTGGACGACTACCGTGTGTCCGGGGAATTCCTGCTTGATGACCTTGGTGGCTTCCTCAAGAGCCTTGCGGCTGTCCGAGCGGAGGGATGCGCTGCCCGAGGAGAAGAGGATGGTGTTGGGCAGGGTCATCTTGATGTTGTCGCCTTCATTGGACACGCCGATGCCCTGCTTGCCAAGACGGTCGCGCGCGCCGGGGCTCATGGTCGCCGGGCGTGATGGCGTGCTGCGAGGCTGGGAAAGCTGGTTGCGCAAGCGCTGGTTCTCATCCTGAAGGCGCGCCAGCTCATCGGCCTGATCCGGCTGATCAGCCGTGCGATAGAGCTTGCATCCAGAGATCCCGACGAGCAACATGGGTGCGCAAAGCGCCACGGGCATCCAAAGCTTACGCATGAGAAGTCTCCTCTCCCCTCTCGCCCGGCTGGTCCGACCTGTGGGGCAGGACCTTGGCCGGGAACGTTTCCTTTGACACTTATCTATGCAGGGAGAAGCGTATGTCAAGAACATTATCTATCTTACGCCCTCCCCTCCCCTCTTCGTCTGGGCGCGGAGTGAATGGGGCTGCCGGATGGATCGCGTCTCCGGCAGCGGGTGGTGTAGTCGGTAGGAACTGCGGCTTGACAAGGGACCGGAGCAGGCTAAACTGCGTTCAGAGCGGCACTTCCGCAGGCTTCTCCATTCCAGGAATGAGGGGTTGAACGCGTGCCGGAGGCATCCAGGAAGCGCATCCTGATAGTGGAAGACGAGCAGCCGATCAGGAATCTGCTCGTCAAGATCCTTTCCAAGGTGAGCGATTACGACGTATGCTGCGCATGCGACGGGCTCGAGGCGCTGGAGGTGTTTGAGTCCAGGGGCCCGTTCGATCTGGTCATCACCGACATCCAAATGCCCCGCTTGAACGGAGAGGAATTGATCGGCAGGCTCCTGGATCGTTGGCCCGGAACGGCCGTCTTGATGCTCACGGCTCACCGCAGCGATGAGAGCGTGATCCGGTGCCTGGAGCGCGGCGCTCTGGACTACCTGAACAAGCCCATCGAAGTTGCGCGTCTCATCAAGGCGGCCGACCGTGCGTTGGACCGGCGCGAGCACCTCCCCAAGGACATCGGCGCTCTCGACGTGAAGAGCGACGTACGGGGGTGGGTAGAACTGACCGCGCCCAGCCATTTCGAGTATGTGGAGAGGTTCCAGCGGTTCACTCAGCAGCTGTACACGACGGAGATGAGCCGTGAGGAGTTGGAGGACATCCACGTCGCCATCAATGAACTGGGCCAAAATGCCGTCGAGTGGGGAAACCGCCAGGACTCTTCCAAGAGGATCCGCCTGTCGTACTGCCTCTTCAGGGACCGGGTGGTGTTCAAGATCGAGGACGAGGGTCAGGGGTTCGATGCCAACAGCCTGAAGGATCCGTCGCGCGATCCGCTGGCCCACATCATGGAACGCATCTCCGCCGGCAAGCGCATGGGCGGGTACGGGATATTCATGACCAAGAGCATCATGGACGAAGTCGTTTATTCGGAGCGCGGCAACGTGGTAGTAATGACCAAGTTCTTCCGCTCCTCCCGGAAGGACGCGCCGAAAGCGCCGCCTGCCGCCGGGCCGGAAGCCCGGGAGGCTCCGTGAGCCATTCGTCGGGTCCGAGCGAGTCCCAACCGGCACCTCTCAGGGTTCTTATCATATTCGAGTCTCAGGCGGTCCGCGAGACGGTCTCGTTTCTGGACTTCCGGGGAGGGATCGAGACCGAGAGCACCGACAGCTATGAGACGGGACTGGCCGGCATCGTTAGCACCTCGCCCGACGCCATCCTGGTCTCGGCCGTTGCCAGTCAGCAGCGGGCCCGCGACCTGATTCGGACCATCAAGGATCTTCCCGAGGGCTGGTGTGTCCCGGTGGCCATGGTCGCCGTGCGTCTCGATGCCGGAGAGCGTGAGTTGGCCTATGGCTCCGGAGCCGACCTGTGCCTGCAACTCACCGACGGCGAGGACGATCACCTGTGGCGGCTGATGTCTCTGGCCCGTACTGGAGCCCGCTCTCGCAGTCTTCTCCTTGAGAAGCGAGCCGCCGAGGAGCGCGGCATGGCCCTGGCCCGGGCCAACGCAGAGGCCGGCCGTCTCATTCTGGATGTCGAGGAGCGCGACCGCCGCATTCGCGAACAGCAGAAGGAGTTGGCCGAGCATAACCGCAAGCTGGCCCGGGCCAACGCAGAGGCCGGCCGTCTCATTCTTGAAATCGAGGAGAAGGACCGCCGGCTTCAGACCCAGGCTCGCGAAATCGAGCATCACCTGGGGGCGCTGCGCCGCGATCTGGCCATAGCGGCCGACCTCCAGATCAACCTGCTTCCCGTCGAGTATCCCAACGTCTCGGATCTGCGGCTGTACGACCGATTTCTGCCCGCCAACGAGCTCTGCGGAGACTACTACGATTACATTCTCCATCCCGACGGCGATTTCGACGTGGTTGTGGCCGACGTCACCGGGCACGGCGTGGCCTCGGCGCTGGTCAGCGTTCAGATGCGGGCCATCGCCAGGGCACGCGGGCCATTCGAGAAGAGTCCGGCCAGAACGCTCAAGCATCTGAACGACTTCATGGTGGCCAACTTCCACCGGCAGTTCCTGATGACCATGTTCTACATCGGATACCGATCTGCCGGACTTGATCGTCCCAGGATCGTCTACTCCGGGGCCGGTCACGTGCCGCCTCTGCTGCTGCGGGCCGAGGGCAAGGCCGTCCAGGAGTTGCGCAGTCAGGGGTTGCCTCTGGGGGTGGATGGAGGGTCGCGTTACAGCGAGGATGAGGTCGCGCTTTGCGAAGAGGACCGCCTGTTGCTCTACACCGACGGTCTTGTCGAAGTCTACGACGGCAGTCGTCAGCAATGGGGGCTGGACGGGCTCAAGCGTGCGCTGGTCGAGAGCTTCGGACTGGCCGGTCGGGAGGTCATCGACAGGCTGCTCCGGGCCGCCCGCTATTTCAGCGGGCAGCGACCTTTCGACGACGATGTCACCGTGGTTCTTATGGAAAGGTCCGGTTCCATCCGGGGATGAACCATCATGCCTGAGTCCATCGACCGTCACAAGCTGAATCTCGCGCTGCGGAGAGGGGATGCCCTCCCCCCCTGCCCTGCCGTGCTCTCCAAGGTGGCGGAACTGTCGCGCGACCCGGGCTCCACGGCGCGGGACCTCGGGCGGATCATCGCCACGGACGAGGCCCTGGCCTCGCGGCTGATACGCCGGGTCAATTCGGCCTACTACGGCCTCCGCGGAACCATCTCGACTGTCACGCAAGCGGTGGTAATACTCGGCTATCAGGAGATCAGGAACACGGTTTACGCGGTCCAGACCGAACAGGTCTTTCGCGATCAGGCCGGTTCGGGCAACAGCGACGTGCTGGCGCTCTGGGATCACTCGCTGCAGGTGGCGGTGCTGGCGCGCGAGTTCAGCTATCAGGTGCGCCATCCTGTCCCCGAGGAGGTCTTCGTCGGGGGGATCATCCACGACATCGGCCAGGTGATCATGAGCACCGTGTTGGGCGAGGAATACCGCCGGTTCAAGGCCCGCGCCCATGCCGACGGACTTGATCTGGCCGCCGCGGAGGCCGAAGCCTTCGGGGCGGACCATGCGAGGATCGGCTGGGAGCTGACCAGCAAGTGGGACTTCCCGGAGTCTCTGCAGGTGGCCGTGCGATGTCATCACCAGCTTGCGGAGTCCGACGAGGAGCTCATCGGCATCGCCCCCATGGTGCTGGCCGGCAATGTCGTCTGCATAGCGCGGGAGCGCGGCGCCTCCGGCGCAGGAGCCTTGAACGGGATCCCCGGGCGAGTGCGCGAACTCCTGCGCCTCGATCTGGTGCGCCTCGAAGAATGCATGGCCTCGGCAGCCCAAGAGTACGGACGGATCCGCGGCAGCTTCGATCTGACCGGGACAACTGACGGCGAAGAGGAATTCCAATGACCAACTGCGTGGGTGTGGACCTCGGCGGCACCAATGTCTTCGGAGGCCGGGTGGACGAGGCCGGCCGCATTCTCGAGAGGCGCTCCGCCCCGACCCCCGTGGCCGCCGGCGCAGAGACGGTGATTGCCGCCATGAGCGAACTTGCGGCATCGCTGTGCGACGAGCACACCCGCGCAGTAGGCGCGATCAGCCCGGGCCTGATCGATGCCGCGCGCGGAGTCTGCATCGGCGCTGCCTGCAACATCCCGGGATGGGAAGGCATGCCGCTGGCCGGGCGCCTGCGGTCCGCGCTCGGACTTCCGTCGTTCGCTGAGAACGACGGCAACGCCGCCGCCCTGGCTGAGAACTGGATCGGAGCCGGTCGGGGCGCCAAAGTGTGTCTTATGCTCACTCTCGGCACCGGGATCGGCGGCGGTGCCGTAATCGACGGACGCGTCTATCACGGCTCCGGGGGCGTGGCCGCCGAGTTCGGTCATATCAGCATCGACTGCTGGGGCGAGAAATGTCCCTGCGGCGGCACAGGCTGTTCGGAGCTGTACGCTTCCGCCAACGGGCTGGCTCGCCTGGCCAAAGAGACCCTCTCCGGCGCCGGCGCGAGCGAAGCCTCCGGCATCCTGGAGTTGGCGGGTGGAGACCGCAGTCTCGTCACCGCCAAGCTGGTCTGCGCTGCGGCCCGCGCCGGAGACCGGCTGGCCGACAGCATTCTCGATGAATACGCGGTCTGGCTGGCAGCCACCGTTGCCAGTCTGGTCAATGCCTGGAACCCAGACTGTGTGGTGATCGGCGGCGGGCTGAGCCTCTCTTGGGATCTGCTCGAGGCGCGTCTGGCCAGGGAACTCGCCGCCGGCAGGGCTCTGCCCGTGGCCATGAAGATGTGCCGGGTGGTCCCGGCCGAACTGCGGGACGAGGCGGGCATCGTAGGCGCCGCACGAGTGGCCTGGAACGGCATCAGCTCCTAGGTTGCAGTTCAGCCGTCATGGTTCCTGCCGAGTGCCCTCCCCTGCCCCACTGGAACGATCATGCGTGAAGACTACCTTCTTGACGTGACGCTCTCCCGCATCCCGGCTCTGGAAGCCGAGGTGCTGGTGATCGGTTCGGGCGTGGCCGGTTGCTCGGCGGCCATAGCTGCGGCCGAGGCCGGGGCCGCTTCGGTCGTGGTGCTGGCCAAGGACGCCGCCGACTTCACGGCCACCGATCATGCCCAGGGCGGAGTCGCCGCCGCCCTGGGGCCGGACGACAGCATCGAAAGGCACCTGGCCGACACCCTCGCCGCCGGAGCCGGGCTCTGCGAAGAGGCGGCGGTCCGGAAGCTGGTGGCGGACGGTCCGGGGCGCGTCCGCCAGCTGATCTCCTGGGGTGCGGTTTTCGACCGCGAGAACGGCGACCTGGCTCGCACCGCGGAGGCCGCTCATTCCGTGCGCAGGGTCCTGCACGCCTCCGGCGATGCCACGGGGCGGGAGATCCAGCGGGCGTTGCTCAGCAAGCTCCTCTCGCTCGAGGCCGTGACCGTCGTGCCCTCTCATTTCGCGGTGGACCTGCTTCACTGCGACCACGAGTGTTTCGGAGCCCTGGCTCTCGACTCCCGCAACGGGACGCTGCTGCGAGTTTCCGCGCGGGCGACGGTGCTCGCCACCGGCGGGCTCGGGCAGGTTTACCGGGAGACCACCAACCCGGCCGTCGCGACCGGCGACGGCCTGGCCATGGCCCTGCGGGCGGGCGCGCACCTCTCCGACATGGAGTTCGTCCAGTTTCATCCCACAACGCTGTACCTTGCCGGCGCGCCCCGGTTCCTGATCAGCGAAGCGGTCCGCGGAGAGGGAGCGGTCCTGCTCAACTCCCGGCGCCAGCGCTTCATGCCGCGCTACCACGAACTCGCCGAGCTAGCCCCCCGGGACGTGGTCAGTCGCTCAATCGTCCAGGAGTTGGCCGAGACCGGCGGCAACTGCGTATACCTGGACCTGACCGGTCTGGCGGCCGAACTCGTCAACCGCCGTTTTCCGAACATCCGCGAGATCTGCGCGGACTTCGGCCTGAACATCCTCAGCGACCCCATCCCGGTCCGGCCGAGCGCGCACTATGCGATGGGCGGAGTGCGCACGGACCTGGACGGGCGCACCGACATCCGCCGGCTCTGCGCCGCCGGCGAATGCGCTTCCACCGGCGTGCACGGAGCCAACCGGCTGGCCTCCAACTCGCTTCTCGAGGGGTTGGTGTTCGGTGCGGCTGCGGGCGAGGCTGCGCGCGTCGATGCCGCCACGCCCGATTCGGCCCGGAAGTTTCCGTCGCGCTCCACGTCGAGCGGTACCGCTCAGCGACGCGTCCACATCGACGTCGGCGACCTGCAGCGCAGCCTGAAGAGCCTCATGTGGCGGACCTCGGGCGTCTTTCGCACCGGCAGCGACCTGGAGTTGGCCGTGCGGCAGCTGGCCTTCTGGCGCGAGTACGCCTGCCGCGAGGAGTTCCACTCCCCTGCCGGACTCGAACTCCAGAACATGCTGGCCGTGGCCGGCGCGATTGCCAGGTCGGCCCTGGCCCGGACCGAGAGCCGGGGCGCGCACCAGCGCCTGGATTGTCCCAGTGCGGACGACGGGAACTGGAAGCGTCACACCGTTATCAACAAGGGCGAAGTGTACCGTTGAGACCGGAGGCGGCAGGCCTGTTGCTCCTGGGCACCGCCGGCACGGGCACACTCACTTGGCTCCTGGCTCTGTGGGGGTTTCTGCGCATTTGCAGGACCGGGCCCGGCGAGCGTGCCGAACGGACCCCGGACGGGCGCGTCAGACGCTTGTCATCCCAGATGACGATGTCGGACGCGTCCCGGGCGGATCTCCTCGCCGGGCTCCATCGGGCATTCGCATCGGCCGGTCGCGCCCGGGATGGCACCGCCTTGAAAGTCGAGCCTGAGGGCGGCTCCGGGCTGCTGGTCTCCAATCCGGCTCAACCGGGTTTCTTGTCCGGACGCACCTTCTCCGTCTGCCAGGTGAAGGTTCGCGACGCCGAGGGAGACAGCTGCGAGATCCTGATCGAAACCGATCATGCCGCTCTGCATCGCAGGGCCGTAGGTTGGTTCGGAGCGTTGCTTGCCGTGGGCATGGCGGTTCTGGTCGGCGTCCTTCTGCTGCTGTGGCTGGTGGCCCCGGGAATGCATAGCGCGGCCAGCTTCGCACAGTTCCTGGGTTGTACGCTTCTTGTCGCACTGGTCGCGCCGTGGGGCGTATTCGTGCTCTATCGCCGGGCGCGCCGGGGCACGGAGGTGTTCATCTCCTCCGCAATTGCCAACGCTTCAGCCATGGCCACGGCCTTCGCGGCCAAGCGAGCGAAAGCCTCGCAGCCGTCCTGAATCGCCGCAGCCGGTCTACAGACCGTGCTTCGTCAGTCGGCTCAGTTGCCGACGGATTTGGGGTCGCGGGGGGCGGCCGTTGCGGCTGGTTCTGACATGAGCGCCGCGATTCTCGCACGGAGATCGCTGATCGCGAAAGGCTTGGCCAGATGCCCATCGGCCCCGGCGTTCATGATCTCCTCGATGCTGCGATCATCCTTCAGCGCCGTCACCGCCAGGATCCGCGAGCCGGATAGGCGCGGGTCCGAACGCATCAACTTGCAGGCCTCGCGGCCGTCAAGGCCGGGCAGCATGATGTCCAGCAGCACCAGGTCAGGCACGCAACTGCCCGCCATGAAGCCCGCATCGAAACCGTTGCGGGCCACCCGGACTTCCCATCCATCAGACGACATGATCTTCTCAAGGAGTTCCGCCATGCGCCTTTCGTCCTCGACGATGAGGACGCGTCGCCTGCCGGCGGTCGGTTCGACGGGGGCATCTCCGGAGACAACGCCTCCCAGCAAATCCGGCAAAGGAATCCCATGTCGTTGTGCAAACTCGAGCAGGCTCTCCTTGGGAATGCGCCTGAATCGCGAACCTGGCACCCGAAATCCTTTGATGTCTCCGCTATCGAAACGACGGATGACCGTCATATGGCTCAGACCGCAGAGGCGAGCGGCCTCCGTCGTTGTAAACCATTTGTCATGAGTTCTACGTCTGCCCATGGGCTCGCGTCCTCGCAGTCGCTCTGCTCTGCCCTCACATGCGTTACTTCCCTATCCAAACTATACAGTTTATCACGCGCTAAGTCAACTCAGTTTTCATGTGATGCCACTGTAATTTGACGACTTAGCAGCCTAGCGTGGTGCATCCATCGCACTTGACAACCGGCGTCTGGGGGGCTATATCTCTCACAGCCGGTGGGAGGGAACGCAGGTGCGGCAGGAACCTGGCGCGAGCAGACAGGGCTCGCCTGAACAAGGCAGTGGAAAGAAGCGCGCCCGCAGCATATTCAGCGGCTACTGTCTGCGCGACTTCTACTTCCACAATCTCTCCTCGCCCCTCTACGCTCAGATATCGTGCCGTCAACCCCGGCAGGAACTGTTCGAGGTGGTCTTTTTCGAGCGGGTGCTCGCCCGCTGTCCTGACCACCTGGGTGCACTGGAGGCTCTGGGGCACCTCTACACCCAACTCGGCGAACACGTCAAGGGCCTGGAGGTCGACGAGCGACTGGTGCGTCTCAGGCCCGACAGACCCGTGGCGCACTACAATCTGGCCTGCAGCCTCTCTCTCACAGGCAGGTTGGACGAGGCGTTTTCCGAGCTGGCGTTGGCCGTTCGGCTTGGCTATCGCGACTTCGATCACTTGGATCGTGATCCCGATCTTGTTGCCGTGCGCGAGGATCAGCGATACGAGTCCTTCATCGCCATGCTTCGTGCGGCCGGAAGCGCGCGACGCGGCTGAACCCGGGCCTGTGCGGCCTCTATGATGACGTCTTGTCGAAGACTTCCCTGGCGACGAACATGGGCACGCCGACGCGGACGGCCAATGCCACTGCATCGCTGGGCCGGCAGTCAACGGAGACGTCCTGATCGTTCTGCTGGATGATCAGCCTGGCAAAGAAGGTGCTGCCGTCCAGGGCGTTGATCACCACCCGCTCCAGCCTCCCGCCCAGTTCCTCGATGACGTTGGCCAGCAGGTCGTGCGTCATGGGCCGGGGCATGTCAATTTCCTTGACCTTGCGGTCGATGGCCCACGCTTCGAATATGCCGATCACGATCGGGAACTGCCTCTGCCCGCCCTTCTCCCGGAGGACGATGACCTGTTCCGGACTCTGCTCGTTGATAACGATGCGGGCGAGCTCGACCGGTATCTCCGCGTCAGCCATGGTCCCTCCCAGCGGCGGAGATGGTAGGGGTGCCCGCACGTTCTGTCAAGGCCCCGGCCGTCCCGGGCGCCTCCACGAAGTCAACCGTCGGTCGGGGCCTTCCAGGCCAGGTCTGGAGAACGGGCCGCGCGCACTTCGTCCAGGCGGCCGACCGGAGTGGTTCGAGGGGCGCCGGTTATCAGTTGGGGATCTGCTCCAGCTTCCCCGGCTATCTGCAGGAACTTCCCGGCGGCCTCGTCGAGCGTCTGCTTGGATTCCGTCTCGGTCGGCTCGACCATGAGGGCCTCGTGTACGATCAGCGGGAAGTATATCGTCGGCGGGTGCATGCCCAGGTCGATCAGCCGCTTGGCCACATCGAGAGTGCGCACGCCGTTCGGGGCGGCGAGCCCCGCCATCACGAATTCGTGCATGCAGGGCTGCTCGTAGGCCAGCCTGTAGGCGCCTTTGAGCTTCGTGCAGAGATAGCGCGCGTTGAGCACCGCGTGTTCCGCTGCCGCGCGGACGCCGGCGGCGCCGAGCATGCGCATGTAGGCATATGCCCTGAGGATCACCCCCACGTTGCCGGCGTTGGCCATCATCGGCCCGATCGACTCGGGGCGATCTGTGCGCAGTTCGAAACGTTCGCCGAGCTTCCGAATGTAGGGCGTAGGCAGGAATCGCACCAGCTTCCCGGTCACCCCCACCGGCCCGGACCCGGGCCCTCCCCCGCCGTGCGGCGTGGCGAAAGTCTTGTGCAGGTTGACGTGGACGACGTCGAATCCGGTGTCTCCGGGTCGGACGATGCCCATGATGGCGTTGAGATTGGCCCCGTCGTAGTAGAGCAGTCCGCCCTTGCCGTGGACGATCCTGGCGATCTCGGCGATACGCGTCTCGAACAGTCCCAGCGTGTTGGGGTTCGTGAGCATCAGCGCGGCCACGTTCTCGTCCATGGCGGCTTTGAGGGCCTCCAGGTCGACCTGTCCGTCCGGACCGCTCTTGATCGTTGTCACCTCGTAGCCGCAGAGCGCGGCCGAAGCCGGGTTGGTGCCGTGCGAACTGTCCGGCACGATGACCTTCCTGCGGCAGGCCCCCTGTGCGCAGTGGTAGGCCTTTATGATCATCATGCCGGTGAGTTCGCCGTGGGCTCCGGCCGCCGGCCACAGAGAGAACTCGGCCATGCCGCAGATCTCGGCCAGCGCCCGCTCTGCGCCATGGAGCGCCTCCAGAGTGCCCTGGCCGCATTCGGCCAGCAGTTCCGGGTGGGCTCCCGCGAATCGGCGGTCGGAAGCAAAGCCTTCGCATATCTTCGGGTTGTACTTCATGGTGCACGAACCAAGCGGATAGAAGTTCGTGTCCACGCCGATGTTGCGTCGGGCCAGCGCCGAGTAGTGCCGGACGACGTCCAGCTCACTCATCTCCGGGAGGGTCGGCTCGCCGCTTCGCACCAGCGCCTCTCCGAACGCCCGCTCCGGAGCCACGCCGGCCACGTCCAGCACGGGCAACCGGTAACCGCGGCGACCGGGTCGGGATTTCTCGAAGACCAGTTCCACGGTCAGGCCTCCAGCGCCCGGGCCAGTTCGGCAGCCAGTCTGTCGATCTGTGCCCTGGTGCGCTTCTCGGTGACGCAGACCAGAAGACAGTCGGCCAGCTCGGGCCAGTGCCGGCCGAGCGGCAGTCCCGCCGCCACGCCCCGGTTGAGGAGCCTGGCGAAGACATCCTCGGCCGGTTGGGGCACTTTCAGCACGAACTCGTGGAACCCGGGTCCGTCCAGGTGCACTGCGCAGCCCGGCACGGACGAAAGCACCTGCTTCGCGTATGCTGCCTTCGCGAGGCACTGCTCGGCAATCTCGCGGAGCCCCTCCCGGCCGACCAGCGAAAGGAATATCGCGGCCCGCAGTGCACAGAGGGCTTGGTTCGAACAGATGTTGCTGTTGGCCTTTTCGCGGCGGATGTGCTGCTCCCGTGCCTGCAGAGTCAACACGAACCCCCTGCGCCCCTCTCCGTCCACCGTAGCGCCCGCAAGGCGTCCGGGGAGCTTTCTGACCAACTGATCTCTGGCGGCGATGAAGCCCAGGTAAGGTCCTCCGCCCGACAGGGGGAGTCCGAAGGGCTGGGCTTCGCCGCAGGCCACGTCGGCCCCCAGCTCTCCCGGAGGCTTCAGGACCGCCAGCGCCAACGGATTGGCCACCGCGATCAGCAGTGCTTTGGAATCGTGCGCCCGCCCGGCCAGGGCCGTCGTGTCCGCGACCCGGCCGAAGAAGTTGGGGCTCTGAACCGCGACCGCCCCGGCCGTGCCGTCAAGTCCGGCGGCCAGACCGTCCAGGTTGCTGGCTCCCGCAGCATGCGGGACCTCGATCAGCTCGATGCCAAGGCTGGTGGCATAGCTCTGCAGCACGAGCCGGTAGCGGGGATTTATGGCGCCGTCAACGAGCACGCGGGATCGGCCCGTGTGCCGGACAGCCAGCAAAACCGACTCGCAGAGAGCCGTCGCCCCTTCGTAGAGCGAGGCGTTGGCCACATCGAGGCCGCACAAAGAAGCGATCATGGTCTGGTATTCGTAGATGGCCTGGAGTCCGCCCTGGCTGATCTCCGGCTGGTAAGGCGTGTATGCCGTATAGAACTCCGGCCTGCGGCTCAGTTCGTCGACGACGGCCGGAATGCAGTGGTCGTAGGCCCCCGCTCCAATGAAGATAAGCGTACGTTCGGGGTCGCAGTTCCTGGCGGCCAACTCGGCGCCGTGCCTTGCGACCTCTTCTTCGGACAGTGCGGGCGGAAGAGAAAGCTGCCCGGCAAGCTTGAGTTCATCCGGGATGTGGGCGAAAAGCTGGCCGAGGTCGGACGCGCCGACGGCACGGAGCATCTCGGCGCGCTCATCGGAGGTGTGGGGTATGAAGGGCATGGCCGGGGCTTCGCAGCGCGAGGCGCTACTTCGCTTCTTCGCTGGCGATCAGCTCCCCGTAGGCCGCCGCGTCCAGGAGTCCGGCGTACTCCTCCGGACTGACGCCGCTGAGCTTGACTATCCAGCCGCCGCCATGGGGATCTTTGTTGATGTTGCCAGGCGCATCGGCCAGCCCGTCGTTGATTTCCGCGACGGTGCCGTTCACCGGGCAATAGATCTCGCTGGCGGCCTTCACCGACTCGATGGCCCCGATCGCGTCTCCGGCCTTGAGAGCCCTGCCGACCTCGGGCAGCTCAACGAACACTATATCCCCGAGCTTCTTCTGGGCGTAGTCGGTGATGCCGACCACGGCCAGATCAGCCTCCATGCGAACCCACTCGTGCTCCCTGGTGTAGCGCAGCCCGTCAGGAACCATGTTCAGCCCTTTCTTGCTCGGTGCTCAACATCCCCGTCCTATAAGGCCATCCGCCCCGCGTGTCAAGGGCAGTGGCCGGAAGAACCCGAAGACGCTTCGCGGGCTTGGCCAGGCTCCTAGGCGTTCGTCTCTCCTGATGGTTCGCCGGCCTTGGCGCCCTTGACGGCCTTCTCCTCGACCTTGGGGGCAACGTAGCCGACCAGCTCGAAGAAGCAGCGCTCTCCGGCGTCGCCGAGTCGCAACCCGTAGGCGCGGCGCCATTGGGCTCCCGACTCATTCGCGGTCAGACGGATGGTCCGCGGCAGGCGGATGATTCGCGTGTACCCGCCCTTGCGGTCGGCAAAGAGCGGCGCGATCTTGTCGAAGAGCCGCTTGACCACCCGCTTCTGGCGAAGCCGGCTCAACGCCACCCGCCGCGCCGAGACCGTGCCCTTCTTGCCCAGCGTGATCATCCGCTCGACCAACGGCTTGACGGCCTTGGCCTTCTGCGGGGAGGTGATCACGCGGCCCTTCTCGATGACGCTGCAGGCCAGATTGGCCAGCATCGCCTCACGGTGCTGCGGATGCCGGCTGAAGTTGTTGGTCTTCTTGCGATGGCGCACGGAAACTCCCCTCTCTGGCGATCAGACCTGGGCCTTGGCTTCTTCGGAGGCCGCCGCCGGTGCGGCCGACTCGGCCGCCGGGATGGGCATTCCGAAGGAGAGCCCGAGATCGGCCAGCTTCTTCTTGATCTCGCGAAGACTGGTGCGTCCGAAGCCCTTGAGCTGGGCCATCTCCTCTTCGTTCCTGGAGACGAGGTCGCGCAGCGTGGCCAGCTTGTTGGCCTGGAGCACGTTTTCGGCGCGGCTCGACGGGTCGAGAACGGAAACGGGCAGTTCCAGCTTCTTGAGAAGGTCTTCGCGGCCGCGGTCCGTCTTCGCCGGCAGTTCGGCTGCCGGGGCGGCCGCCTCCTTGGCGGCAACCGCTCCCAACTCGAAGTACTTGACGAACGGGTTGAGGTGCTTGCGCAGCAGCGAGGCCGCCTCGGCCAGGGCTGTGTCCGGCGTGACCGTGCCGTCGGTCCAGATCTCGAGGATCAGCCGATCGTAGTTGGTCAGGCGCCCCACGCGCGTCGCCTCCACAGCGTAGCGAACCCGGCGAACCGGCGAGAAGACCGAGTCCAACGGGATGACCCCGATCACCGGCTCGAGGATCTGCTCCTCGGCGGGAATGAACCCGCGTCCGCGCTTGACCAGCACCTCGGCCTGGAAGTTGACGTTCTCTGTCAGGGTGCAGATGAGCAGGTCGGGGTTGAGTATGTCGACCTTCTCGTCCGGGGCGAAGTCCTTGGCGCGGACCTCTCCCTTGCCCTTCTTCTCGATCCGGAGCGTGACCGGCTCGGCCGTGTGCATCCGCACGCGAAGCTGCTTGACGTTCAGAACGACGTCCGTGACGTCCTCGTAGACGCCCTTGATCGCCGTGAATTCGTGGCTGGCGCCCTCGATCTTCAGGCTGGCCGGAGCGGCACCTTCCAGGCTCGAAAGCAGCACGCGCCGGAGGCTGTTGCCGATCGTGTGGCCGTAGCCGCGCTCGAAGGGCTCGGCCACGAACTTGGTGTATAGCTCTGTGCGGCCTTCCGGCTCCGGCACGACCCGGACCGGGAGTTCAAAGCCCTTCCATCTGATTCGCATCATCTTATGCTTCGCTCCTAACAGTCGGCCCGGGCTACTTGCTCATGAGCTCGATGATCAGATGTTCCTGGATCGGGATGGAGACCTCGTCGCGGGTGGGTTTGGCCAGAACCTTGCCGGTCAGGCCGCCCTCCTCCATCTCCAGCCAGGACGGCCGTCCGCGCGACTTGGTGACCTCGAGGTTCTGCTTGGCCATCTTCTGGGCGCGATCGTCCTTCCGGATGCCGATGACCTCTCCCGGCATCGTGGCGTAGCTCGGCAGGTTCACCTTGCGGCCGTTTACCGTCACGAGCCCGTGCCCCACCATCTGACGGGCCTGAGCCCGGCTTGTGGCCAGCCCCAGGCGCGCCACCACGTTGTCCAGCCGCCCCTCGAGAATGGCCAGCAGTTCCTCGCCGGTGTTCTCCTTGGAGCGCTGGGCCATCCGGAAGTACCGACGGAACTGCGCCTCGAGGACCCCGTAGAAGCGCTTGGTCTTCTGCTTCTCCCGCAGGCGCACACCGTAATCGCTCATGCGGCCGCGTCGCCAGTTGTGGACGCCGGGGGGGCTGTCCCGCCGTTCAAGCGCACACTGGGGGCCGTCGCAGCGCGTGCCGCGCAGAAAGAGCTTGACGCCCTCGCGGCGGCAAAGCTTGCACTTGGGACCGATGTATCTTGCCACTTCCTGGTTACCTCCAGTGTTGGGTGACTAGACGCGGCGCCGCTTGCGCGGGCGGCAGCCGTTATGGGGAACCGCGGTGACGTCTTCGATGGCCTTGATGGCCAGCCCGGCGGCCTGCAGTCCGCGGATCGCCGACTCGCGCCCGGAGCCAGGCCCCTTGACCCGCACCTCGACCTCCCGGAGGCCCATCTTGCGGGCCTTCTCGGCGCAGGCCTCGGCGGTGCGTTGGGCTGCGAACGGCGTGGACTTGCGCGAGCCCTTGAACCCGGCGGTGCCGGCCGACGCCCAGCAGAGTACGTCTCCGTTGGTGTCGGTGATGCTCACCACCGTGTTGTTGAACGTCGCCTTGACATGCGCGACGCCCTTGGCAACGCTCTTGCGGACGTTCTTCTTCTGGTAGCCTTTGGCCATGGGACTACCTCATTTCCTTGACGCTCTTCTTGCCGGCCACGGTCTTGCGCTTGCCCTTCCTGCTGCGCGCATTGGTCCGGGTGCGCTGACCGCGCACCGGAAGCCCGCGGGCGTGGCGCAGCCCGCGGTAGCACCCGATCTTGCGCAGCCGGGTGACGTTCTGAACGGTCTGCCGGCGCAACTGGCCTTCGACCACCAGGTTCTTGTCTATGAACGCGGCGATGGCCGAGAGCTCCGCCTCGGTCAGCGTCTTGGCCCGCTTGGCGGGGTCCACCCCGACAGCCTCGACCAGCTGATCCGCCGCGGTCTTGCCTATCCCGTGAATGTACTGAAGCGCGACGTCGATGCGCTTCTCACCGGGAACGTCGACACCTGCAATTCTGGGCATCTCTCCCCTCTCCTACCCCTGACGCTGCTTGTGGCGGTACTTGGTCTGCGGATTGCTGCAGATCACCATTGCCCGGCCACGACGGCGGACAATCTTGCAGTACTCGCAACGGCGCGTTACGGAACTCTTGACCTTCACGGCAACACCCTCCCGGACACCCTAGAGCCGGTGGACTATCCGTCCGCGGCTCAGGTCGTAAGGACTCATCTCCAGAACCACCTTGTCGCCGGGCAGGATGCGGATGAAGTTCATCCGGATCTTCCCGGAGATGTGCGCCAGCACGGAGTGCCCGGTATTGTCCAGCACCACCCGGAACGTGGCGTTGGGCAGGGCCTCCTTTACGGTCGCCTCCACTCTGATCTGTTCTTCTTTGGACATGGCGACTCAGTCCTCAACCAGGGTGAGCACTTCCGGGCCCCGCTCGGTGACCGCCACGGTGTGCTCGAAATGCGCCGACAACTTGCCGTCCTCGGTAACGACAGTCCAGCCGTTGCCGACCTTGCGGACCCCGCACGAGCCCTGGTTGACCATCGGCTCGATGGCTATCACGGTTCCAGCCGTCAGCTTGACTCCCGCATCCGGGCTGCCGGGTCCCACGAAGTTGGGAACCTGGGGATCCTCGTGCATTTTCTGGCCTATGCCGTGGCCAACGAATTCCCGCACGACCGAAAAGCCCCGGCTCTCGGCGTACCCTTGGATGGTGCGGGAGAGTTCAGCCAGCGGCATGCCCGGACGAATGGCCGCGATGCCAGCCTGAAGCGCGCCGCTGGTGGCATCGAGCAGACGCTTGACGCCGGAACTGATCCTGCCCACCGGCACCGTGGCGGCCACGTCCCCGTAGTACTTGTGCAGGCACGTGCCCACGTCGATGCTCACGATGTCTCCCTCGCGCAGAGGGCGTTTGCCGGGGATGCCGTGCACCACCTCCTCGTTCACCGAGGCGCAGATCGTCCCCGGGTACGGGACCTTCACGTCCTGCACCCTGTAGCCCTTGAAGGCCGGCTCGGCACCGCAGGACCGGATGTAGTCTTCCGCCAAGCCATCCAACTCAAGCGTGGTGACGCCCGGCCTGACGCTCCGGCTAACAAGCCGCAGCGCCCCGGCCGCCACGCGTCCGGCCTGGCGCATGAGTTCGATCTCGCGAGCGCTCTTCAAGAGGATCACCGCTCCTCCTGAACGGCGCTCACGACTGCCATCAGAGCGCGAGCGACATCATCGGGGTTGCCGGATGCCTCTATCTCGCGCAGCAGTCCGGCCGACTTGTAGCGCGCCACCAGTCCTGCCGTGGACTTCTCGTAGACCTCAAGCCGCTGGCGGATCGTCTCGGGCTTGTCGTCGTCCCGCTGGTAGAGCTCGCTTCCGCAGCGGTCGCAGACGCCGGGCTTCGCGGGGGGCATGAAATCCAGATGATAGCCGGCATTGCACTTCTGGTTCCTGCACATCCGGCGGCCGGACAGTCGTCGGGTCACTTCCTCGGCCGAGACCTTCAGAAAGAGGACTGCACTGATGGCCTGTCCGATCCTGGCAAGCTCCCCCTCGAGGGCAACGGCCTGCGCCTCGTTGCGCGGGAAGCCGTCAAGCAACCAGCCCTTCCCGCAATCCGCAGACCCAAGGCGTTCGGATACTATGGCGACGACCACGCTGTCGGGAACGAGTTCGCCAGCATCCATGTACTTCCTGGCCCGCAAGCCGACTTCCCGCCCGGAGGCGACCGCCTCACGCAGCATGTCGCCGGTGGAGATGTGCGGTATGCCGAGATGTCTGGACAGGCGTACCGCCTGGGTGCCCTTTCCGGCGCCGGGCGCGCCCAGGAGGATCAGGCCGAGAGGTCTGCTTGCCACGTACTCGTTACCTCCGCCCCACCATGCGGCCGCCGCCCTCGAGGAAGCCCTGGTAGTGCTGCATGAGCAGGTATTGCTCCATGCGCTGCGACAGGTCCAGAGCCACGCCCACCACGATGAGGAGCCCGGTTCCGCCGAAGAAACTGCCGACGTTGGGACTGACCTGCAGAGTCCAGGTGATGAACTGCGGAGCCAGAGCCACGTAGACCAAGCCAACCGCCCCGGCCAGCGTCACCTTGCGCATGATCCCGTCCAGATACTCCGCCGTCTGGCGTCCGGGCCGTATGCCCGGGATGAAGGTGCCCCACTCCTTGAAGTTGTTGGCCTGCTCCACGGGGTTGAAAGTCACGGCAGTGTAGAAGTACGTGAAGAACACGATCAGCAGCGCGTAGAGCGTGGTGTAGAGGAAGCCGCCGTAGCCCATGGACCTGACCAAGCCGCCCAACACGGGGGTGTTGGCCAGCGGGCTATTCTGCAGGAAGTTGGGGATCATCATCAACGACTGGGCGAAGATGATGGAAATGACGCCGGCCATGTTCAGACGCAGCGGAATGTAGCTCCGGTGACTGAAGCCCTGGAGCGTGCGCGTGCGCGCCGTATGGATGGGCACCCGCCTGTGCGCCTGGGTCAGGGCTACGACTCCCACCACCATGAAGATGAAGAGCCCCAGCAATGTGGCGACTGTCTCCGGGCCGATCTTCCCGAGCTCGCCGGCCCCCAGCTGCCACTCGAAGTTGCCGGCGATTTCACCGACGGCCTGCGGTACCCGGGCGAGAATGCCGGCCATGATGATCAGGGAGATGCCGCTGCCTATGCCGAACTCGTCGATCTGCTCTCCCAGCCACATGACGAAGAGAGTTCCGACAGTCAGCGCCAGGATGACCATCGAGAAATACGCGAACCTGTGATCCCAGCCGAACACCTCTGTCGCCCCCGCGGCCAGGGCCTCCGGAGACCCAGGTTTCGGCCCGCGCAGGATAGGCGAAAGAGCCAGCATCGGTCCCTGGATCAGACAAAGCAGGACGGTGGCGTAGCGCGAGTATTGATTGATGCGCTTGCGACCGACCTCCCCTTCCTTGGCGATCTTCTGGAGAGCCGGCAACACCGCAGCCAGCAACTGGAAGATAATGGCCGCGCTGATGTAGGGCATGATGCCCAGCGCCAGCAGGGACTTGGCCCGGATGGCTCCGCCGGCAAACAGATCGGCGAAGTCCCACAACCCGCCCAGATCCTGGTTCGGAGAGTCCGAATGGAAGGCTCCCGGCAACGGTATGAAAATCAGGAGCCTGTAGATCACCAACAGCCCGGCGGTGATCAACAGCTTCTTCCGGAGCTCCGGGATCCGGGCAACGTTGGTGAAAGCCTGGAACATCGTCTCTAAATCACCTCTGCCTTGCCGCCGGCCTTGGCGATCTTCTCGGCCGCCGAACGGCTAAAGCCCTGGGCCCGCACAGTCAGCGCGCGGTCCACGTCCCCGGCGCCCAATATCTTCACCACGCAATCCAGGCTCGGGACCAGCCCCTTGGCGAACAACTCAGCCGGAGAGACTGTAGACCCGGCCTCGAACGACTTCAGGTCTCCGAGATTGACCACGGCGACTTCCGGCTGATGACGCGCGTTGGAAAAGCCCCGCTTGGGAAGCCGGCGGAACAGCGGCATCTGGCCGCCCTCGTACGCACGCTTGCGGGCGTCGCCGGACCGGCTGGTGGCTCCGGAGATGCCCCGACAGGCGGTCTTGCCATGGCCGCTGCCCGGCCCGCGGCCCACGCGCTTGCGGCGCGACCGACGCGACAATCCGCGATGCGCTCCGTTCAGGTTCATTCGAGGGTCACTCCCCGCAGCCTGGCCACATGCTCCTTGGTCCTCATGGACCGGAGAGCCTCGAAGGTGGCCTTGACGACGTTCTTGGAATTGGGCGAACCGTACGACTTGGAGAGAAGGTTGTGGATGCCCACGCATTCGGCGACGGCCTTGACGGCCGCTCCGGCGATGACGCCCGTGCCCGGGCCAGCCGGCAGCAACAGCACGTCGCTGCCGCCGAAACGACCGCGCGATCTGTGCGGAAGGGTGTTCTTGACCAGCGGAAAGCGCTCCAGGCTCTTCTTGGCCGCCTTGAGGGCCTTCTCGATGGCCTGCGGCACCTCCCGCGCCTTGCCGTACCCGTAGCCCACCTTCCCGGCTCCGTCACCGACCACCACGATGGCGCCGAAGCGGAACACGCGCCCGCCCTTCATCACCTTAGCGGAGCGGTAGATGTCCACCACCCGCTCTTCCATCTCCATGTAGTCTTCAGGAGCGGGGCTGCCCTGTCCTTGCAATGCTCTCTCCTTAGCCATGGCTCAGAACTTCAAACCGGCCTTGCGCGCGGCATCGGCCAGTTCCTTCACACGCCCATGGTACTTGTAGCCGCCGCGATCGAAAACGACGGCCTTGACCTGCTGCTGCATCGCCTTCTCGGCAATCAGCTTGCCGACCAGGGCCGCCGCCTGCTTGCCGCGGCCCTTGCCGCCGCCGAGCCCGTCGCGCAGTTCCTTGGACAGCGACCCGGCGGAAGCCAGAGTGTGCCCGCGCTGGTCGTCGATGACCTGCGCGTAGATGTGATCGTTGCTGCGGAAGACGCTCAGACGGGGCCTCTCGCTGGTCCCGAAGACCCGCTTGCGGACCCGCAGATGGCGTCTCGCCCGGCCCTGAAGCTCCTTGACTGGACTCTTCATCTGGTAGCCTCTCCCAACCTACGTCGCGGTCGAACCGAAGGTTTTGCCCGTCAGCTTGCGGACGGCCTCGTCCCTATAGCGCAAACCCTTGCCGTGGTACGGGTCCGGCGGATGGACCAACCGCACCTCGGCGGCGAATGCGCCAACCAGCTGCTTGTCGACGCCGGCAATCACGACCTGCGTCTGCGACGGGCAGGTCACCGTAAGACCCTTGGGAACCTGGAAGCGCACCGGATTGCTCAGCCCGATGTTGAGCACCAGCACGCTGCCCTCCATGGCGGCGCGGTAGCCGGTCCCGACGATGTCCAGCTCCTTGGAGTATCCCTGGCTGACGCCGGTGATCATCCCGGCGAGCAGCGAGCGATACAGCCCGTGGAAGGCGCGCTCCTGGCGGGCATTGCCACCACGCACCACCTGGGCCATCTTGGCCTGCCCGTCCACCTTGACGGAGATGCTGCCTTTCAGCGGCAGCACCATCTCGCCCTTGGGGCCCTTGACCTTGATCGCCCCGCTCTGGATGGACACATCCACCCCCGCGGGGATCGGCACCGGCTTGTTGCCCAGACGCGACATTCTCGGACTCCGCTTACCAGATGCTGCAGAGGACTTCGCCGCCGACCTTGTTGCTGCGGCACTCTCGATCGCTGAGCAGCCCCTTGGGCGTGCTCACCACGTAAATCCCCAGGCCGTTCAGGTAGGGGGCCATTTCAGTGGCGCCCTTGTACACCCTGCAGCCCGGCCGGCTTACCCGCTGGAGGCCGGCGATGACCCGCTCGCCGCCTTCACCGTACTTGAGTTGCACGCGAAGCGTGTTCCGGACCTTCCCCTCGACCAGCTCGAAGTCCTTAATGTACCCCTCGCGCTTCAGGACCTCAGCCAGGCTGAGTTTGAGCTTGCTGTTGGGCACGTCCACGGTCAGGCGCTGATTCCGCAGACCGTTGCGGATGCGCGTGAGCATGTCGGCTATCGGATCGGTCATCGCCATGGGTTCTTTCCCGCCCCGCCAGCTACCAGCTGGCCTTGCGCACGCCGGGGATCTCCCCCTTCAGCGCCAGGTTCCGGAAGCAGCAGCGGCATACCCTGAACTTCCGGTAGTATGCGCGCCGCCGGCCGCACAGCTCGCAACGGTTGTACCGCCGCGTGCCGAACTTCGGCTTCATTCTCTGCTTGACTCTCAGACACAGCCGTGCCACTCGTCAGACCTCCCGTCGCACTCGCCTAGCGCTCGGCGAAGGGCATCCCCAGCTTGCGCAGGAGAGCCTGCCCATCGTCGGCCGTCTTGGCCGTGGTCACAATCGTAATGTGCATGCCCTGGGTGAACTGCACCTTGTCCGGGTCGATCTCCGGGAAGACCGACTGCTCGGAGAGACCCAGGTTGTAGTTGCCGTGCCCGTCGAACCCCTTCGGAGGCAGGCCCCGGAAGTCGCGGATGCGCGGCATCGCGATGTTGACCAGCCGGTCGAAGAACTCGTACATGCGCGAACCGCGCAGCGTGACCTTGCAGCCCACGTTGAAACCCTTGCGCAGGCGGAAGTTGCTGATCGACTGCCGGGCCTTGGTTATGACCGGCTTCTGTCCGGTGATCAGCGCCATGTCGCCGACGGCCTGCTCCATGGCCTTGGCGTCCTCGCGCGCCTTGCCCACGCCCATGTTGACGCAGATCTTGACGAGGCGCGGCACGGCCATCTTGTTGGTGTAGCCGCGCTCCTGAGTCAGCTGCTGCACGATCTCGTCGCGGTACTTGAGCATCAGCCGGGCCGGAGGCAGCTTCTCGCGGACCTCCTTCTCGGCCGCCTTGCCGCCCTTGTCGGCCTGATCCGGCTTCTCCGGCCTATCGCCCTTGGCCTTCTTCTCCGCCGGCGGTCCCTTCTTCGCGGGCTTCTCCGGCTTGTTCTGCGGCTTGTTTTCCGGGCTGTCCATGCTTGCTGACCTCAAGGCGTTCTTAGAACGCCGCTCCGCACCCGCGGCAAACCCGGGTGAGCCTGCCCTTTTCGTCGCGTCCGGGCTTGACCCTGACGGCCTTGTCACAGCTCGGACACACCAAGCGCACGGAGGCCAGGGCAACCGAGGCCTCTTTGTCGATGCGCCCGCCGCGATGGCCCTTTTTGGGATCGGGCCGTTCGTGGCGATGGACTATGTTTACCCCGTCGACGATCAGACGGCCGCGCAGCCTGTCGATCTGCCGGACGCGTCCGCGCTTGCCCTGCTGCCGGGCGCCTTCGCGCTCGGACTCGCCGGGAGCGGTGACCCGTCCGCCGTCGCGGCCGGTGACCACCTGGACGAGGTCCTTGGTGCGAATCATCGTCTTGACCGGCTCAGCGGTGCCGAAGTTGCGTACCATCCTAGATCACCTCCGCTGCCAGCGAGATGATCTTCATGTAGTTCTTGGCGCGCAGCTCACGCGGCACGGGTCCGAAAATGCGCGTGCCCCGGGGGTTCAGCTGCGGGTCGATCAACACGATGGCGTTAGAATCGAAGCGCACCAACGAGCCGTCCTCGCGCTTGATGGGCCGGACGGTCCGGACGATAACGCCCCGGCACACCTCGCCCTTCTTGACGTCGCCGTGGGGAATGGCCTTCTTGATGGCCACCACGATGACGTCGCCCACGCCGGCATAACGGCGACGCGTACCGCCCAGGACCTTGATGCACTGGGCCAAGCGGGCGCCGGTGTTGTCGGCGACATCCAGGAAGCTCTGTTCTTGAATCATGGCTGGGCTTCGGCCTTGCTGGGCTCAACCGCGCCGGAGGCCCGGGCCACGACCCGAACCAGCCGCCAGCGCTTCTTCTTGGAGAGTGGACGGGTCTCGACGATCTCCACGGTGTCGCCGATCCTCGCCTCGTTCTTCTCGTCGTGGGCGAAGTACGTCGTGGTCTGGCGGACGTACTTGCGATACCGCGGGTGCTTGCTCAACCGGTCGGCGTGGACCGCTATGGTCTTCTGCATCCGGTCGGAGCTGACCGTCCCGGTGACAACCTTGCGGCTGCCGCGCTCCGTGGCGCTCATCACTCGGCTCCCGTCTTTTTAACGGCCGGCTGGGCGCTCTGGCCGCTGCTCTCACGCTCGCGCAGAATGGTCTTCATCCTGGCTATGTCCCGCCGAAGCAGCCTGACCTCGTGAGGCTTGACGCCTTCGCCGGAGACCCGCTGCATCTTCATTTGGAAGAACAGCCGCTTGCGGGCCTCGTTGAGATTCTCGGCCAGCTCCTCGCTCGACTTCTCGCGCAGTTCCCTGGCTTTCACGCCAGCGCCCCTCTCTTGACCATCTTGACCTTGACCGGCAGCTTGGAGGCCTGCAGTCTGAACGCCTCCCGGGCCACGCTCTCCTGCACGCCGGCGATCTCGAACAACACCAGCCCGGGCTTGACCGGACAGCCCCAGAAGGCCACCTCGCCCTTGCCCTTGCCCATGCGGGTCTCGGCCGGCTTGGCGGTGTAGGACTTATGCGGGAAGATCCGGATCCAGTACTTGCCCGCCGTGCCCAGGTGACGGCTCAGCGCCACGCGGGAAGCCTCGATCTGGCTGCCGCGAATCACTCCGCGCTCCAGCACCTTGAGCCCGAAATCCCCGAAAGAGACCTCGTTGCCCCGCTGGGCCTTGCCGCGGCAGCGCCCGCGGTGGGCCTTGCGGAACTTAACGCGCTTGGGCATCAACGCCATGATTGGTCCTCTCGCGCGGAATCGCGCCCCGGTAGATCCACGTCTTGATGCCGATGTTCCCGTACACGGTGGGCGCCTCGGCGAACCCGTAATCGATGTCGGCAGTCAGCGTTCCCAGGGGCAGCTTGCCATAGGCGGCGCTGTAGACGCGGGCGAGCTCGGAGCCGCCCAGACGACCGGAGCACTGGATGCGGATCCCCTGCACGCCGGCGGCCAAAGACGTCTCGATCGCGCGCTTCACCGCGCGCCGGAAATTGGAGCGCCTGGCGATCTGTTCGGCGATGCCGATCGCCACCAACTGGGCCTGCTGCTCAGGCTGGGTGATCTCCTTGATGTTGACGGTGACTTTCTTGGGAGCAGCCAGCTTCTCGACCTGGGCGCGGAGCTCGTCGATGGCCGACCCCTTGCGACCGATGACCACGCCGGGCCTTGCGGTGTGAATGACGATCCGCACCTCGCTCTTGGTGCGCTCGATCTCCACATCGGCGACGCCGGCATTGGCCGCGGCCGTATTGCCGATGGCGCCGAGCAGCCGCTGGATGAGCTTGCGGATCTTCTGGTCCTCGACCAGATACCTGCCGTATTCCTGCTTGTTGGCGTACCAACGGCTGCGCCAGTCGCGGGTAATCCCGACACGGAATCCGTAGGGATGGCACTTCTGACCCAAGTTCTACTCCTTCGCCTTGGTGGCGCCGCGCTTCCCGGCGGGCCTGCGGGGCCTCTGCTCTTCCTCTTGCTCGGGCATGACCGCCAGCTCGACGGAGATGTGGCTGGTCCGCTTCCGGATGGGACGCACCCGCCCGTGAGCGGCAAACTTCCAGCGTCCGGGACGAGCCGGGCCCTCGTCGATCCAGCAGCGCCAGACGACCAAGTCATCGACGTCCACCCGACCGGTGCTCTCGGCGTTGGCAATCGCCGACAGAACCACGCGATCGATGTAGTAGGCGGCCCGCTTCGGAGTGTAGCGCAGGATGTCCCGCGCCTGGGCCACCCGCTTGCCGCGGATCAGATCGATGACCGGCCGGGCCTTCTTGACACTGGTGCTGGCCCGCTGATGGCTCGCGCGGTACACCACGTCAGGCACCAAAGCCCTGTCCAACGCTTTAGCGCTCACTATTTGCCACCCTCTCCAGGCTTCTTCTCTTCGGCCGCCTTGACGCCGCTGTGACCGCGGAAGATTCGGGTCGGCGAGAACTCCCCTAGCTTATGGCCGACCATCTCCTCGGTGATGAACACCTTGTTGAAGCGGTTGCCGTTGTGCACCAGGAAGCTATGCCCAACGAACTCCGGCACGACGGTACAGGAGCGCCGCCATGTCTTGATGGGGTCGCGCCCGCCGGAGGTCTTCTGCGCCAGCACCTTCCGAAGCAGCTTGGCGTCGATGAACGGGCCCTTCTTAAGAGATCGGCTCATGAGCTCTTTCCTGCATCAGGTCAGACGTCGACCAACTTCTTCCTCTTGCGGAGGATGTCCACATTGCTGTACTTCTTCCGCTTGCGGGTGCGGCCACCCTTCGAGAGCAGGCCGGTGCGCGAGCAAGGCGGGCGACCGCCGTGACGGCGGCTGGCGCCGCCGCCCATCGGGTGATCGACCGGATTCTTGGCGGTGCCGCGAACGTGCGGCCGGATGCCGCGCCAGATGGAGCGGCCGGCCTTGCCCAGAACCTCGTTCTGATGGTCGAGGTTGCCCACCTGTCCAACCGTGGCCCGGCAATCCAGATTGACCTGGCGCACCTCGCCGCTGGGCATTTCGATGTGGGCGTGCGGGCCTTCCTTGGCCAGCAGGCGGGAGATGATGCCGGCCGAACGTGCGATCTGGCCGCCGCGGCCGGGCTTCAACTCGATGTTGTGAATGATCGTACCAAGCGGGATGTTCCGCAGCGGAAGGCTGTTCCCAACCTCCGGCTCGGCCTCCGCCCCGCTCATGATCTTGGCGCCGACCGCCAAGCCGTCCGGACAGAGGATGTAGCGCTTCTCTCCGTCGACGTAGTGCAGCAGGGCGATGCGCGCGGAGCGGTTGGGATCGTACTCGATGGCCGCAACCTTGGCCGGGATCCCGTCCTTGTTGCGACGGAAGTCGATCATCCGGTACCGGCGACGATGGCCTCCGCCGGTGTTGATGTTGGTCTCGTGGCCGTAGTTGTCGCGACCTCCCGACTTGCGCACGGCTTCGGTCAGGCGGCGCTCCGGCCGGGTCTTGGTGATCTCCGAGAAATCGAAGGCCAGTCGCTGGCGGCTGCCCGGCGTCCTCGGTCTGTACTGCTTAAGGCCCACGATCAGAACCCCTCAATGGCCTTGGACTGCGGGGTGAGCCGCACCATGGCCTTCTTCCACTGGCGGGTGAGGCCCGCCTGGTAACGAACGCGGCGGTGCTTGGGACGCACCTTCATGGTGTGCACCGCCATCACCTTCACATCGAAGAGCTTCTCGACCGCGTCGCGGATCTCGTGCTTGTTGGCCTTGGGGTGCACCTCGAAGGTGTACCAGCGGTTGACGGCGCCTTCCTTGCCGCTGGCCTTCCAGGCCGTGCCGTGGGCATGACCGTAGCTCTTCTCGGTCACCACCGGCCGGACGATGATCATGTATGGATCGTTCATTTCTTCACCGCCTCAGGCAGGCTCTCGAGCGCCTCTTGCGTGAAGAGCAACTGCCCGCCCCGCAGCACCTCGTAGGCATTGAGGTCCGAGATCGGGCTCATGGAAGCGCGAGCGACGTTCCGGACGCTCTTCCAGACATTGCCGTTATGGTTCTTCACGGCGAGCAGACACCCCTTGTTGATGCCCAGCTTGCCGAGCATGGCGGCGATTCTCTTCGTCTTGGGTGCGTCGAATTCCAGCTTGTCGATAACCTTGACCTCGTTGTCCAGGAACTTGGCCAGCAGCGCGGTCCGCAGCGCCTCGCGCCGGGCCTGCGCCGGCATGCTATAGGAATAGTCGCGCGGCTTCGGGCCCCAGATGATGCCGCCCTTCCTCCACAGCGGACTGCGCTTGGCGCCGGAGCGGGCCCGGCCGGTGCCCTTCTGCCTCCAGGGCTTCTTGCCGGAACCGGCGCGCTCAGCGCGGGTCTTGGTCTTGACCGTGCCGGCACGCTGGCGGGCTTCGTACATCACCACGGCCTGGTGCAACAGCCGGCGCTTGACCTTGTCGCCCAGCACGGTAGCGTCGAAAGCGACCTTGCCGGTCACTTCGCCAGCTTCGTTGTAGACTGGCAGCTCCATCGGCTCCACCACCCCTGACAAAAAAAAGGGTTCGACCGTCCAGGCACCGCTCGCCGGTGCAGCCGGACGATCGGACAGTATGTCACCGGAGTCAGCTCTGCCGTCTGGGTGCCTTGGCCGCACCGAGACTACTCTCTGGAGCAGACCTGCTCTTGATGATGACGCACGCATCCTAATCAGCGGTTTTGGATTTGTCAAGACCAGATTCGACAATTTTCCATTTTTCCGGCGTTATGGCCTCTTTTGATCTCCGGCCCGCCGCGCAATCAGGTCGCGCCTGCTATCTGGCGCCGTTCTTGGTGGCCTCGAAAATCCGCTCCTGGATCGTCGCCTGCTGTCCGGGCGGAGGGTTGCAGGTCCAGTGCTTCCCGAACTTGTCGCGCACCTCTTTGAAACAGTCCAGCGCCTCCTGCCAGCGATTGAGTCCCCTGTATATCTCCCCCATCCTCCAGACCGCCTCGCCGCCGGTGCTCCCCCAATGCTTGGGGTACTTCTCGCGCAGCTCGCGATAGTAGTCCAGGGCGGCCTGACGCCGCCCCAGCCAGGCCGACCACTCGCCCAGGCGCCAACAGGCATCTCCGTAAGTGGAGATTCTGCTCTCCGGGAACTTCTCCCGGAACTTCTCGGCCAGGCTCATGCCCTCATCGGTAATGCCGAAGTGCATCAGAACTTCCATGAGCCGCCAGTCGCAATCGCCGGAGACGGCCACGCGCTCGTCCTTGGGGAAGGCTTCCCGAAAGCGCAGCAGCCCGACGAACTCGTCGAGGCGCATGGGATAGGCCTCGCGGTAGAGCCCCAACAGCTTCCAGCGGGCGTCCGCATCCCCGGGGTTGGCCTCGACCTTGACCTTCAGGTCCTTGGCGGACTCGGAGTTGACCGCGTAGTCCTTGACCCAGTCCTTGAGCCGGTCGAGCCGGCGCAGGGCGCCCGGGTCCGGGGCGCGCTTTATGGCCTCGTCGAGCATCTGCTCGGCGGGTTCCTTGCGGTCCTTGATCATGTAGAGCCGGCACAGGCGCTGGTGGAGGTCGCCGCGTCTGACCCGCCAGTCGTTGGGGAAGCGCTGAAGCGCCGTCGTCCAATACCCCAGGGCCGCGTCGAAGTTCTGGATGTCGAAGTACAGATCGCCCAGAGCGATCACGTCGTTCTGCGCGTCCTTCGCCTTCCGGTTGAACTCGCGCTCGAGCATGGCCTTCATGGTCCGGACATACTCGCTCTCCGGCTGCTGCCGCGCCGCGCCGTCGGGAGCGCCTTTGGAGGCCATGGCCCTGGCCTCCTCCAGCATATCGGCGATGGTGGGTTCCGCCGCGCGAGCCGGGAAGCCCGCGGCCAGCAAACCTGCGATCAGAAGCCATGCGCGCAAACTCATGAGGGCGCCCTCCCCTACTCCGCAGCCTTCTTCTCCGGTGGTGCTCCGCCTTGTTGCCTGACCACCTCGGTATCGGCGTAGTCCCGGCGCAACGACTCCAGCTCGTCGACCAGCGCTTTCCAGCGCGGGTCGCCGCCGGGGACGTTGCCGTTCTTGTACTGAACCAGCTTCTCGCGGCACGCCCGGAGCCTCTCCCCGGCCTCCAGCTCGCGCTGCTGCCTGTAGGCGGCGCGAGCCAGGTCGATGTAGTATTCCGCGTCTCCCTTCAGCTTGGCGTCCTTCGCGGCAACGTTCAGAGGCTCCATGGCATCCGCCTGCCGGCCGGTATAGAACGCGAAAGTCCCCACTCTGTAGCAGTCGACCGGCGAGGACGGCGACATCCCCGCCAGTTCCGCAAGGCTCAGGGGCGATATCTGCCGGAAGTCGACGGTCACGCTCATGCCTTCCGGCGCCCCCTTCGGCCTGAGGCCCACTCCCGCCGGTCTGACCGCCTCGAGCGTGCCCTCCTCCCGTCCCCGGGCGGCACTGACCACGGCCACCTGGCTGCCGACCCTGGCGCGCATCTTGGCAGGCAGTTCGGCGAGGAAGGCGTCGAGAGCCTTCAGGTCGCGCTCTATTCGCCTGCCCTCCGATGCGAACGGCTGGAAATCCCCGGTCGCAAGCTTCTCGCGCGCCATCCTGGCGGCAGCCCCAGTCGTTAACAGCCCCGTGTTCGCGTCGGGCTGCATGGCTGCGGCGGCGGCGAACACCTCCTGGCGAGCGGCCAGGAAGCGCTCGCGCAGCGCTCGCAGGCGCTCCGCCTCCGCGGCTTTCACGTTCGCGTCCCGCTCGGCAACGCGTTTATCATGCTCGGACTTCATCGCGCCCAGGTCCGCCGACAGTTGTTCGTCGATCTTGGGCAGGCCATACGTCGAGGCCCTGCCCAGGATCTTGGCGGCCTGGTCGTAAGCTCCGGAGTGATCCGCGTCATAGCGCCCCGCCCGGAACGTGCGGCCGGCCTCGTCTTTGAGCGCGTCGTAGCGGCTCTGGGCCAGGGCCTCGATCCGTTGCCGCTCCTGGAGCATGACCGGGATGGGCGCGCTGTCATAGAGCTTCAGCGCCTCTGCGAACTTCTCCTGCTTCTCGAGGGCGTCGGACTGCGCTTTGATGCGCGCCACTGAGTCGTCGTCCGCGCGCTTCTCCTCAGCAGCAAATCGTTGGGCCTCGTAGCGGGCCTTGCTCTCTATCGGGGTGCCGGCGGCATCGCGCTCCAGCTTCTCGAAGTCCGAGATGATCCGCCGATACTCGCGCGGGTGCTTCTGCGCGTATGCCAGCGCCGAGCTGAAGCGCTCCTCCAGTCCCCGGAGGCGCTTGGTCGCCTCGTCCTCGACCGGCTTTTCGACGGGCTTGGCGGTGCCCTCTTCCGGCGGAGGCAGGCTGCCGCCGCCCTCCCCGCCGCCTCCGGACCCGGACAGGATCAGGGCCACGGAGATCCCGACGATCGCCAGCGCGGCCAGCACGCCTCCGGCGACAAGCATCCTGTGCCGGCTGGCCTTGGCCGGGACCGCGGCCACCGGTCGGGCGGTGGTCCTGCGGCTGCCAGGCCGAGGCTCCGCAGCCCTGTCGGCCGCCCTGAGCGGAACAGCTCTCACGCCGGCGGGCAGTTTGCCGGCGAGCGCCAGATTGATGTCGGCGATCAGCGCCTCGGGGGACTGCTGCCGGCCGGCACGGTCCTTGGCCATCATCTTCATGATGAGCGCGGCGATGGAGGCGGAGAGCTCCGGGCGGGCCGCGCGCGGGTCCTCCGGCTCCTCCGTGAGGTGCTTGGTCATGACCACCGCGGCGCTCGAGCCGGAGAACGGTGTGCGCCCCAGGACCATGTGGTAGAGCGTGGCCCCCAGCGAGTAGATGTCGGAGCGAATGTCCACGTCGCTTTCGCCCCGGGCCTGCTCCGGCGAGACGTAGTAGGGCGTGCCCACCGCCATGCCGGTCTGGGTCAGCGAGGAGTCCTGCCCCATGCTCTTGGCCAGGCCCAGGTCGCAGAGCTTGGCCACGCCCGTCTGGGTGACGATGATGTTGTCAGGCTTGATGTCCCGGTGCACCATGTCGTGACGGTGGGCATGGTGCAGCGCCTGCGCGATCTGGAGGACGATCTCCAGTGCGCGGCGCTCGGGCATGGCCCCTTCGCGGACGATCAGTTCCTGTACGGTCTCGCCCTGGATGTACTCCATCGCAAAGTAGTGGTACTTCCCAGAGGTGCCCACGTCGATGCCCTGCACGATGTTGGGGTGGTTGAGCTGGGCGACCGCGCGCGCCTCCCGCAGAAAGCGATCCACGAAGACCTGGTCCCTGGCCAGCGCGGGCGGCATGACCTTGAGGGCGACGATCCGGTCCATGCTGACCTGGCGGGCCTTGTATACGGTGCCCATGCCCCCGCGCCCGAGCCGGGCGAGGATCTCGAAGCCGCCGATGCTGACCGGTTGCTTGGGCTGGAGCCGCGTCTCCAGCTCGCGCAGCTGCGCCTCGTTGATAAAGCCCTTCTTGATGAGGACCTTGCCCAGTTCCTCGGGCACGCCCATGGCCGCAAGCTTGGCCGCGACCTCCAGAGCCTCGACCAGTTGCTCGCGGGTGACGAAGCCCCGCTCGACCGCCAGGTCGGCGACCAGCCTGGAGTTTTCTTCTGGGGACAGTTCGGGCACCGGGGCTCCTTCCTGACTCTTCGATATATATAACCGGCTCGGGATGCGGCGGTCAAGCGCCGGCTTGACTCAATCACGGCTTTTCATCTGTAAAGGACAAAAGCAAGCACAGAACTCCGCCGGCCCCA
>CALGYR010000038.1 GCA_937935355.1 uncultured bacterium | reverse complement strand
CGCCCACCGCGATCTACACTCTTTCCCTACACGACGCTCTTCCGATCTGCCCGCCTCCCGGGCCACCCGGGCGGCCTCGGCCAGGCGGGCCTCCTGCTCGAGGCGGGCGATGGCCCGCTCGTAGAGGTCGGCGGCGTCGTCGGCCAGGCCCGATTCGTGGGCGAAGCGGGCGGCGGCCACGGTGCGCCCGGCGCTCTCGAGCAAAGCCAGGACCCAGTCGACCAGCCCGGCCAGCCGGGCCACGGCGATGGCGTCGTCGATCCGCCCGGCCCTCTCGAAGGTCTCGATGGCCGCCTCGACCGTCTCGACCGGGACCTGGGTCCGGGACAGCAGCCGGCGCACGGCCTCGGCGCGGCCGATCTCCGAGCCGATCTGCCCGAGCACTTTCTCGATGTCCGCGGGACTCATGCCGGCCATGGCGGGAGCTCCTCGCTGGCTGCTAACGGCCCTTGCGGGCCAGGCCCTTGAGCACGCCCCTGACGATGGCCGAGAGCTTGGGCTCGGCCGAGTTGGCCGCGGCGATGATGTCCTCGATCCGGGCGGGCTCGAGCGCGTCGGGCAGGCAGCGGTCGGTGATCACCGACAGGCCCAGCACGCGCATGCCGGCGTGGACGGCGACGATCACCTCCGGCACGGTGCTCATGCCCACGCAGTCGGCGCCCATGGCCCGGAGCATGCGGTATTCGGCGCGGGTTTCGAGGTTGGGCCCCAGCACCCCGACGTAGACGCCGCGGTGCGCCCGGATGCCCCCGGCCAGCGCCGCGGTCTCGGCGGCCTCGAGCAGCCGGCGGTCGTAGGGTGCGCTCATGTCCGGGAAGCGCGGGCCGAGCCTTTCGTCGTTGTGCCCGACCAGCGGGTTGACGCCCATCATATTGATGTGGTCCTCGATGATCACGATGTCGCCGCGCTCGTGGAGCGGATTCATCCCGCCGCAGGCGTTGGAGACGACCAGCACCCGGGCGCCGAGCCGGCGCATGACCCGCACGGGCAGGGTGATCTCCTGCGGGGTGTAGCCCTCGTAGAGGTGGAAGCGCCCCTCCATGGCCACCACCGGCACACCGGCGAGCTCCCCGGCCACGAACTTGCCGGCGTGGCTGGCCACCGTCGACTGTGGGAAGTTGGGCAGGTCCCGGTAGGAGACCTGGCCGCTCTTCCTGATCTCCTCGCCGAGCGCGCCCAGCCCCGTGCCCAGGATGATGCCCACCCGGGGCTTCTTCTTCACGATCTTCCCGGCGACCCTGGCGGCGCTCTCCACGGCTTCATGGATCATGGACATGCTCCCGGCCTCCTATTGCTTCGGATTCAGCATGGCCTCGACCGCCGCGGACAGCGCTGCGACGGTGAGCCCACGAACAAGAACGACCTTGTCGCGCGACGATTCCCCGGTCATGACCTCCACCGCCGGGCGCGGGACGGAGAGCGCCGCGGCCAGGAAGCGCACGGCCTCGCGATTGGCCTTGCCCTTCTCGGGAGGGGCGGCCAGGGCGAGCTTCAGCGCCCCGCCGTGTTCGCCGAGGACCGCGCTGCGGCCCGCCCCCGGACGGGCGGCCACGCGGAGCGTGGCGCCCTGGGCGTGGCTGCGGACCTCGACGGTCACTCCGGCTTGCCCTTGGGTTCCTCGGCGGCCTTCTCCGCCCCGGGGGCGCCGCCGCCCTCGCCCTGCGGCGCCGGCGTGCCCTGGAGGGCCTTCTCCGCGGCCTCGAGGAGCGGCGCGACCTCGGCCTTGCGGTCCGGTTCGGCCTTGAGGATGCGCTCGAGCTCCTCCCTGGCCTCGGCGTTGAGTCCCCGGCGCAGGGCGAAGGAGGCGAGCGTGAGGCGCTCCTCGGTGGAGAGCGCCGGGCGGCGGAGCAGGCCGTAGACCGACAGGGTCGGTACGTCCTTCCAGGGGACGGAGGCGTTCCTGGACATGCCCCGCGTGTAGGTCAGCTTCTCCGGGTCGATCGAGACGACGTCGGCGGCCAGGCCGTCGGCCAGCCGCACCCGCGCCGAGGCCAGCCGTCCGGAATCGGCGTAGTCGATGAGCCGGTTGAGCAGGCCGTACTCCTTCTGGTACTCGTCGGCGAGCTTGCGGACGGCGTCCGCCTCGGCGCCCAGGCCTTCCCGGGCGTAGGCCATGGCCGCCTCCGCGAACTTGAAGCGCGCCGGGATGTACTGGTAGTCGCGGGCGAGCTTCTCGGCCTCCCCGGCGATCAGCTTGCAGGCGGCCGCCCGGCGCTTGAGCTCCTCGGCCTTGCTGCGCTCCTCGCGCACGGCGGCGATCCTGGCCTTGTAGGTCTCGACCAGGGCGGCGGCCTGCGCGGCGACCTCGGGGAGGTCGGCCTTGAGGAACCGGTCGAAGTCCGGCAGCACCGCGTCGAGTTCTCCGGCCGCGAGCCGGGCGTCGGCGGACTTGCGCGCCGCGGCCAGCTCCTTGTCGGGGAGCGCCTCGAGCTCCCTGGCGAGCTTGGCCGCCCGGTCTCCTCCGGGCGAGCCGGCCAGGGACGCGGCCAGCCTTTCCCATTCGTTCCGGAGTTCGGCATAGCGGCAGGCGCCGAGCATGGAGGCCTGGCGGCCCTCCAGTTCCTTGACGGCGGCGTCGGCGGCCTCGTTGAACTTCGTACGTTGCTGCTGGGCGGCGAGCCTGGCTTCGCCGGCGCGCGGCGAGTCCGGGAAGTCCTTGATGAACTTCTCGTAGCGCTCGGCCAGGGCGCGGGGAGGCTGCCCCTTGCCGGCCAGCTCGCTGAGCTCGCGCCACTCCCGCTCGCCGGGCTGGTCGCTCTGGCTGACGGTGAGCTCCTTCCAGATCTCGGTGGCGCGGGCGACGGCCAGGCTGTGTATGGCGCTGCCTTCCTCGGTGGCCTTGATCACGCTCTTGTAGAGTTCGTGGGCCGACTTGAGGTCGCCGCGGCGCTCGGCGTCCTCGGCCCTCTCGAGGAGGGTCTGCGGATCGGGCGCCCCGTCCCGTCCGGACATGCGCGAGTAGAGCAGCAGCGCGGCCACGGCCAGAATGGCCACCAGGATCAGCAGGACGGCCCCGACTCCGGCGCTCTTGCGGGCCCGGCGGCGCCGGGCCGAGACGCTTCCCACTGCGGCGAGCTCCCCGGAGCCGGAGGGCTTCGGCGCCAGGCTCTCCAGGAGCTTGGTGAGGTCGATGACCGCCTCGCGGGCCGACTGGTAGCGCTTGTCGGGCCGCTTCTTCATCATCTTGCCGGCGATGCGGGCCGCTTCCAGCGGGATGTTGGGGTCCAGCGAGCGCAGCCCCGGGGGCTCCTCGTAGACCTGCTTCTCCATGATCTCGCGGGCGTTCTTGCCGGTGAAGGGCGTGCGCCCGGCCAGCAGCCGGTAGAAGGTGGCGCCCAGCGAGTAGATGTCCACCCGGCGGTCGATGGCCTCGCCGCGGGCCTGCTCCGGGGCCATGTAGTGCGGCGAGCCGAGCACGCCGCCCTCCTGCTTGACCTTGGCGCCGCGCGAGGCCACCGTCCGGGCGATGCCCAGGTCGGCCAGGCGGACCTCGCCGTCCTCGGTGAGCATGAGGTTGTCCGGCTTGATGTCGCAGTGGATGACGCCCTGCTTCTCGGCGTACTCCAGGGCCTTGGCCGCGCCGAGCACGATCTTGACGGCCTTCTCGGCGGTCAGCTTGCGGCCGCCGCGGATCTGGTCCTGGACCGAGCCGCCGGCCAGGTACTCCATCGAGTAGTAGTAGATGCCGTCGGCCTCGCCGACCTCGTGGACCTGGACGACGTTGGGGTGGTTGAGCTTGCCGGCCGCCCGCGCCTCGGTCATGAAGCGCTCCACGAAGCTCGAGTCCTCGGTGAGCTCCGGGGAGAGGATCTTGATGGCCACGGGGCGGCCGAGGGCGATCTGCACCGCCCGGTAGACCTCGCCCATGCCGCCCGAGCCGATGCGCTTGACCAGCTGATAGGCCCCGAGCCGCCGGCCGGCGAGCTCGCCCTCGTCGTCCGGGGCCCCCTCCTGAAGCACGAGCTCGGTCTCGCCCAGGCGGATGGAGTCGCCGAACTTGATCTCGCGCTCGGAGTCCTTGGCCAGCTTCTCCTCGTTGAGGTAGACGCCGTTGTGGCTGCCGAGGTCGACCACCTTGTAGGCCGGGCCCACCCGCTCGATGCGGCAGTGCTGGCGGCTGATCAGCGGGTCGGTCAGGACGATGTGGCAGTTGGGCGCCCGGCCGACGATGAAGACCTGGTCTCCCGGCGGGAAGCCGTAGCAGGCGCCCTCTTCGATGCCGGAGGAGACGTAGACGCTGGGCATGGGTTAACCCAGAAGGCAGAAGGCAGAAGGCAGAGGGCAGAAATGGAACGCAACAGCGCCGGCGGATGAACGCAACCGTGTTTCTCCCTTCTTCCTTCTTCCTTCTTCCTTCACTGTCGCCCCAGTTCCCGGCTCCGTTCCGCCGCGCGGCGGACGGCCTCCACCATTCTTGTCCGGACCTGTGCGGAGTCAAGCACCTCGACGGCCGCGGCGGTGGTGCCCCCGGGGCTGGTGACCCGGCGACGAAGCTCCTCCGGCGTGGACTCGCCGCGGGCCAGCAGTTCGGCCGCGCCCCGCAGCGTGGCGGCCACGAGCTTCCGCGAATAGGACTCGGTGAGCCCCTCGGCGCGGGCCGCCTCGATCATGGCCTCGGCCAGGTAGAAGAGGTAGGCCGGACCGGAGCCCGAGACGGCGGTAACGGCGTCGAGCTCCGACTCGTGGAGCTGGACCACCAGGCCGCTGGCCTCGAAGAGCGAGCGGGCCAGGTCCATGTCCGCCGCCGTCGCCCCGCGTCCGGCGGCCATACCGGTGGCGCCCATGCCGACCAGGAGCGGGGTGTTGGGCATGGTCCGGATCACCCGCGCGCCGGCGAGCGCCGAGGCGATCTTCGCGCTGGGCGCGCCGGCCACGATGGAGACGACCAGCTTGCTAGCGGCCAGGTCGCCGATCTCGGCGAGAACGCCGCCGAGCTGCTGGGGCTTGACCGCCAGGACGATCAGGCCGGCCTCCCCGGCCGCCTCGCGGTTGGAGGCGGTCACGGCCGCGCCCATCTCCCGGAAGAGCTCGCGGCGCTCCGGCGAGGGATCGGCGGCGGTGGCCTGCCAGGGCTGGAAGAGCCCGGCGCGCAGCGCCCCGCGGAACAGGGCCTCGGCCATGTTGCCCGCGCCGAGGAGCGCGAGCTTCTTGCCGGCGAACGATGGGGTGCTCATCTGGGCTGGTCTCCTCCTCCCGGCGGTCGCTTCTCGATGAGGGCATCATCTTCCACGCGGAAGACCGGGAGGTCAAACTCCGCTTTGAAGTCTACTCCGGGCGCCCCTTTTCAGCCTCCGGCCGCCGCTCGATCAGGCTCTCGTCGGCGACGTTGAAGACCGGCACGTCGAACTCCGCGCCGAAGTCCACGCCGGGGGTGGCCGCCTTGACGGACAGCGTCCAGCCCACCGAGGGGTTCTCGCCGGGGGCGGTCGTCGGCGGGGCCTTCGCCGGGACGGGCATCTCCACCGGTACCGCCGTGCCGTCGTGCTCGCGGGCCAAGTCGCGGTCGTGGGGCACCTCGACGGTCGACTCGTGGAGGGTCTCGGTCCGGCGGTGCTTGCCGCTGCCGGTGATCCGCGTGCACTTGAGCGTCAGCTTGAAGTCGCCCTCGACGTCCACGTGGCGCCGGCAGAGCACTATGGCGGTGAGAGTCCGGCCGGGCACGGCGGGCATCTCGGCCATGGCCAGCCGCGGCGAGCCGTACTTGGAGAACCGTGCCGTGTGGTAGACGGCCGCGACTATCATTCCGAGGGCGGCCAGGCCGAAGACGCCGACGAACAGCCGGGGCGGCCAGGGCACGTCCTGGCTGAAGACGGCCGCCACGAAGACGGAGATGAAGGCCGAGACCAGCAAGGCCGCGATCCACAGTCCGAAGAGCTTGCGCCCGGCATGCGAGTCGAAGACGAAGCCGGCCGACCAGCGCGGATCGGCGCGCCAGGGACGGCCCGGGTCGGCGGCCAGGCGGCGCCGGCGGCGTCGCGCCGCGGCGAGGCTCCACAGGCCCGCGCAGCTGACCCCGGCCCCGACGCCGGCGAAGACCAGCCCGAAGGGCAGCATCAGCCAGGACATGGGCGCCATGTCGCGGAAGAGCATGCAGTCGGCCGGGTCCTTGGGGTTCACCCAGGCCGAAAAGGGCCAGGAGGCAGCCGCCGCCCGACCTGGCCGTGGCTTTGCCGGTGGTGTTGCTCATGTCCTTGCCTCTTTCTGGCGCTTCTCGATCAGGCGCTCGTCGGTCAGGTGGAACACGGGCAACTCGAACTCGGCGGCGAACCTCGGGAAGCCTTCGATGATAGCCACCGAGACCCAGAGAGGGCGGGAGACCATCATTGACTTCCTCCGAGGCGCAAAGAATAGGCCGCCGGGGATGCCTGTCAAAGCCTGAATGGCGTGCCCGGTCTGATTCCGAGTCTGACCCGTCGGACCGGTCCGACCAGTCCGACAGGTCCGACGATTCTCAGCTGAACACCGCCGTCCCGATCCTGACTATCGTGGCCCCTTCCTCCACGGCCACCTCGAAGTCCCCGGTCATGCCCATCGAGAGGCCGGCGCAGCCCTCGGGCGCGAGCCCCTCGGCGCGGAGCGCGCCGAGCAGTTCGCGCAGCCGCCTGAAGCACGGGCGCGCAGCCTCGGGGCCGCCCTCCAGCGGGCCCATGGTCATTAGGCCGGCGGGCGCGAGGTGCGGGCAGGACTTCAGCTTCTCGAATACGGCCCGCACCTCGGCCTCCGAGGCGCCGGTCTTCGCGGCATCGCCGGAGGTGTTGACTTCGACGTAGACGGAGAAGTGCTTCACCACAGAGGGCGCAGAGGACACAGAGGACAACGACTCACATCCGTGTTCATCTGTGTTCATCTGTGGCGAACTGCCGCCGTCGCCGTTGCCGTATCGGCGTGCATCGGCGTGCATCGGCGGTTTCGTCAGTTCCTTTTCCAACGCCTCGGCCAGCCGCGCCGAGTCGAGCGAGTGCATCGCCGAGAAGAGCGAGAGCGCCTTCCTGACCTTGTTGGTCTGGAGGTGGCCGAGCAGGTGCCAGCGGAAGCGCCCGGCTGCCTCGCCGAGCGCCTCGGCCTTGGCGAGCGCGCTCTGCACCCGGTTCTCGCCGATCATGGTGACGCCGCAGTCGAGCAGCGCGGCGGTCGTCTCCGCGTCGACGGTCTTGGTGACGACGAGCAACTGAACCTCGGCGGGGTCGCGCCCGGCGCGGGCCGCGGCGGCGGCGATGCGCTCCCGGATGCTCGCGATGTTCCTGCCTATGCGCTCCGCGAGATGTGTGTGCATCAGGTGGACCCTCCGGCTCGGCAGGAGCCTCGCCCTCCAGGGTGGCGGCACGCCGTTACCGTTTGGAGGGCGAGCCTCCCGGCGAGCCGGTCCTCACCAAGCCAGCACATTCAACTCTCCCTGAAAAGGCCAATCTTCCGCCCCGGCCACAAGAGAATGTCTGACCGGGTTGTTGCGCACGTATTCCCATTTGGAGTCGTAGCTTTCCTGGGAGCGGAGTCGGCGGTCCCAGTAGCCAGATTGCCATCTGTCGAGGCGGTTGCCGTGCCGGGTGCTGAATCGCGACTTCCAGAAACGGACCCACCTGTCAAAGGCGACGCTGCCTTCAGCGGGACCTGCGAAGAGATGCATGTGGTCCGGCATGATGACGTAGCGCCCGACCTGCCAGTCGCTAGCTTCCCTCCAGACAATCCTGAACAATTCATGGACAGCCTTGTCGGCCAGCCAGGGCTTGCGGTTCTTGGTGCAAACGGTGAGGAAGACTATCGTGGGGCCAGAGGTGCACGGCAAGACACAATGGGCCGGACGCTTGCGCTTGGGAAGCGCGTTCGGCTCGGCAGGAGCCTCGCCCTCCAGGGAAAAGCGCGCGGCATCAGCCATTGCTCACGCCCCCAGTATCTCCACCATCTTCTCGAGCGGCCGGCGCGCCGCGGCGGCCACCTGCGGGTCGAGCCTCACCGGGTGGGCCAGTTCCTCGAGCTCCCAGAGGACCTTCTCGAGGGTGGTGAGCTTCATGTTTGGGCAGTCGGCCAGTTCCGTGACCGGGTGGAAGCGCTTGTCCGGGCACTCCTTGGCCAGGCGGTAGCACATGCCGATTTCGGTGGCGACGATGAACTCCGCGGCCGGCGACTCCTTCGCGAAGCGGACCATGCCGCTCGTCGAGGCGATCCGGTCGGCGACGGCCCGGACCTCCGGCCGGCACTCGGGGTGGGCGACGACCGGCGCGCCGGGGTGCGTCGCCCGCGCTTCGCGCACGTCGCGCTCCATGATCCGGTTGTGGGTCGGGCAGAAGCCGCGCCAGAGAATCATGTTATCCCGGCCGGTCTCGCCGGCCACCCATCCGCCCAGGTTCCGGTCGGGGATGAAGATGATCGGCTTGTCGGCGGGGATCGACTGCACCACCTGCGCGGCGTTGGCCGAGGTGCAGCAGATGTCCGAGACCGCCTTGATCTCGGCGTTGGTGTTGACATAGGCGACGACCACCGCGCCGGGGTGCTGCTTTCTGGCCTCGGCGAGCTCCCGCGGGGTGATCATGTTGGCCATGGGGCAGCCGGCGTTGGGGTCGGGCACGTAGACCGGACGGTCGGGGCGCAGAATGGCCGCGGTCTCGGCCATGAAGTGCACGCCGCAGAAGATCACGAGCCGGGCCGAGTCGTTCCGGGCGGCGATGCGCGAGAGCTCGAGCGAATCGCCGACCACGTCGGCGACGTCCTGGACCTCGCCCGGCTCGTAGCTGTGGGCCAGGATGAGCGCCCCGCGCTCCCGGCGCAGGCGGTCGATCTTCCCGACGATGGCGGTCTGGCTGTCCAAGATGCTGTCCTCCGGAGGCTGCACGGATTCTAGCTGGGCACAGAAGGGCGCGCAAGCGTGTGGCTGGGAAGCGGGGGCATTGCGGGAAACGGTTTTCACCGCCGAGGCGCGGAGACGCAGAGATAAGATCTTGTTCGCGGCCGGGGTCTTTTGCCTGCAAAAGTCGTTCGCCGCGTTCCTGAGCCAGTTCGGCGCCTCCGCGTCCCTGCGATGAGAAGCCCTCGTAAAAGTAGTCTGGCCAGCAGCCCAGTGCAACTAGGCGCAAGTCTTCTCCGGCACGTGCGCATCGCGCGGCAAATAAGCTGCTTGCGATTTCAGAGCTACAATTCTGGATTTCGACAAACCAGAATCGTCCCGCGGTGTAAAGCGCACCAGAAAGAGCTCCGGAGATAGGACCGCGATGGGACCAGTCGGAAGCGTCAGACGCTCACCTTCCACGGCCAAAGTGGCCGAGCAGATCCGCAGGCATTACCTGGCGGACAAGCTGGCAGCCTTCGGGGAATATCTGCCCGGCGAGCGCGAGCTGGCCGAGCGCTACGAGGTTGCCAGGGTGACCGTCAGGCGGGCGCTCCGCAAGCTTGCCGCCGAGGGATTGGTGCGGCCCGAGCCCGGGCGGGGCTACCGTCCGCTGCCGCGCTCCAATGGCCTCAAGCCGGGAAGCCCGGCGGCCCACATCGTCTCGGCGGCCCATCCGGAAGAGAACACCTGGACTTCCACCGCCGAGGAGCTGATCAACAGCATGCAGCGTGTGCTGGCCGAGAGGGGCTGCCATGCCCTGGTGGTGGGCACCAAGGGCATGGCTCCCGGGGAACTCGTGAGGAGCATCGTCGAGGCCGGCGTATGGGGGGCGGTTCTGGATACCGTCGAGAGGCCGGTGATCGAGGCGGTAGTCGACACGGGGCTGCCCTGCGTGTGCATCGACTGCTTCTCCAACGGGCTCCATGCCGACTGCGTGCTCCAGGACAATCACGGGGGTGGGAGGCTCGCGGCCGAGCATCTGATCGCGCGCGGCCACCGGCGCATCGGCTGGGTCGGCGACGTGGCCCTGACCGACCACAGCCTGGAGCGCTTCACCGGGGCCCAGGCCGGGTTCCTGCGCCGAGGGCGCGAGCTGTCCCGGGAGTTCATCGTCGAAACGACCAACCGGCCCGAAGAGGACGAGCGGGCCATCCGCGCGCTCCTCTCCCGACCGGACCGGCCCACGGCGGTCCTGGCGCTCTGGGCTGGCGTCTCGCTCACGGTGGCCCGGATCTCCCGGGAACTGGGGCTGGAGATCGGCCGGGACCTGGACTTGGTCGCCTGGAGCACGGAGATCGGCTATCACACCCAGATAGAGCGGGAGTTCGGCCCGGGGCGGGCCCCGGCCACGGTGGTCTGGGACACGGAAGAGGGCGCCAGGATCGCCGCGAACCGGCTGGCCTGGCGACAGAGGGAGCCGGGGCTGGCGCCGATCCGCATCTCGGTGCCGACGCGCCTGGCGTTGCCAGAAGGAGACTCCCATGCATAGGGCCTTCCTGGTTGCGGCTATCTCGGCATTGCTGGCCTCGACGTTGTGCGTCCCGGCCGGCGCCGGCGAGTCCGGCTCCGACGTGCTCAACATGACCAGCTACTGGCGCTGGCACACCGCCATGAAGCCTCCGGAGTACAGCGAGGTCGGCAAGCTCGTGGCGCTGAAGCCCCCGTCGATCTGGGGCGTCGCCAACGTCGACCGCCTGGAAAGCCCGGCGCCGCCCGAGGGATGGGCCACGCCGGACTTCGACGATTCGCTCTGGCCCCGCTCGCGCCTGGAGTGGGCCCGGCGGCCGGCCTTCTCGCGCTACTCCACCGACCGGGTCTTCTTCCGCGGCAAGTTCGAGGTGACGGACCCGGAGTCGGCGAAGCTCAAGCTCAGCTTCAACTACGTCGGCGGAGCGGTGGTCTACGTCAACGGCCAGGAGCTCTGCCGCGCGAGCCTGCCGGCCGGCAAGCTCGAGGCCGGGACGCCGGCCGAGCTCTATCCGGACGACGCCTTCGTCGGCAAGGGCGGCAAGCCCATCCCCAGCGCCGACCGCGTCAGGAAGGCCCCGGCCGACGAGAAGGCCGCGCTCGAGGCGGGCATCGCCAAACGGACCCGCGCTCTCGCGCCGGTGGACGTGCCGGCCAAGCTGCTCCGCAAGGGCGTCAACGTCCTGGCCATCGAGATCCGCCGCGCGCCCTATCACGAGAGCTCCAAGACCTGGTTTGCCAAGAGCGGGCAGTCGGTCGGCGCGGGGTGGGTGACGGCGGGGATCGACGGCGTGAAGCTCTCCGCCGCCGGCGCCGGCGCGGTCGCCAACACCGCCCGCCCGGCCGGGCTGCAACTCTGGCACCAGGACCGCTGCGACCGGGTGTGCGTGGCGGACTACGGCGACCCCAACGAGAAGCTCCAGCCGGTGCGGATCTTCGGGGCGAGGAACGGCCACTTCTGCGGCCAGCTGGCGCTGGGTTCGACCGAGGGGCTCGCCGGCGTCAGCGCGACTCCCGCGGCGCTCAAGGGCCCCAAGGGCGAGATCCCCGCGGCCAACGTCGCTGCGCTCTTCGGCGTGCCCAACGGCTATCGGGGATCGGCCGCCTGGTTCGTGAACCTCGCGGCCAGGCCGCCGGCACAGGTGGCCGTCGACAAGTCGGTCGGCGCGGCCGTCCAGGAGATCCTGATCCGGGTCAAGGTCCCCAAGGACGCCGCCGCCGGGCTCTACAAGGGGACGGTGACCGTCTCCGCCTCCGGGAAGAAATTCGAGGTGCCGCTGGAGGTCAACGTCTCCGACTGGACCCTGCCCGATCCGCAGGACTACCGCACCTACGTCGGCATCTACCAGTCGCCGATCAGCGTGGCCATGCAGTACAACGTCAAGCCCTGGAGCGAGGAGCACTGGAAGCTCATGGACAGGAGCTTCGAACTCCTGGGCCGGATCGGCAACAAGATGATCAACGTCTCGGTGGTCGACGAGACCCAGTTCGGCGAGCCCGAGGGCATGATCAACTGGGTCAAGAAGGCCGACGGCGGCTACGACTACGACTTCTCGGTCTTCGACCGGTACCTGGCCATGGCCGTCAAGCACTGCGGCAAGCTCGACTACGTCTGTTTCCAGGTCTGGCACGCCGGCGGGTGGGAGGCCCGGCCGGTGGATAACAAGTGCACCGTCACGGTCCGCGACGAGAAGGGCGCGAAGACCATGATGCAGGTGCCCAAGTGGGGCACGCCCGAGGCGGCCGCCTTCTGGAAGCCCTTCTTCGCCCAGGTCCGGGAGCGGCTGGCCAAGCAGGGCATGGAGAAGGCCTTCACCCTCGGGATCCTGTCGTGCTCCACCGCCCCGGAGGAGGTCTTCAAGACCACCGCCGAGGCCCTGCCCGACGGCGCGGCCCAGTGGCAGCGCGGCTGCCACGTGGCCACCGATTCGCCCAAGCCGTACAAGGTGAGCAAGGGCAGCAACAACCTGGTCGACCTCCACGAGCACTGCTACGGCATGGACATGGTCAAGCCGGACGTCGAACCGATGCCGCCCATCCACGAGTTCCGGGGCCGGCCGGGGACGGCTTACCACCGCATCTCCAACGAGGAGGTCACCGCGACGCTCCTGACCTACAAGCAGGAGCCGGAGTTCGGCATCTGGTGCCAGAAGCAGGGGGTGGGGCGCATCTGCCTGGACTTCTGGAACGTCATGAAGACCAAGGGCGGCTCGGACACGGGCCTCGACGTCTACAACCGCTACCCGCACTCCAGCTGCGCGCAGCGCGAGCCGAGCCTGAAGCGGCTGACCTGGCCGGGCCCGGAGGGCGCCGAGCCGGATCTCTACTACGAGGCCTTCGCCGAGGGGCTCGAAGAGCTCGAGGCGGCCATGGTCCTCTCCCGGGCGGCGGCGTCGGAGGCGACGGTCGGCAAGGAGCTGGCCGACAAGTGCCGGGGCGTGCTGCGCGAGCGGCTGATGTTCTGCCATTCGCGGGACCATTCGCGCTGGGGACAAGTCTACTACCACCTCGACCACTACGGCTGGCAGGACCTGGCCAGGCGGACCTTTGACCTGGCCGGCGAGGTCGGCGCCAAGCTGAAGTGACCCGAGAGACCCGAAAAGGAGATCGGCCCATGATCCTGCGCTTCTCACGGCGACGCCCGGCGACGGCCGCGGCAGCGGCGGCGGTCATCCTCTGTCTCAGCGCCGGGGGGGCGCTGGCGCTGATCAACCCGCGGTTCACGCCCAACGACCTGATCGAGCAGTCCACCCAGGTGCTGGTCGTGAAGCTGGCCAAGCCCGGCGCCGACAACGTGATTCCGATGACGGCGGTGCGGGCCATCAAGGGCGAGAAGCCGGCGAAGGCGATCCCGCTCAACCTCGCGTCCGCCGCCCAGAAGGCCTGGGCGGAAAAGATCGGCGCGATGGCCGCCGAGCGCGGCGACGCTCCGGCGCTGCTCTTCATCGGCGAGCGGCGGGAACAGGGCATGGAGGAGGGCCAGGGTCCCAAGGGTGCGGTGCTGCAGATCGACCGGGCCTGGGTGGTGCTCGACCCCGGCAAGGACGGCGGCTGGGACATGGTCCGGGTCGACGACAAGCTCCAGGGCACCTGGGACGGCGGCTCGGACATGCTGCTCAAGGCCGTCGAGAACATCATCAAGAACCCGGAGGACCTGGTGCCGGTGAGCGTCAACTGCGACTGGGCCGGCGCCAAGAAGCCCGGCAAAGTCGAGGGTGCGGTCGCCGGCGCGCAGGCCGTGTACCTCGGCAGGGGCGCGGCGGTCCTGCACGTGGCCTCGGCCGGCGGCGACCGTCTCTACGGATGGGACGCGGCGAAGAAGGACTTCGTCGACCTGACCGCGGAACGCAAGCTCGCGGGCAAGTCGCGCGCCTGGGCCTGGGCCGACTTCAACGGCGACGGCCGGCTCGACCTGGCCGGCTGGGACGGCGCCGCGCTGGTCGTCCACCTCCAGGCCGCCGACGGCTCCTTCGGCGGCAAGCCGGCCGCGGTCGACTTCAAGCCCGAGGGCGGCTGCCTGTCGCTGGCCGCGCTGGACGTCGGCGCGGGCAGGCGCGCCGGGCTGCTCGCCGGAACCGCCAGGGGGCCGGTCGTGCTCCGGCCCGACGGAGAGGGGTTCAAGGCCGAGGCGCTGCCCGGCGCGGCGGACGACCTCGGCGCGGCCAGTCCCTGCCTGGTGGCGGACCTCGACGCCGACGGCTGGGCCGACGTGCTGGCGCCCTTCGAAAAGGCCGCGCTGCTCTACAAGGGCAAGGGACCCGGCGCCTTCGAGCCGGCCGCGCGGCTGGAGTTGGGCACGACCAAGGGTCCGGCCCGTTGCGCCGCCGGCGACTTCGACGCCGACGGGCTGCTCGACATCTATATGATCGGGCCGGGCTGCTGCCACCTCTGGAACCAGCGCCCGGGGCTGAAGTTCGCGGAGGCCTTCGGGCACTCCGGCGAGATGTCCTACACCGCCCAGGCGGTGGGCGGCGCCGTGCCCCAGACCTGCGACATCAACAACGACGGCCTCGAGGACCTGTTCATGACCGTCGGCGACGAGGTCCCGCACATCTACTTCAACCGCGGCTTCCGCAGCTTCGGCAAGGCCCTGAGCCTCGATTGGGAGCACGCCGAGTTCACCGCCCAGACCCAGCAGGGCCAGCAGGCCGGGGTCGTCGCCGACTTCAACGGCGACGGCGCCGAGGACCTGGCCATGGTGCTCCGCGACGGGGCCGTCCAGGTGTGGCTGCGCGCCGTGGGCGAGGGCGGCGACAGTCAGGCGCTGGGCGCCCGGGCGGTGTTGGCCGCCGGCGCTCCCGCCGTCGGGCCGGTGACGGTCTCGGGCTGGAACGACCGCCGCGCCCTCGGGGCCCGGAGCGTGGCGCCCGGCACTCCCGGCGCGCTCTTCGGCCTGAATGCGGCCGGCAACGTGAAGCTCAAGTGGCAGTTGCCCGGCGGCAAGCCTCAGGAGAAGACCGTGGAGGTCGAGGGCAAGGTCCGGGTGGTGGAGGTCAGGTGAGAGAGGGACTGAGGCACTGAGGCACTAAGGCACTAAGGCACAAAGGACAGAGACGAAGGAGGTTGTCATGACGATCCGATCGATGAAAACCGCAGTTTGGACTTTGTGCCTTTGTGCCTCTGTCCCTTTGTGCCTTTCCACGTGCGCCTCCGCCGGCGAGGTCTCGTTCTCGACCAAGCCCGCGGTCGCCAAAGCCGGTGACGGCGCGAAGATCTCCTTCGCCGTGTCCGCCTCGACTGACGTGGAGATTGCGGTCCTCGATGCGCAGGGCAAGGTGGTCCGCCACCTGGCCGCCGGCGTGCTCGGCGGCAAGAACCCTCCGCCCGAGCCGCTGAAGGCCGGGCTGGCCCAGTCGCTCGAGTGGGACGGCAAGGACGACTTCGGCAAGGCCGCCGCCGGCGGACCCTTCAAAGTGCGCGTGCGCGCCGGCACCGGAGTCAAGTTCGGCAGCTTCATCGGCGAGGACCCCTGCAACTTCGGGGCCATCGAGAGCCTGATGCCGGACGAGGCCGGCAACGTCTACGCCCTCGCCGCGGGCCGCAACGGCAACCAGATGGCCATGGTCATGCGGGTCTTCGACTCCGAGGGGCGCTACCTCCGCGAGATGCTGCCCTTCCCGGCGAACCTCCCGGCCGGCGCCATGAAGGAAGTCGGCCGCTGGGACGAGGAGGCCAAGGCCTGGCACCCCCGCAACCTCCGGAACCTGAACCCCGACTTCTACGGCCAGCCGGGCGGCTACTGGGGCAACCCCGTCTTCACGCTGGTGGGCGCCAACAGCAAGACCGGGGTCATCCTGACCGAGGGCAACCGGGTCCGCCGGCTGGCGCCCGACGGCTCCGTCGTCGGCGCCTCGTTCGGGGGGGAGTCCCTCTGGGGCAAGAAGGGGTTGCCCAACACGGGCGGAGGCCCCCTGTATCTGGCCTCGTCGCCTGACGGGAAGTACCTGTACCTCTCCGGGCCGTACTCGTCGGACACCGCCTACGGCCACAAGGCCGACCCGGACTTCCCGCCCGGAAGGGTATACCGCATGGAGATCGGCAAGGGTTCGATGGAGCCCTTCGTCACCCTGCCGGTGATCGGCAACAATCCGGCCAAGGCCGGGCTGGGCTGGTGCAGCAAGCACATCGCCTTCGCCGGCAACTACACCGTGCCCCACGGCCCCGTCCACGGAGTGGCGGTCGACAAGGATTGCAACGTCCTCGTTGCCGACCAGGACAACCAGCGCGTGGCGGTCTTCTCGCCCGAAGGCAAGGAACTGGGCAAGATCGACGTGCCTTACCCTGACCTGGTGGCCGCGCATCCGAAGACCGGCGCGGTCTACGTGGTGACCAAGGAGATCAAGGGGTACCGCCAGTACAAGAAGGAGCTGATCAAGTTCTCCTCCTGGAAGGACGGCAAGCGGGAGGCCTCCGTGGACCTGGGCACCGACGGGGCGGCCATGCCGCAGATGTCCCTGTCGGCCGGCGAGAAGAAGACCATCCTGTGGGTCTGCGGAGTGAAGGGCGGCCTGGTGCCCTTCGAGGACAAGGGCGCGACGCTCGCGCCGGCCCAGGTGACGTTCGGGAGCAAGAAGGACGTCCCGACCTACTGGGGCCGCATGGAGACCGACTACGGGCGGGACGAGATCTACGTCTCGGACGGCGGAGCCGGCCAGTGGCGCTACAACGGCCTGACCGGCGAGGGCGGCCGGCTCAAGAAGGACGGGAAGCCCTTCAACGGCCCCGACCTGGCGGTCGGCTACGACGGCCTGCTCTACTTCCGGACCGGCGACGGCTACTCCGGTCCCCTGGCGCGCTACACGCACGACCTGGCCCCCGCGCCGTACGAGGCCACCGGCACGCACGTGCTCTCGCCGTACATCTACAGCCGGATGGGCAACGGCTTCGCCGAGCGCGGCCTGGGCGCCGGGCCCGACGGCAAGGTCTACACGACGTTCATGTACAAATGGGTGGCCTACGCCATGGGCGGCTGGGGAGCGGACGGCAAGCCGCTCAAGGGCAAATACCTGGAGGGCGCCTTCCCCGGCAAGGGCGCGTACCCGCCGGACCTGAAGAGCGCGATAGCCGGCCCGCTGCCGCAGATGAACGGCGGCATCCGCGTGGACTTGAAGGGCGACATCTACGTCGGGATGATGTACCGGCCCAAGGACTTCTCTCCCCCCAAGGGCTTCGAGAAGGACCAGGGCTACCGCGTATCGGTGGGCAGCGTGGTCCGGTTCGGCCCGGAGGGCGGCTCGATGCCCGGCAAGGATGGCGCCACCCAGTCCAACGCGATCGAGGGCGTGAAGCAGGCCTACCCGGGACTGGCTCCCTTCAGCAGCGCCGCCGAGGCCTTCGGCGGCAACACCTGCTGCGTCTGTCGGGTGCCGAGGTTCGACCTCGACCCCTACGGGCGGTTGATCGTCCCCAACGCCATGACCAACTCGGTGCTGCTCTACGACAACGCCGGCAACGTCATCGCCGAGTTCGGCAAGTACGGCAACTTCGACTCGCTGTACGTCAACCCCGACACCGAGGGCGGCAAGGCGGGCAAGCCCACGGTCGCCGTCCCGGACATCCCGCTGGCCTGGCCGACCTGCGCAGGCTTCGGCGCCAAGGCCATGTACGTGCTCGACACCTACAGCCGCCGGGCGGTTCGCGTCGACCCGACCTGGCAGGCCGAGGAGACGTGTCCGGTAGGCCCCTGATGCACGGCATGTCGGTCCCCGCGGCGGGTGGGCTCTTTTTTCGGAAGTTCCGCCGATATCCGGAGCCCGGCCGACCATAGAATACTGAAAAAGGTCGGAAGTCCGGAATGGCCGGCCGGCGATCGCCGCCTGGGCCATTCCGGACGCCGGCCCGCATCAGGAGGACCCCATCCATGATCCGCTGGTTCCTGTCGTCTCTGGCGGCTGCGGCTGCGCTGCTGCTCACCTCCGGACCGGCGCGGGCCGGCACGCTCGAGGCGCCGCTGGACGTCCGCAAGGACGGCGAGGTCAAGCTCGCGGCCGGGCCCGCAGCCGGAGCGGCCGGCGACGGAGTTAAGATCGGCTTCGCGGTTTCGGCGCCGACCGACGTCGAGGTCGCGATCCTCGACGCGAAAGGCGCGGTCGTGCGGCACCTGGCCGCGGGGCTCCTGGGGCCGAACGCCCCCGAGCCCTTCAAGAAGGACGCGCTCGCCCAGGAGGTGCTCTGGGACCGCAGGGACGACGCCGGCAAGCCCGCGGCTGGCGGCCCGTTCAAGGCCCGGGTCTCGGCCGGGGCCCGGCCGCGGCTCGACAAGTACGCCGGCTTCGACGGCAACTGTCTGCCGGGCATCGTGGGCCTGGTCGTGGGCGAGGGCGGGGAGCTATTCGTTCTCATGTCCGAGTCCTTCCGCGGCGGCACCGAGGTGCGCGTCCTCGACAAGGACGGCAAGTACCTGCGGACCATCGTCCCCTACGCCGCCGACACTCCCAAGGAGCGCATGGCGGCGGTGGGCATGCTCGAGATCGAGGGGGAGCGGCTGCCGCTGGTGCACAACGCCACGGCGCGGACCAACTATCCGCTGATCAACGGCATGCACCATCAGAACATGGCGCTGAGCCCCAAGGGCAACATCGTCATGGTCAGCGGGCTCGGGACCATGTGCGAGCAGGGCCCGCCGCGCCACCTGCTGGCCCTGCACCCGGAGGGCGGCGGACCGGCGGACATGAGCTTCGTCGGGCCGCAGCTCCGCAAGGGGCGCGCCGGAATGATCGGCGGGGCGGGGGAGGGCACCGCCGGGCTCTTTGACCACGTGGCGGCGAGCCCCGACGGCGAGTGGTACTACGTCTCCTACGGCGCCAACAGCCGCTACGGGGCCAAGCGCCACGGCGTGGTGCGCCTGAAGTGGGCCGACAAGGAGGCCGGAGCGCTCTGGCTCGGCAAGGACGAGCCGGGCGCCGACGACGGCCACTTCAACAACCCCACGGGCATCGCCGTGGACAAGGCCGGGAACGTCTACGTCTGCGACCACGGCAACAACCGGGTGATGGTCTTCGACAAGGAGGGCAAGCTGCTCGGCAAGTTCCCGGTCGAGCAGCCCTACCAGATCGCCGTGCACCCGGCCGGCGGCGGGATCTACGTGATGTCCTGCAACGTGGTGCCCAAGTGGGGGCGCATTCTGGGCGAGGATTCGGTGCTCCGGAAGTTCGGGCCCTTCGGCCAGGGCGAGCCTAAGGAGCTCGCCAGGCTGGAGGCCAAGGGCATGGGCGTGATGGCCCTCGACCCGACCGCCTCGCCGGCCAGGCTCTGGATCGCCACCTCCAAGGGCCTCTGTCCGGTGGCCGACAAGGGCGCGAGCTTCGAGCCCGGCCCGGCGGTCAGCAACGGCAACTCCATGAGCCACCCGACCTACCTCGCCGCCGATCCGGCGCGCAACCGGGCGCTGGTCTACGAGAACGGCAGCGTGAAGGTCTACGCCATCGACCTGGACACCGGCAGGAAGTCGGAGTTCTGCAAGGGCACCTGCGTGGCCACCGACCGCGAGGGCAATGTCTACGTGATGGGCGGACGCGACAACGCCGTCTATCGCTTCGACCCGGCGGGCAAGCCGCTGGCCTTCTCCGGCCTGGGATCGAACAAGATCCTCACCAAGGGCTACCGCGGATTCGGGCCGAACATGGGCATGCCCGGCCTCTGCGTGGACGTCAGGGGCAACATCTACGTCTCGCGCAACTCCAACTACGGCGGGGCCGAGGCCTACGGCGGGCGCGTCGACGTCTACGGCCCGGACGGCAAGATGCTCAAGGAGAAGGTCCTCGACGGCCTGGGCTACGGCGAGTGCGGCCTGGGCGTCGACGCCGCCGGCAACATCTACCAGGGCATGAACATCAAGCCGGCCGACAAGCCCTTCCCGGCGGCCTTCATGGGCAAGGTGCCGGAGGAGCGCTGGACGTTCTGGCGCGGCAAGGAGCGCGAGGCGCCCTGGTGCTACGTCTACTACAACGCCTACCTCTGGCACTGGGGCTCGGTCTTCAAGTTCGGCCCGGACGGCGGCGTGGTCTACGGCCAGCACCCCTGGAACCTCAAGAGGAAGGACTACGGCGAGCCGAAGGCCGCCGACAAACTGGAGAATGCGCCGGCCGGCGCGGTCTCCTACCGTTCGGCGTACCTCGGATACGAGGTCAAGGTGGCCGGCGCCCAGTGGCGCTACCCGGGCTGCGGGATCATCCCCGCCTCCGGCGACGGACTGATGCCCGACCCGGGCTGCGCCTGCTACAACTCCTCCCTGGCGGTCGACGAGTACGGCCGGGTCTTCGCGCCGAACCCGTTCCGCTATTCGGTGGAGATGCTCGACACCAACGGCAACCGGATCGCCCGCATCGGCCACTACGGCAATGCGGACAGCGCGGGGGCGGGTAGCAAACTGCCCGAGCCGGAGATCGCCCTGGCCGGGGCCTACCACGTCTCCGCCGCCGACGGCAAGGTCTTCATCGGCGACGCCAGCAACCATCGCGTGGTAGTGGTGAAGTTCGAGCACGCGGCGGAGGGGACGTGCGCGGTGCCGTGATGCTGGCAGGTGGAGGGTGGAAGGTGGAAGGTGGAAGGTAAGATTCATCCTTGCAGAGTCTTCTCCTCGTCACGAAGCGGTAGCCCAGCATTAGAACGGGGCCACCGCTTCAACCCTCAACCTTCAACCATCAACCCTCCACCCTCCACCTTTTCTCGTGTCCCGCCGTTCCTTGCGCTCCGGAGCTCTCGCGGCATAATCTCCTGCCGTTCGGGGACCACTCCCCGAGGTCAAGGCAAGGAGCAATGCTATGCGCCGGAGTCTGCTGCGATTGCTTGTGGTCGGAGGCCTGGTACTTGGCGGGGCGTTGTTCCTGCAGCCGGCGGTGCTTGGTGCCGACGCGCCCGGCGGGGCGCCGGCCGGCCGGGTCCGCTCGCCGCGTGACTTCTTTCTTCGAAATCCGCTGGCCTACGCCGAGATCCGCGAGGCCGGCATCCTCGAGGCCAAGCTCTCCGCCCTGAAGATCTGGGGCGACCAGGACGCCGCGGCCAAAGGCATCGCCCGGCTCGGCGACCTGGCTGCCAGACAGCTGGCCCTCCAGAGCGGAGGCGATGCCAAGGCGATCCGGCTGGCGCTGGCCCAGGTCCGGGCCGTCCGGGTGGCCGTATATCCGCCGATCTCCTGGCCGCCGGAACCGCTGGTGGCCCTGGAGGTCGCCGACCCGGCCGCCTTCCTCAAGCTGCTCGGCGGACCAGGCGGCGCGAAGAAGCTCGCGCCCCACGGGGACGTCGAGCTCTGGTCGGTGCCGGTGAGCCTCAACGGACAGAGGAAGACGACCGTCGCCGCCGTGGCCGGCACGACCGTGCTGCTCTCGCCCTTCGAGCCGCGCGTCCGTCAGGCGCTGGATGTGGCCGCGGGCGGCCAGGGCGGCCTGGAGGGCTCCCCGGGGTTCGCCGAGTGCGCCAAGCGGTTCGGCGAGCGTCCGGTCTGGGCGTATGTCAACGCCGATGCGCTCTGCGCCGTGGGCATGCTCGAGGACCACGACACCGCCATGGCCCAGCCGATCCTGACGGCGCTGTCGCTGCCCAGCTTCCGGTGGGCGGGCCTGGGCAGTTCGCTCGGCGATGGCCCGGTGCCCTTCGAGGCCCACGTCGAGTACTTCCCGTGGAATTCCTTCGGAGACGTCCTGGGCCGCGTCCGGGCGGCCGACGGCTGCGTGGCCGCGGCCGTGCCGGCCGACGCCGCATTCTTCGTCTCGGCCGGCCTGGGCGATCCGGGGGAGGCCTGGAAGGCGCTCAAGGCCCGGCTCCTGGCCATCGGACCGCTGGACGAGGACATGGACGAAGACGAGGGGCGCGACGAGATCGCCCAGGGCCTGGAGGAGATGAACCAGGAGTTCAAGCAGTCGATGGGCTTCGAACTCGAGAAGGACCTGCTCCCGCTGCTGAGCGGTGACCTGGGCTGCTTCGTCTCCGGCGGGAAGCGCCCGTCCTTCGGGATGGTCCTGGTCGGACGCGACGAGGAGTCCGCCCGGAAGCTCATGGCGCTCTTCAAGGTCAAGGACGGCACCATCGGGCCGGTGGGCGGCGAGGACGGTGGCGACCTCCTGGCCGCCCGGATCGGGCGCGTCGTGATCCTCGGAGAGGAGGAGGACCTGCTCAAGGGCGCCGTCGCCGCGGCGGCCGCGGGGAAGACCATGGCATCGTCCGCGGCCTGCAAGACCCAGATGGAGGCCCTCGGCGCCGAACGGGGTGCGACGTTCTTCGTGCCGGTCGCGGAACTGCGCAAGCTCGCCGACGGCGAGGACTGGGGCAAGCTGCTGTCCGAGGACGGCCACGCGGCCGCATCTCTGGCGGTCACCAGGACGGGGGCGACCTTGCGCTGCACCGGGCCCATGGAGGCCGTCTTCCTGGCACCGATGCTGGGCGAACTCGACCGCATGGCCGCGGAGCAGGAGCGAGACGCCTGCGGTCAGCGCATGGAAGCCGTCGCCAAGGCCGCCCGGGAGTTCGCGGGCAAGAACGGAGGCCGGCTGCCGGCCTCCTTCGACGACCTCGGCCCGGCCTTCAAGGCCGGCGCCTCAGCCCGGGCCTGCCCGACCTCCGGCAAGGAGTACGCCCTGGTGCCGGTCGGTCTGCTGCCTGAACGCGCGGTCGAGGCCGGCCGCAACTTTCTGTGGTGTTACGAGGCCGGCACGCCCCATGAGGGCATGTCCTGGGCCGTCGTTGTCTACGGTCGGGGCGGCGCGAGCGTCAACATGCAGCGCCTGCAGCCCGGCGAGCTCGAGAAGCGCCTGGCCCGGGACCGGGCGATCCTGGCCCTGGCCGACCCGGCGCGCGCGCCGCTCTCGGACGAGGAGCGCAAGGCCATCGACGCGGCCGCGGCGGATCTCGGAGCCGCCGATTTCGACAAGCGCGAGGCGGCCAGCAAGAAGCTGATCGAGCTCGGCCCCAAGTGCATGGCGGCCGTGGCCGCGCTGCTCGACCACAAGGACCTGGAGGTGGCCAGCCGCGCCGAGCACGTACTCAAGGAACTGACCGGCATCGGCGACCTCCCGACGATCCGCAAGCTGGCCGGACTGCCGCCGGGGCCGGACGGGGCGGAGGCCGGGCCGCGCAAGCCCCCGGCGGTGCGCGCTCCCCGCGCCATGCCTCCGGCGCCGGCGGCTCCCGTGGAGCGGTTCTAAGCGGGAGAGCCGTGCGTTAGGGCTGCCGGAAACAACCCTGGGGCGGGCCTGCCTGGAAGGTCGATTCCGCAGCCGGAATCGACCTTGCCGTAGGGGCGACCCGCCGGGTCGCCCCTACCTGGGTCGATCGGGCCAGTCCTGAGGTTCTTTCCGGCAGCTCTTAGGCGGGGCTCGACAGCCAACAACCAACAGCCAACAACCAGTGCCTGTAAGCTGAGACCAGAGGCGACCAGGCGGGGGAGTTGGCTGTGACTTGTCTTTACGTCATCGTCGTAAAGTCTCGCTTTAGTGTTGGACGTTGGTTGTTGGATGTTGGTTGTTGGTTGTTGATGTTCCGTTGTTGACGTCTGTCGTGCCGGTTCCGTCTGCGAGCCTCCTTGCGAACGGCGTCCGGCTGGTTAGACTCCCCCCATGCCCCAGACAACCAGGCACGCCGCTCCGCGGGACGAAGGCACCAGTCTCATTCTGCGAGCCGATTCGATTCCCGCCGGGATGCTCTCGTCCCTGGCCTCCGCCGGCATCGGCCGGGAGGCGGTCCTGGCCGCGGTTCCCGCCGACCTCTCCGCCGACGGGCGCTTCGCCGAGCGATGGCTGGTGGTCTGCCGCGACCGCCTGGCGGTGATCGAGCCGTCCGCGGCCGGCGATTCGGCCTTCCGGGCCGGCCTCCAGGAGCCCTTCACGGGACTGACCGCCCTCGACTACCGCTCGATGGTCGGCGGCGGGCTGCTGTTGGCCAGGCGCGGCGAGAGCGTCCAGCGCGAGCTCGTGCGCTGCTCCCGCGCGGCCGACCGGGCCATCCAGGGCGTGCTCGGCAAGCTGCGAGCGCACCTCTGGCCGGAGCAGCCCGGCGACAAGGATAAGGACAAGGGCAAGGAGGAGAAGCCCAAGGAGCCCCCGCGCGAGGCGCTCCCCGAGCTCTCCGCCGAGGCCGCCCGCGTCTTTCTGGGCCAGCTCGACGAACTGCGGGTCCAGCTCTACTGCCCGAAGTGCGGAGTGCCCTTCAAGGAGGACAGCCAGGTCTGCCCGCAGTGCGTGAACACCGGGCGGACGCTGGTGCGCATCCTGGGCTTCGCCGGCCGGTACCGCCCGCAGCTGGTGCTGCTCATCGGGCTGATGGTCGTGACCATCCTCGCGCGGCTGGCCCCGCCCTACATTCAGGGACGGATCTTCGACGTCGCCCTGGTGCCGCCGGCGGGCCAGGCCATGCCCACGGACCGCCGGGTCAGCTACCTGCTCTGGGCGGTGGGCGTGCTGGTGATCTCCAGCCTGCTGGCGGTGGCGCTGCGCGTCTGGGCCGGGCGCATAGGCGTGGTGGTCGGCTCGGCCATCAGCCGGGACGTGCGCGGCCGGGTCTTCCTGCACCTGCAGCGCCTGTCGCTGGGCTACTTCGACCGGCACAAGACCGGGGCGCTCATGACCCGGGTCAACAACGACACCCGCCAGCTCCAGGGCTTCCTGGTCGATGGCGTGCAGTTCACGCTGGTGAGCATCCTGGAGTGCACGCTGATCACCGCGATCCTCTTCTGGCTCAACTGGCGGCTGGCCCTGCTGGTCATGATCCCGGCGCCGGCCGTGGTGGTCTTCACCAAGCTGATCTGGCGGCGGATCATGACCCGCTTCCGGCGCCTGTGGGAGGCGGCCAGCCGGCTCTCGGCCATCCTCAACGACTCGCTCCGCGGCGTGCGCGTGGTCAAGGCCTTCGGGCAGGAGCGCCAGGAGATCGACCGCTTCGAGCGCGGCAGCGAGAACAGCTACCGCGCCGAGGTCGCCGCGGAGATGACCTGGATCACGCTCACCCCGCTGCTCAACCTGATCATGGGCTGCGGGCTCTACCTGGTGCTGGCGCTCGGCGGCTCGTCGCTCGTGACCGGCTCGGGCGCCTTCGGAGAGCTCACCCCGGGCACGCTGGTGCAGTTCATCCAGTACCTGCCCATGCTCTACATGCCGCTGCAGGCCATGACCCGCTTGAACGACTGGCTGACCCGCTCGATGACCGCCGCGGAGCGCATCTTCGAGATCCTGGACACCGAGCCGGAGGTGGCCGAGCACCCCGAGGCCGTGCCCGCGCCGCGCCTCGCCGGGAAGATCGAGATCCGCAACGTCACCTTCGGATACGAGAAGCACACCCCGGTCTTGAAGCGCGCCACCCTGGACATCGCCGCCGGCGAGATGATCGGGCTGGTCGGGGCCTCCGGCGCGGGCAAGACCACCACCATCAACCTGATCACCCGGCTCTACGACGTCGACCAGGGCGAGATCCTCATCGACGGCCAGGACATCCGGAAGATCCGGGTGGCCGACCTGCGCCGGCAGGTCGGGGTGGTCCTGCAGGAGACCTTCCTCTTCTCGGGCACGATCGCCGAGAACATCGCCTACGCCAAGCCCGAGGCCCCGCGCGAGGAGGTCATCGCCGCCGCCAGGCTCGCCAACGCCCACGGCTTCATCATGGACCGGCCCGACGGCTACGACTCGGAGGTGGAGGAGGGCGGCGGCAACTTCTCTGGCGGCGAGAAGCAGCGCCTGGCCATCGCCCGGGCCATCCTCCACGATCCGCGGATACTGATCCTGGACGAGGCCACGAGCTCGGTGGACACCAAGACCGAGCAGCAGATCCAGGAGGCCATCGCCCGCCTCACCGCCGGGCGCACTACCTTCGCCATCGCCCACCGCCTCTCCACCCTGCGGGGCGCCAGCCGCCTGGTGGTCCTCGACAAGGGCGAGATCAAGGACGTCGGCACCCACGAGGAGCTCTCCTCGCGCGAGGGCATCTACCGGGACCTGGTCAAGGCCCACGCGGAGATGTGCTCGGTGATGGCGGTGGAAGGCTGACGAACATGCGACGGCCAACAGCCAACAGCCAACAGCCAACAGCCAACAGCCAATCAATGGCGGAAGAAACCCCATTCCTTGTTGTTGGTTGTTGGACGTTGGGTGTTGGTTGTTGGCTGTTGATGTCGTGCGTTGAACCGACGGAGAAGAGGAGGTAATCGCGATGGCCGAAAGCAGTTCGCAAGTGGTGGGGGCTGCCGCCTCCCCGGCCCCCGCCGAAAAGTCCTCCGTCCGCTGGCTCGAGCCCGGCGAGGTGGCGGCCCGCTGGGAGCCGGAGGCCGCGCGGCTATCGGTCCGGATCGCCGGCGGCGAGGAGCAGTTCGACGCCCGCGCGGCCATGGCCTTTCCGGTGACGGCGCCGTTCGAGTACGTGGACCTCTCCGACTCCAAGGGCGAAGCCCTGGGCATGCTCCGGTCGCTCGAGAAGCTCGACGCGGCCAGCCGCGCGGCGCTGGAGGCGGCCCTGGAGGTCCGCTACCTGATCCCCCAGGTGAGCAAGGTGCTGGCGCTCGAGGAGCTCAAGCCATTCCTGATCCGCTGGCGGGTGGCCACCGACCGCGGCGAGCGGACCTTCCACACCGAGAGCCCGCGCGAGGCGATCCGCTACCAGGGCGCCGACCGCATCCGGATCACGGATCTCTCCGGGAACCACTACGATTTCCCGGCGGTGTCGAAGATGGATGCGGAGAGCCGGGAACGGCTGGCCGGCATTCTGTAGCCCGGTCAACCACCAAGGCACCAAGACACAAAGAGAACACGAAGAATCGCTATTAGATCATCCTGCCTCTCTATCGCCTCTTGAAGAGCGGGATATAGCCCTTGTAGCGCAGGTCCAGTTCCAGAGCTCGGAGGGCAGTGTTGCCGGCGAGTCCCAGCCGACGGCTCTCCTCTGAGTCCGGAGGCCACAGGCCGTAGTCCACGCCAAAGCAGTTCTGGGCGGCGGGCAGCGCGTCCCTCTCGGCGGCACACCACGTCTGCCAGAAGTCGCCGCCGCAACCGAAAGCCGCCACCTTCGCCATGTAGCCGGCCCAGGGATCGGCCATGAACTCGCCGGTCCGGTTGGCGATTTCGGCGGCCAGGCGCGCCAACTGCGGGTCGTCCTGGGAGAACCCCAAGAGTCTGCGGACCACGATGCCGCACGCCAGCGAGCGGACGTTCGGTTGCTTGCCAGAGCTTGGCCGGATCAGCAGGCGGTTCAGGCTGCCTTCGTCAGTGATTGTCAGAGTCTCAAGATAGCGGACGGCGCCCTCAAAGTACAAGCCATCGACACGCAGGCCGGAAATCCTGGCGGTCTTCAGCTGCATTACGCAGAGTGCCGTGGTGAAGGCGTCCGGAGCTTGCCCGGCAACGTCGGCCCAGCCGCTATAGGACCGCTGCCTGGAACCGGTGTACATGATGGCCCGCTGGGCGGCGGCAAGCGGCGCGTTGGCCCGGCCTCCCGCCTCGCAGGCCCCGGCCAGCGCCGTCCCGGCCAGGGCATGCTCGCGCATTGAGCCAGAGCCGAGCAGCCCGTCGGCCTTCTGGGCCCTCATCAGGAAGTCGACCGCCCTCCCCACCTCATGCGAGTACGTGCCGGACTCGGGCGTGTCTCCGAAGGACAGAAAGGCCAGCAGGGCCAGGGCGGTCACCTCCACGTCGGTGGCGCCCTGCGCGCCCCAGCGCGGCGCCGACCAGCGGCCGTCATCCTCCTGGCGCGCGGCCAGGGCCCAGAGGGCGGCGACGATGGGGCGGTCCGACAGTGTCGCCAGCGCCCGGTGGAGCGCCAGGCGCTCGTCGAGTGCCGCATGAAGGTAGGCCCGGTGTGCGTTCTCCGTCTTGAAGTCCCGCAGCGCCCAGGCCAGCCGCGCGCGGCGGACCATGTCGCGGTCCTCTCCGTGGTACGCGGCCAGCAGGGCCTTTTCCCCGGGATCGCCGAAGGTGCGAAGGATCGACGACAACTCCGGCTCGGCCTCCGGCTTTCGGCCGCTGCCGATGGCGCCTACGAGCACGGGAATGGCCGCCGGCCCGAGCTTGCGGAGCTTCTGATCCGCCGCCGCGTCGGCGCCGGTCTCGAGCTTGTACACGTAGTAGCGGGCCAGGGCGGGCTTCCAGCCCAGGACCCCGCCGACGAGCACGGCCGCCAGGATGAAGACCCACGCGAACATGCCCACCTCGCCGCGCAGGGGGCGAGCGGCACCGGGCGGCCTGTCAGTGGGTAGCTCGTCGGGTTTCGGCATCACTCGTATAACGCGTCCCAAGGCCGGTGGTTCACCGCCAAGGTGCGCTGTATGCTGAACCGCCGGAGCGTTGAACACGTTATGGTTCTCGGTCAGGGCAGACACGGGCGTCTATTGGAAGTCTGCGGAAGATCCGCGAGGAAGAGAAACTGATGACGGAAGAAGCTCGACTATCTTCCGCGAGGTGACAGGCGCAGAGTCCGGCAGCCGCTCCCCGTGTCTTTCCGTCCCCGCGTCCCCGTGTCTCCGTGTCTACGTGTCTCCGCGTCTCCGCGTCGATGTGTCCCCGCGTCTACCTTCCGACAGCCAGCCGCTCCGCGCAGATGGGCGCGAGGCACCCGGCCTTGTAGATCATCTCCATGGTCTTCTTGTAGTCGTAGGCCACCCGGTGGAAGAGGAGGCGCTCGCCGTCGACCTCCGCGTAGCAGGCGCGGTTGTCGCCGTCGCGGGGCTGGCCGACGGAACCGTCGTTGACGAGGTACTTCCGGCCCTTCTCCATGATCAGCCCCTCGGGGATCTCGAAGGGGTGGACCCACTGGAAGTCCGGGGTGACGATTCCCGGGCGATGGCTGTGGCCGACCACGCAGAGCCGCTCGAAGCGCGAGAAGATGTCGACGATCTTGTCGCTCGGGCCGTAGGCCACGTCGCTCGCCAGCACGTACTCGGAGAGCCGGTCGCGCGGCGAGGCGTGGACGTTGAGCAGCCCAGGTTCCTCGGCTCCGTCGGGCAGCGCCCGCAGGAAGTTCCAGTCGGTGCAGCCGGGCTTGACGCCCACGTAGCAGTGCTCGCCCATGATCCGGCGGTTGCAGCTGATGGCCTCGGCGGCCACCGGATTGAAGCCGATCGGGTCGTTGAGGAGCGCCCAGTCGTGGTTGCCCATGATGCAGCTGCGGGCGTGCTTGACCACCAGCCGGATGACCCCCTCGGGGTCGGGGCCGTAGCCGACCAAGTCGCCGCCGCACCATATCTCGCGGATGCCCCGGGAGTCGATGTCGGCGAGCACGGCCTCGAGCGCCGGGGTGTTCCCGTGGATGTCGGAGATGAAGGCCTTGCGCGTCGTGGACATGGGCGGTCTCAGGTCTCCTTCTCTCCGGCATCTCCGGCGGCGGTCCGGGCGTCGGCGGCGGCCCGTTGGACGAGGGCCTTGATGCGCTCCGCGGCCTTGTCGATCTCGGCGACGCGGCGCGCGACCTCCGGCGGCAGCGCGCCGCCGGAGGCCAGGAGATCGGCCTGGCCCATGATCACGCCGAGGTGATTGTTGATGCCGTGGCAGAGCTCGCGGACCTTGACCGGCCAGGATTCAGCGCCGTCCCGGACGGGATGGTCCCCGCCGGCAGCCCCGGCGCCGAAGTCCATGCCCCGGTCCGTCAAGCGCGCCTCCCGGACGGCTACTTGGGCGGCTCGACCGGGTCGAGCCAGCTCATCATCTTGCGGAGCCTGCGGCCGACCTGCTCGATGCCGATGTCGCGCTCGGCCTTGCGCGCCGCCAGGAGCTTCTTCGAGCCGCGGCCGGCCTCGGCCATCCACTCCTTGGCGAAGGAGCCGTTCCGGATCTCGGCCAGGATCTTCTTCATCTCCCGGCGGGTGGCGTCGGTGACGATCCGCGGGCCGCGGGTGTAGTCGCCGTACTCGGCGGTGTCGCTCACCGAGTAGCGCATGTAGGAGATGCCGCCCCGGTAGAAGAGGTCGACGATCAGCTTGAGCTCGTGGAGGCACTCGAAGTAGGCGATCTCCGGCTGGTAGCCGGCCTTGACCAGGGTGTCGAACCCGGCCTTGACGAGCTCGGAGGCGCCGCCGCAGAGCACGGCCTGCTCGCCGAAGAGGTCGGTCTCGGTCTCCTCGGTGAAGGTGGTCTGGATGACGCCGGCGCGGGTCCCGCCGATGCCCCAGGCGTAGGCCAGGGCCAGGTCCCGGGCCTTGCCGCTGGCGTTGCGCTCGACGGCCAGCAGACAGGGCACGCCGCCGCCCTTCTGGTACTCGCTGCGGACCAGGTGGCCGGGGCCCTTGGGGGCGATCATGACCACGTCGACGCCCTTGGGCGGCTTGATGATCCCGTAGCGGATGTTGAAGCCGTGGCTGAAGCCCAGGACCTTGCCCGGGCCCATGGCCGGGGCGAGGTCCTTCTCGTAGACCTTGCCCTGGATGACGTCGGGGATGAGCATCTGGATGTAGTCGGCCCGGTCGGCGGCCTCGGCGGCGCCGATCGGGTTGAAGCCGTGCTTCTTGGCCAGCCGCCAGTTGTGGGTGCCCTCGACCTCGGAGATGAGCACCCGGAAGCCGCTGTCCCGGAGGTTGAGCGCCTGGGCGTGGCCCTGCGAGCCGTAGCCGACGATGGCGATGGTCTTGCCCTTGAGCAGCTTGGGCCGGGCGTCCTTCTGGTAGTAGATCTTGGCGGCCATGGGTCTCCTCTTCTCCTCTCCTGCGGCCGTTCCGCGGCCGGCTTCGGATGGCGATTATAGTCCTGGGGGCGGGGCGGGCAAGGACAACGCTATCGCTCCTGCGAGAATCTTCCACAAGAGCAGCGCGTTCCCACATGTGCACCGGGCAACTCGCGTGGTGCCAAGTCCCGAAACAACCTCAAAGCAACACTTGCGGCCATCAGTTCCATGGCATGTTACTTGCTTTGCACGGGTGGCTTCGGGGGCGAAGCCGGCTCGAAGGAGCTGCCATGAGGCCACAATTTCGCTTGCCGATTCCAGGGACGCTCTTTCTGTGGCTCGGTCTTTTCGCCGGGGCCGCTGCGGCCCAGGACTACGACTTCTCGGCCGCCACCAGGCAGATGGCCGACAACGTCAGCCTGTATGCGGAGGGCAACGTGCTGGTGGTGGTCCAGCAGGGCGACCGGGAGATCTTCCGCTTCCAGGCCGGCGAGACGCAGGACGACACCAAGTACGGCCTGGCCTCCTGCAGCAAATGGCTATCCGGGGCGATCTTCCTGCGCATGTACGAGAAGGGTCTCTTCTCGTTTGAGGACGCAGTAGGCGATTACCTGCCCTTCTTCAACGAATACAGCAACGAGAATGGCGTTACCGGCAGCGTGACCATCCAGCAGTGCTGCTCGATGAAATCGGGGCTGTATGCCACGACCCAGTACAACTTGCAGATGAACCCGCTGCTGACCCTCGAGCAGACGGTCGACAGGATTCCTGCCGACGTTCCCCTGGCTTTTGCGTCCGGCACCAAACTGGCCTACGAGGGCAACGGCCTTCAGACCGTCGGCCGGATCTGCGAGGTGGTTGACCCGCAGCATCGCGACTGGCGGACCATCGCGAACGATGAACTCTTCGCACCGTTGGGCATGGTCAACTGCGATTACAACTACATCAGCCAGAAAAACCCTGTAATCGGAGCGGGTGTCCAGGGCACGGCCACGGCCTATTTGCGCTTCCTGCACACGCTGATGAACGGCGGGGTGACCCCGGAGGGACAGCTCTATCTCCGACCGCGCTCCATGCGACGCTTCCTGGTCAACCAGACCCGTGACCTGCCGGAGCACTACAGCCCGTGCCAGGATCCCGCCACCATCTGGCCCAACGAAACAAAACCCGATTACGGGACCGCTTCCTGGATCATGGTCGACGATCCCGACTATCCGCAGTCACAGGAGGCTATCGAGGTGGCCAGCCCGGGCGGGTTCGGGACCTGGCCGTGGATCGACCGCCAGCGCAACCTCCGCGGCATCATTTACATGTTCGAGTCTCCGGACGGGGGGGCCAACACACAACAGAACAACCTCAAAGTGATCCAGGCCATCCGCGACGCCGTCGACGCGGTGGGCGAGCCGGCCAAGCCGGTGGC
>CALGYR010000037.1 GCA_937935355.1 uncultured bacterium | reverse complement strand
TCCTTTCATCCAGCTAGACTGGCCAGGCTTCGCCTGGCGCTCCAGAGACGCAGAGTGCGAAGAGAAGACGCGGAGAACAACCGCCCTGGCGGTATTGGCTGGGTTGGCGACGTAGCCGTTCTCTGCGTTCGCTCTGCGGCCTCCGCGGCTCTGCGTTGAGAATGCGCCCTCGCATGCAGAGAATGGCCCGCTTCTCGAAGGGGCCGCGGTGAGCTCAGCGGAATCCGCTTTCCATCCGTCGGGGGCCGGCTATCATCTTTCCCCATGGCCATGGGCGAGCTCGAGCTCATCAGGTGGATCCGCACCCGGGGACTTCCCGGCGCGCGGCGCGGCCTCGTAAAGGTCGGCCCCGGCGACGACTGCGCGGTGCTCGCCGGCCAGGGCGCCGGCTGGGACCTGCTCTTGAAGACCGACGGCGTGGTCTCCGGCGTGCACTTCGAGCGCGGCGCGGAGCCCGGCAAGGTCGGTTGGAAGGCGCTGGCCCGGCCGCTCTCGGACATCGCCGCGTCCGGCGGCGAGCCGCTCGCGGCGGTGGTCTACGCCTCCCTCGGGAAGGGACACGCGGGGACCTGGGCGCGCAGTTTCCAGCGGGGGCTCGCGCGCGCGGCCGGCGCCTTCGGCTGTCCGGTGGTGGGAGGCGACGTCTCGGCCGCCCCCGGACCGACCACCGTGGCCGCGGCGGTGCTCGGCCGGGTCGAGTCCGGCCGGGCGCTCCTGCGTTCCGGCGCGCGGCCCGGCGATCGCATCTTCGTGACGGGCTCGCTCGGCGGCTCGATCCTCGGCCGGCACCTCGCCTTCCGGCCGCGCCTGGCCGAGGGGCGCTTCCTGGCCGCCTTCCGCGGCACGGGCGGAGCCATCGACGTCTCCGACGGCCTGACCCGCGACCTGGCCCACGTGCTTGCCGAAAGCGGCGGGCTCGGCGCCGAGATCGAGGCCGCGGCCGTGCCCGTCTCGCGCGCGGCGCGGCGCCTCGGCGGCGACCCGCTCGAGCACGCGCTCGGAGACGGCGAGGACTACGAGCTGCTTTTCACCGTGCGCCGGGACCGGGCCGCGGCGCTCCGGCGGCGCTGGCCCTTCGACACCGGGCTTTCAGAGATCGGCGCGGTGACCGGACCCGGAACGGGCCTGCGGCTGAGAAACGCGTCAGGTCGCTCGCGCCGGATCCGGCCCTCCGGCTGGGAACATCTGGCGCGCTGACGCAGCCTATTCTTTCCACGCTTTCCTGATACCGGGCGGCTTGCCTATCGAGTCGGCCTCCTCGGTGCCTTCGGCGGGTTCGGGGCACCCGAGGGTCTCACGGCTTTCGGAGGCCTGGGCGGTTTGGGCTGCTCCGGATGCTTCGGTGCAGCCGGCGGCGCCGGCCGCACCGGCGGTCCGGGCCTTTCCGGAGGCTTCGACGGAGCCTTGGGCTCCGGCGGCGGCTTGGGATGGCCAGGCGGTTCGGTGTTGCCCGGCGGGCTCGGCGGCCCCGGCGGCTGTGGAGCCCCGCCCGGTCCGGACGGCGAGTCCGGCGGAGCCGGCGGGCCAGGCAACTCGGGGATCCTGGCTTTCTGCGACGGGTCGGGAGGTCCGGCTGGCCCGGATGGGCCGGGCCGCTCCGCCCCGGAATCACCGGAGCCCGGGGAGCCGTTCATCCCGGGCAGCGCGAACCCGTCGGCGGCGGCCGGAGACTCCGAAGGACTGGATGGCGACGCCGCCCGCCCGGCGACCCGCGCTCCGGAGTCGGCATCCGGATGAGCGGTCGACAACGGCGCGGCGGCCGGCAGATCGCCGGCGACATCCCGAACGTCACTCTGGAAGGCATCTCGGTCCACGCCGGAAGCGGGCAGGGCGACGTCGGTAAGGCGCCCGTCACGACCGGAGGCGGCGGCCCCGTCCGGCTGCGCCAGTTCGGCCGTCGCGGGCTCCGCATCGGGCGCCGCGAAGGCAGGGAACCGCCCCTCCCGGGAGAGGACAGCGCTTCTGCTCGCCTCCGACGATGCTTCCTCCGACGACGCCCCGTCCGGCAGCTCGGCCGCCGGGACGGTCGCGGCGGGAGCTGGCGGCTCAGCGGGCGCCGCATGCACCTGACGAACCGGGCGAACCGGGCGGACCGCCATGGGGGGCCGGACGGGCGCCGGTCGGGAAGCCGAGGATGCCTGCAAGAAGATCGAGACGAGCACCGCCGCACTCACCGCCAGGGACGCGACCATCAGCGACATGCCGAGCCGGCTGCCCGAAGCCGCAGCCCGACGCGCGCGGACCCGGCGTCGCCTCCCCACCATGCCCGCCCCGGCCGGGATCGGAGCCAGGGTCTCCGCGAAGCGTCGCGAACAGGCCAGCAGCCTGGCGTTCGACCGCGGCCTGCAAAGGGTCTGCGATTCCTCGGAAAGGAGGACGGGCTCCCCCGCCGCGATCAGGCCGGACTGCTCCGCCCACCGGCGGCAGGCCGCGCAGCTTTCGAGGTGCCGCTCGAGAAAGCGCTCGTGTCCGGGGCCGATGGGCGAACGCATCCGCTCGGTCAGCGATTCCCGCGCTCTGCGACATGGACCTATCAAGACGCTCACGAGACATCCCCCATAGGTTCCCTGCGGCTGCCGGAGTTATAACTCCAAAGCAGATTGCCACAAGCGGAAAAAACGGTGCGGCCATTTCAGGAAACGGCTTCCACCGCGGAGGCGCCGAGCCGCCGAGGGGGTCGTGAACGCGGCGGATGGTTTTTAACAGGGAAAAGTCCCCGCCGCGGACGGCATTTCGCCCTCTGCGTCTCCGCCCTTCGACCCTGCTCAAGGCCGTGAGCCTGTCGAACGGCGCCTCGGCGGTGAAACGGGCTTCCTGAAACAGCCCTGAAAACCGGGGCGGACGCTTGACAGGCCCCGGGGCGGAACTATGCTTTCTCGCGCCGAGACGCGCAATCGCTCAAGGAGAATGGCATGGACAATCTTCAACCGCCCGCCCCCGGCCGCCCGGAACAGGAGGGCTCCCAGCCGCCCCCAATGGCGACCCCGGTGCCCCCGTCCCAGCAGCCCCCGCAGCAGCCTCCCCCGCCTCCGCCCTACGGCTACGGCCGGTACGTGCCGCCGCCCCCGCCGCCCCGCCCGCGCCGCAGCCGGCTGGGGGTGATCCTCCTGGTGCTCCTGGCCGTAGGGACCCTCGCCCTGGTCGCCGTGGTCCTCATGGCCAACTCGGTGCTCGGCGGCCTCAGATACGCCGGGGCCGATAACGGCATGGCCGGGTACAGCCTCGACGTGGAGGAGCCCGGCAAGGGCCCGAAGAGCATCCTGATGATCCCGGTGCACGGCGTGATCGTCCCCGACGAGGGCGCCGGCCCGGCGGTCATCAGCCAGCTCCGGCAGCTTCGCAGCGAGGGACACCCCTCGGGAATCAAGGTGGTGCTCCTGCACGTCGACACGCCCGGCGGCGACGTCACCACCTGCGACATCATCGACAGCGAGATCCAGCTCTGTCGGGCGCAGGGCTACAAGTTCGTGGCCTTCTTCGGAGACCTGGCCGCCTCGGGCGGTTATTACGTCTCGGCGCGCGCCAACACGATCATCGCCCGGCCGACCAGCATCTGCGGGTCGATCGGCGTGATCATGATGCACTTCGACGCCCAGAAGCTCCTCACCGAGAAGCTCGGGGTGCGCAACGAGAGCATCACCAGCGGCCCCTACAAGGACGTGCCCAGCCTGTTCCGGCCGATGACGCCGGAGGAGCGCGCCTACATGCAGAACATCGTCGACCAGCTCTACGCCCGCTTCGTGGGGATCGTGGCCGACGGCCGCAAGATGAAGGAAGTGGACGTCCGCAAGTTCGCCGACGGCCGGGTCTTCCTGCCGGAGGAGGCTCGGAAGCTCGGGCTCATCGACCGGATCGGTCACCGCGACGACGCCATCGCCGAGGCGCGCAAGCTGGCCGGCGACCCCGAGGCCACCGTGGTGGTCTACCGCCGGCGGCCCAGTCCGCTCGAGGCCCTGTTGCAGGGCGGCGCCGACTCGGGGCCCGTGCCCCGCGAGGTCCAGACCCTGGCCAAGCTCGCGCTCCACCCGCGCATGCTCTACCTGTGGAGGCCATGAGGGATACCGGCGCCGGCTGACCGGCGCCGACGAAGAGGCGACCTATGGAATACGCCGTGGAGAAGCACCCCGGAAGGTCGCGCACGCCGCGGCGCTACCTGCTGCCCGCAGCGGCGGCCTTCGGCGCGGGCACGGCCGCGGCCAACCTCCTCGATCTCCGGCCCGAGGCGATCCTGGCGGCCTCGGCCGCCACGACCGCCCTGGCCATCGCCGCCCTTCTGGCGCGGCGCCGCGCGGCCCTGATCGCCGGGGCGCTGGCCCTGGCCGCCCTGGCCGGCGCGCTTAACTTCGCCGGGCGCTCGGCCGTCCGGCCGGCCGCCGACGCGGGCTCGCTCCTGGAACTCGCCCCCGGCGGCTCGGCACTGGCCGTAGTCTCCGGCCGCCTCGAGGAAATAACCGTCGTCCCCGGAGACTCCGGCCAGCCCTACGTCCGCGCGATCCTCGACGTCGAGGAGCTCGGGCCCGCCGGAAGGAGCGTCCCGGCCTCCGGCCGGCTGCGCCTGACGCTCGAGGGCGAGGAGAAGGCGCTCGCGCCCGGAGTCCGCCCCGGATCGCGAGTGCGGCTGCCGGCGCTGCTGCGCGCCCCGGAAGCCTCGTCCGCGCCGGGGGGCATGGACCCTCGCTACTACCTGGCCACCCGCGGGGTCTGGACGGTGGGGACCGGCCGCGCGGCCCTCTGCGAGCCGCTCGGCGACGGCGGGCCTTCGCCGTCGGCGGCGCTGGCCAACCTGCGCGAGCGCCTGGCCGGGATCGTCCGCCGGGAGTTGCCCGAGCGGGAGGGGGCGCTGCTCAACACCCTGCTCATCGGCTGGCGCGGCGAGATGGACCCGGAGGAGGAGCTGGCCTTCACCCGCACGGGCACCGGCCACCTGCTGGCGGTCAGCGGCATCCACGTGATGCTGCTGGTCGGCGCGGTGTGGTGGTTCCTGCGCATGCTCCGGGCCTCGCCGCGGTGGTCGGCGGCGGCGCTGGTGCTCTTCGCGATCTGCTACGCGGAGCTCGCCGGGGCGCGCGCCCCGGTGGTGCGCGCGGCGCTCATGGCCTCGATCTTCCTGGGCGGGATGGTGCTGGAGCGCAGCTCCGACGGGCTCAACAGCCTGGCCGCGGCCTTCCTGGCCATTCTCGCCCTCTGGCCCCGCGAGCTCTTCTCGACCGGCTTCCAGATGTCCTTCGCGGCGGTGGCCTTCATCATGCTCGTGACCCCGGCGCTGGAGGAGGCCTGGCGCGCTCGCCGGGGGCTCGACCCCGGCAGCCTGGCCGTCGAGAAACGCGAGGCCTGGCGCGCCAGGGTCACGCGCTACCTGCGCCTGTCGCTCTTCACCTCGCTGGCCGCCACGCTCGGGACCATGCCGCTGGTGGTGGCGTGCTTCGGGCTCATCTCGCCGTGGGCGGCGCTCGTCAACCTCGCGGCCATTCCCATCGCCGGCCTGGCGCTGGCCCTGGGCCTGGTGCTCCTGGCCGTCGGATCGGTCGCCCCGCCGCTCGCGGCTGGGCCGGCCGCGCTCGTCTGGGGCGCGCTACGGCTGCTCGAGACGGTGGTCGCCGCCGCCGAGCGCCTGCCGGGCTGCTCGCTGGTGGCCGACGCGCCGCCGGCCTGGGCGCTGGCCGGTTTCTACGCCCTGGCCGCGGCGATCCTCTTCACCCTCGGCCGCCGGCCCGGGCGCTGGAGGGGCCCGGCGGTGGCCGGGACTCTCGCGCTCTCGGCGGCGGTGAGCTTCGCGGGGATGTTCCTCTGCGCGCCGCGCCCGGCGGGGCTGCGCGCCACGGTGCTGGCCACCCGGCGCGGCGGCGCGGCCATGGTCGAGGAGCCCTCGGGCCGGAGCGCCTGCCTCTGGGCCGGCGGCGGCCGCGAGCTCGCCGACTGCCTGCGGTCCGAACGGCTGGGCTCCTTCGACCTGGTGGCCGTGTCCGCCGACCGCGAGGGCCTGACCTCCGGGGTCGGGTATCTCGTGCGCTCCGGACGCGCCGGGCGATTCGCGCTCCCGGCCGGCGACCCGGCGGCGCCTCCCGTCCTCGAGGTCCTGCGCGGCGCGCCGGAGGCCGAACGCATGGGCCCGGACTGGACGGCGCGGCTGGGGCTCGCCCGGCTCTCGGCCATCGGCCTGCCTCCCGCGGCCGGCCGACCCGACGGCGCGGTGCGGCCCAAACCGATGATGGTGCTGGCCAGGACCGGTCCGGAAGGGCCCGACGCTCCCGGCGCCCCGGGGAGGGGCGCGGTGCTCTTCGCCGATCTGTCCCACTGGCCGACGGTCAAGCGCGCTGCGGCCGAGGCCGCGGCCGGCCGGCTCCGCGCCGACGTGCTGGTGATCGGCTTCGCCTGGAAGCCCGCGCGGGAGAGCGCGGCCTTCATCAAGGCCACCGGCGCGCGCGTGGCCATCCTCGGGCTCACGCCCTTCGAGGCCGGCGAGCCCCAGGGCCGCGAGCTCCTGCGCCTGTGCCGCCGGGCGGGCGCGCTGCCGCTCTCGACCGCCGAGTACGGGTCGCTGCGCTGCACGATCGAGGACGGCCGCGTCGCCATAGAGCACTTCGCCGACGGCCGATGGCGGCCGCTGGGGAGGGTCAAATGCTCTTCGGCTCCGGCCCCGGCCCGGAGATAGTGACTACAGGCGCAGAAGAGGTTACTTGGCCTCCTCCCAGCCCGAAGCGCTCGGGTCCTCGGGGAAGGTTTCGTGCCCGCTCGATGACGCGCCCAAGTCCTTCCCATATACAACCCAGGAGCTCTGCGCCTTCATGACGAATACGCGCCGGCCCGTCGTCGCATATTCCACGGGGAGCGCACTCAACTCCCAATACTCGGCAGGACATGTCCGGCTGGAGCCGCGCGGTTGGTTGCTGATGCAGTAGCAGTAGCCCCACTTGCTTCCGGAACGAGCCAGTTCAGGATCTATCAGGTGATACTGACCGCCGGCCAACTCTGACAAGTTTGTCGGATAACGGCCCGTATCGATCCGAAAGGAGCCAAGATGGCTGGCGATCTCTCTCAGCGTGTCCACGGCAGCGCGCTCGTTCTGCGCCGGAAGCTCGGGGTGTAGTAGCGGGGACTGGTTCCATATCTCCAGTCGGAGTCCTGCCAGCCAGCCAGCCCTCGAACCGTCGCTTCCCATCCGCATCCTGGCCTCTATTGCGGGAAGGGCGGGTTCGCCGAAACTTGAAAGGGTGTCTCTGGCGCCTTGAGACACCGGATTGTCCGTGGCATCATACTGCAGCCAGACATCGAGGAGCACGTCCGTTGCGTGATAGAGCCGCCTCTCCCGGATAGAGCGAACGGAGCCTTCCATGCGGGCCATGTTATCCTTGTCGTCGATTGGCTCGCCGTGCGGCGGCGCCAGATAGCGCTCAAGCCCCCTGCGCAGCGACGTGACCGGCCACTGGAAGTACCAATAGGCGGCTGGCGCCAGAACGACGAGAACGCCGACGACGGACAGACCGAAGACCGTGGCCAGCCAACTGGCCCTCCGGCCGTTCATTTGGCGCACCCTCCGGCTATTTCTCCTTGCCGCCTCCGTCCGGCGCCGCATTCGGCTGTCCGCCCGCCTCGCCGGCCTTCCTCTTCGCGACGAACTCCTGGAGCAGCCGGTACTCGCGCTGCACCTCCTCGTTGTCGGGGAACTTCCCGGCGGTGATCCGGGCGCCGGCCAGGGCGGCCTCGTAGTTCTTCTCGCCGAGGGCTTCGTAGGCTGCCCGGTAGTAGTGGGGCAGCGGGGGGGACTGCTCGCTGAACTTGCGGAACTGGGCCTCGAACTCGGCCGGGGTCATGTACTCGGCCGCGCCGCCGAGGCTGGTGGCCACCAGGCGGTAGAGGCGCGCCCAGTCGCGGCGCTTCATCAGCTTGAAGGTCTCCTCCATGCCCGCCCAGTTCTTGGTGATGGCGTCGCGCTGCACGCGCACCGAGAGGATGGCGAACTCCATGTTCGAGAGCGAGCCCTGCTTCTCGATCTCGGGCAGCGCCTTCTCGAGCGCGGCCATGATGCGCACGGCCTCCTCGGTGCGCCGCTCGGCCACCGGCTTACTCGAGTCGAGGGCCTGGCCGAAGAAATGCAGGTAGGCCGGCACGGACAGCCGGATCCACTTCCAGTCCTCGGCCTCGGTGGCCGCCGAGGAGCCGCTCCGGCGGTGGTGGGCCCGCGGGCCCGACGGATACGGCCCGGGCGCGAGCAGCCGCTCCAGAACGTAGGCCCGGCCGTGCTTGGCCGCGTAGTAGGCGGCCAGGTTGCCGTAGGTGCCCATCACGTCCATGAGCGTGTCGCGCTCCTTGAAGAGCCGGCCGGACATGGTCTTGTCGAGCAGCCCCTCGAGCTCCTTGCCGGCGGCGTCGCTCTCGGCCGCCGGGCGTTTGCCCCCGGCCTCGAGCTCGCGCATGGACTGGAGCACGCCGGCCAGCCGCGAGGCGTTCTCGCCGCTGAGCTCGCCGGCCTCCGAGAGCCGCCGGGCCGCCGGGGCGACCGCCCGCCAGCCGTCCCATGGACGGTCGAGCCCCACCAGGGCCATGGCCAGCATGAAGCGCGGGCCGGTGAAGCGCCCGGACTTCGCGGCCTCGGCCCCGGCGGCCCCGGCCGCCTCGGCCTTGTCGAGCTCCGCGGCGCCGTCGAGCAGCACCTTGGCGGACCCGTCGCGGTCGCCGGCGCGCTCCAGGTACGTGGCCAGGCGGATCTGCTCGTTGATCCGCCCCATGATGTCCTCCGGGGCCATGGCGGCGATGCCCTTGCGGGACCACTCGGCGGCGAGCTTCCAGTCGGCCAGCTCGCGGTGGAATGCGGCCAGTTCGAAGAGCGTGGGCGCGTCGTGCTCGCGCTTGACCATCTCGGCCATGGTGTCGCGGCCGGCGATGATGTAGGCGAAGTGCCAGTCGCGCTGCACCCGGATCATGGTCTCGGCGTACTGCGGGTCGAGGAACATCCGCGCGCCCAGCCAGTAGGGGGTGCGGGTCGGCTCGCCGGCGAAGCGCAGCAGGAAGGTCAGCGAGCTGGGGTCGAAGGTCTCGGTCTTCTCCTCGTCGAAGGTGGCGTAGCCGGCCTCCAGGGCGTCCTCCAGCCGGGCGGCCCGGAAGCTGCGCGGCGGGCCGGTGTCCACGACGGTGAAGACGTAGTCCTTCTCGGCGCGGTCCACGAAGCCGCAGATGGCGTGCGAGGGCTGGCCCAGGACGTAGCTGAGCCGGCCCTGCCGGCGGGTGATCTCCTGGTAGAGCTCGGCCAGGTCGTCGCAGTCGCCGATGAAGCGGCCGGCGACCTTGCGGTCCAGGGTCTGGTAGGCGTCCTGGTGGACGTCGCCGGTGTTCTGCTTGTCGCCGATGAGCATGGGGTAGTCGGTGAGCGGGCTGTCGTAGGTGTACTTCATGAAGTACACGAAGAGCAGGTGCAGGTCGCCCGGCGACGGCAGGCACTTGGCGCAGCGGTCCAGGAAGGCGTTCTGCAGCTTGCGGCGCTCCTCGCCGGTGCGCCGGCCGAACTCGGGCATGTCCAGTCGCCCGGAGGGCGTGACCAGCCCGAGGATCCCGCCGGTGGGGTCGAGCAGCAGCACGTGCGGAGGGAAGCGCCAGTCCGGCGCGCCGAAGTGCGCCGGGGCCTTGCGGAACTCGTCGAGCCCGGCGGCCAGGCTCCAGCGCGCGGCGTCGAAGGTCAGCTTGTCGGTGGCCGGGTCCCAGCGGGACACCTCGCCGGCCAGCAGGTGGACCATGCGCACCGCCTTGGGCAGGTCGGCGGCCGGCCAGGACTCGTGCTTGCCGGCGAAGACGGTGTGCACGAAGAACTGGTTTTCGATCTGGTCGTCGCCCGGCTGCAGGCCGAAGTCGGTGGTGTCGGACCCGGCGTCGTAGACCCGCCAGAGCGTCCGGCCGTCGGCGTTGATGCTCAGGCCCAGCTCGTCGCCGGCTTCGGTCTTGCCGGAGAGCGCCCCCCGGAACTCGGTCAGCGCCCGGTAGGCCCCCCGGTAGGCGGCCAGCGGCTCCTTGAGGCGCGCGCCCAGATCGGGGGCGTTGAGCTCGATGTAACCGCGGGCCACCGCCTCGCTGCAGAACCTGCGGGGCAGGAAGTCGCTGGCCGAGCGGCGCACCTGGTAGGCGTCGCGGACCATCACGCCGAGCATGGCTTTGAGCTCCTTGGAGGCCGCCTTGTCGGCGGCCAGGGCCTTCTCCAGCGCCTGGGTCGCGCCGACGAAGCCCTGGACGGCCGCGCGCAGCTCCTGGCTGGAGTCCTCGCCCTCGATGCTCCAGACCCGGCCGGCGGTGCACAGCAGGTCCTTCTCGCCAAGCAGGGCCAGCGGCTCGGCGCCCCGGGCGGTCCCGAAGAGCGTGACCGACCAGGGCGTCGGGCTCCAGGCGTCCTCGCCGCCCGACTTCAGAAGCGTCGCGGCCAGGATCGGCGCCTGGTTCATCTCGCAGCGGATCATCGCGCGACGCAGGTCGGGGTCGATCTTCTTACCCGCCGTCGCGACCAGCGCGGGGTAGGCCAGGCGCACGCCGTCGACCTCGATCATGTAGCTGGGCTGCTCGCCGAGCTGGCAGAGCATCACCCGCCAGGAGTGGCCGGCGCCCTCGAGCCGAAGGAGCGAACGGCCCGCGTCCAGCCCGCCCTCGGGCACGGCCAGGCCCGGAAGCGCGGCGGAGAAGTCCTTGGCCAGCGCCTCCAGGTCGGCGCGATTCGTCTTGATGGCCGACGGCAGCGGCCGGCGGTCGGTGCGAAGCTCGGCGACCCACTGGTCGAAGCGGCGCGCGAAGCCACTGGCGGCCGGGCCCGAGGCGGTCAGCCCCGCCCGGCGCTCGAGGAGCTTCTTCTCGACGGCGGCGCGCTTCGGGCCGGCCGGCGCCGCGGCCGCGACCATGGCGGCGAGCTCGTCGTGGACCTTGAGCGCCGCGTCGAGCTCGTCGAAGCGCGCGCGGAAGGCCTCCTGGAGCCCGGCGGTCATGGCGGCGGGGGCGGCTGCCGCCTCGTCGCGCGCGGCCTTCAGTCCGGTGCGCGCAGCCTCGAAGTCGCCCGCGTCGAGCTTCGCCAGGAAGGCGGAGACGCGCTTCTCGAGCCCCAGGCGCAGGAGCGCCGCCTCGGACTCCGCGAAGCGCCCGTCGAAGGCCTCGCGGAGCCTGGCGGCCATGTCTCCGGGCGCGGCGGCGATCTCGTCGCGGGCGGCCTTGAGCGACGCGCGGGCCGAGTCGAGGTCGCCCTCATCGAGCCGCGCCTTGACGGCGTCCAGGCGCTTGGCGAGGTCCCGGCGGCGGCCGGCGAGCTCCTCGTCGTAGGCCCTCTCGCACATGGCCCGGACCAGCCGCTCGACCGGCTCGGCGTCCGGACCCAGCTTGACGATGGCGCCGTGGAGCTCGGCCATCCGGCGGCGGGTCGCGGCCGGCTCGGCGCTCACCGCCTTCATCGCCGCGGCGGCCTCGCGCCACCGGGCGATGTGGGCGCGCAGTTCCTCGCTGCGCTTCCCGATCCGCGCGAGCTGCTCCCCGGGGATGGCCTCAGGGCGGGCCGCGGCCATGCCGGCGACCTCGGAGAGGCCCCGGTCGCAATCCTCCATCCGGCCGCCGAGGTAGTCGGCCTCGGCCGCCGCGAAGCGCGCGTCGACCTTCTTCGCGAAGGCCGCGCGGTCCATGCGGACCTTGGCGTAGATCCCGCCGGCGACGAGCAGGGCCAGCACCGGCAGGGCCACCGCCAGGAGCCGCGCCCGGCTGCGGGACGGCGGGGAGGGCGGAGCGGCCTGGGCCGACGTCGCGCCCGCTTCGGCCTGCGCCGCCTCGAGCCCCGCGAACGCGGGCGTCGGGCTGGAGGCGTCCGGAGACGCCGTCGACTTGGCGGCCGGCGGATCGAAGAGCGTGCCGCACGCCGGACAGCGGGCCACGCTGTCGGCCGGCGACTCGGGGCAGTCAACGGGGTGGCCGCACTTCGGGCATTCGGTCTGCATGGCTCTTCCTCTATCCGTCATCCGTACGGCCGGCGGAAACGCCGGCGCGAACGCGGGCCGCGGGGCGGCCAGTTTGCGGGATTATCTCTCGGCGGGGCGTCGAAACAAGGCGGAAGGGGTTCCGGCCCCATTCTATCGGCCGTAGGCCGGGACGGGGGCGGGGACGGGGGCAGTGGATGGCGCCAGCGGCGCGCCGGACTTCCTCGCCTCGTCCCGCTTCCGGCGCAGTTCGGGCAGCTGCTCCTCCTGGACGGCGAGCGCCTTCTCGAAGGCCTCCTTGTCCGAGGCGGTGCCGAGCTTCCACCACTGAACGTGTCCGTCGACGTAGACCACGTTGACGCCTTCGCCGCGGTGATTGCCCGGCTTGTCGTAGGCCACGAAGAAGTCGCCCGGGAGCTCGCAGAAGCGGCCGGGCAGGTAGACGTAGCCCGAACTTCCCGAACCCACTGCCCCGGACGGAAGATCTTGATAGTGCGATGGGCTGCTCGGACAGCTGAACACTTTGGCGTCGATGCCGTAGTTGGGGTAGAGATGGGCCAGGCTCGGGGGGAAGTCGCCATCGTAGTCCTCCGAGTAGCCGTTGACGGCCAGGCCGATCATCCTCAGGTTCGACTGGCAGTTGGCGCGCATGGCCCGGCCACGTACGCTGCCCAGCGCCGACATGAACACCGCCGCAACAATCCCGATCAAGAGCAGCCCGCCGACCCCGCAGCCGACGCCCAGGCCGATCCACAACTTGGCGTTGCTCTTCTTCGGCGGGGCCGGCTCGAACGACCGGGGCTCTTGTCTCCGGGGCTCCGGCGGGCTCGGGGGCAGGACCTGGTCGTTATCCGGCATGGCTGTCTCCTTCGCTATTCGGATCAGAAAAGGAATCCTAGTGAGGCTCCGGGAGGAAGTCAAACCGCACCGAGGCCTCGCCCTTCCTGCACGGCACGCCCAGGTCCATCAGCCGCCGCAGTTCGGGCCCCACGAACCTCTCGAGGCCCTCATGCAGCTTGCCGGAAGCGCGCCATCGGTCCACGGCCTCCTTCTGGAGGACGAGCAGCCGTTGAAAGTCCGCCTCGCGCGAGGCCGGCCACCACTCGACGTGGGCATCGACGCAGACGACGCAACGGCCGTAACCGTGATGATTGGCAAGCGACCGGTCATGGGCAACGACGAAGTCGCCGGGCATGCAGGCGTTGAGTCCGGGAACGTAAGCGTAGCCCGAGCTGTCCGCGGTGACCGTTCCCGCAGCTAAGTCCCGCCAGCCGTCGGATTCGGTCGCCGGGCACTTGAAGAGCTTGGCGTTGTTTATGTAGTCCGGATACGTCTCGCGCCAACTCGGCGGGAACTCCCCGTCGTAGTCCTCCGAGTAGCCGTTGATGGCGCAGCCGATCGAGCGCAGTTGGGACACGCAGTCGGCGCACATGGCGGTCCGGCGCTGCTGGACCAGCTGCATGGCTCCCGCGCCGATCACCACTGCGGCGGCCGCGGCGGCGAGGAGCCAGCTCCAGGTCCGCCTGGCGCGCGACTTCGGCGGCCGCGGGACGACAGCGGCGAGGGCGTCGGCTTTCGGCTCAGGTTTCAACGCGAGGCTCCTCTGCCCCTTGGTTACCGGCGTGGGGCCGCCGCCGGGCACTCTCGTTCCTCGTGTCTCCGGTGTAGGGGCGGGTTTCAAACCCGCCCCTACTCGACGGAAGACGGTGGCTTGCCGCCGCCCGGCGCGGCAGGCGCCTGGAAAGCCGGCTCCTCGTCGGTCGCAGCGGGCATGACTGCGGGCCTCCCGCTCTTCTCCCACCTTTGCCGCAGTTCGGGCAGTTGGGCTTCCTGCTCGGCGAGTTCCTTCTGGAAGTTCGCCCGCGCGTTGGCGGTATCCATCTTCCGCCATGCCACGTGGCCGTCGACGAAGACGGCGTTGATGCCATCGCCATCGTGGTTCTCCGGCTTGTCATAGGCCAGGATGAAGTCACCGGGTAGCGCGATGAACCTCCCCGGCAGGTAGACGTAGCTCGAGCTCCGTTCGCTGACCTTGCCCGAGACGAAGTCTCCGGTGTACTTGCAGCGCTTGGTCACACAGCTGAAGAGCTTGGGATTGTTCACGTAGTCCGGGTAGAGTTCCCGGAGGCTGGGCGGGAACTCGCCGTCGTAGTCCTCAGCATAGCCGTTGATGGCCAGGCCGATCTGCCGGAGGTTGGCTGAGCAAGTAACATGCATCGCCACCCCGGACAATGACGAGAGGAAGTAGCCAAGGATACCGATCAGGAGCACCGTGGGCCCCGCCCAGCGCAGGTGGCGCGTAAGGAGCTTCGTGCCGATAGGCAGCGGCACGTCTTCGCGTTCAACCATGCCGGGCCCCTTCGTCTTACGCAGATTGAACCGCCAAGTGTCGAGCCGGGACACGCCGGAGACGACCCGCCGGCCGGATGGCTTCTGAGGGCGAGGTTCCTCCGGACCGCGCCCGGCTCGCGTAACCCGGCGTAGGGGCGGGTTTCAAACCCGCCCCTACAGATTCGAGGGCACCGGGTCGGCCGGCCCCGGGGCTGGCGGGGCCGGGGGAGTCGGAACTTGCGAGATGTCCACGTCTGCCGGCATGGTTGGCTCCTTTGTGAAGGCTCACCAGGCGCTCACTCGCCGAGCAGCTTCCGCAGCTCCGGACCGATGAACTCGCCGATGGCCCCGGCCGGCCGGCCGGAGGCGCGCCACCGGGCGACGGCCTCGTTCTGGAGCGCCAGCCGACGCTCGAACTCGGCCTCGCGCTTGGCCGGCCACCACTCCACGTGGCCGTCTACGAAGACCACGTTGCGGCCGTCGCCATCGTGGTTCTCGAGCGACTTGTCGTAGGCGAGGATGAAGTTCCCCGGCATCCTCGAGGTGAGCCCCGGGACGTAGCCGTAGCTGCTTGCGGCGGCCGGCCGGCTCCCGGCGCGCTCCCGCCAGCCGGCCGAGTCGATGGCGGGACACTTGAACATGAGCGCACTGTTGACGTAGTCGGGATGGCTTTCCGCCAGGCTGGGCGGAAACTCCCCATCGTAGTCTTCCGTGTAGGCGTTGAGGGCGCAGCCGATGGAGCGCAGGTTCGCCCGGCAGTTGGAGCGGATGTTGGCCTCTCGCAACCAGGGCAGCCCCAGCGCAATGACGCCGATGAGCACGACCGCCGTGATCGCCAGTGCGATCCACGGCCGGCGCCGTCGCCTGCCGGATTTCCGGCCGTCGGGGACGACCATGATCCGGGCCTTCCCATCGAGGGCCGGAGGCGCTGGCTGGCTCATGGCCGCGCTCAGCGCTCCTCAGGGACAGGCAGAGCGGGGGACGCGACCTCCGTCCCGGACGAAGCCGGCCGGTCGCCGGCCTTCGCGGCCTTCCTCGCCTTCTCTTCCTCCCGCTTCCGGCGCAGCTCGGGAAGCTGCGCTTCTTGGTCGGCCACCATCTTCTCAAAGCGTTCGAAGTCGGGGGCATGGATGAACTTGAACGTCTGGATATGACCGTCCACGAAGACGGCATTGACTACGTCGCTGCGGTGGTTACCCGGCTTGTCATAGGCCAGTACGAAATTTTCCGGAAGACCATCGAACCGCCCCGGCAGGTATATGTAGCCCGAACTCTGCTCGGTGGCTTGACCCATTGCGAAGTCCCGCCAACCCTCGGTATAAGTCGCGGGGCATTTGAAGAGCCGGGCGTTGCCGATGTAATCTGGATAGAGCGCGGCGAGACCAGGGGGGTACTCCCCGTCGTAGTCCTCTGCATAGGTCGCGGACGCCTGACTGATCTGTCGAAGATTGGCCGCGCAGTACAAGTGTTTCAGTCTATCTTGTTTCCTGGCGAACGCTGGAAGCACGAGGCCCACTGTCACGCCCGCCAGCAACAACAAGATGCCTCCACAGCCTGCTCCCAGGCCGAACCAGCGGCCGGAGGTCCCAGTGGAAGACAGAGCCTTGTTATCGGCCGTCATGGACTCTGCTCCGCTCTGTCATCAGGCTTCGCCGGCGACGCGTCGCCAGGGGCGGGGGTGCTGGCGGCCTTATCCTCCTCCCACTTCCGGCGCAGTGCGGGCAACTGCGCCTCCTGGTCGGCTATCCTCTGCATGAACCCGCCCATCTTGGCCGCCGGCACCCATTCGACGTGGCCGTCGACGAACACCGCGTTGATGCCGGCGCCGACGTGGTGGTCCTTCGAGCGGTCATAGGCCAGGACGAAGTCGCCCGGCGCGGCGGCGAAGCGCCCGGGCAGGTAGACGTAGCTCGAGCTCTTCTCGGTGGCCCGATGCGCAGCGAAGTCCGCGCAGCTCGCCGAACTGTCCGCGGGGCACTTGTAGAGCCTGGCGTTATTGACGTAATCCGGATAGAGCTCCGCCAGGCTCGGGGGAAAATCCTGGCCGAAGTCCTCGGCGTAGCCGTTGATGGCCAGGCCGATCTGCCGGAGGTTAGACTGGCAGTTGGCGCGCATGGCGCTGGCACTCACCCGCTGAGTGGGCCCGGGGCACACCCCGATCACGGCCATCACCACTACGGCGGCCAGCACCCATTTGACCCAACTATAGTCCGAGTTCATCAGCCAGGACACGATGGGATTGCGCCCCGTTCCCATGTTCCATTTCCTCCGCATATGGAACCGCCGGGGTCAAGCGGAGGACACAGCCCCAAAGCTCCCAATCTCCGTGAATGGAGCCTGGGAATCTTGCTCGAATTGCGCATTATCCGACTCATAGTGCACAAAAGTTCCAACTCTTGCGCATTACAATGCACAAACATGGCAAGACGCCCCAAAGACGTTATCCCTCCCGCAAGAGAAGAGGATAGACGGCGCCTCTCGGAGCCTAACCTCGACGCCAAGCGGACCCACGGACCGTCCAGTCGATCCAGGCCGCTTCCAGCCGCTCTGGAAGTGGCTGCTGGAGGACGGGGCCGGGGCTACCGAGGACCAGGATCCATCGACTTCCGGAGCTCGGGGCTGACGAACTCCCCGAAATCCCCGGCCGGCCGGCCGGAGGCGCGCCACCGGGCGACGGCCTCGTTCTGGAGCGCCAGCCGGCGCTCGAACTCGGCCTCGCGTTTGGCCGGCCACCACTCCACGTGGGCATCGACGAAGACCACGTTGCGGCCTTCGCCATCGTGGTTCTCGAGCGACTTGTCGTGGGCCAGGATGAAGCCGCCGGGCATGGTCGCGGCCAGACCCGGAACGAAGGCGTAGTCGCTCCTGGCGGCCACATCGCCGTCCGAAACGCCCTTCCAGCGCCCCGGATCGACCTTCGGACAGACGAAGACTCTGGCATTGCACACGTAGATCGGATAGAGCTCGCCCAGGCTCGGCGGGAACGCCCCGCCGAAGTCCTCGGCGTAGCCGTTGGCCGCGAGGCCGATCTGCCGGAGGTTCGACTGGCAGTGGGCGCGCGGCGACCTGGTCCTGACCACCTTCCCCTTGGGAAGGAGCGCCAGCGCCAGGAACGACAGAGCTCCGATCCCGAGCAGCGCCCAGAGGATGAAGCGACCGGGGCTCCGGGGCCGCGGCACGGCGGGAGGCGGGCCCTCGTTACCGGCCGTCATCGGCCTTCCCTCGCTCCGTCACCGGAAGTCGCCGGCGGCGCGTCGTCAGTGGAGGGGGCGGGCGCAGGGGCGCGGCCGGCTTTCGCGGCCTTCTTCTCTTCCTCCCATTTCCGGCGCAGCTGGGGCAGCTGCGCCTCCTGGTCGGCGGTCCTCTTCATGAACTCGGCCATCTTGGCCGCCGGCACCCATTCGACGTGGCCGTCGACGGACACCGCGTTGATGCCATCCCCTTTGTGATTATCCTTCGACCGGTCATAGGCCAGGGCGAAGTCGCCTGGCGCGCCGGCGAAGCGCCCCGGGAGGTAGACGTAGCTCGAGCTCTTCTCGGTGGCCTTGCCGGCCGCGAAGTCCTGCCAGCCCTTGTCGGCGGTCGCCGGGCACTTGAAGAGCTTGGCGTTGTTGACGTAGTCCGGCCAGAGTTCCGCCAGGCACGGAGGGAAGTCCTGGTCGTAGTCCTCCGAATACATGTTGATGGCCAGGCCGATCTGCCGGAGGTTGCTCTGGCAGTTGGCGCGGTGGGCTCGCTGTCTCACATTGCCTCGTGCTGGAAGAAACAAGAACACCAACGCCGCCGTTAGGGCCAACCCAACCATCAGGCAGCCCAGAGTTTCCAAGTTAGGCCATGAGCTTGCGCGGCCTTGTTGTTCCGCCATGTTCCATTTCCTCCGCATGTGGAACCGCCGGGGGTGTCGGAGGGACACACTCCAGGACTGCCATTGAATGTCGACCGCTTTCTGTTCCGTGCACTTCGATATTCGGAGTTCGACATTCGAAATTCTACGGTTCGAGAGACGCCGGTCCCACGGCGGAACCGCAGAATATCGAACACCGAATGTAGAATGTCGAAGTGGCGAGGCCTCCGCAGCGACAAATAATCAGGGCGCCCCGGTCTCCCGAAGCGCCCCTCCCCCCAGACCGGCTCGCGCCGGCTGAGTGTCCGATGGTCTCTGGTCAGCCCTTCGAGCCGCCGCGCCCCGCGGACTTCGGCCGCTTGTAGCCGAGCTTCTCGCAGATCTTCTGCGCGCCCTTCAGGCGCGGCTCGAGCTCGAAGGCCATGGCCAGGTGGTGCTTGGCCTTCCTCATGTCGCCGAACTTGTGGTAGCTCTCGGCGATCTTCTTGTGGATGTAAGCCTCGGCCTTCTTGGCCAGGCCCATGTCCAGCACCTTCTGGTAGATCTTGACCGCGTCGAGGCTCGGCAGGGCCCGGGCCAGTCGCTTGCAGTAGATGTCCCGGATGCGGTCCTTGACCTCCTCCAGGAAGAAGCGGACGGGCATCTCCCGCTCCTCGGCGTAGACCCGCTCGTAGAGCTCGAGGGCCTTCTCCCACTTGCCGGCCGACTCGTAGGCCTCGCCCAGCAGGAACTCGCAGTCGAGGTAGTCCTTCTCCTCGAGGTAGTTGGCCAGGTCGAAGCCCTCGTACTTGGCCTTCATGCGCTCGTAGATCTTGATGGCCTCGTCGCCGGACTCGTTGAGCAGGCTGTAGAGGGTGAGCCGGGCCTGCGCGGCCGGGTCGTCGGGCTTGCTCTTCAAGTGCTCGCGGTAGGGGTCGCGGTTCTTCTCGGCCTCCTGGCGCAGGTGCTGGTCGTAGGCCCGGCGCTCCTTCTCGTTGATGAGCACGTCGTAGGCCTTGATGATCATGCGCATCTTCTCGTCCGTGCCGTGTTCGCGGCTGCGGTCGGGGTGGAAGCGCTTGGCCAGCCGCCGGAACGAGCTCTTGATCTCCTCCGGAGGCGAGCTGGGCTTGACCTCGAGCACCTCGTAATAGTTGATGGTCCTTCCGGCTTCAGGCAGTATCATGGTGTCGCCCTCACTGCTCTTTCTTGCCCTGGCCTGCTCCCGGTCCGGACGCTCCTGCGTCTCCGGCCCGGTCCTGGCCTTCGAGTTCCTTGATGGTCTTTTCGATCTCGGCATCCCTGGCGCCCCTGTTGTAACTTAGGTAAAGCTCGAAGTACCGGACGGCGGTGTCCCGCGCGTCCCGACTGCCGTTCCTGGCGTACTCGTCCTGGTAGAGGACGCCCAGGTTGTAGCAGGTCTCCGGCATGGTGTTGTCCAGCCTCAGCGCCGTCAGGTAGTAACTCAGCGCCTCGCCGGTCCGGCCCTCCTCGTAGGCGATCAGCCCCAGCGTGTTGTTGACCTCCGCCGACTCCGGGTCGTCCTTGAGCGCCGTCTTGAGCTCGTCGACGGCCCCTTTCGAGTCCCCCGTCCGGTGCAGGGCCAATCCCAGCGTTCCCCGGATCCGGGCGTTCTTCGGGTCCTTCTTGAGCGCCTCCCTGGCCTCGGCCAGCGCGGACTCGTAGAGCTTCCGGGCCGGCTCGTAGCGCGGATCGGTTATCGTCCCGCGGCCGTTGCGGCCCCCGGCGGACCGGTCGAAGAACCCCAGCTTGGCCAGCTCGGCGTCGCCCTCCAGGCAGAGCACCTTGGCCAGGGCGGCGCGCGCCTCGTAGTCTCCGGCGTCGTCCTTCAGCGTCTTGCGGAGCATCTCCTCGGCCTCCGCAAGCCTGCCGTTGGAAATCAGATGGTCCAGACTGGTCAGCGTCGGCTTATCCGGTCCGCTGGACCCACACCCTGCCAACATCAAGCATGAAGCCACAAAGCCCCATGCCATAACGAGCATGGGCCGCGCAACAATGTTATTCACCCTCGCGTTAACCATTGGAGCGGCAAGTTTATTTCGCCAGAGGCCGAAGTCAACATAAATCCGTTCAAAAACGTAACTTATGTCCGTATCCAGGCACATTGCCGCCTAATCAGAACTTATACACTCATGCTTATAAAGCTCGCCATTATGAGCTATGTGACGATTTCCTATACAACTTGGAGGTCGAGGATCTCATTGAAGCCGGCCAACTGGAAGGCCCTGAAGACTCTCGATGAGATCAGCATCTTGAGGCTCTTCTGGTTCTTGGAGGCCAGCGCTCCAGCGTATGCCAAAATGACCAAGTTGGCGCTGCAGACGTGGTTGGCCTGCGAAAGGTCTATTATCAGGCTCCTGGCCGGAGACTCGATCAGCTGCCTGCACTTCTCGCGCAGCTCGTCTTCCAGAGCCCAGCCCAAGTCCTTGTTGATCTTGAGCATGCCGACGGATTCTTCGTAATCTGGCAGATTGGGCATGGTCAATCCTCCTCCAGCCGTTTGAGTACGAATGCGGCCACCTCTTTGAGGCAATCCTGACAGTAACCTGCGCCTAACAGCGACTTGCGCGCGGCCTCGGCGCGGGCGCGCTGCTCCGCCGACAGGGAGCGCTCGTCGTCCGTGCCCAGCCGGAGGACCGACTGGAGCACGGTCCGCACCGTCTTGCGGTGCTCGGTCAGGAAGCTCAGGCGCAGCGCGTCGAACTGCTCGCTGAAAACCACCAGGGGGTCGAGCTTCTCGCCGGGGTGGTCGAGGCTCCAGGCCGCGGCCTTGGTGACCAACGACCGGCGGAAGTCGTCGGTTTCGCCCTCGACGGAGAGGTGGGCCTCGACCGAGCGCATGAACTCCTGGTTGGCCGGTTCCCAGCGCCCGTTGGCCGGATTCTGGACCTTGTCGCCGGAGACGAAGGCCCGCACGTGCACGAAGTAGTCGCGCAGCAGCCGCTGGTACTCGGCCTCCTCGACGATGCCGGCGGCCGAGGAGGTCTCGCGCCAGACCATCTGGTAGTAGTCCTCGCGGACGGTCTCGACGAACTCGGCGGGCTTGAAGTAGTCGCCGTCGGCGTCCAGGCGCAGGAAGTCGTAAGTCGAAGTCTGCCTGACCAGCTCCTCGATCTGCCCGAGGAGCTTAAGCGGCGTCAGGCAGCCGTGATTAGAGGCCGCGTCGGCCAGCACCAGCTGCATCTCCCGCGGACTGGCCCCGAAGGCGCCCTCGTAGGCCATCCAGACCTGGCCCTCGAACTCCACGGCCTGCTCGCGGAACTGGGCGGGCAGTTGCGCGACCGCCCCGGCGAGCTCCCGGCGCTCGCGCTCGTCCAGGCCCGTCGGCAGCCGGCCCGAGTCGTAGAGCCGGGCCTTGTCGATGGGCTTGAGCTTCCTGACCGCCGAGGCCAGCGCGCCCTCGAAGCGGTCGCCGTCGGGCCGGCGCAGCCGGGTGAGCACCGCCCAGAGCGCGGCGCACCTGTCCACGTGGGGGGCGACGTGCTTGCCGCGGACCGAGCGGGCCAGGAACTCGCGGTAGATGCGCGCCTCCTTGCCGTACTCCAGGAGGTACGGGCAGGGCACGAGCTCCAGGCGCCCCCGGAAGGAGTTGAAGTCCGGGTGGGCCTTGAAGGCGGTCAACTGCTGCTCGTTGGCCGTGGCGGCCATGACCAGGTCGAGATGGGCCTCGTAGCGCGGAAGCGAGGCCGTGCCCCGCTCGGCGGTGGTGAGCAGGTACTTGTTGGCCTCCATGTGGCGCTTGAGGACGTCGCTGTACTCGACCATGCCGCGGTTGGCGTCGATCAGGTCGCCGGAGGGCGCGTAGAGCTGCAGCCCCAGGAGCACGGCCGGCAGTCCCGGCCCGCGCTCGGGCATGTAGGGCTCGACCCCGGCGTCGATGACCCCCTGCGGCTGGATGGAGACGGCCCCCTCGCGGTAGCGGCGGGAGATGAAGAAGCGCTCGACCTGCACGTGGCGACAGACCCGCTGCCAGTCCCCGCCGTAGGCGGCGAGCAGGGTGTCGTAGATCTGCCGGCACTTGGGGCACATGGCCCCGCGGCGCAGCGCGTCGGAGCGCAGGTGCTCGGCCGTCTTCGGGTCGGCCGTCTCGGCGGCCAGCGCGTCGAGCAACCCGGCGCGCTCGGCCGGCGGCACCAGGAAGATGGGGTTGTCGTGCATCTCGCAGGGGATGCGGCAGGAGATCTCCTTGCCGTCGACGTGAGCCAGGCTCTCGCCCTTCTCCACGACCGGGCCGCGCTCGAAGCCCATGCGCCCGGTCGACTCTTCGCGGTCCACGAAGACCCAATTGAAGGAGTAGAGCGCCCCCTCCGGGGCGCGCGAGTAGTTCTCCATGGCCCGGAAGAGGCAGTCGATCAGCGAGGTCTTGCTCGAGCCGTTGGGCCCATGCACCAGGATCAGCCGGTTGGCCTTGCCGGCCTGGGCGAAGCTCCGGACCCGGGCGGCGATGTCCTGCTGCACGGTCTCCTGCCCGAAGACCGGGCGCTCGCCGCCGTCGAAGGCGGCGTCGAAGAGCTTGTAGCGCGTCGTCGGGCGGCCGCCCAGGCCCGGGACCATCTCGGTGCCGAAGTGGGCGAGGACGTCGGCCAGGTACTGCGGCGCGGTGCGCCCCAGCCGCACCGGCTCGGCGGCGAAAAGCTCCAGGAACTCGCGGAAGGCGAGGATCAGCTTCTTCTGCGAGAACTCCCTCAGGGCGTTCGATTTGACGTCTTCGAGGAATCTGGCGGTGTCCAAGGCGGGCCTCCCGAGGCATAGCCGGGCCGGCGAAGAGGGGAGACGCCTCCCCTCGAGCGATGGTAGTTGGCGCCGGGGGCAAAGTCAAGCCTGGCGTTTCTCGACACCCGCATCATCCGCAGGCCAAGAGGCATCAGCCGAGACGCAGGCAAGCCACAGATGCACACAGATAAACACGGATGACAACGGCCTCATAATTGGGCCTGTCTGTACTACTATCTCGCCACATCTCGAAATCTCTTCCAGAAGTTTTCGGGGCGGGGGCACGATTCAGCCCCGTCGGCCGCAGGCCGACGGGGTTGAATCGGCTTTCTCGTCGAAGGCCAGGCAAGGTGGCACGGAGGGGAACGGAACCCTGGCAAAGAAACGCTGGCGCGTTTCTTCACCAGGGGTGCCCCCGCCCCGAAAACTTCTTCGGTTCAGGCTTCGGCCTGAATGTGTTCATCCGTGTGCATCTGTGGCTGATGATTCGGGTGGTGTCCGCCTTGACGCCCCCGGAGGGCGCGGCTATCATCCCCGCCATGAAAATCCTGCTCACCGGCGCCACCGGCTTTATCGGGCGGCGCGTGGCGCGGCTGCTGGCCGCGCGCGGGTTCGAGTTGCGCTGCCTGGTGCGGCCGGGATCCGACCGCACCCCGTTGGCCGGCGTCGAGTACGAGCCGGCCGAGGGCGACCTGACCGACGCGAAGTCGCTCGAGGCCGCGGTGGACGGCTGCCCGACCGTGGTCCACCTGGCCGCCCAGACGAGCCCCGTGCCCGCCGGCCGCCTCGCGGCCGTGAACGTCGAGGGCTCGCGGACCCTGGCGCGGCTGGCCGCCAAGGCCAAAGCCGAGCGCTTCATCTACCTGTCGGTGCTGGGCAAGCCCCGCCCCTGGGCGGCCGCGGCCCGGAGCAAGCTCGCCGGCGAGCTCGCCGTGCGCGAGGCCCTTCCGGCGACGGTCTTCCGGAGCGCGCCGGCCTTCGGCCCCGGCGACCATCTGGCCTGCCCGCTGCTCGCCAGGCTCCGCCGCGGCTGGTTCGTCTCGACCTTCACGGGCCAGGGCACCTGGAAGACCCAGCCGATCTGGGCCGACGACCTGGCCGAGTGCCTGGCCGCCGCGGCCGCCGGCGGCCGCGCCGAGGGCGGCGCGCGCGAGCTGGCCGGCCCCGAGGTCATCACCGTCATCGACTTCTGGGACGAGCTGGCCCGGGCGCTGGGAGTGGCCCGCGTACGGGTGCACGTTCCCGAGACCGTGCTGCGCCTGGGCGGCTTCGGCCTGGCCCGCGCGCTCGGCCGCGCCGACTACCTGCGTCTGGCCGAATTCTTCATCTGCCAGACCGCCGCCGAGAACAACCACGCGCCGGTGCTGCTGGGCCGGCCGCTGACGACCGTCCGGGAGGGCGTCGCCCGGATGCTCGGGACCGCCGGGGCGGCCCCGGACGGCGGCAGGAAGGAAGGCCAGGGGTCCGCGCGGCCTTGAAGCCTCCGGACGGACTCGCCCGGCTCCTGGAGCGCGCCGTCGCCGCGCTGCGCGCCGCCTCGAGCGAGTGGAAGCCGGGCCAGACCGCTGGCCTGGCCGCCCAGCTCGAGGCCGCGGCCTCCGCCGCCGGAGCGGGCCTGGCCGACTCCCGCCGCGCCGAGCTCCGGAACCTGGCCGCGGAAATCCGCGAGTGGTTCCGGGTTCCATCCGCCAACTCCCGCGAGAACGACGGATTCTGCCACGTGGAGATCGCCGGCGGGGCGCTGCACTGCCACCTCAGCGTCTTTCCGCCGCGCAAGGGCGGCCGGCAGCTGTCCAGCGAGGACTGTTTCCGCGAGCTCGACCTTCATCAGGTGACCACCGGGCTCGACTCGGCCGCGGTGCGGCGCGCGGTGGCCGAGATGCAGAGCACGCTCGACGTGATCCTGGCGGTGCCGGTCGCTGAGGGCCGGCCGGCTGTCGATCCGACGCCGCCGGGCTTCGAGCTCAGCGTGCCCCACGTTTCCAAGACCGAGCTGCGCCTGGACACCAAGTGGCTCCTGGCCAGGCTGCCGGACATGCTCCGCGAGCTGCCCGAGGGCCAGACGGTCGGCCGGATCCGGCCCGGCACGCCCGGAGAGCCGGGCGTGACCGTGCGCGGCAAGCCCATCCCGCCGCAGCCCCGGGGAAGTCAGGGGCCGGCGCTGGGCGACGGGCTGCGCGTGCGCCCGACCGGCTCCGGCGAGATCCTGACCGTGCACCCCGGCGTGCTGGCGGTCGACACCGGTCGCCTGGAGATCATGCCGCTATTCCTGATCGAGGGCGACTACGCCCCGACTTCGCCGGAGATCGCCTTCCGCGGGCTGGTCGTGGTGCTCGGCAACCTTTCCGGCCAGCGGGTCGACGCCGACGAGGTCATCGTCTCCGGCAACTGCGAGCGCAGCGAGATCCACTCCGGCGGCGACGTGCTCGTCGGCGGAGGCGTGGTCGGCAAGAACGCCGGCAAGATCTTCGCCGACGGGCGGGTGGCCGCCCGGCACGTCTCCGACGCGGAGATCGAGGCCCTGGGCGACGTCATCGTCACCAACACCATCACCTACAGCAACGTGACCTCCAACGCCCGCGTCAAGGTCACCGCCGAGCGCGGGGCCATCGTGGGCGGTAGGATCGCGGCCCTGCGCGGCATCGAGGCGCGCTCGCTGGGCTCGGACTTCGGCACCTACACGGTCACCGCGGTCGGCCGCGACTTCCTGACCGCCAGGCGCCTGGAGCGGCTCAAGGAGGTCATCCGCCTCCACGAGGAGAACCTGGCCAGGATCACCGCCCTCAAGGAGAAGCTGGCCCGGGCCAACGTCGACGTCAGGAAGCTCCCGCCCGAGAAGCAGGACATCTACCTGGGGGTGCTCCGCAAGGAGGCCAAGAGCCAGGCGGAGCTGGCCAGCCTCGCGCGCCGGCGCGACCGGCTCGACCGGTCGCTCTCCGACGTGCTCGAGGCCACCGTCCGGATACGCGAGGAGCTCTACCCGCCGGTGCGCGTGGAGATCGCCGACGCCATCCGCGAGATCGAGCAGCGCCTGCGCAGCGTGGTCGTCTACCGCGACAGCCGGGAGGGCATCCTCACCCGGCAGAACGACTCCGAGGGGGCCGTCGGGCCCCGAGACAAAGGAAGGCAGTGATGGCTGGAAAGCCTCGCAACCGCGTCGTGCTGGCCGCCGTGCTCGGGCTCGAGCTGGGCTTGCTCGCCTGGGGCATCTACGTCCTGGTCGGCCTGTTCGAGAAGGGCATCAGGCCGGTGAACCTCTGGCAGCTGGTGCTGCTGCTGGCCGCCATGGTCGTCATCTACCTGCTCTATCTCAAGAAGGAGAAGGAGCAGGTCGAGGATCGGGTGGTCGGCGAGAAGTTCCGGACCGGGGCGCTCCTCGACGCCCTGCCGCTTCCGGCCATGATGCTCGACGGCGAGGGCACGGTGCTGGCCGCCAACCCGCGCGCGGCCCGGGCACTGGGCGTCGACGAGCTCGAGCTCGCCGGCGCGGCGGTCGGCGAGGCCGTGGGCGGCGATCTGGGCCGGCGCCTGGCCGAGGGGGCGGCCGGCTCCTTCGTGGCCGCGGCCCGGGAGGGACGGCAGCTGCGCTGCACGGCCAGCCCGGTCGGCGGCGCGGCCGGCGCGCTCCCGGCGCGGCTCATCGTCCTCGAACCCCAGGGCGCCCAGGCCGATTCCGGAGCCCAGGCCCGGCCGGCGGCATCCGCTCCGACCGCTCCGGCCGCTCCGACCGCGGCAGCCGCGCCGGCGCAGGTCGCACCGGCCTGCGGGCGCTACATGGCCGACGTCGCCCCGCTCCTGGAGCGCACCGCCAACCACCTGGCCATGCTCTCGGTGGCCGCCCGGGCCTCGAGCCCGCACGAGGCCACGCGCGCGGCGCAGCTCGGCGGCGTCGCCCTGCGTCTGGCCCAGGCCGCCCGCCGGATCCGGCTGGCGCGCGAGATCGAGCTGCTCGCCGCCGGAGCTCTGGCCGGATCCCTCCGGCCGGAGGAGTTCGACTACTCGGCGATGGTCCGCGACGCGATCGAGAAGGTCGAGGCGCTCTTCAACGCCGCCGGCGTGGAGCTGGCCGTCGAGGCGCCCGAGGCCGCGCTGCCGGTCCGGGCCGACCGCTCGCGCATGGAGCTGGTGCTCCGCGACCTGCTGGAGGTGGCGCTGGCCATGACCTCCGAGGGCGGCCGGGTGACGGTGCGCGCCGTCGTCGGCTCCGGCGAGGCCGAGGTCTCGGTCACCGACACCGGCTGCGGCATGCGCCGCGACGAGCTCGAGGCGGTCTTCTCGGCCGACGGCAAGCCGCCGGTGCAGGAGGCCTACACCGGCGGCGTCCGCGACGGCCTGCAGGTGGCCAGGGAGATCATCGAGGCCTCCGGCGGCCAGCTCTGGGCCGAGAGCGCCCCGGGACGGGGCACCCGCTTCAGCCTCAGGATTCCGGGGGCCTGACCGGCCGCGGATGCGCTTGCACGTGGACAGGCTCGATAGGGCCGGGGACCGGCCGCAGAGGATCGCGATGTCCTGCTTCAACGCCATCCGTCACCGGCCGGCTCAGCCGCCCGGACAGGCTCTCGTCATCCTGGCCGCCGCGCTGCTGGCCTGCGCCGTCTTCCGGCCGGCCGCCGCCGGCGAGCGCGTCCGGGTCCGGGTGGGGGTCCACGAGAACGCCCCGCTGGCCTTCCTGGACCGCGAGGGCCGGCCGCAGGGCCTGTGCATCGACCTGCTACTGTACGCGGCGGAGCGCGAGGGCTGGGAGCTCGAGTTCGTGTCCCTCTCGCGCGCCGAGGCGCTCTCGCGGCTGGAGAAGGGGGAGATCGACCTGCTCCCCGGACTGGCCCGCGACGATGCTCTGGCCGCGCGCTTCGACTTCGGCCGCGCCGCCGTCTTCAAGACCTGGCTGCAGGTCTACGTGGCCCGGGGCGCCAGGGCCGAGTCGGCGTTCGACCTGGCCGGCCGGAAGATCGCCGTGGTCCGCGAGAGCGCCGGCGAGGACCAGCTCCGCGCGGAGCTCGCGCGCTACGGCGTGGACTGCCCCCTCCAGGAACACGACGACTACGCCGCGGTGCTCTCGGCGGTCAGCACCGGACATGCCGACGCTGGGCTGGTCAGCCGGACCTACGGCATCAGCCACGGCAAGTCCTACGACGCCTACCGCGCGCCGGTCACGATCTACCTCCAGGAGGTGCACTTCGCCGCGCCCAAGGGCCGCGGCGGCCCGGTGCTCGAGGCGCTCGACCGCCACGTGCAGGCGCTCATGGCCGAGAAGGGCTCGCTCTACCACCGGTCGCTCGAGCGCTGGCTGAGCGGCGGGGCCGGGACGCCGGCCTGGCTCTACGTCCTGCTGTGTCTGATCGTGCCGCCCTTCTGGGCGATCCTGACCTACTTCGTCTTCGGCGCCCTCCAGAAGCGCTGGGCCGCGCGGCAGGGAGGGCCGGCCGTCGCGGAGGGCGCGCGCCGGTGACCTTCGGTCCGGCCGTCGATTTCAGCCTGCCCGGCGCCGTGGCCATCGGCGTGGGCGTGGGCTTCCTCTCCGGCCTGCTGGGGGTCGGCGGCGGCTTCCTGCTCGCGCCGCTGCTCAACGTCTTCCTGGGCATTCCTCTCAAGGTCGTGGGCCCGAGCGACCTCTGCCAGATCCAGGGCACGAGCCTGGCCGGGCTGCTCCGCCATCGCAAGCAGGGGCAGTTCGACCCCCGGGTGGCGGTCATCCTGCTCGGCGGGGTCTTCTGCGGAACCGAGGCCGGCGTCCACATCCTCGAGCACCTCAAGGGACTCGGGATGGTGACGCTTGCCGGCGGGACCTACGCCCGCAGCGAGCTGGTGCTGAGCGTGACTTTCGTGGCCGTGCTCACGGTGATCGGCCTGTGCGTCTTCGCCGACTCGATCCTCTCGGCACGCAGAGAGAAGGCCGCCGCGGCCGGAGGCGCGGGAGCGTCAGGCGCCGTCGCCGAATGCGAGCTGCGCACCGGGCTCTTTTCCTACATCAAGCTGCCGCCCTACGTCACGCCCAAGGGGGGGCGGCCGGTCTCGGCGGCACTGGTGGCCTACGCCGGGGTGCTCATCGGCATTCCCCAGGCGCTGCTGGGCATCGGCGGCGGCGTGCTGCTCCTGCCGGTGCTGGTCTACCTGGTGGGGCTCTCCACCCACGCGGCGGTGGGCACGAGCCTCACCGTGGTCTTCGTCGGCAGCATCTGGGGCGTGCTGCGCCACGCCATGAACTTCAACATCTCCATTCCCCTGGTGGCCGCGCTGCTGGTGGGCTCGACCTTCGGCAGCCAGCTCGGCGCGGTGGCCACCACGCGGCTGTCCGCCCACCGGCTGAGGAAGTACTTCTCGCTGATCGTGGCCGCGGCCGTGCTGCTCCTGGCCTGGAAGCTCGCCGGGATGTACGGGCTCTTCGGCGGGGGCGGCGGCGGCGGCGGGGACTGACGAGGACGTCCTGACCACCAAGACACCAAGTCACGAAGCTTGCCCGCCGTAGCCTTGGCGTAGGCGGGAGACACGAAGAACGACAGGGGCTCTCATTCGCGGCGAAAGCGCCCGAATCCATGGGCGGCCACCGCCGCGTATTGGGAACCGGGCGTTCTTCGTGTCTCTTGGTGTCTTAGTGGCTTGGTGGTTTGGTGGGTTCCTGTTCCCCGCCGACGATCTCCGTCCGGATCAGCACCAGGACGTTGGGCCTGGCCCCGGCGTCATCGCCGGTGCGGCGGCCGGTGCCGGCCAGGACGTACCGGCCGAGCGGGGCATTCGGGTTGCCGCGGACGAAGAACACATCCTCCTGCAGCACGTCGACCTTGTTGACGACGGTTCGGGCCGCAGCGCCGGCCTCTCCCGGAACCGCTCCGGTCAGGGCCGCTTCAGCGGCCCAGGATGTCGGCGAGGATGCAGATGACCAACCTCAGGGCCAGAAGCGCGGTACAGGCTCCAATCAGGAAGTTCCACACGAAGTCGCGCCGCGAACCCTCGATGGGGCCCTCGTGCCACGAGGCATGCCACCGCCTCATGAGGTAGCGCGACGGCCCGATGCTGGGGCGGGGCAGGCGCCATCGCTTCATCAGGCAGATGGAGAGGATGGCCAGGAGCCCACCTCCAAGCGTGAAACCCAGCTCGATCCAAGGGCCGCTGTGGCTTTCGCCCAACGCCCTGTTCAGGGGCAGGGGAAGGCTCGAACGGAAGTGATCCCGCACAGAGAACAGGCTCACGAAAACAACTATGAAGCCGATCACGCTGCAGCCGAGGAGGAGCATGAAGAGAAGGTCCGGCGCCTGACGTTTGAGCGCAGCCCAAACGGTCTCCGGCCGCTTCATCCCCGATGGCATCCACGATGCGCCTGAAGCGCCGGATCCGCCTCCGCCGGGCCGTAGGGGCGCAGCATGCTGCGCCCCTACCTCAGCGCCGCCGCGAGCGCCCTGAGAACGCCGTCGCCCTGGTCCTTGGTCGGCAGCAGCACCGAGCCCTCGGTCCACTCGTTCCAGGCGTTGAGGACGATGGCCTTGGGTCCCTTGCCCTTCTGGAGCGACAGGAACCGCCGCGCGGCGCGGACCAGCTGGCCGAACTTCTCCGGGGTGTTGTCCACCACGATGTGCCCCCAGGGCCACTGCCACCGGACCGGCGGCCAGGGCTCGTACGGGTGGTTGCGGGCCGATACGTCCCAGCCCTGGGTGACCACCGGCCAGTAGGGCACCTTTGCCTCCAGGAACTGCAGCCACTTCTCGGCGTGGGCGAGCATCACATCGTCGAACTCGACGAGCGGCTGGGCCGGCCTCTGGTTCTTGCCCCTGACCACGTTGTAGGTGGTCGCGCCGTCGAAGCCGAGCGCCAGCGCCCTGGCGGCCTCGCCGGTCGAGCCCGTGAAGACGCGGAGGTGGAGCCCCGGCTCGCCGTTCCTCTCGGCGCGCCGGCGCATGCGCTCGACCGCCCGGCCCACTCCGGCCTCGCCGTCGAGGTGCTCGAGCAGCGAGGAGAGCAGGAAGAAGCTGCACCAGGGCTTCCCGTCGATCCGCCAGTAGTTCGGCTCCCCGAAGTAGCGCTCCGACCAGACGTCGACCACCCGGTCGAGGTCCTCCGGGCTGTGCCGGATGGGGAGCAGGTTGGCCAGCGCCTCGGTAAGCGAGGCCGGGTGGTTGTTCTGCCAGGTGTGGTTGGCCCACATCAGGCCGAACTTCATGCGCGAGCGATTGTCCGCCAGGAGGAAGCCCCGGTCGAGCGCCTCGTTCCAGATCTCGACTCCCGAGTACCAGTACCAGTCGAAGATCCAGGCGTCGATGCCCGCGCCGGCGGCGGCCTCGACTTCGCGCGCCGACCATTTCGGGTCGGACTCGTCGAAGCGCCCCCACTTCGGCAGGATCGGCTGGCGATGGCCCTTGAAGCGCGGCCGGCAGCGACAGGTGATGTCCCACTCGTCCCAGCCGAAGCCGTGCCAGGCCTCCATGAAGGGCGTGGGGTGGAAGCCCGGGTAGTAGATGCAGGCCACGTCGAAGTCGTCGCGGGGCGCGGGCTTCGCGCCCTTGAGCAGCTTGGCCAGCGCGGGGTTGTCGAGAGAGAGCTTCCGTGGCATGAGGATCCCCCTAAAGGACTGTCGACGGCGCCAACACGCCTACCTCCCCAGCAGCTTCCTCCGCACCGCGACGGCCTTCTCGCGCCCGGCGGCCACCAGCCGGTCGGCGGCGGCCAGCTTCTTCCAGCCGTAGCCGAGGTTGAGGTTGCCGGTGGCCCCGACGCTCTTCTTGCGGCGGATGGCCTCGACCGGGTCGCGGTCGGAGAGCTTCTCGAGGTTGAGGCCCACCTGCTTGTAGGCGTCGCGGAAGGGGACGCCGGCGAGGACGAGGTCCAGGGCCTCGTCGGTGGCGTAGACCTCGGGGTGGAAGGCGCGCTTCAAGGCCGCGACGTCGACCTCCAGCCGGCGCACCGAGAGCGCCGCGATCCGCGCCGAGGCCGTGGCGGTGGCCAGGCCGCGCATGAAGAAGCCTTTGGTCTCCTGGTTGTCGCGGTTGTAGCCGGAGGGCAGGGCCCGCGCGATCTCGAGCACGGCGAAGAGCTGCGAGTAGACGCTCGCGGCCTTGGCGCGCACGAGCTCCAGGCCGCAGGGGTTGCGCTTCTGGGGCATGATCGAGCTGCCCGAGCAGAGCTCCCTGGGCAGCTTGAAGTACCCGAACTCGGGCAGCGACCAGAGGATGAGGTCGGCGGCCAGCCGCGAGAGGTCGAGCATGACCTGCGCGGCGGCCGAAAGGCAGATCGCCTCGAACTTGCCGCGGGCGTTGTTGGCGTAGAGCACGTTGTTCTGCGCCTCGCGGAAGCCGAGCAGCCGCGCGGTGAGCGCGCGGTCGAGCGGCAGCGGCACGCCGTAGCTCGCCGCCGACCCGAGCGGCGAGCGGTCGATCAGCTCGTAGGCGCCGCGGAGCAGCTCGACGTCGTCGAGCAGGCTCTCGGCGAAGGCCCCGGCCCACAGGCCCACGGAGCTGGGCATGGCCCGCTGGGTGTGGGTGCGCCCCACGAGCGGCCAGTCCCGGCCGCGCTCGGCGAGCTTCAGGAGCTCCCCGGCGGCCTCGCTCGCGGCAGCGATCAGGTCGAGGAGGGCGGCCTTGCCCCAGATGCGCAGGTCGACGATGACCTGATCGTTGCGGCTGCGGCCGGTGTGCATCTTCTTGCCGAGGATGCCGAGCTTCCTCGTCACCCGGTTCTCGACGGCGGTGTGCACGTCCTCGTCGGAGCGCGCGATGGCGAACTTCCCGGCGCGCCAGTCGCGGACCACGGCGGCGAGCTCCTTCCGGAGCTTCGCGGCCTCGGCTTTCTTCAGAACGCCGGCCTCGACGAGCGTCAACGCGTGGGCGACCGAGCCGAGGCAGTCGGCCTCGACCAGCGCCGCGTCGAGGACGTGGTCCTCTCCGACGGTGAAGGCCTCGACTTCCGCGTCGAGGTCGTAGTCTTTCTGCCAGAGCTTGCTCATCTCTTCCTCTCTGCTCCCTCTCCCCCTGAGGGAGAGGGCCGGGGTGAGGGGTGTCCGGCCTCTACGGCGGTCTCAACCACCAAGCCACCAAGACACAAAGGCGACACGCAGGAGTCTATTCAGGTCGGGGCGGGAGTCAAAAGGAACGGCCGGGCGGAAGGATGCCGCCCGGCCGTCTTTTCGCCGCTTTCGCCGTTTCGAAGGATCAGGGCATGACCCACTGGACGTCGGCCTTGCCGTTCTCGCCATTGGCCCCCATGCTTACGGTCGCCTTGCCGCCACCGTCAGACTTCTGGATGGCCTGGACCCAGTCGGTCTCGAGCATCCAGCCGTCGGCGCCCTTCTTCTTGATCTTGAAGTCCTTGGCCGAGAAGACGTACACCTTGGGGTTAACCTTGCCGTTGGCGAGCCTGGCAGCCAATTCCAAAGCCTCCTTCTCGCCAAACTCGGATGCCGCCGCGCCCTTGGGCCTGATCTCGATCTCGACCGCGCCGGTGGTGGCCTTGCCGCCCGGGTAGGTCGCGGCGACCGTGTACCTGCCGGCAGGCAGGTGTTTGATCGGCGCTGGAACCGCGGAGCGTTCCAGCGTGGCGTCGTCGAACTGCCAGTTGCCATCGATTGCCGCGGCAATGACCGTGTGCTGTCCGGCCGCCAGGGGAATCGGCGCCCACTCGGTGCCGAAGGCCGGCACCTGCGGCGCGTAGCGGGCCGCGCGGGTCACGCCGCCGCCTTTGGGGACGAAGGTCAGTTGCCACTTGGTCGGCCCGGCGTTGAGGGCCCGGAGCGCGGCATCGCCGACGTTGCGGAGGTGGTACTCGAAGGCCAGGGCGTCGCCCTCGACGAAGGTTGCGCCCCAGGGCTTGGCCGCACCGCAACCCTGACAGACGCGCTTGGCCGTGGCGCAGGACGGGCAGACCTTGTGGGTTAAACTTACCGGCGCATTGCCGAAGGTGGAGATCACCCAGGCCTTCTTCTGCCCGCACAGCGAGCATTCCACCGGGGGCTTGCCGGGACCGTCGCCCGGCCCGCGGGCGGCCTGGATCTCCATCACTGTCTTGAAGCACTTGGCGCACAGCCAGTCGCGTCCCCAGTCGGCCGCTGCCCCGCCGCCCAGCGGCACCAGCCCGGCCTGGAGGCCGTCGACTGCCTCGCCCCAGGCGATCCTGGCTTCGCCGGCGGCGGGAGCGCCCGGCTTCGCGCCCGGCCCGGATAGCACCGTCCCGAACCGCGTGCGGGCGGCGTCGCCGACCTTGATCTCGCCGGTGACCGAGGCGATTTCGGCGGTGCACTGCTTCTCCTCGACGGAGACGACCTTCACCGCCCCGACCGCCTTGCCGTCCCGCGAGACGTCGAACTCGAACTTCTCGCGGACGCCCTGTGCGGAGCCGGCCGAGAGCTTCACCCTGCCGCCGGGCACGAGCTCGGTCACCCGGCACTCGATGCCCTTCTCCGAAACGCCGGAGTCGGCTACCGGCGTTCGGCCCGCCTTCGCCGAGGCTTCGGCGGGTAAACCTTCGGCTTTCGGAACGGCGGGTTCCGCCGCGGCGACGATCGCCGCTGCGCCTCCGCCGCCCACCGCCGCCGCGCCGACCAGCACCGCCGCCGCAATCTTCATCTTGATCCAGAACATGGCCTTCATCGCTCCTTCCGCCAGTTGTAGGGGCGCAGCATGCTGCGCCCCTACGGCCCCTGCGGCCCCCACGGCACCCGCGATCCCGGCCACTCCGGCCGCCGCGCCAGCCGCGGCGAGCTTCGAGACCGCCAGGATGGAAGGAAGGAGCGTCGCCGGCACGGCCGCCGCAGCCTCGGCGCCGAGCAGCCCGACGAGGGCCGCCGAGCCGAGGACGTGCCCGCGCCCGCAAAGCCGCTGCCGCAGCCGCTCGAGGCCGTCGCTGGCTCGCCGCGAGAGCGTGCCCACCGGACAGCCGGCGGCCTCGGCGGCCTCCCGTTCGCTGCGGCCCTCGAGGTAGCGGAGCACCACAGCCTGGCGCTGCCCCGGCGAGAGCGCGGAGAGCTCCCGGTCGAGCAGGGCGGTCACCTCGGCGTTCTCGGTCCCGCCCCTCGCCCCCCGCCCCTCGTCCAGATTCTCCCGGACCATGGCCGCGTCCTCCTCGCTGCGGGAGCGCCGGAGCCGTCCGCGCCGCGAGCGCAGGGCCACGTGCCGGGCCACGGTGTGCAGCCAGCCGGCGAGGTCCCCGCCGCCGGAGAGCCGGCGGGCCTTGCGGACGAGCACCACGAACGTGGCCTGGGCAGCCTCCTCGGCGTCGTGGGCGTTGCCGAGGATGCGCAGGCAGGCGCGGTAGACCATCGCGCCGTGCCGCGCGACGAGCTCGGCGAAGGCCGCCTCGTCGCGGGTGCCGGCGTAGGCTCCGATCAGTTCCGCGTCTGAGCGCATGGCGACGACCATCTTACCGGGGCTCCCTCCTTCCACAATAGGACTCCCCGGCAGGGCACCAAACCCTCGGGGCAATCCTCAGGAAAGCCACGGCTCAGGCAAAGTCGCAAGACACGCAAGAACGCGTGATGCGATAAAGGGGTCAGGACCCTTTATTTTGGGGACCCTCCATCTTTCCAGGAGGAGCGGCCGGGCGGTTTGCGCCGCCCGGCCGTTGGGTCCGTCTCCGCTTGGACCTGCTTCGAGTCTGCTCAGGGCTTCTCGGGAGCGCCCGGCGCCGGGGCCTGCACGGGAGGGCCGACCGGCAGGATCGTCGGGGCGGTTCCCCGGATCTCCTCGTTGGGGTCGAGCTTGATGGTGGCGCCGCCGGTCGCCGCGCCAGCCTCCCGGACCTCCGCCGGCCAGATCTCTTTGAGCTCCTGGCCCTCCAGGTTCATGTCCACGGCCTTGCCACGGATCTCGACGTTCTTGCCCACCAGGGCGTCGAGCGCCGGAATCTTCTTCGCCCCGGTGTAGATGTTCCGGTCGCCGAGCTTGTAGAGCGAGTTGCGCTGCAGGGTGCTTGGTCCGCCGACGGGCACGCCCTCGAGCTTGCCGGTGAAGATCCGCTCGGCGCCGGCCTGGCCCTTGTACCAGGCCTCGTCGGCGAAGAGCTTCTGCCAGGCGGCAGCGGACCGGTCCGGGTGCGCGCCGGGGTCGCGGGGCTCGGCATCGCTGGCCGGCACCGCTTCCACTGCCGTGGGCCGCGGGCTTTCGGCTTTGGGAGCGGCAGGCTCCGCCGCGGCGAGGACCGCCGCCGCCCCGCCGCCGCCCACTACCGCCGCCCCGACCAGCACCGCCGCCGCGAACTTCATCTTCGTCCAGAACATGGCTTTCATGACTCCTTCCGCAATGACCACTCCGCCGCCCTCCGCCTTCGCCCCAAGGGCTACGGCGGACAAGCCGGCCGCCCCCGCCGCGGCACCGGCCGCGGCGAGCTTCGGGACCGCCAGGATGGACGGAAGGAGCGAAGCGGGCACCGCCGCGGCGGCCTGCGTCTCGAAGAGGCCGGCCACCGCGGCGATGCCCAGGACCGAGCCGCGCCGGGCCAGCCGCTCGCGGAGCCGCTCCAGACCCTCGGCCGCGCGCCGGCCGAGCGTGCCCTGGGGACAGCCCGCGGCCGCAGCGGCTTCCTGCTGGCTCAACCCCTCGGCGTAGCGCAGGAGCACCGCCTGGCGCAGGGCGACCGGCAGCCGGTCGAGCTCGGCGCAGAGGGTCTCGGTGTCCGGGCCTCCGCCCCCCGTCCCCCGCCCCTCGTCCCCACCCGCCGCCGCTCTAGCCATGGCCGCCGCCTCCTCCTTGCGCCGGCGCGTCGCGCGGTTGCGGGCGGCCCACAGGGAAGCCTTCCGGGCCGTGCCGTAGAGCCAGCCGGCCAGGTCGGTTCCGCTCCGGAGGCCGCGCGCCTTGCGCGCGAGCACCAGGAACGTCGCCTGGGATGCGTCCTCGGCCTCGTGGGGATCGCGCAGCGTGCTCAGGCAGACGCGGTAGACCATGGCCCCGTGCCGGGAGGCGATGGCCGAGAAGGCCTCTTCGCATCCCGATGCGGAGTAGTCAGCCAGCAGTTCCGCGTCCGAGCGCATGCAGGTCCCCAAGCGTACGAGCCGCTCCCTCCGTCCGCAAGGGCATTGCAGGCGGAGGGGCGGGTATTCGGGGAATCGGCTGAAAAAGGGAACCGGGGGGGGCAGAACGCCTCGGGCTTCGGAGGCGGTGGCCGCGTAGTCATCCGGAAGCTGGCCGTCGGTTTTCACGCCGCGACTTCTTCCGTCCGCCATTCTATCCCCGCCGCACGGAGGGCGCTTGGGTGGATTCCGGGCGAAACCACGGCCGGGCCGCGCGCTCCCGTGCCGCCGCCCCTGCACAACCTCAGACCAGGGGCGCGAGAGATCTATACGGCAGACCTAAGCCATGAAGTTACGGGCGATGGGATAAAGGGGTCAGGACCCTTTATCAAGAGAAGTCAGGCTCCTTTGCCCCGCCCGAGCCTGGCCGAGACCCTGGCGGCGGCGTCGTAGAGCCGCCAGGTCATGTCGTCCCAACCGAGATGTTCGACGTGGTAGAGCGACCCGCCCCCGCGCAGCCGGTGCACGCCCAGCCAGGCGACCCGCTCGGCCAGGAGTCTCCGCACCTCGTCGGTCAGCTCCGGGCCGAGCTTTTCGGCGTGCTCGCCCTGGGCCTCGTAGAGCAGAAGCAGCGCCTCGGCGTTCTGGACTCCCTCGCGCAGGGCCTCGAAGCGCAGCGTGGGCGCGGCGCCGCCCTCGTCCGGCCAAGTCAGCGCCAGGACGTCCGGGCTGCGCTGGTCGGCGCGCGATTCCGGCCAGCGATCGTAGACCGTGTCGGTCCTCTCGATGAACCCTCGCGACCTGACGCGTTCGACGGCCCCGTCCTTGGTCGGGAAGTAGTCCAGCCCGATCCGGCCGATGCCCCGGGACTTCCGGTAGAGGTAGTGCTCCTGCAGCGTCCGGTAGCTGAGCAGGCTCATGTTCTGCGGGTTGTATCGCGAGAAGTAGACGCCCGGGCCGTCCTGCTGCCAGATCTGCGGGAGCCCCCTGGCGGGATCGGGATAGCCCACCGGATAGGCGTACTCCTGCAGCACGATCCGGCTTCCCTTGCCGGTCGGCACGGGCTTGAGGCCGGTGACGATCGCATGACAGCCCTTGGTCCATCCGGCCTCCGGCAGGATGGCCTGGAACTCGGTCAGCTCCTTGGGCAGGTCGCACTCGACGAGTGTGCCCAGACACAGGGACTCCTCCAGACCGGCCTCCGCCAGGCGCTTCCGGATGGCCAGCAGAGCCGGCTTCCAGAACGCCAGGCTCTCCGGCGTGCCGTAGGCCGGGACCTGCAGGGGCGCGAGCCTGCCGGTCGCCGGATCCAACTCGGTCACGTGGTGCGGCAGCTTCCCCATGTACTTCGGACAATCGAAGCCGTAGACCGGGCTCCTCCAGACATGCAGGCAGACGAACCGGGGCCTGCCGAGATACTTGCGGGCCAACGCCACGTAGCGGTCGAAGACCTCGAAGTCGTAGTCGTAGGCTGCCGGCCCTGAGCCTGTCGAAGGGCCGTCGGCGCGCTTCACCCAGTAGACCCAGCCCTGGTCGTTGCCCAGCTGCGTGCGGTTGACGATGGGGATCTGGACGAGGTCGTTGCCGACCTCGCCGAGCAGCTGGAAGCTCCTCTCCACCAGCTTCCAGTGCTCCTCGCTCCACATCGGCACCTTGTACTGAAGCGCCAGCGATTCGGGCGACTGGTAGAGGCTCGCGTGGGTGCGGAAGTCGGCCGGGTCGGGCAGCGCCCAGTCCGCGACCCGCAGGTGCACCTCCACGCTCCGCGGAGCGATGCCCTCCGCCGAGACCGAGAGCGTCCCGCGGTATGCGCCGGCCGGAGCGTCCCCGGGCACGCGCACCTTGATGAGCACCGGCTGGAGGGCGCGGCGGTCGGCCGAACCCGGCAGGTGCTCCGGAGCCCTGGGGCTGAGGCCGTCGAACCAGGCGGTCGCCTTGTACATCGAACAGTCCTGGCGCGCATAGAGGAGCGAGACGGCATCGGCGGGGATGACTCCGGGGCCCTCGGCGGCCTTGAGCTCGCCGGTCGCGATCTTCAGCCCCTCGACCGCCTCGCTCGCGCCCAGCACGATCTGCCCCGAGAAGGTGCCGTTCTTGCAGCCGAAGATCCGGACGGGGCGCAACTCCTCGCCGGGGTCGCCGTAGTCCAGCACGGAGACCCGGTCGTTGACGCTCTGGTTCCAGATCTGCAGACCACTCGAAGGAGCGGCGTTGGGGAGGACGCCGGCTCCTTCGGCCTGCAGGCTCAGAGCCGCGATGCCCACCGGGGCGAAGAAGCCGGCCTTGCCGGGGTTGCCCTTGCCCTTCTGGAGGCAGACGATCGCGGCCGGATCATAGTCGCTGCGGCGCACCTCGACAGCGAGCACGTTGACGCCCTTGCGCAGGGCGTCGGTCGGCAGCCGCACCGGACCTAGCTCCCTTCCCCGCTCGGCGTCTCCGGCCGACGGCGTCCACGCCGATGCCGGATACGGCTCCGCCGGACCTCCGCGCGCCGGGTCGCCCCCGGGCATATGTCCGCGGGCCACCTCGCGGCCGTTGAGATGCACGACCACGCCGCCGCGATAGGAGATCTTCAGCGTCAGCTCCCGGACCGCCCGCGGGTCGGTCACCTCGAACCTACCGCGCAGACAGAACGAGTCGCAGGCGAAGCGCCCGCAGGCCAGCCCGTTGGCCCAGACCAGGCTGCTGCGCGCCCAGAGATGGTCGTCGAACTCCGCGTCCCGCCAGCCGGCCGGAGGAGGGGGCGTATCCGTGACGTCGAATATGCAGGTGGGAACCGATGAGCAGTCCGATTCGTAGGCCCAGACCAGCTTCACGGGCAGCATGGCCGGCGCGGGGGCGTCCTTGCCGGCCGCGGCCGGCCCGGCGGCGGAGACGACCGGCCGGCGCAGCGACTGCGCCCAGCGCCAGTAGCTCTGCCTGCCCAGCACCTCCACGGCTCCGGCGGAGACCTCCGCAGCATGCGGCTCGGCGGCTGAGGCGGCGCCCGCGCCCGCGCCCGCGCCCGCGCTCGCGCCGCAGAGCAGCGCCAGGACGCCGACCGAGAAGATCGAGCTGACCGCGCTGCCGATTTCCGTCCTCATGACGACTCCCTCCAAGCGGATGGTCCGGCGGGGACCGGTCCCGGGCTCATTCTTCGCGAGGCCCCTACCTGGCCTCCGGCTTGCCGGCCGCTTCGGGGCGGCGGTACTTGAAGAGCCAGCAGCGCCCGGCCTGATAGCGCCTGCCCTCCACCCACATGGAGACCCCGTATTTCTCTATGGGGGCGACGACCAGCGAGCCGTCGCGGCTGGGCGGCTGCATGTCCGGATCTTCGATCTTCGTCCACTGGTCCTTTTCGATGTCGTAGGCGTGGAACGAGTCCGCCTTGAGAACCAGGAAGTCGCCGGTGGTCGGCTCGGCCAGCACCTTGGTGTTGTTGAGGCTCAGCGCCACCGGCGCGTCCTTCATGGCGGTGAGCTTGCCGTCGGCGTCGATCCTGACGACCTCTTTGCCCGAGCCGCCGTCCCCGCCGGCTATCAGCATGCAATGATGCCTGGCATTGTAGCGGACCATCTTGTGGGGGCCCGCGCCGGTGGGCAGTTTGGCGGTCAGGACCGACCACTCCTTCTTGTCCATGTCCAGCTTGTAGGCGCTGCGCTCGTGCACGAAGAGCATCGCGTTCATGTCCGGGAAGAATTCGATGGCCCAGCCATAGGTCGAGGACTTGAACGGGCAGGGCGGGAGCTCCGACCACTTTTCCTCGCGGGTGTCGAAGGCGTAGATCAGCGGCGAGCTGGACACGTGGTGGAAGAAGATGCTTTTGGCCGGGTCCACGGCGTTGTTGCCGTAGGGATGGCCCATGGAGCTCTTGAGCGGCCACTTGAAGGTCGGCACCTGGCGCCACTCGTTGGTCTTCTCGGAATAGGCGACGAACTTGAGCTCCAGTCGGAAGCCCATGAAGAGGAACTGCCCGCTGACCGGGTCCCAGGCGCCGTCGTCGCTCCAGCCGAAGATGGAGAGCTCCCGGGGCGTCACGTGGGTCAACTCCCTGGTGAGGCCCTTGGTCTCGAGCTTCGCCCACGAGCCCGGCTTCATCGACGCGGCCAGCTCCGACAGCACGGTCTTGCCCGCCTCGGGGGGCGCCGGCTGCTGGACCGCCGGCTTCTCCGCCGGAGGCTTTCCTGAGCCGGACGGCTCGGCCGCGGCGAGGATGGCCGCAGCGCCGCCGCCGCCGACCGCCGCCGCACCGACCAGCACCGCCGCCGCCAGCTTCACCTTCATCCAGAACATGGCCTTCATGGCGCCCTCCATCATGATGCTCGGTAGGGGCGCAGCATGCTGCGCCCCTACGGCCCCGACGGCCCCCACGATTCCTGTGCTGAGCGCACCCGCCGCTCCCAAGCCAGCCAGCTTGGCCGCCAGCGCCGCCGGCAGGGCCTCGACGCCGTGCGCGCCGAGCAAACCGGCAAGCGCCGCGGCCGGGACGACGACCCCGCGCGTGCCGAGCCGCTCGCGCAGGCGCTCCAGGCCCCGCGCCAGCCGGCTCTTCACCGTCCCGGCGGGCACGCCGAGCTCGCGGGCCACCTCGGCCTCGGGCTTGCCCTCGAGACACGAGAGCACCACCGCGTCCCGGTATTGCCGCGGCAGCGCCCCGAGCGCCGCGTCGATCTCCGGGCGGAGGTCGGACCACGAAGGGCCGGCCGCCCCGGCCTTCCCCGCCTCGCGCATGATTGCCCTCTCTTTCTCGGCGCGCTCGCGCCGACGCGCGGAGCGCAGATGTTCGCGGGCGACGAGCGAGGCCGCCCCGTAGAGCCAGCCGGCCAGCGCCTCGCCCCTCGAGAGCGATCCGGCCTTTCGGGCGAGCAACATGAAGACCGCCTGGACCGCGTCCTCCGCGGCCGCGTCGCCCAAGAGCCGCCGGCAGGCCGCGTAGACCACCCCGCCGTGGCGCCGGACGATCTCGGCGAAGGCCTGTTCGGCCTGGGCGCCGCCGGCGGCGTAGAGGGCCACGAGCTCGGAGTCGGTCTTGCTCTGCATTCCTGTGCTCTCCACATGCTACTGGCCGGCCGGGGGCCGGGGGTTCCAGGAAAAGCCATTATAGCCACGGATGGACACAGATGGACCCATTCCGGCACAGCCGGAACCGAAGTAACGGAAGCAACAACAACCACAACGGAGCACGGTCAATCAGGGAGCGCTCTCCGGCAGCGGCGCGTGGCTCCCGACTCGCACGGCTCGTTGCGCGCAAGGCGGGTGGGGATCGCACCGCTGCCGCGCACCGCGCCAATTGGCCGTTATGCCGCGTGCCGGGCAGTCTATGGATGCCACGTTCCGCTGCTGGGGAACGCGATGCCGCACCTTGTCCGGACTCGCGCCGTCAGGCGCGGCCCTCTCCCGCAGGCTGGCGGGAGAGCGGGGAGAGGGATGACCGCGCCGGGGCGTGGGTCCCGGGCTCGCGGGGCGAAGCGTTGCAGGGGCGGGTTTCAAACCCGCCCCTACGCACGGGCCCCGCGAGACGGGGCGCCCCGGCGCGAGTCATGTTCGACGGTCTTCTGCGAGCCTGATGAAACCGAGAGGGATTTCAAGATGTTGCTGGATGGTAGTACAGATGGGGTGTCAACAAACCCCTATCGCGGAGAGAACGCGCAATCGGTTGAGAGTTCCCGCCCTGAAGCATCGAGAATCACGATGGCGCGTGACCCGGCGATCTGCAGGGCGCCGCGCTGGAACACCACCGTCCAGGTGTCGCCTTTCCTGGTGACGGTCGGCTGTTCATCGAAGACGATCACTGTGCCGGGGGCGTGCGTCATCTGCTCCGCCCAGCGCTGCCGGCCGATGGCCCGGGCCCGGGCGATGATCTGATCCTCGGAGAGTGCCGCTGCAACCTTGGGCGTGATCTCGACCTCCACCGGGCCGGCCGTGAGCGACAGGACCGCGTCGTTACACGTGGCCGTCATCTGGTACCGGCCCGGCGGCAGGCACGTGAACGACTTCGGAGTGGTCGTCAGACTAAGCGCTTCGCCGCTGATCTCGAAGACGCAGCGCGGCCCGATGCCCAGCACGCAGGCGGCGACCGAGCGTCTGGCCACGACCACGGGGAAGTTGCGGCGATCCTCCTTCCAGCCGGTATTGTAGTGTCCGATGAGCTTCTCTCCGCCGCTCTTGGGAACGAACTCGAAGCGCCACTGCGAGACGTGACCGGCGTCGTGAAGCACCACGTCCGCCCCGCCGAAGTTCCGGAACCTGGCTTCGAACTCGATCGGCTCACCCTCGACGAATGTGCCGCCCGAAGGCTGCGCCGCCCCGCAGCCTTGGCAGAGGCTCTTGGCCTCCGCGCAAGCCTCGCAGAACCGTTGGTAGGCCGAGGCCGTGACCCGGCCGCAGCCGCGGCACACGCCCGCCGGGTCGTTCTGCTTCCGGGGAGTGCAGTTCGGGCAGAGGCGGGGACGAGCCCAGCCTCCCTCGGCCGCGGCGCCGCGGAGCAACAGGCCGAGTTGCATGTCTTCGGCAAGCGGTCCCCAGGCGACCTTCGCGGCGTCGGGGCGCACTTCGATCTTGACGGGCGGGCTCACCGCCTGTCCGTGCCAGTGCGGACAAGCGTCGTCCTTGTGCTCGGGGTGGGCGCAGACAACGGTCATGGAGTATTTGCCCGGCGGGAACCCGTTGGAGCCCGCGGCGTACCTGGACCCGCCTGGCTTGTCTCGGAACGCCTTCGCCAGGCCCGACCACATCGGGAATTCGATCTCCGCGCCGGCCGCGAGGCTGAAAGTGCGCGGGGTCGCCCCGTTCAGGGGCGCCGGACCGCAGGTGACGTCCGGAGCCGTGTTCTCGCCGGCCAGCTCCAGTCTCGTCAGCCACGCCGGGTGATTGGGGAAGGAGATGTCCTTCTTACCGACGTTCCGCAGCCGGACGGCCGGAACGAAATGCTCGTCTTCGGCGAAGAAGCTGCGGGGAACTCCCTTCGCGCCGAACGATTCGGACAGCTTGGCGAGGACCGCAGGCAGTTCGCCGGCAGCCTCGCCAGCCTTGACGCCTTCGATCAGTTCGCGACCGCCAGGGATGCTGTATTTGAGCAGAGCCTCGGACAGCGTCAGGCCGCCGGCCACCTCCTGGTGCAGCACCTTGAGCGTGCCCTGTTCGTAGCGGGCCTCCCGGTCCGCCGCGGCGGACTCCAGGGCGCGCACCAAGGGCATCTCGTGCGGCGGCGTCATATATCTGGCGGTCAGCCCTAGGACCGCAGCGGTCCGGCGGCAGTCCCGCTCTTGGTAGCCGCCCACGAAGACGATCCCGATCTGCAGGTCGTTGACCGCTTCTCCCCAGGTCACCTCGTCGGGCTTCGGTGAAACCGGCGCGGGGGCGACGGCGGCCGGAGGCGGCGAGGTTGTTCCAGCTCCCGCCGGCGCCGGTGGCGGAACGGACTTGGCCGGGGCCGGCTCCCTGCCGCACCCGGCGGCGACGAGCGCGGCTGCGAGCGTGATCTGCAACGGGAACCGCATAGCCCTCCTCCTCCGGTCGCTTAGACGCCGGAGGGGCGCTGCGGTTCCGCGTGCAGCGGGAGACTTTTAGAGCGCCGCCCACTCGCACTTGGTGGAGATCTCGCGGACGGCGGCGTCGAGCGTGACGGTGGCCCGCGACCCGGCGCGCTCGGGATTGCCCAGCTGGAAGACGACCTTCCAGTTGTCCCCGTCCCTGGTGACCTCCGGCTCATCGTCGAACACCGTCGCCGGCTGGTCGGCGGGCCAGTCCTTGACCTGCTCGGGCCAGCGCTGCCGGCCGATGGCCCGGGCGCGGGAGATGATCTCGCCCTCCGTGAGAGCCGGGGCGGCCGCGGGCTTTATCTCGATCGCCGCCGGGCCGGTGTACCGCGCCAGGCCGCCGGCCAAGTCGGCTGTCCGCCTGATCCGCAGCTCCTCCTCGCCGCCGACCGCCTGCAGCCCGACTTGCAGTCCGTTCAGCGTCTCGCCCCAGGCAATGACCGTCGGCCTGGAGGCGGGATCCTTGATGGCCTTCAGCCTCCACCCCTTTCCCTGCTGGTTACCATAGACCCGCTCGTTGGCGCGGAGCAGTTCGGACAGGGCCTGGAGCGTCGGTTCCCTGTAGCCGACCTCCAGATCGGCCTCGAAGACCAGGTTGCGCCCGTCAGAGAGGTCGATGGCGATGGCGCAGACCTTCTCCGGCCGGGGCTGGAGCGGCTTGGCGGGCAGGGCGCCGGCTGCCAGCGCCAGTTCCGAGAGCCTGGCCCACAGCTCGGGCGAAGCCTTGTCCGAAGTCTCGTGGAGGAAGACCTCTCCTTCGCCCCCGGACAGATGCCCGCCGGAGACGCACAGATCCTCGCCGAAGAAGGTGTTCGCCGACCAGCCGCCGGGATGGCTGACTGTGAAGCCCACGCGGGTGACGCGCAGGGGCCCGACAGTACCGGCCGGATTGTCCCCGGTCGGTTTGGACCTCGTCGGCGGCGCGGGCCTGGCCGGGGCCGGGACCGGCTCCTTCCCGCACCCGGCCGCCACCAACCCGGCCAGCAGCAGAGCGCCGGCGCGACGCGAGGCCATCGTCATAAGCCTGCCTCCTTATGCAGGTTGGATGCGGCTGAGCTCCTCCAGTTGCAGCGGAACTCAGGCGATCCGCACACTTACCTCGAAATCTGCTAATGCCATGCATAGAATGGCAGGTGTATATATCGAGACGACTGCAAGGCCGAGGCTTGCATCCCTCCGCAAGACCTATCCGCAGCTCCGGATCGCACCGGGACTGGTCGTGGCTCCCACCGAAGAGGTTCTCTGGCTTTCGCCGGACAACCTGGCTATCCCGTGGGACCTGGGGATCATCGCGCAGTCCTCGTAACCGCGGAGGGCGCGGAGTCTCGCGGAGGAGAAGTGATAGTTCAGATCGGGCTTGCCGGAGGCTTCGATTTGGCCGACGCCCCCTCGGCGGCGTCGGCCAGGTCGCAGAGCAGGTCGAGGATCTGCAAGGCATCCTCGGGTTTCGACTCGAACCAGTCGAAGTACGCGAAAGCCCCGTCCCGGCCAGTGCCGACGCTGTCCACGGAGTTCTCGACAGCCAGGGAGATTCGCTGGCTGAGGTCGTTGTCGGCCAGCAGGCGCTCGACGAAGGGGCGGGAAGTGGTCTGAAGCTTGAATCTTCCCAACCGCGAATGCTGCTCGACTACAAAGCCCTTGGTTTCGAGAAGACTGTCAAGCATGTCCTCTCCAGCGTGCCATATGCGGGACCTCCCGCTCTCGGTGAAAACGACATGCGCGCAGTCACCACGCCTCAAGGATACCCTGGCACGGGGTTGCGGGGGAATCTCTACATCATCGTCGAACTGATAGTCGAGTTTGAACTTCCGGCCGCGGTGCAGTCCCTCTAATTCCGGATGTTCGCCCAGGCAAGCTGCCGGCCTGAACTTGAAGCTCCTGCCAGACGCCGCTTCCTGCCATGCACCGTTGGCCCTGCGGCATAGTCGTCTTGCAGCAACTTTGTCGAGCACGAGCCACTTGAGCAAGAGAAAGCCGAGATAGAGGCAGCCGGCAGCTATGATCGCAGTTTGAATGCTCCACATGCCTCGTCCTCTGCGTTCTTCTGCGGACCTCTGCGTCCTCCGCGTTGGAGAAGGCCCTACGACATCCTCAACCTCTTCCGGATCACCCACTCCGCCCCGGCCGCGGCCAGGAAGAGCGCCACCACTACCCAGTTCTTCCAGCTCTGGTCGGGGTAGAAGGCGATCACCCGCGCGGTGCGGGTGGCTCGGACCTCGCCGGTCAGGGCCGCGGCCAGTTCGTCGAGCCTGGCGAGCTCGAAGTAGCGCCCGCGGGTTTCGTCGGCAATGCGGCGCAGCAGCCGGTCGTTCAAGTCGAGCTTCTCAAACTCGAGGTTGGGCTTGCCCACCCGGAACTCGATCGCCACTTCGCCGAGCGCCTTGCCGCCGTCGGCGGCCGAGACGGTAAGCTTGTAGCTCCCCGGGCCGGGCGGGACCCACGAGGTCTCGAACTGCCCGGGGCTCTCCGCCACCGGGGCGAGAACCAGCTTGCCGCCGGAACCGCCCTTGGGTTGTTCCGGGTTCCGAGTTCCGGGTTCCGGGTTGCCCGAACTCGGAACTCGGGACTCTGAACTCGGAACTGATATCCTGGCCTCCACCCGCGCGTTCGGCGCGAGCCGCCCCGCGTCGCTGCGGGCCTCGGCCCAGATCCGGACCTTCTCGCCCGGCTGGTAGAGGTTCTTGTCGATGTGCGCGGTGACGCCCGCCGACTCGCTCTGACGCTTGACCTCGTCGGAGGCCAGCCAGCGCACCAGCTGACCCCAGAACCTGGCGTAGGGCGTCTCCTTGCCCTGGCCGCGCATGAGCTCCCACTTCCAGGTGGGGCCGGCGGCGAAGACCGCGGTGCGGCCCTTGCCGTAGTGCTGGACGGCGAGGACCGGCATGGCGCGCTGCCCCGAAGACGCCGGGTCCTGAGTCGTGGCCAGCACCTCGGCGCCGGGCTTGGCCGCGCCGAGCACGTTCACGAACTCGAGCTTGGGGAGCTTCGGCACCTCGGCCGCGGCGAAGAAGTCCCCGCAGCCGGTGAAGACCGGGTGGGACCGGCCCGCGGCGGTGAGCTGCATGGGGAAGGCCCCGACCTTCGTCTCCGCCGGGGAGATGTCCACGGGCAGGAGCTCGGCCAGGCCGGACGTCGCCCAGCCGCCGGCGCCGAAGCTCGCCTGCCCCGAGAGGCACAGGAGCCCCGCGCCCTCGGAGACGCTCTTCCGGAGCGCCTCGAGCTGCGCTTCCGAGAAGCTCGCGCGCTCGATGTCGCCAAGCACGAAGACGTTGAAGCGCCTGGCCTCGTCGTAGGACTCCGGAAAGAACTTGCCGGCGGCGCTCGCGCGGGTCGCGCCCGAGGGCGGCTGCTCGACGAAGACCCCGGGTTTGAGGCGATACACCCCGGTGACCTCCACGGTGGGATCGAGCGCCCAGTTCCTCCGGAGGAAGCCGTACTCCGAGCGGATCCGGCCCTCGACGTAGAGCACCCGCAGGCGCGGCTCGGTGACGTTGAGCAGGAACTCCTGGGTGTTGTTCTCGCGGATGCGCTCGGCCTCGTCGAAGCGCGCCGAGACCTTCGCGCGGAAGGAGCCGGCCTTGGTCGGCGTGAAGCGGAGCACCACCTCCTGGTCGCCCTTGCGGCCGTCCAAGGGCGGAGACTCCTGCTGGTCCTTGACCGGCTCGCCCTGGCCGTCCTCGACAATGAGCGACACCGGGATGCGCCGGCCGCGGAAGCCGGCCGCGTCGATGCCCACGCGCACCTCGCAGACGTTGTCGACCGCCGCGAAGCGCGGGGCTTCGACGGTCGTCACCGCCACGTCCTTGAAGTCCTCGCTCTCGGACAGGCGCGTGCCCGCGCCCACGGTGTAGACCGGAAAGCCCAGCCGTTTGATCTCGGGGGCCGGGTCGGCCCCGGAGTTGTCCTCGCCGTCGGTGATGACCACCGCCCCGGCGAGGCGCTCGCCCTGCAGATCGGCGGCCGCGCCGGAGAGCGCCGCGGCGAGGTTCGTCGCCTCGCCGCCGGCCGACTCGTCGCGCAGCGCCTTCTCCTCGCCGAGCTTGTGGGGCGCGCCGTCGAAGGCCCAGAGCCGCACGTCGAAGTCCGAGCCGAGCTCGTCGAGGGCCCCGCCGCGGCCGGCGAGCATCCCGCGGGCGCGGTCGAAGCGCGCCGGGAGCCCCGGGGCGTCGGAGATGCCCATGCTCCGGGAGCGGTCGAGCAGCACCAGCAGCGCGTCGCGCTCGGTCCGGCCGGTCTCGAAGCGGCAGGACGGCCGGAAGAGCACGGCCACGACCATGACGACGAGGGCCACCCGCAGCGCGATCATGGCGGCGAGCGCGGAGCGGTGCGCCGAGCCGGCCGCACGGCGATAGAAGAAGATCACGGCGCCGGCGGCAAGTCCGGCCAGGCCCAGGAGCAACCACCAGGAGTAGCCGCTGTCGAGTGCGATGCGCAGATGGCTCATCGGGGCGGATTATAGGCCGGCCACGGCGCGGGCGCCAGCGCTGTGAAGCGACGCGGGGACGCGGGGACAGACGAGAGAATATAGTGGGCGCTGCGAGCGCTGCATACAGGGTAGTCGGTTCGCCTCAAGTCGTTTCTCCGCGTCCCCGCGTCTCCGTGTCTCCGCGTCGCAACTGGCGTTTGCCCGGGCCGGCGGCTAACATTCCGCCATGCCCAAGCCTGACGCATACCTGACGGCCATTGCAGCCCGCTGCCGACGGGAGCTCGACGAGTCGGTGATCCCGTTCTGGCTCCGGCACTCGCTCGACCGCGAGTTCGGCGGCTACTTCAGCTGCCTGGACCGGAACGGCTCGGTCTACGACGACCGCAAGTACATGTGGCTCCAGGGCCGCGAGGTCTGGATGTTCTCCCGGCTCTATCGCGAATGGGACCGCCGGCCGGAGTTTCTCGAGGCCGCCCGACTCGGCGCCGACTTCCTCCGCAAGTTCGGGCGTGACCGCGAGGGACGGGTCTACTTCAGCCTGACCCGTGACGGCCAGCCGGCCGCCTACCAGAGGAAGCCCTACGCCGCGGTCTTCGTGATGCTCGGACTCCTCGAGTACGGCCGGGCCGCCGGCGACGAGTCGTTCGTCCGCGAGGCCGAAGAGCTTTGCTGGAAGATCGTGCGCTGGATCGACGACCCGGCGCTCGTCGGCCGCCAGCCGCGACCGCCGGGCGCGCCGAAGACGAGCTCCCTCGCCGACGAGATGGTGCTCATGTCCATGGCCATGGAACTGCTCGCCGTCCGTGAGGACGCGCGGGTCCGGGCCGTCCTCGAAAGAGCGGTCCGGAACGCGCTCTTGCACTTCGATCCGGAGAAGCGCGTGCTCATGGAGCTTGTCGCGCTCGACGGCTCGAGCCTGCGCGCGAACCCCGACGGGCGCCTGTGGGTTCCGGGCCACTCGCTCGAAGTGGCCTGGTTCCTGCTCCACGCGCTGGAGGTCCTGCCGGAGGACGCCGGGGTCCGCCGCGTCGCCCAAGAGACCATCGCGGGCTCGATGGAACTCGGCTGGGACCGCGAGCACGGCGGACTCTTCTACCTGATGGACATCGAAGAGAAGCCGGTGCTCGCGCTCGAGGGCTCCATGAAGCTCTGGTGGGTGCACACCGAGGCCATCTACGCGCTCGTCCTGGCCGCGCTCGAGACCGGCGAGGAGCGTTGGCTCCGCTGGCTCAAGCTCGTCGACGAGTACGCCTGGCAACGATTCCCCGACCCGCAGCACGGCGAGTGGTTCGGCTACCTCGATCGCCGTGGCGACCGGACCCACGACTGCAAGGGCGGCAGCTACAAGGGCTTCTTCCACGTGCCGCGCTTCCTGATGATGACCGCGCAGCGGGTGGAGAGTGCCGCTGGCGCCAGGTGACGCGGGAACGCGGGGACAGTGGGAAAGGGTGACACGGCGACACGGGGACACGGCGACACGGGGACAGGGGGACAGGGTGCGGAGGCTTGATGCGATGACGAGCAGGGCGGGGGTCGTAGACGATCGCAGCACTGCCACGCATTGTCGTCTCACGTCCTCCCATCACTCTGTCTCCGTGTCTCCGTGTCTCCGTGTCCCCGTGTCCCCGCGTCCCCGTGTCGCCGTGTCCCCGTGTCCCCGTGTCGCCGTGTCCCCGTGTCTCCATGTCCCTCTGTCCCCGTGTCCCCCCCGTCACCCTATCGCCGCGTAGCCGCGTCCCCGCCTTGTCACTTCCCTGAATAAAGCTGCCGACAATGACGGATTAGAGGTGTATGCGTACACATGCAGTACACGAGAACTGACAGTAGACGCACAGCCTCCAGAGCAGGCGGCGGCCGCTCGGTGGTCGACTTCCGAAGCCGAATGGCCGAAGCCATCACCCGCGGCGACTACGCGGCCGGCGAGTACCTTCCGACCGTCCGCGAGCTGAGCCGAAGGCATCGCCTGGCCTGCAGCACCGTGCACCGGGCGCTCCAGTCGCTCGCGGCCGAGGGGCTGCTCGCCGCCGAGAGCCGCCAGGGCTACCGCGTGCGCCCCGGAGCCGCCGACCCGATGCGGGGCTGCCCGGTGGCCTACATCTTCTCGGCCGCCGAGGACCCGCAGCCGGTCGGCGTCTATCACCGCGCACTGCTGGGCGCATTCCAGAGCGCAGCGGCCGAGCGGGGTTGGACCCTGCTCTCGACCGTCGCCGACCCCGAGGCGGAAGGCGCCGGCGCAGTCCTCGAACGGCTGCGCGCCGCGCGGACCGGCGGACTGGTTCTCGACATGCACCAGCTCGGGCTCATCGACGCACTCCTCGGCTCGGGGCTGCCCGCCGTGCTGGTCAACAGCTGGCGCGAGGACGTGGCCATGGACACGGTCATGCAGGACGGCCAGCAGGGCGGGCTGCAGGCCGCCGCCTGCCTCGCCGGCCGCGGCCACAGGAAGGTCGCCTGGTTCGGCCCGATGGCCGACACCGGCCACAGCCTCGACCGCTTCGGTGGCGCGCTTCTCGGCCTGCGCCGCGCGGGGCTGCCCGCCCCTGAGGAACACGTCATCACGGACGACGACGAGGAGACCTTCGAACTGGCCCGGCGTCTGCTATCCGGCTCCGGCCGGCCCAGCGGGATCATCGCTCTCTGGCAACGCAGCGCCCTGGCGCTGGCCCGGGCGGCGGCGGACCTGAAGCTGACCGTCGGCCGGGACTTCGAGATGGTTGGCTGGTGCCGCGAGGAGGAGTACGAGGAGTCCTACGCGCCGCGCTTCCGTCCCGGCGAGGTGCCGCCGACCGTAATCTGGAGCGCCCGGGCCATGGCCGAGGCGGCGCTCGACCGGATCAGCCTGCGCCGCGCCGACCCGGAACGTTCGGCGCTGCGCATCAAGATCCCGACAAGGCTGCGGATGCCGGGATGAGGAGGGGAGCGGTGTCGGCAGGACAACGAAGCGGAAACATGCAACACGCAACATGCAACACCCAACACGCAGCGAATCAGCGGAAGGGGCCGATTCATCTTTTTTATGTTGAGCCAACTTCTCTGTTTCGAACACTGCCCGTTGTCTTTCAATCGAAGATGCTTCCTCAATTTCATTGCGTGTTGAGTGTTGCATGCTGGATGTTGCGTGTTCGCCCCTACCCTCTCAAAAGGAGAGCCACCATGAGATTCGCCTTGTGCTGTGCGATGCTCTGCGCTCTGGCAACTGCCGCCTCCGGCGCCGAGGCACCGTCGTCCTCCGCGTCTCCCGACGCGCTCAAGGCCGCGCCGGCCAACACCTGGGTGAAGGTCGCCGAGAGCCCGACCGGCCGGCGCGATCAGCCGCTCTTCGTCTACGTGCCGGGCATCAGGAAGTTCGTGATGGCCAGCGGCACGCAGTCGACCGGCGGCGTGCCCCCGCGGCACTACGACACCGAGGAGTTCGACCTCGCCACGGGCAAGTGGACGAACGCCTACCCGCCGGCCGTGGCCGCCGGCCGGCCGGAGTCGGGCCCGGTGGGCGAAGACTACTCCAAGGCCCGCGAGAAGATGGCCTGCAACGGCCCGGAGCTCTTCTACAAGGACGGCGAGCTGTTGCGGCCGGGCTGCGGCGGGCAGTGGCAGACCACCAAGCTCAACTACGAGTTCGCCTATGTCTCCGAGAACGGCAAGGTCTACGCCTACCTCTACGACAAGACGCTCTGTTACGACCCGGCGACGCGCCTCTGGCAGGACCTGGGCGCCAAGCCCCGCCCGACCTGCCGGATCTGGGGCTCGATGTGCTACGACCCGATCAACAAGGATATCCTCCACTCCGGCGGCGACGGCGGCACCGCGACGGTCGGCATCTACGCCTACAGCCTCGATAAGAACGAGTGGAGGAAGCTCGAGTTCGGTTCGGCCAAACAAAAGGAGCTCTCCGCCAAAGCCGCCGCGCTCTGCTGGGCGGCCAAGGCGCTCCTGGGTGCGACGGCCAACCGCTTCGCGATCAGCGAGACGCCGGCCGAGGCCAAGGCGGACCTCGCCGCCAGGGCCGCCGAGCTCGCCGCCGCCGCCGAGAAGCTCTCCGGCGAGGTCAAGGCCGCGAATCTCTCCGGCGCCGAGAAGACCGGCGGCGAGGTGGCTGCACGACGACTCGACGCGGTGGTCGCAGCGCTCAAGGCCGCCGGCCCGGGACTGGCCGGAAAGATCGCCGCGGTCAACGTCCAGGCGGTCCGCGCGGTGCGCGTCATCTGCGAGCAGGCCGTCGACGCTCTCGCCGCCGAGCCGCCCGGCCGGGCGCGGTCGCAGACCGCATACGATCCGGTGCGCAAGAAGATCGTGCTCTTCGGCGGCGACGGGCTCGACCGGGTGCTCTCCGACACCTGGCTCTACGACTGCGCGACGCGGGCATGGGAGCAGAAGTTCCCCGAGAAGTGCCCCGCGCCGCGCGCCGGCCACATCCTCGCCTGGCTGCCCAAGGCCGGCAAGATCGTGCTCGCCGGTGGCTACAGCCGCACGTGGCTCGCCCAGGAGATCTGGACCTACGACGTGGCCGCCGACGCCTGGAAGTTGCTGCTCCACGTTCCGCTCGTGGACGAGGACTGGGGCCGGCAGAAGTTCAGCCACAACTGCCCGCGGGTGACGGCCCGCTCCAACATGGTCGGCGCGGTCGACGGGGACGACGTGCTGGTCTGCCCCAACTCCCAGGGCGGGGGCCTGGTCACCTGGGCCTGCAAGGTCGATCCGGCGAAGGCCGACGAGGCCGGCACCGCCGCCAAGGCCTCGACTTCAGGGGCCTACACCTTCAACGGCATCGACCCTGCCAATTGGGAGAACGCGGCGAAGCCCGATCCGGAGAAGACCAGGGCCTTCCTCGACGGGCTGCCGGCCAACCAGTGGACGGCGCTCAAGTTCCCGATGTACGCGCCGGGCGCCACCAACCGCTGGGGCACGACCGCCTACGACGTCGACCGCCACCAACTGCTCTTCTGGGGCGGCGGGCACTCCACCAGCCAGGAGGACGACGTCTCCCACTTCAGCGTGCTCGGCGGCTTCTGGACGGTCGGCTACCACCCGGACGACCCCATCGAGATCATCTACGCCTCGGTGCCCACGCCGCTGTCCTTCCACGACCGGGTGCACGTACCCATGCACGCCTACAAGGCCTACCAGTACGACCCGACGCTCGGCAAGATGCTCTACTTCGACCGTGCCTACGATCCGGCGGTCCGCGAGTGGGAGCCGGCCGCCTACCCCGGCCTGGAGCACCACTCGTCGCTGGGCAGCTTCCTGACGGCCACGCCCAAGGGCATGGTCTGCTATTCGGACAAGGGCTTGTTCCGCTTCGACGCCAAGGCCGGCAAGTGGGCCAGGCTCCCCTGGAACGGGCCGGCCTTCGGCGGCATCTACGCCGACGGCCACGACGTGGTCTACGACTCCAAGCGCGACTGCCTGTGGCTCTCCAACGACAAGGTCGTCTTCAAGTACGACCTGGCCACCGGGCAGGCCCAGAACGCCGAGGTCAGGAAGCCCAAGGCGCTCGGCCAGTTCTTCTTCTGGAGCGAGGCCGTCTACCTGCCGGACGCCGACCTGATGCTGCTCATGAACCTCTTCGCCCGTCCGGGCGGAGGGGCGGGAAACGTCGTCTGGGACCCCAACGACCAGAAGTTCTACTGGGCCGACCTGAAGTTCCTCGAGAACGACAAGCCGGTGGACTCCAAGGGGCTGCGCTTCAGCTGGTCGGACTCGCTGCGCTACGACCCGGGGCTCAAGCTCTGCGTGCTCAATAACTCCAGCGCCCGGAAGGTCTGGACCCTGAAGTTCGACAAACAGGCCGCCAAACTGGAAGAGATCAAGGACGAGTGAGACAGGAGCCGATCGCATGTTCACCAGCATCAGAAACGCATCCGTAGCTTTAGCCGTGTTCGCCGCCCTGGCTCTACCGGCGGCCGCCGGCGAGGACAAGCCCAAGCCCGCGCCCAACCCCAAGCTGGACCTCGCCGACAACACCGCGGCCGAGCTCGGGCCCTTCGTCTGGGAGAAGCCGGCCGGGGAGGGCGGGGGCGGATCGGTCACCGACTACAGCGGCATGACCTACGACATGCACAACCACCGCATCCTGCTCTTCGGCGGCGGGCACGCCACCACCTGGACCGATGCGATCTACACCTTCAGCTTCGCCGACCTCAAGTGGAGCTCGCTCTACAAGCCGACACCGGCGAAGTTCTACAGGAAGGACAACCTGGACCGGGCCTTCTGGAAGGCGGGCGAATCCGGCGAGTACCCGCGCCCGATAGGCCGGCACACCTACGACCTGCTCATCGTCCCGGACGACCGCGAGGAACTGCTCATGCTCAGGAGCGGCACCGGCCCCTCGGGGGCGGCGCCGGGCTTCGGCTACATCGGCGGGGCCTGCGGCACCTACGACTTCAAGACCGGCAAGTGGAAGATGACGCCGGCGGCGCCCTTCGGCGGCTACGGCGGGGCGGCCGAGTACGACCCGGTCTCGAAGAAGGTCGTCGGCCAGGCCGGCCAGGGCGTCTTCGTCTGCGACCCGGCGACCGGCGAGTCCAAGAAGATCCTCGACGACATCACCGACAAGTTCAAAGTGAACTGTTACTCGGGCACCATGGTCTACTTCCCGCCGGATCAGAAGATGTACTGCATCCCGGACAGCAAAAAGATCTGGTCGCTGGAGCTCGACCGCGCGGACTTCAAGAAGTCGAAGATCACGGTGCTCGGGCCCACCGGCGAATGCCCCGGGAGCGAGTGCGCCTTCGCCTACGACTCCAAGAACAAGGTCATCGGCGGAGGGGTCAAGGACAACAAGTTCTACGTCTACGACCCGGCGAAGAACGCCTGGACGGCCGAAGCCATCCAGGGCGGCCAGCCCGGGACCATGACGTGGCACTGCCTGGTCTACGATCCGGTCGACAACGCCTACGTGTTCATCGCCGGGAACAAGACCTGGGCGTACCGGTGGAAGAAATAGGTTTCGGGTGTCAGGTGTCAGCGCCTCGGGGTTGGGATCAACGTCCTGACACCTCAATCGACGAAGGAGCGACAATGCGCGCAGTGCTCACGATTGCGATGCTGCTGCTGATTGCCGGGCCGGTTTCCGCCGGAGAGCCGGCCAAGCCGCCCGCATTCACCAAGAAGCCGACGACGGCGAAAGCCGGAGAGAAGACCGTCATCACCTTCGCCGTCGACCGCGAGACCGACGTGGCCGTCTACATCGAGGACGCCAAGGGCAAGGTCGTCCGGCACCTGGTGGCCGGCTCGATCGGCAAGAACGCGCCGGAGCCGCTCAAGTCCGGGGCGCTCGAGCAGGCCGTCGAGTGGGACGGCAGGGACGACCTGGGCCGGCCGGCGGCCGGCGGCCCGTTCAGGGTGCGCGTTGGGCTGGGTCTCCGGCCCGCCTTCGACCGGATGATCGGCTTCGCGCCGGGACAGGTGCCGCCCTCGGTGCGGGCCATCGCGGTGGGGCCCAAGGGCGAGGCCTTCGTCTTCTTCTGCTTCGGGACCATCCATCCCAGCGACAACTCCATGGCCTGCAGCGTGTTCAGCCGCGAGGGCAAGTACCTGCGGACGATCATGCCCTATCCTGCCAGCCTGCCGGACGAGAAGCTCAAGGGCCTCAAGCGCATCGAGCTCGATGACGGCACCAAGGTCCCCTTCATCTACCAGGCCGAGACGCGCTCCTTCATCCCGGGGGCCGGCGAGAACGAGAACCATGACGCCCTGGCCACCTCCGACGGCCGGGTGGCTTTTGTCGGACGGATGGAGTGGACGCGCTACGCGCAGCAGGGGCCGATCCACCTGCTGGTCATCAACTCCGACGGCGGCGCCCCGGCCGACGGCCCGGTGAAGACCAGGATATTCCCGAGCGGCGTTTCGGCCACCCTGGCCATGTCGCCGGACGAGAAGACGCTCTACGCCTCCGACGTGCGCACCTCGGCCGCCCACTACGGCAAGCCGGTCAACGTGATCTACAGATTCGCCTGGGACGACAAGGAGGCCAAGCCCTTCCTCGGCGGCAAGGACGCGGCCGGCGACCTCGCGCTCAACGATCCCAAGGGCGTCTGCACCGACAAGGACGGCAACCTGCTCGTGGCCGACAAGGGCAACGACCGCGTGGCGGTCTTCAAGCCCGACGGCTCGCTGCTCGGGACGCTGAAGACGCCCAAGCCCGAACGCGTGGCGGTGCACCGCAAGACCGGCGCGCTCTACGTGCTGGGCGGCGCGGGCATCGCCGAGGTGCTCAAGTTCAGGTCCTGGAAGGACGCCGAGCCCGTCGCCAGGACGACCATCCCGACCTTCAGGCACGACGGCCACCGCGTCTCCATGGCGCTCGACGACTCGGCCGAGCCGGCAGTGCTCTGGTTCGGCGCGCACGACGGCGGGTACGCCCGATTCGCGCTGCTGCGCATCGAGGACCGGGGCGCGGCCTTCGGCGACAAGGTCGACGTCAACAACCTGCCCGAGAACAAGGGCAGAAGCGTCGGCGGGCTGCGCGAACTCAGCCTCGACCGCGAGCGCGAGTTGCTCTACGTCGGCTACACGGCGCGCTTCGACGGCCGCACCGGCAGGAACGACAACATCCGGCCGGTCATGCCGCCCAAGATATACCCGTCGGCGGCGATCCTGGCCGCGGGGCTCGACGACTTCCTCTACGTCAATCACGGCGGCGGCGTCTCGCGCTTCGCGCCGGACCTCAAGCAGGTCCCGTTCGGCGAGGGCGGGCCGATGAGCATCAAGAATGACGGCAGCCTGCGCCTCCACGCCCGCGGCGTGACCGCCGACGCGAAGGGCAACGTGTACCTCATCTGGCAGAAGCCCGAGAAGGAGCAGTTCAGCGCACTGGCCGTCTACGGGCCGGACGGCGCGCCGAAGAACGAGAAGCTCATCGACGCCGACATCCGCAGCCTCAACTCGGTTCGCACCGACTACCAGGGCAACATCTACCTGGCGCTCGGCCTGCGGCCGGGCAAGGACGCGCTGCCGCCCGGGCTGAAGGGCAAGCTCCCCGACGGCCCCAAGGACCCCGACGGGGTCTGTGGCGTCAACTACTACGTCTACATGTACGGCAGCATCGCCAAGTTCGGCCCGGAGGGCGGGCTGATCAAGAAGGGCGCCGGCGGCACGGAGTGCAGCTACAGCGGCGGGACCACCACCGAGGTCAAGGGGGCCAAGTGGATCACCCCGGGCGCCAGCTGCGTCCCGTCCTGGCGCTCGCCCAACTTCTCGCCGGACATCTGCCAGTGCGAGTCGCCGCGTTTCGACGTCGACGGCTTCGGGCGCAGCTTCTACCCGGACGCCGGCCGCTTCCGCGTCGGCGTGCTCGACACCAACGGCAACGAGCTCTGCAACTTCGGGAGCTACGGCAACCAGGATGACGGAGGGACGGGGGGCGGGGGGCGGGGGGCGGGGCCCGAAGAGGCCGCTCCGCCCGCCTCTCCCGCGACTCGCCCCTCGTCCCTCGCCCCGCGCCCCTCGTACATCCCCTTGTGCTGGGTGCAGGCCGTGGCGGTCGGCGACGAGGCCGCCTACGTCGGCGACCGGGTCAACCGCCGCGTCGTGCGCGTGAAGCTCGGCTACGCCGAAAGCGCGACTGTCCCGGTGCCCTGAACGCGCTGGCACCGCCCGGGCGGTGTAGATAGACTCGGGGCACCGACCGCGGATCTCGCTTCGGACGGAGGGAGGAAACATGACCATCGATCGAGGGTTCCCAGTCCTTTCGGCGCTGCTGGTCTCGCTCTGCGCGGGCGGCGCGCTGGCCGGCGACGCTCCTCCCTCTGCCGGCGGCGGCTGGACCAGGGCCGCCGAGGGCCACGGCAAGCACCGCCAGGGGGCGACCCTGGTCTGGGCGGCAGACCTCAAGAAGGTCCTGTTGGTCGGCGACGGGGTCGAGGCTTTCGACCCGGCGGCCAATTCCTGGGCGGAGTTCGCCGCGGCCAAGCCCGCCGGCAAGAACGGCATCCAGCCCTGCTACCAGACGGTCTACGACGCCAAGACGAAGAAGATCTACTGCCTGTCGCTTGGCAACGTGCTCCATGTCTTCGACCTGGAGGCCAAGACCTGGGAGGCCAGGCCGCCCGAGCCGCTCCTGGCGGACCTCAGCTGGCACATGCTCGCCGGCGACGGCCAGGGGCGCCTCGTCGCGGTCGGTTCGGACAAGAGATACGACAACGTCGGCTGGACGCGCACCGTCGTCTTCGACGCTGCGGCCGGCACCTGGAGCCCGCTGCCCCTGCCGGCCGACGACGTGGTCAAACGCCACAAGGAACTGGTGGCGGCGAGCGAGTCGCTCATCGACCTGGTCGGGCGGCTGCGCCTGGCCTGGTACCGCGACCCCAAGGGAGTGGGCACCGACGAGGAGCTCAAGGCGCTCTCCGAACGCTGCGAGAAGCTCGCCGCGGACCCGGGCATGGACGCCTTCAAGAACGATCTCGCCAAGGTCGGCGAGCTCATCAAGGCCAAGACCACCCTGGAAGCGCTGAAGGCCGCGCGCGCGGTCCAGCCGAAGCTCGGCGACGCGGCCTTCGCCCAGTACCCCGTGCCGCACTCGCGCAGGAACGCGCCGCTGGTCTACGACGAGAAGAACAAGCTCTTCGTGCTCTTCGGCGGCGACCACGAGGACTTCCAGGTGAACGACACCTGGACGCTCGACCTCGCGAAGAAGGTCTGGAAGCGGATGAATCCGGACAAGGCGCCCTCGCCGCGGGCCGGCCACGCGGCCTGCTGCCTGCCCAAGAGCGGACGCGTGGCGGTCTACGAGGGTTACGTCCCTTCGGGCAGCGGCGACTACGGCGCGAGCCCCGCGTACGTGTCCGACCCGCGGGAGCTCTGGGTCTACGACGCGGCCGCCGACCGCTGGGACCTGGCCGGCAGTTGGGGAGGGAAGGGCACGAGCGAGGGCGAGGCCCCTCCGCCCGTGGGCAACTTCTTCGGCTACAGCGCCACCTGGTACGAGGTGCCGGCCATGGCCGCCGACGCCGACGACCGGATCTGCCTGGCGGTGCGCGGCGGAAAGAACAAGCCGGCCTCCACGTGGACGCTGGCCTTCGATCCGGCCAAGCTCGACGCGGCCGGCCGCGAGAAGCTCGGGGCGGCGCCGAACTCCCGGCGGCTGCGCGCCGAGTACTTCCGGGCCGATCACTCCGAGGTGGCCGACGACTCCAAGCCCACCGATCTGGACAAGCTCCCGGCCAACCAGTGGGTGGCACTCAATCCCGGCCCGCGGGTGCCGGCCCGCGGCTGCCGCCAGCGCGACTGGAGCACGGCCACCTGGGACTCCGACCGCGACCAGGTGCTGATGTGGGGCGGCGGACACTGCGTGCGCTCTTCGAGCGTGCCGCTGCACTACTCGCCGGTTTCGAACCGCATCGTCGAGGGCTACGACGCCGACGAGCCCTACTGCTACAACGGCTGGTGCGGGCCGGCCTCGTCGCTGCTCAACAAACCGTGGATCGACACCCACGCCTACCACCTCTACGCCTACGACCCGAAGTGCAAGCTGTTGGTCAACGCCCGCGGCTTCCTCTACGACCCGGAGCGGATGGACTGGGTCCGGGAGGAGCCGGCCAAGCTCCCCTACCGCTACTCGTGGGGCGGCATCGTCATCGCCTCGAGCCCGCACGGCGCGGTGGCCTGGGCGGTGGCCAACGACAAAGCCAGCCTCTGGCTCTTCGATCGCGAGAAGGGCTGGCAGGGGCTCGAGCCCAAGGGCGCGCTCTTCGGGCCGTACTGCGATTCCCACGGCATGGCCTACGACTCCAAGCGCGACCGCATGCTTCTGGCCGGGGTGGGCGCCTCCTACGGCAAGCAGGGCAACGGAACGTTCCTGAGCTTCGACTTCAAGACCAAGACGGTCGAGCCGGTGACGCCCGAGAACACCGACGTTGCCAAGATCGGCAACCACCGCGAGCTGACCTACGTGGCCCACGCCGACTGGATGATCGTCAGCGAGCTCTACCGCCAGGGCGACCCCAAGACCGCCAAGGCCTACACGCGGGTCTACGACTGCGAGAAGAACAAGTGGTTCCTGCTCGACGCCGGCCCGGTAGGCACCGGCTGGGGCGCCGGCTGGAACTACGACGCCAGGCGCAAGCTGGTCTACAGCTTCACCTTCCGCGGCGAGGCCTGGGCGCTCAAGATCGACCCGGCAACGGCCAGGCTGCTGGAGAAGCCGGAATAGGGGCGAGGGGCGAGGGGCGGGGGGCGGGGGGCGAGACGGGGCCAGCCTCTCGCCTCATGCCTGCGCCTCGCCCCAGGCCCCATGTCCCTCGCCCCTTTTCTACGTATTTCTGAAAGCCGCCGCCTTGCGGCCCCGCTCTCCCTGCGGACAATGAGCCAGGAGAGGAAGCCGCTCCCATGGACGAATCCGCGCTCATAGCCAAGGCGCAGGCCGGCGACCGGGAGGCTCTCGGGCGGCTGCTCGAGGCCCACCAGGGCGTCTGCTATGCCTTCGCGCTGCGCCTGACGCGCAAGCCCGTCGACGCCGAGGACGTCTGTCAGGATGCCTTCCTGCGCGCCGCGCGCGACGTGGCCGGCTGGCGTCCCACGGGAAGTTTCCGCTCCTGGCTCCTGAGCCTGGTCCGGCACGCGCACGGAGACCGAGCGGACTCCGAGCGCGCCAGGAAGAGGCGCGAGGAGAGCCTGGCCATGGAACGCAAGCCACACGTCACCCAGTCCGTCCCGACGGGCCCGGCCGAACAGGCCGAACTCCGCCGGCAGATCGAGCTCTCGCTCGAGCGGCTCGACGACCGCTACCGCCTGCCCATCAGCCTGCACTACGAGCAGGGGCTCTCCTATGTCGAGGCGGCCGCGGCGCTGGAGGTGCCCGAGGGCACGGTGGCCACCAACATCCGCCGGGGGCTCGAGGAGTTGCGTGAGATGATGAGCCGCGCAGGCTACTCCGCCGCAACCCCGGCGGCGATAGCTGCCGCGCTCAGTCAGACGCAAGCGGCAAGCGTCCCGGCCAGCCTGACGGCCCTCATCAAGAGCCTGGCGGCCTCCGGCGGGGCCAAGGTTGCCGGAGCAACCGCCGGATCCGCAACGCTCTGCAGCCTGGCCATCGGTTGGAAACTGGCGGCGGGAGCGACGCTCGCCGTTGTCCTGTCCGTTGGCTTCCTCGGCCTGCGATCGCATGGGCGCGCGGCCATGACTCCGCCGCCGGGTGCGCCGCCCGCGCCGGCCGCGCCTCCTGCGACCCCGGCGCCGGCACCGACCGTCTCGATCGAGGCCGTCCTGGAGCGCCGGGTGAGCATCGACAAGAGGCACATGCCCTTCATCGATCTGGCCAACCGGCTCCATCGGGAAACGGGCCTGAAGTGCGCCATGCTCAGCCGGTGCCTTCGCGGGAACGTCAGGCTGGAACCCGGCGAGGTACGGGTGGGCCAACTGCTGGACTCCCTGGCCAAGGCCATGGGCGCCGAGCTCGAAGTTCGCGAACTGCACGGCGGCGTCTGCGCCATCTTCTGGAGCCGGCCGAAACCGGAGCTCCAGGCCTCGCTCGAGAAGCTCGCCGTCAGTGCCGACGAGACCGAGCGCTGCGCCGCGGCCCGCTGGCTGCCGGAGTTGGGAAACCGCCAGGCGTTGGCATCCGCCGCGAAGCTTCTGGCCGACAAGAGCGCCCGCGTCCGGGAGTACGCGGCCTACGGCATCGGCGGCAGCTGGCAGCTCGTGAGCCACCCGGACACGGACCTGATCGCAGTGGACAGTCCCCTGTCCCTGCTGGCCCCGCCCGAGGCCGGCCGCGCCGTCTCGGAGGATCTCAACGGGATGGCCGGGGCGCCCTCGGAACTGGATCCTGGCCGCCTCAGGAGTCTGACCCAGGTGGCCGCTGCGCTGCGATTGGAGGGCGCGATCCCCGGGCTCAGAACGATCGCCAAGCACCAACTGGAGCATCCGCAGTTCTACAACGATGGCGGGCTGATGATCGACACGGGGTGGGATTGCGAGGCCCTCAGCGCCCTGTGCCGCATCGGCTCCCGGGATGCCGAGGCAGTGGCCGCCGCGCGGTGGCGGACAGCCTCGCCCCGCCAGAGATCGTCGATGGCTCTGGCTCTGGCCAGCCTGGACACGCCCGAGAGCCGGCGGATGCTGATCGCCGCTCTGGGTGACGAGGATCGCGGGGTGGCCTCGTCCGCGGCCCGCAGCCTCGGGTTGCTCAAGGCAAGCGAGGCCGAAGAGCCGATCCTGAACGCCATGAAGAGACTCCGGGAGAAACCCGGCTACGCCTATGCGCTGCCATCCCTGGTGCCCGCGCTGCTGCGGATCGACGCGTCCCGGCACGTGGAGACCGCGAAGCGGGCGATAAGCGAAAGCCCCGACCCCTGGCAGCGCGCCTGGCTGTGTTTTGTGCTCACCAAAGAGCCTTCCGCCGGTCCGTGGCTGGCCCCGTATGCTGAGGAGCTGCTCGGCGCGGAGAAGGCGCAAGTCCGCGGCCAGGCGCTTCTTGTGCTCGCCAGGGTCGGCACCGAGAAGTCCGTCCCGCGGATCGCACCCCTGCTCGGCTCGAAGGACGCATCGACCAAGCGCGCAGCCTGCGAGGCGCTGTCCGCCATCGGCGGCCGGGCCGCCATCGCGGAGCTCCGGAACGCGCTCAAGTCGGACGACGCCAAACTGCGCGCCGACGCCTGCTGGGCATTGGTCGACCTGGACGACGAGAAAATGGTCCGCGATCTGCTCGATGCGGCGACCCGGGACCGCGACCCACAGGTCCGCGAACAGGCCTCGCGCGGTCTGCAATATTTGGACAGGATTGTCCGCACCGCGCCGCTGGCGCCCGAGAGTGCGGAGCGGGCCATGGCCCGGCTGGGCAGCAGGCTGCGGGACCTCGGGAGCCCGGACTCCGCCACTCGTCTGGCCGCCATACGGGACGGATCCGACTACGGAGCATTGGACCCGCGGATGATGACCCCGCTCTGCAGGCTGGTGGATTCCGATCCCGATGCGAAGGTGCGTCTCGCGGCGGCTCGGACGCTCTTCTCGTCGTCGGCCGGAGCAATGATCGATCCGGCGATGGCCGATTGCGCCCTCCGGACGCTCAAGACCGGCAAGGAGACGGACATCCGCGCGACCGCACAGTTGGCACTGGTCACGCTCGGCCTGGCCACTCGCCCGGACGTGGCCGCCGCCATCAAGGAGTTCCGTGCGAGCCTGCCGAAAAGAGGCCTGCGGCCACAGCCCCAACCCGAGCCCGAGCCCATCCCCACGTCGCCGGAGGTGTTCTGAGGAGACTCTTCCTTACAGACTCCCTCTCCCCTTGGGGGAGAGGGAAAGGGTGAGGGGTGGGTCCTGGAACTTCGGGGCACACCCCTCACCCCGGCCCTCTCCCTCAAGGGGAGAGGGAGCCCAAGAGGAAGAACTGGCCTTCCACCCTCCACCTTCCACCCTCAACCGCCGTTAGTCCTCACCGGCTCTCCCGGTACTCCTGCGAGGCCTGCTTGAGGATCCTCTTCTCGCGGCGGGTGAGGGCCGGCAGGCCCTCGCGGCTGACCTTCTCGAGGATGCGGTCGACCTCGGCCCGCATGCGCTGGTGGCGCTCGGTGGCGCGGGTCAGCCTCCAGAGCTGCCAGCGGGTCTTGAGCCGGCTGACCAGCCCGGACTCGCGCCGGGCCTCGTCGCGCCGGGCGGCCTCGCGGGCCCAGTCGTGCTGGCCGATTCCCAGCGAGCGGAAGAACGGATCGCGGGAGTTGGGGTCGTAGGCTGCGCCGGAATAGAGCACCGCGCGCAGCTCCTGCTCCGCGCTGATGAAGATGTAGATCGCCAGCCCCACGAGCAGCATGCTGTGCCTGTACAGGCCATAGATGGCGTAGAGCGCGGCAAAGCCCTGGCCGATGCGCGCGGCGACCCGGGTGGCCTGGACCTCGCCCAGCCGGAAGGTCAGCATCCCGCGCAGGGCCTGGCCGCCGTCGAGCGGGAAGGCCGGGATCAGGTTGAAGATCAGGATCCAGAGGGCCAGCGACCAGGCGGCCACCAGACCGTCCCTGGCGACTTCCAGCAACAGGACGTCTCCGACCGAGAAGCGGCGCACGATGTAGATGGGCACGAAGGAGATGGCCACCAGGAGCAGGTGCGCGGCCGGCCCGGCCAGGGACACGAAGATGTCCGTCTTGGGGCCGGGCATGGCCCCGGAGATCTGGCACTCCCCGCCCAGCGGCCAGAGCAGGATGGACTCGACGCGCAGTCCGGAGCGGCGCGCCGCCCAGGCGTGGCCCAGCTCGTGCCAGACGATGACCACGCCGAGCGCGGCGGTGAGCACCGCGGCGCGGACCAGGCCGCCGGACCCGAAGTTCACCGCGCCCTCGATCAGCCAGAAGACGACGATGAGCACCAGGGTGAGGTGCAGCCGGATGTCCATGCCGCGGATCGACCCGATCCGCGGCGCCCAGTTGAATCCGCCCCTGCCGAACATGTCGCCATTATAAAGGCCCGGAGGCAGCGATGCTATTCCTGGCCGACACAGCCAGGGCAACGATCTTCACCGCGGAGGCGCGGAGGCGCAGAGCTGACTCACGAACGCGGCAGGGGCGCTTTGGCGCTGCCGGAAACAACCCCCTGCGCGGGCCTGCCTGCAAGGTCGATTCCGCAGCCGGAATCGACCTTGCCGTAGGGGCGACCCGCCGGGTCGCCCCTACCTGGATTGACCAGGCCCGTCCCGAGGTTCTTTCCGGCAGCTCTTAGATAGGGAAGGCCTCGGTTGCGGACAGCACTTTGTCTCCGCGTCTCTGTGTCTCTGCGGTGAACCCGGCCATTTCCGAAACGGCCTTGGGACGGAGCCCGGAAGAACCCGCGCGGCCGGAGGGTTGTATCCTCGCCGCAGACCGTCTCGAGCGGCGCATGGCTATGGTGGCCCCTCAGCCGGATGGATGGGGAATATGGCGCGAACCGACATCGCTGGCGAAACCTCCCTCACGACCGGGAGCGCCGCCCGCCCCCCGACAACCGCCCGGCCCGGAGCCTGGAGCCGGCGGCTGCCTCTTTGCGACCCCGCCTTCCGGGCGCCGGTGGTGCTCTTCGCCATGCTCCTGGCTCTATTCCTCGTCGAGCGCCTGTTCTTGGCGCTGGGCGCGGCCGGTCGCCTGGCTGGCGTTCCCGGGAGGGACCTGCTCGCCGGCTTCCTGGTCGGCCTGCGCTACGACCTCCACGGGGCAGCGCTGCTGGCCCTGCCGCTCGCTCCCGCCGCGGCGCTCTCCGCCCGGCTGGCGGCCGGCCGGTGGACACGGCGACTGACGGCCGGTTACTGCGCCGCGGCGGCGGCCTTCGCGCTCGTCGCGACCATCACCGACTACTACTGCTTCCGGCAGTTCGGCGAGCGCCTCAACCACCGGGCAGTGGAGTACTGCTTCGTGGGCTACGCCTGGCGGCTGGTCTGGCAGCGATTCCCGGTGGCCATCGCCCTGACCGCCGGGGCCGCGGCCCTGGCCGGCCTGTACCTCCTCTTCGAGCGCGCCGTGCTGCGCCGGCCCGACGCGTCCTGGATGGCACCGGTCCGCTGGCGGCTGGGCTGGCCGGTGGCGCTCGCCGGGCTTCTGGCCCTGGCCGTCCGCGGGAGCCTCGGGCCGCGGCCGCTCAATGCCGGTCCGGCGTACTTCTCGCCGTCGCCGGCGCTCACCCAGTTCACGCTCAACGGCCTCTTCACGCTGCGCGAAGCCATCGAGCGCGCCGTCCTGCCCTCGCGCGAGGTCGACCCCGACCTGGGCCTCCTGAGCGAGCCCGAGGCGCTGGCCGTGGCCGCACAGGCCATCGTCCGGCCGGGGGACCGGCTCGTAGGCGACCCGGAGAACCCGCTGAGGCGCGTGACCTGCACCGGCCGGCCGCGCCGCGACCTCAACGTCGTCCTGGTGCTGATGGAGAGCTGCAGCTGGCAGTTCGTGGGCGCGATGGGCGGGGACCCGGCGCTCTCGCCGCGCCTGGACCGGCTGATCGGCGAATCTGTGCTCATGGATCGCTGCTTCGCCTCGGGGACGCGCAGCCCCAACGGCTGCGCCGCGGTCCTGGGCGGCTTCCCCGACCTGCCCGGCCGGAGCGCGAGCTGCCGCGCGCGGAGCGAGGGCCGATTCCTGACCCTCGCCGCGGTGCTGCGCGAGCGCGGCTACGAGACCGTGTTCGTCAGCGGCGGCGAGCCCGGCGACGACCACCGGCGGTCCTTCCTCGGCGGCAACGGTTATTCACGGCTGGTCTTCGGGGAGCAGTTCCGCTCGCGCACCTTCCACGGCGACGTCGGGCTCTGCGACGAGGACGCCTTCGACCAGGCCCTGGCGGAAATGGCGGCGGCGGGGGAGCGCCCCTTTCTGCTCACCGTCGTCACGAGCAGTTTCCACCCGAACTTCCACTTTCCGGCCGGGAAGGTCGAGCCGGTCGATCCGGCCGACGCCCACCACCTCGAGAAGGACTGCCAGCGCTACGCCGACTGGGCGCTGGGCCGGTTCATGGACGCCGCGCGGCGGCTGCCCACCTACGACCGGACCGTCTTCGTCCTGGTCGCCGACCACGGCGGCCACGCCCTGCCCGTGGAGGGCTTCGCCGGCCACCGGGTGCCCCTCGCTATCCACGCCCCGAAAATCCTCGCGCCACGCCGGGTGAGCACGGTCTGCAGCCAGACCGACGTGGCCCCGACCGTCCTTTCGCTCCTGGGCGGAAGCTACGAGCACTGCTTCTTCGGATCGAGCGTCCTGGACCGCCCCCCCGGGGCGGGCTGGGCGCTCATGCAGCACAACTCCGAGCTGGGGCTGCTCGATGCGGACGGGACGCTGGTGGCCGTGCCCTGCGGGGCGCCGCCGCGGCTCTTCCGGTTCGGACCGCCAGGGCGTCTGGAGCGGGTCCCGGTCGACAACCCGGAGACGGCGCGCCGTCGGGAGGAGCTCCGCCGCCGCGCCGTGGCCGTGCTGCAGGCGGCCTCGATCGTCTATGGCCGGGACGCGTTCAATCTGAAGAGAGCCACCGGCCCAACTCGGCGCTGAAGGCGTCGCCGGCCAGCGGATGCGGGCCGCTCAACCGGTCGCGGACCGCGCGGCGCGCGGCGGCCAGCCCCACGAGCGCCCCGCCGAGCGCCTCGGGGGAAGCCCGGCTCCCGGCGGCGACGGGCGCCCCATAGACCGCGGCGGCCGTGCGCAGCGCGCCGGGCTTCAAGCGGGCCAGGCCGGCGAGCTCGGACTCCATCCGGCCCGAGTCCAGGCGCTTCAGGGCATCGGCGGCCACCCGGTACCGGACCGTCCCGTCGGGCTCCGCGGCGAGGGCCGAACGTAGCTCCGCGAGCGGCGCGGAGAGCTCCTCGATCTCGAGGCGCCAGTCGGCGACGAGCTTGGCGGCCGGGTCCGGGTCCGGGCCCGGCGAGAGCCGCGCGGCCTCGCGCTCGAGCCGCCGCCCGTCCGGCGGCCATCCGGAACAGGACGTCCGGCCGTACACGGCGGCGCGAACCGCCAGCACGCACAGAACGCAGAAGGCGGCGCTGAGCACCGTGCGCGCCGGGACTCCGCCGGTCCGGGGCGGACCGCCGGCACCGGCTATCGCCTCATCACGCTTCATCTTGCCTCGAGCCTCCGCATGGCCATAATTGTCACCGATGAGCGGGGACAATCAAGACCGCGGCCGAAGCTCGAAAAGGGCTTCGTGAAACCGCAGATGCACGCGGATCCACGCAGATCGCAACAACGGCAGAAGAGCCGGAGCGTTTCATCGTGACAGAACTGTCCACCCACGACGCACCAGGTTCCTCGAATCTGCGTGCATCTGCGTGCATCTGCGGTTCCAAAGCCTCCGCTCTTCCCAGCGGACCTTGGTGGATGCTGCTCGTCCTGGCGCTGGCCGCGGTCGTGCGCCTGGCGGCGCTGGCCGTGCCCGCCGCGCCGATGCCGGACGCCGACACCTACGACCGGATGGCCGGGGGGCTCATCGAGCGCGGCGAGCTCCGCGAGGCGACCGGCAACCGGGCTCGGGTGGTGCCCGGCTATCCGCTCTTCCTGGCCGGCTGCCGCGCGCTCTTCGGCGGCTCCGACGCGGCCTGGCGCGTGCCCCAGGCGCTCCTCGGCGCGGCGACCGTGCTGACCGTCTTCCTCCTGGCCCGGAGGCTCTTCGGCGCTCGCGCCGCCGTCTTCGCCGGGCTGCTCGCGGCGCTCGACCCCTTCTCGGTCTACTTCGGGACGATGGAGCTCACCGAGACCCTGGGGCTCGGCCTGCTCGCGTGGGCGGCGCTCCTGGCCTGGCGCGCTCGCGGCGGTGAGGGCGACTCTCCGGCCGCCGGCGCCGGCTTCGCCGCGGGCGCGGGACTGCTCGCCGGCCTCGGGCTGCTCACCCGGCCGGCCGTGGGCATGATCGCAGCGATGCTGATCCTCGGCGCGCTGTTCCTCCCCGGCGCGGGGCGGCCGCAGTTCAAGGCCGCGCTTGCGCGAGCCTGCCTGGCCCTGGCGATCTTCGTCGCGGCGCTCTCGCCCTGGTGGGTGCGCAACTGGCAGGTGCTCGGCGCCTTCGTGCCGGTCTCGACCGACGGCGGCGGCTCGCTATACGAGGGGAACTCCCCGCACGCCACCGGCGGCCCGGCCATCCCCGAGACCACCGCGCAACGCATCGGGGAACTGGGCCTCGTCGACGAGCTCGAGCGCAATCGGACGCTCGGCGCCGAGGCCCGGGCCTGGATCGCCTCGCACCCCGGCGACTTCGCCCGGCTCGCCGCGGTCAAGTTCGCGCGGACCTGGAGCCCGGCTCCGAACTTCGCGCCCTACCGCCGTTGGTATTACGTGCTGCCGAGCGTCCTGGCGTGGATGATGGTGATGGGGCTGGCGGCGCTGGGAGTGGCGGCGGGGACGAGGGGCGGGGGGCGGGGGGCGGGTAGAAAAGCGCCTATCACGGCCTCATCCCCCGTCCCTCGCCCCCCGTCCCACGCCCCCATCTGGTTCTGCCTGCTCCCCGTCCTCTTCGTGGCCGCCGCGCACACGGTCTGGATCGGCTCGGTGCGCTACCGGATGCCGGCGTGGCCGTTCCTCGAGGTCCTGGCCGGCGCCGGCGCGGCGTGGGCGTACGCCAGAATCAGCCACAGATGCACACAGATGAACACGGATGCACGGGGCGGGACAACAACAGCAACAACCGATCAACCGCAGATGCACGCAGATTCACGCCGATGACGGACAGATAGGATCAGAGGCTCAGCGCACCCGTAGAGCCTTCTCCCGCACCCTCAAGCTCATCTGTGTCTATCTGTGTTCATCTGTGGCTAACTGCTTCGCGAACTCCCTGACCTTCGCCGCGAAGTCGCCCTTGAGCTCCTTCTCCCGGAGGGCCAGGGTGGCCAGGGGCTTCTTACCGGCGAGCTCCTCCATGTGCCTGAGGGGCCGCTCGTGGCCGCCACCGCCGAGGGTGCAGAAGAAGGCCACGTTCTTGAGCTTCCCGGCGTTCTGCTGCAGGAAGGTCCGGACCGGCGAGGCCATGGTGCCGGCCCAAACCGGCGTGCCCAGGACCAGGAGGTCGTAGCCGGCAGGGTCGAAGGACAGCGGCTCGATGGGCGTGAGCCGCTTCATGAAGGCGTCCCGGCCGGACGAGAAGAAGCCGCGAAAACCGGTGCGGCTCACCGGCTCCGTTATCTTCTCGGTCTCGGCGCCGAGCTCGCGGGCCAGCGACTGGGCCACCCGGCGGGTGTTGCCGGTTCGCGAGTAGAAGACCACCAGCGTTTTCACGGTCCATTCCTCCCGGCCGGGCATATCCGCCGTCCCGCGCCTGCACAGCCCGGCGTCATCTTATGGGAGAACGACCGGAATGCACAGGCCAATCCTGCTTCTCGGAGCCATCCTGCTGGGCGCCGCCGCGCTGCCGCCCACGGCGCGGGCCGAGGTGGTGGAGCTCACCGACGGCGCGGTCTTCGCCGGCACGGTCACCCGCGAGTCCGGGGTGGTCCGCGTGCGCACGGCCGGCGGCTCGCTGCTGGAGTTCGAGGAATCCCGGGTCCGCGAGGTGCGTCCGGGCGGATGGCGCGAGGAGTACCTGCGCAGGCGCGAGGCCTGCCCGGCCGGCAGCGCCGATGGCCGCTACCGGCTGGCCCTGTGGTGCGGCTCCAAGGGGCTCGCCGGGGAGCAGGAGGCCGAGCTGGCCGCGGCCCTGGCCGTCAACCCGGAGCACAAGGCCGCGCTCGAGAAGCGCGCAGCCCTGGCCGCGGCGCGCGCGGCGGTAGTCGCCCCCGCGGCCGCACCGCCCGCTCAGAAGGGCTCCGACGGGCTCTTCCGGCACGACACCGAGCACGTGCGGGCCGCGGCCGACGGCGCCGCGGAGCTCGCTCGCGGGATCGCCGATATCGCCGAGGCGGACGTGTCCGACTTCGCCGAGGTCTTCGAAGTGCCCGCCGACTCCCCGGAGATGAAGCGCTTCCGGGTCAGGGTCCGCTATTACGCCGACAAAGAAGACTATGACAGGGCCCGGCGGGCGGCTGGCGCCGGCGGAGCCAGCGGCTTCTTCGACCCGATGGCCGGAATGTGCCACATAGCGCCGGCCGGCAAGGACGGCCGCATCGGCTTCGCCACCCGCCAGACCGTCCGGCACGAGGTGGGCCACGCCCTGGCCATGCGGGTCCTGGGCGTGACCGCCCACCGGACCTGGCTGGCCGAGACGCTGGCCACGGCCATGGAGGGCTCCGACGCCGACGGCCTCGGCGGCGGGCTGGTCTGGACCAGGCTGCCATTCCTGGCCCGGGCGTCCGGACGGTCCGGGCTCACGGTCGAGAAGCTGCTCGCCACCGGCTCGGGCGGCGACGTCTCCCTGGACGACTACGCCCGGATCTGGAGCTTCGCGCACTTCATCTTCTACGGCGATGACGCCCGCGAGCGGGCCCGGCTCCTGGCCCCGAGGCGCAGGCCCGACCCGGAGGCGCTCGCCAGGGTCGGCCGGACGCGCAAGGAGGACTTCCTGGCCATGCTCGCCGAGATACGCGCCGGCGGCTTCCGGGCCGACGTCGAAGGACTCTTCCGCAAGCACTTCCCCGACCGCGAGGCGCTCGAGGTCGCCTGGCAGGCCCACGTCAAGGCGCTGCTCGAGACCAAGCTGGCGCCGGCCGTGAGGGTGCAGATGTTGGTCTCCGCTCCAGGAACGGCGCAGTAGCCCGCGGTCGCACTTCATGGCCATCGCCATCGCTATCGCTATCGAATGGCGCTTCCTTAAGCTCGACTTCTGCCCTTTTTGGGCAGGGTGGTGAGGACTTTGGCTAAAGAAG
>CALGYR010000036.1 GCA_937935355.1 uncultured bacterium | reverse complement strand
GCGACGAGGGAGGGGCGCGGGCCGAAAGGCCCGCCCCCTCTACTCCACCGTTGAAACTGCGCCGGCGCATGTGGAGTGGGCCGGGGATCAGCCGGAGGGTTCCCCCAGCGCCCGGAGCAGGAACGCCCAGCGGTCGGCGCACTCCTCGATGATCCGCGCCGTCGGCTTGCCGTGGCCGTGGCCGGCTCGGGTCTGCACGCGGATGAGCGCCGGGGCCTCGCCGCCCTGGGCGGCCTGGAGCGCCGCGGCGTACTTGAAACTGTGCGCGGGGAAGACCCGGTCGTCGTGGTCGCCGGTCAGCACCAGCGTCGCCGGGTAGCGCGCGCCCGGCTTCAAGTTGTGGTAGGGCGAATAGCCGAGCAGCCACTTGAACTGCTCCGGATCGTCCGGCGACCCGTAGTCCGAGGCCCAGGCCCAGCCGATGGTGAACTTGTGGAAGCGGAGCATGTCCAGGACGCCCACTTCGGCGATGCAGGCGCCGAAGAGGTCCGGGCGCAGGTTCATGGTCGCCGCCACGGTGAGCCCGCCGTTGCTCCCGCCGCCGATGGCGAGCTTCTGGGGCGAGGTGTAGCCTTGTCCGATGAGCAGTTCGGCCGCCGCCACCAGGTCGGCGAAGGTGTTGGGCTTCCTGGCCAGTCGCCCGCCGTCGTGCCAGGCGTTGCCGTACTCGCCCCCGCCGCGCAGGCAGGCCACCGCGAGCACGCCGCCCATCTCCATCCAGACCAGGTTCGAGACCGAGAAGAACGGCGTCAGCGGGAGCCCGAAGCCGCCGTAGGAGTAGAGGTAGACCGGGTTCCGTCCGTCGCGCGCGAGGCCCTTCCTGTGGCAGAGGAAGACCGGCACTCGCGTGCCGTCGGCGCTCGTTGCGAAGACCTGGCGGCTCTCGTACCCATCAGGGTCGAATTCGATCTTGGGGCGGCGCCAGACGGTGCTCCGGCCCGTGTCCATGTCGTAGCGGTAGATGGTGCCGGGCGACGTGAAGCTCGTGAACGCGTAGAATGCGTCCCGATCCGTGCGGCGCCCGTCGAAGCCGACGGCCGAGCCCAGGCCGGGCAGTTCCACGTCGCGCACCGGCCGGCCGTCGAGTTCGACGATCCGGACGCGGCTGTGGGCGTCGTGAAGGTAGTCGAGCACCAGGCGGTCGGCGACCAGGCCCGCCCCGAGCAGGGCGTCCTCGCTCTGGGGGACGATCTCGCGCCAGTCGGTCCGCGCGGGTCTGGCCAGGTCCACGGCCACCACCCGGGAGCGGGGTGCGTCGAGGTCGGTCTGGAGGAAGAATCGCGCGCCGTCGTTGCCGATGAAGCCGTAGCTCGCGTCGAAGTCGGCGAGCAGTTCCACGACCCGCGCGGCGGGGTCGGCCAGGTCCAGGTAGAAGAGCCCGTTCTCGCGCGCGGTGCCGCTCCAGACGTGGATGACCAGATACCTCCCGTCCTCGGTGACGCCTCCGCCGAAGCCCCACTCCTTCCGGTCGGGCCGCTCGTAGACCAGCCGGTCGGCCGCCTGCGGCTCGCCCAGCCGGTGGTAGCAGAGCTTCTGGAAGTAGTTGGCGCCCTTGAGCTCGGCGCCGCCGGCCGGGGCGTCGTAGCGGCTGTAGTAGAAACCGAGGCTGTCGTGGCTCCAGGAGGCGCCCGAGAACTTGGACCACTCCAGTCGGTCGGGGAGGTCGCGGCCGGAGTCCACCTCGCGCACGCGCCACTCGAGCCAATCGGAGCCGCCGCTGGTGAGAGAGTAGGCGATCAAACGCCCGTCCTCGCTGATCGAGTGGGGGCCCAGGGCCACCGTGCCGTCGGCCGAGAGCGCATTGGGGTCGAGGAGCACCTGCGGCTCGGCCTCGAGCGACTCGGCCCAGTAAAGGACGCTCTGGTTCTGCAGGCCGCTGTTCCGGGAGAAGAAGACCCGCCCGGCGCGGCGGCGGGGCAGGCCGAACTTCTCGTGGTCCCAGAGCGCGGTGAGCCGCGCGACGATCCGCTCGCGCTCCGGCACGGCCGCGAGCCATCCGGCGGTGAGCTCGTTCTGGGCGGCGATCCACGCGCGGGTGCGCTCGGAGTCGAGGTCTTCCAGCCAGCGGTAGGGGTCGGCCACCGGCACGCCGTGGATGGTTTCGACGAGGTCCTCGCGGGGAGTGGGGGGGTAGTTCATGGGACGGTTCCTAGTTCCTGGTTCCGAGTTCCGGGTTACGGGTTCCGATCCGGGCTGCGAGTTGTCCGGCGCAGCTTTGGCAGATCCGGAGGCCTCGGCGAAGGCCGGTCAGGGGGGCGGGTTCGGAGGCGCTGCTCCGGTCGCCGAAGGTTGCTGTTTGGTCTGCGGCCTGCGGAGCTCGTACGCGCCCAGGTCCGGCTTGCCGTCTTCGGGGCGCGCCTCGGCCTTGCAGGGGTGGACGTACTGGTAGACCGGCGCCAGGCTCATGCCGTTGGCGCTCCCCGGGGGCGCTCCCTTGTCGATGACTCCGGCGGCCTTCTCCTGGAGCGAGTAGTCGCACCCGGCCAGGTCGACCAGCCCCGGCTCGGCCTTGACCCAGAGGTCGTCCTCCTCGACGACCGGTTTCTCCCTGACGGTCTTGGATGCGTCCGGCCAGAGCCGGTAGACGTTGCCGGGCCTGCGCAGATCGACGATCAGATTGTTCCGGAGGAGGACCAGCTTAGTGTCCGGATGGGCGCGCAGCAGGTACTGGCCGTAGCCGGAGTTGCACTCGTTCACGAAGGTGTTGCTGCAGACGCGGATCTCGCGGACCGCGCCGGCCCACGACCACTCCGCCGAGACGATCTCGACGGAGCTGTCCTGGCCGTAGGTCAGCCGGTCGCCCGGCTTGAAGTCCGGTCCGTCGGCCTCGGTGAGGCGCAGGCTGCAGCGGCTGGCGCGGTCGCGGCTCTCCCACTTGCCGGAGGCGCCGTGGTTGAGGCTGTAGTGCAGCCGGTACTTCCGGCCGGTGCGCTCGTCGGTGACCTCGGCCCGGTCCTTGAGCGGTTCCGGCCCGCCGTTGCGGTAGGCGATGTTCATCACCACCTCCCGGCCGTAGTTGATCATGGTGCCGTTGCGGTTGGTGGCGCTCATCTGCACCAGGTTGCCGATCACGTAGGACTCGCCGCCGTAGGGCAGGTCGATGGGATAGTTGCTGCCGCCCTCGTCGGTCAGCCGGTTGTAGAGCACGTGGTTGCGCGCGGCCCGGGACTTGAGCAGCTGGCCGCGCTGCGAGGCGTGCGACCAGTTGAACATGAAGACCAGCTCGGCGACCTCGCCGACGTAGAGGTTGTGGTTCTGGCCCTCGGCGAATGGACCGGGGGCGCCGTTGGCGCGGAACTCGCTGTTCATGACGATCACTCGAGCGGACGGGATCCGACTGGTCAGGATGCCGTTGTCGTTGTCGTGAAAGAAGCAGTCGCGCACCACGGTGCCCACGCCGGCCGGTTCGACCCACAGGCCCGCGCCGTTGCCGCTGGTGGCCTCGCAGCCGCCGGAGACCTCCACGTTCTCCAGCCGGAGGTTCCGCGCCGCCTGGACGATCACCGAGCCGTGCTGGGTCCCGCCCGGCGGGACCGTCCAGCGGTCCTTGCTGACGGCGCCCCGGCACTCGTAGGCCAGGTGCGCCCGGCCGCCCATGCCCCTGATGGTCAGGTTATCCGCGGAGGCTTTGACGATGTTCTTGAGGAAGCTCTCCCGGCCCTTGTACTCGTTCTCGGAGCGCCACGACGGGTACTCGCCGGCGTCGGCCTCGATCACGCAGCCTGCGGGGTTGCCCCGCCTGGCGATCTCGGCGACGGCGTCGGCGAAGTTGGTGAAGTCCCGGCCCTTGGGTCCGACGGTGATCTTCGTGCACCGGACGTCGACGGTCTGCACGGCGAACGGCGAGACGTTGCCGGCCGCGTCTTTGACCCAGGCGTAGTAGTCGTGTACGCCGGGCTCTTCGGCGGTGAGCGTTGCCGGCGGCGCGGCCTTCCATCCATATGCAGAGGGGGGCGGTGCGATGGGCGTCGAGGTGACCAGGTACGCGGCCGCGCCGGCGGCCTCGAGCTTTGCGACCGGGAAGGTCAGCTCCGCGGCGCTGCGGGGCAGGACGAACCCGGGCGCAGCAGGCCGGGCCCCGCCCGATTCTTCCGCGGTGGCCGTGACTTCTGCCATGCCGGAGGAGGTCGCGAGAAAGGCGGCCAGCGCCGCGGCGGCGGCTGTTACTCCGAGCTTCGGTCCGCGCGCATGCATGGGCGCTCCTCCGGTCCGCGATGGCGCAGATGCTACGGTCCGCGCCATGAGGGCGCAAGCGCCTTGGGGCTGAGTCATTCCCGGTCTGCGTTGCGCTGCAGTGGAGCGCCGGTCCAGAGTCGCCAGGGCATCGTGGTACCGGTACACGGGGTGGGCTGGCCCCAGCGTCGGAGGTACCAGGAGCCACGGAGGGCGATAGCAGGTTAGTCGCAGCTCCGATTGTACAACTGGGCCGCTATCTGATCACTGTGCAGATGTGGCGCAGCTCGACGCGGCGGACGCGCCACGGCCCCTCCGCCTGCCTGACGAGCTGGACTTCGAGTTCGAGGATGTAGCCCTCTGTCTCCCGGTCTCTGAAGGCCACCCGCCCCCGCGCCACGATGTCCCGGCCTCCGGCTCGACCCGCGGCGGCCGTGGATGTGTGAAGGAGCTTGCTGACGCTGTATTGGCATGTCCGCGGCGAGCATCCGTTGAGTCCGCGGCGCGCCAGGCCGGCGCATGTGGTCGGACTGCTGTGCGGGCGTCCGCCTTCTCCAGGGCTGTAGTATTCGGCGAACTCCGCGTCCTCTTCGGTCGCTGCGGCGAGCTGCCGCTCCGACTTCTCAGCCACGGCCTGCACGACCGCACGCAGCAGTACGTGAGGCCTTGGGTCCTCCTCCTCGGTCAGTGTGATCCAGTTCCCAGGCTTTGCCCAGGGTTCGGGCGCGTTGCTCCTCCTGCCGGAGCATCCGGCCGGAGGAAGGGCCGCTGTCGCCAACGCGATCAGGACAACGGCCATTCGATGCATAGTGTTCTCCTCCGCCTCAATGCTGTTGGGGGGCCTGCGCCGACGCCGTGGAGTCCACTCTGAAAAACATCAGCACGTTGGCGCCCGAGCCATTCTTGTCGGCGGCCCGGTCGGTCCGGCGGTAGCTCCTGACCAGGACGTACTTGCCCACCGGCGCGGTGCTCACCACGCGGGCGGTCCAGATCCGCTGGGAAGGGGCGGTCAGCCGGTTGCTGGCCGAGAGCGCCTTGCCGCGGGCGTCGGGCGCCGAGGCAGAGAGCTTCACGTCCCATTCGTTCTCGCGCCAGTCATCGGTGAGGGTCAGTCGTGCCTCCAGCGTGGCGCTGCTCCGGTCCGAGCTCAGCAGTGGCCGGACGTCCAGCACGCACCCGAAGCTCTCGGTATCGATCATCGGTTGCGCATAGAGCTCGTCGGCATCATAGAGGCCAGAGACGTGGGTGATCGTACGGGCCGAGGCCAGCGAGGCCCTCTGGCCGTGATAGCACAGGAGCCGCGGAGCGGCCAGCAGTTGGCCGGCGCCCGGCTTGGTCAGGGCCTCGACCTCCTCGACCGGGAACTCAGCGCCCTCACGCAGCCGCAGCCGGGCAGCCGTCTCGTCGCTCACCGCCACCAGCCGGCCCTCCACCGAGAGCTGGCGTTTCTGGTCGGCCCGCAGCGTGGCGATCAGCTCCGCGATGCGGCGATGGACCGCCGGTCGGTGGTTGACGGTGAGAAACCCGCTGCGCTCTTCGAGCATCGTGCCGCCAACGCCCCAGGAGTCGGGCTCGATGGTCCGTTTGACGAGGTCCGCAACGCTCCCGGGCGGGACGGCCGCGAACTCGATGCTCGGAGCGACGATGGCGCCGCCAGCGCCGCCCTGAGCATGGCTCATCATGGCGGCGACGCCGAGGACTTGGCCGGGGAAGTTGGGTATGAGGGCGGTGAGCTCGCGCAGGTCGTAGGTGACCGGCACGGGCCGGTCCTCGGGGGCACCCTTGGCTACCCCTTCGGGCGGCGGAAGCGCCGGCGGTGCCGAGACGGCGACGAGCAGGACCACGGTTCTGGGTTCCCCGGAGCCCTTCGTTCGGGGCGCAGCCGGCATCGCCGGGGCCATGCCGGCCAGGACGTACCTGCCGAGCGGCACGGTCGCGGAGGTCCTGACGCTGAACACGGGTACGCTGGGCAGCCAATAGTCGCTTTCGGTGGTCACTGCCATGGTCGCCGGCGGACGGGTATCGGGTACAGGTTTGGCGTCGGGTTCCGCCGGTGCGTCGGGCTTCTTCAGACCTGGAAAAGCCAGCGAGGTGAGCTTCAGGAGCTTCCCGTCAGGCTCTGCGCCCAGGGCGAAGCGCACCTCCACATCCGCCGCGCTGCGGTCGGCCAGGAGGGTGGGGCGGACGTCCAGAACTGCTCCATCGAGCAGTTGGTTGGTGCAGGGATCGCCGCAGTTGGAGCCCCTCGCCATGCCCATGTAGTAGCCGCCGAAGAAGGCCATCGATCTTCCGGCCCAGGCGTGGTTGCGCTGGCCGTCGAAGCACAGCAGCTGCGGAGCGGCGAGCAGGCCGCCGGGCCCGGCGGACTTGACCAGCGCCTCGGCCTCCTCCGCGGTGAACTCCGGAGACTTGCGCACGCGCAGGGCCTCGGCGATCTTGGCGTCCACGGCCACGAGCAGCCCCTTGACCGAGAGCTGGAACCGCGTTTTCTCGCGGAGCGCGCGAATCCGGGCCTCGATCTCGTTGTGGGCCTCGCGGGTCTGCACGACGACCAGCCGGCCGGCGCGTTCCTCGATCAGAGTGCCCTTGCCCGGCTCCCAGCTCTCCGGCTGGATTTCCTTCCGGATCATCTCCTGCAGCGCCGCGGTGGTCAGGCAGGGAGGCGACGGCGGCGGGCTGAAGACCGGCAGGCTCCCGCCGCCCTGGCAGTACCAATCGATCGCCGGTCCGGGGTAGTCGGGGATCTGGAGGATCAGGTCCTGGACATCGTAGATCTTGAGCAGCAGCTTCTCAGCCGGCGCCGGCTTGGCGGGAGCGGCCTCTTCGGCATGCCCGGGGCCGGCTCCGGCGAGCGCCAGGAGTAGGGCCGTGGTCAGAGACAACACAGATCCGGAGGGGCGGCTGAACATGGAAGCTCCTTTCTCGAATCGAGCCTGTACAAGATAGACGTGCCAAGCAGAGCCGCGTCCTGGCGGAAGTGGGCTCAGCTGGAGATCACGAACCCCCGGAACCCGCCTGTGGCGGGCTGCTCCTCGACCTCCACTCCGTCGACCCGCGAGCCCGGAGGACCGGTGCGGATGGCCTTGAGCAGTTGCTCGACCTTGTCGGCCGGGCCTTCGATCACCGCTTCTACGCGGCCGTCCTTGAGGTTCTTCACGTAGCCGCCGACGCCCAGCGGTGCAGCCTGCGCGTTGGTGAAGGCCCGGAAGCCCACGCCCTGCACGTGTCCGCTGACCAGGGCTTTGACGCGGCGCATTCCGGCCCGTTCACCTCCAATGGCGTAGAGGCAGCCCTGGCCGGAGCCGACGTAGATGGTGCCGTCCGCTCCGAGCGCCGGGGAGGCGTAGAGCGGCTGGCCCACGGCCGGCTCGTCGGCGCACTCCTTCGCACCGGCGGCGATCTTCTCGGGCAGTCGTGGTCCGACCTGCGCGGAGTCGCCCAGGTAGAGCGTCCAGAGCAGCTTGCGGTTGGCCAGATCCACCGCATAGAGCCCGCCGTCGTGCCGCGGCAGGTAGAGCACGTCCCCGGCCACAGCCGGCGAAGGGTAGTGCGGGAACATCGCCGCGCCCAGTTCCAGGCTCCAGCGGGCGGCGCCGTCCATGGCGTTGACGGCGACGAGGCGGTTCGAATACGGCTCGCCGTATAGAATGTCGTCGCCCCAGACGACCGGCGTGCTGCGGATGTTGCCGAAGTCCTGCAGTTGGTCGCTGCCCTTGGCGTCCCACTTGAGCTCGCCGGTCCGGGCGTCGAGCGCCTTCAGGGCCGGATCGGGGTACTCGGTGTCCCGGGCATAGCCGACGACCAGCCTGCTGCCGAGCACGAGCGGCGCCGGGTAGATATGGTTCGGGTCCTTGACCACCTGCTGTTTCCAGAGCACGGCGCCCTTGAGGTCTAGGCACGCGACGACGCCGTCGGCGAATGTCGCATAGAGGCGCTCGCCCGAGCCGCTCAGTCCCCCGCGACACGCACCGCCTGCCACGGCGGTCCCCCATTCGAGCTTCCCGGTGCGGCAGTCGAAGGCGGCGACCTTGCCATGGCCGTCGCCGATGCAGACGCGCTCGCCGATCACCAGCGGCTGGCAGTAGAGTTCGCCCTGGCGCTCGGCCTCCCAGAGCCTGGCGCCGTCGCTGGCGGCCAGCGCCCGCAGCTTGCCGTCGTCGCTCGTGGCGAAGACCCGCCCGTCGGAGTAGGCCACTCCGCAGGCATCCTTCTCCGTGGCGGCGTGCCAGAGCACCTTGCCGGTAGCGGCATCGAGGCAGTAGACGCCGTCGCGGGCATCCTTCTCGTTGTGCCTGGTGCCGGAGCTGCCGACGAAGACCTTGCCCTCGGCCAGCACCGGGTTGTTCAGGTAGCCCTGGATGCCGATGTCGGCCCTCCAGAGCACCTTGGGCTGCCTTATCGGCGGAACGCTTTTGCGCACGCCCAGACGATCGTTGCCGCCCTTGAAGGTCGGCCAGTCGGGTTCGCCGCCGGGGGCTGTGGAGGCGAGGACCAGTGCCGGAAGAAGCGCCACCCAGGAGATGAATCGCAGACGACAGGTCATGCTGCCCCCTCGGAATTGGCGCGGCGGAAGTGCCGCAGCACGCGGAGTTGGTAGACGGCCAGGCCGACTGCCCAGATCAGGCAGATCCACGGCAGCATAGCCAGCGCTCCCAGCACGATCTGGACGATGCCGAAGGCCCTGATCGCGGAGGAGCGGTCCGGCAGCTCGGAGGAGGAAGGGGCCGGATGGGGGCTGTCCATGGGCGGGGCTCCTTGTTCTGGCGCCGGGGCTACCGCTCCCCGCCTTCCCTGGGGAACCAGGCCTCGGTCAGCCGCTCCGACGCCCGCCGGGCCTCGGCGGCGCGGGGGTCGTCGGGATAGTCGCGCGCGAAGCGGACGTACCAGTCGATGGACTTCTTGACGTTCTCCTTCTGGACCGAGCGCCAGTAGGCCGTGCGGTGCTCGACCCAGTGGGTCTCGGCCATCCGGCAGTGGCACAGCGCCAGCGTGTAGACGGCATCGGCCGCCTCCGGGGCCTTGGGGTGGTCCTTGACGAGCCGCTCGCAGACCCGGGCCGCCTGCCAGAAGCGCGAACGCCTGCGGTGGGACTCGGCAGGCTCCGTCGCCTCGCCGTAGCTCGATATGGCCAGCGACCCGCCCCAGTCCAGGCCGGTCATGAAGACGTACTGCGACTTCTCGGCGCACATCAGCCCGGCCAGGTCCCGGAGGGCGCCGGCGTCGCCGGCCGCGGCGAGCCGGGCGGCCTCGGTCGCGAACCCGGCGCGAGCGGCGGCGAGCTCCGGGAGGGCGGCCAGGAGCGGCTCCTGTTCGAGGCCTTCGTCGTCGCCCTCGCCGGCATCCTCGCCCTCGACTTCCACGGCCCCGGCGACCGGGTCGCCTCCGGCCTCGGGCGCATCGCCGGCCACGGCCGGCTTCTTTTCATCCCCGGCCGGCTCCGGCGCCGGCGCGGGCTCCAGTCTGGATACGGCTTCGAAGGCCTGCGCGGCCTCCTTGAAGCTGCCGTCCCTCAGGAGCTTGAGCGCCGCGAGGTAGGAGGCCAGGGCGGAGACCTCCGGGTTGGCGATGAGCGGATCCTTGGGGGGCTCGGCCTCCTTGCCGAGCGCCTCCCCGAGGGCGGCAAGCGTCTTGGTGTCCATCCTGGCGTCCATGATGAAGAGCAGCCGCTCCAGGGCGTTCTCTTCCATGTCGCCGTCGCCGAGCCTGAGCCGGAGCCGCAGGCAGGCCTCCTGCAGCCGCCCGCGGATCTCGAGCGCCCGGGCCAGGCGGTAGTTGGCGTCGTCGGCGCCCTCGAAGTCCGGGAAGTCCTTGAGGAACTGCGGCCACTCCCGGATCTCCCTGTCGGGGTCGGCGATGCGCACGGGGCGCAGCCGGTCCTCGGGCAGGGCGTAGGCCTTGTAGCCGGCGATGAGGCAGTACTTGGCCGGCGGCGCGTAGAACCCCGAGGGGAAGAGCCGCAGGTACTCCTCGAAACCGCCGCCGGCGTAGACCGCCTTGCCGGAGAGGTAGCTGGCGGGGAATTCCTTGCGGAGGTCGCCGAACTTCCGGGCCAGGTACAGGCCGAGGTCCGACTGCCCGAATGCGGTGCGCTCCGGCTCGGGCAGCTTGCCGGCCGCCTGCGCCACGAGCCCGCGAACGTAGGAGGAGTCGAGCAGATCCGGGTTGGCCGGCAGGGCCTTGCGGTAGAGCTCCAGGGCGTCCCCGGGACGGTCGGCGGCGGCGGCCTCCTCGGCGAGTTGGTTGACGTCGAGGGCGGCGGCCACGCGCGTGCCGCGGTCGGGGCTCTCGAGGTTCACGATCGCCGTGACGGCCTCGAGGAGCTTCGCGGCCCGGGCGCGGACCTCGGCGTCGCCGCTCTTGGCCGCGTCCCGGAGGGCCGGCAGCGCCGCGCCACCCAGGCGGAGGAGTTCCTTCTGGGCGTTCTCGCGCCTGGCCCAGTCCTCGGCGCCAAGTGCGGCCGCGAGTTCGCGGGCTCGGTCCTCCTGCGCGTTCTCGGCCGCGCGGCAGAGCCCCGCGCCGGAGCGCCCGGTCAGGACCGGTGGAAAGGGGCCGGCCAGGCCGGCGACGAATGCCAGCGCCAGGATGGCGCGCGAACGGTAGCCCATGGCCTGCTCTCCTCTTCGAGACGGCGGCATTGTCTTCGCGCCCGGGGGCAGCGCAAGGGCGCGGAGGGCGACTACCGGGCGGCTTCTCCGGCGCGGAGTTGCTCTAGTGCCCTGGCCGCGGCGGCCCGGATCTCCGCGTCCTCGTCCCTCAGAAGCGGTTCGATCGTCGGGATGGCCCTGGCTGCGGCGGCGCCGATGCGGCCGAGCGCTTCGAGGGTCGCGAGCCGGACGTTCGAAGGGCCCTCTCCTCCCAGAGCGCGGTTGTGAGCGACGCCGCGTACCCGTGGGTACGCCCGACTCAGGCAATGGCCCCAGTGTTCGCTGAGCGGCTGGCGATCAGTTCGCCTGAGCAAGCACAGCGGAGGCACGAGCCCCCTGTCCCGCACAGTCAGCAGCGCCAACAAGTCGTCGACTGCGTCCGCTGCCGGCGGGCCGATCTTGCCCATACATCCGGCCGCCGCAGCCCGCACGATGGGATGGTCGTCGCGCAGCGCTGCGGTCAGGGGCGGAAGCGCATCGATGCCCAGGCGGTCGATCTTCAGGAGCCGGACTGCAGCATCGGCCCTGACATCGGGGGCCTTGTCGGAGAGCGCCAGGAGCAGGCTGGGAGTGTGTCTGGCAAGCAACCGCAAGGCGGCGCGGCGCACCTCGTCGTCGGGATCGGTCGCGAGCAACTTCGCCGCCGCCGCTTCCTGGAGGGACCCGATATCGGCGAGGGAGTCAAGCGCCAGAGCGCGGGCCTCCTCGTGCGGGGCTCTCAGCCATTGCTCCAGCCAGGGGACGGCCTCCTCGCCTTGTTTGCTCAGCAAATAGGCGGCCGGAGCGCGAAACTCCGCTGAGTCGGCCAGTGAGGCCAGGGCGGGGATGGCCTTGCGCCCGATTCGGGAGAGCGCCATGAAGGCCAGGAGGTCGGCCGGCCGGCTCGGATGGGGAGGGCCGACGGGCAGCAATTCGGCTTCGCCGATGTCGGCGATGTCATCGGCTTCTTCCGTTCCCGGCGCGGCGGCCGGCAGTTCGCCGCCCTTGTGAACCAATTGCAGCAGTTCCGGAACTGCCTCCGCCGCCTCTGGTCCGCAGTCATAGAGCGCCGATGCGGCCACGCGCTGGAGCGCCGGATTGTCGGTGCGGAGCACTCGAGCCAGCTCGGCGGCCCCGCGGCGGCCGCACTGGCCGAGCAGCCTCAGGGCGAACACCTTGTGGGGTGCCGGCTTGACCGGCAGGCGTATGTAGAGGGAGAGCTTGCTGCAGGCCGCCTCCCGGCCGCCGAGGTCCGCTATGACGGACTCGTCGTCTCCGAGCGTTGAAAGGGGGTCGCCCGCGCGTCGCTTGCAGTCCAGCACGGCCCGACGCACCTGTAGGACGGGCCGCAGCACCGCCCCGGCGAACCAGGCCAGCCCCAGCGCCAGCAGGATGCCGGCGGCCCATAGCGCCATCGGCCGCCAGGTGCGGGGCGGCGGGGTGGGGCGCTCGGTGCTCCCCGGTGCGAGATATTGGGTGCTGCCTCCCGTGGCCGTCATTGCGCGCTTTGCCCCATGGACTGCGCCCGGCTCTCGGCAGGGAGCTTCGGGCTGTCCGGCATTGGACGTCCTCCCTTGGTGTCTTCGTGTCTTGGTGGTGAGCCTTGTTCCCTTAGCTCACCGCCCCCGCCTGAGGATCACCCACGCCCCGCAGAACGAGGCCAGGCCCGTCCAGAGCAGCCACAGCCGGTCCCAGAGGAGCGTCTTGACGCGCCGGACGCGCGGCGGCGGTTCGGGCAGGACTTTGGCGAGGAGCTCCGGGGCCCTGGCGGCCTCGGCGGGCGGCAGGAAGCGGCCGCCGGTGGCCTTGGAGACGGCCGCCAGCGCGGGGAAGTCCGGGGTGGGGTCCTCGCTCTCGGCGTCGTGGCCCTCGACCGAGAAGAACAGCTCGCCCTTGGCCCAGTCGGCGCTGCCGGAGCGCACCGCCACCTCCGCGCGGTACTCGCCGGGGGCGCCTGCGCGGATGGAGGTGCGGTAGAGCCCCGGGCCCACCGGGCTGACCCGCAGCGCGCGGCCGTCGTTCCGGCGGTCGGCGTCGGAGTCGGAGCCGGTGCCGGTTCCTTTTCTGCTTCCTGATGCGGTTGGGCGGACAATGACGCTCACCTCGACCGGTACGGCCGGGGGCGCCTTGAGGAGCCGGGCCAGGAGCGAAGTATCCTCGCCCGGCGCGAGCCGGTAGCTCGCCAGCGACAGCGCCAGCTTCTCGCCCCGCGGCGCGTCGCGGCCGGAGAGCCACAGGGCCAGCCGCGAGAAGAACCGTCGATGGGCCTCGGCGCCCTCGCCCGAGGACCGGGCCCAGCGCCAGTGATCGGGCCAGTCGAGGACCGCGACGCGCCCGGCGCCCGCCTTCCAGGCGACGAGCACCGGCTCGGAGCCGGCGCGCAGCCAGACCTCGGCCCCCTGGCGGGGCGCGCCGAGCCTCCAGCCGGAATCGGTCTCGACCAGGGAGCTCCATAGGCGGTGGTTTTCGGCCTGCGAGGCGGCGAGCCTGAGCGGCTCGGCAGCGGCCGCGTCGCCGACCAGTTCCACCTTGCGGTCGGGAACCGGTGCGGTGCCGGCTGCCGGGCCGGGGAGTGTCTCATAGCCGAGGTCCACGGGCAACAGGGCCTCGAGGGGCGTGCCGCGGTAGGTCGCCGCGCACGCCGGCGAGGCCATGAAGAGCAGCCCGCAGCCGTCCTCGCGCACCGCCCGGGCCAGGGCCGTCGCGCCCCGATCGCCGAGTTCCGCGGCGGTCACGTCGCCGAGGACCACCACGTCGAGCGCGCCGAGCCGGCCGGCCAGTCCGGCGTCCGCCGAGCCGCCGCGCGCCTCGGGCGGTAGGAACCCGGCCCACAGCTCCGGCGACCGGCCGCTCGTGGCGGACAGCGCCCTGACCATCTCCCGGTAGCCCCAGCCCAGCCGGCCCTCGGCGTAGAGCATCCTGGCCGGCGAGGAGAGCACGATCATGTGGCGCACCGCCCGCGCCGAGAGCCCCTCGCCGGCGAGCACCAGGAGTTCGACGCGGCGCACGCCTTCGGGTCTGGCCTGGACCTCGAAGCGGACCGGAAACCGCTCGGAGGGCTGCGCGACGGGCAATTCCTGTTGCGCGACGACCGCGCCGTCGATGCGCAGGCGCACGTCGAGCCTCCGGCCGGTGAGGTTCTCGGTAACGATCGTCGCCGTCACCGCGACCTCGGCGTTGAGCGGGGCGGTCTCGGGGACCTCGAGGCCCAGGACGCGCAACCTCGGCCGGATGGCGCCGGCCTGGCCGAGGCCGATCGTCCAGATCGGCACGCGGCGTCCGGTCAGGGCCTGCGCGGCCATCTCCGGCGGAAGGCCGACCGTGTGCCGCCCGTCGGAGATCATCAGGATCGCGGCCAGATCGCCCACGCCCGGAGTGGACAGCGCCGACTCGAGCGCTCCGGATATGTCGGTGGCCGGGCCCGAGGGCGGGGAGGCCACCTCGTCGGCGGCAAGCGGCCGGACCCGTTCGTCGAAGGCCAGCGCCTGCACATGCGCGGCGCGCTCCAGCCGGTTTCGGAAGTCGGAGCCCTCGGCCGCCAGGGCCGCGGCCGAGTCCCAGCGGGAGGCGCCGCCCGGCATGTCCCGCTCGTTCATGGAGGCCGAGCGGTCGACCAGCAGGACGACGCGCGGCTTGGCCCGGTCCTCGCGCACGACCACGGCGGCGGGGGATAGCGCCGCGGCGGCGAGCGTCGCGGCCCCCAGGCCGTAGAGCACCCCGACCGCCGCCCGGGCCGCGCCGGCGCGCCCGCGCGCCGCGAGGAGGGCCCCGCCGGCCGCGCCGGCCAGCGCCGCCGCGGACAGGATCGCCGACCCGGAGAGCGGCGAGAGCCCCCAGGCGAGCTCCAGGCCGGTCACGACGGCGCTCCGGTCCCGCCGCGCTTGCGCCGAGGCGGTCCCATGGGCTGGTCCGCGTCCGCCGTCTGCTGCAACGGCGGTCGTGGCGCCATGCGCTCGGCCAGGAGCTCGAAGCCCAGGAGCGCGAGCGCCAGCGCCGCAATCCAGGTGGATATCTCGCGCCCGGAGCGCTGGCTCTCCCCGAGCCTGGCGACCGCGGCGCCCGAGCCGACCAGCAGTCCGTCGAGCCGTCCGGACTTCTCGCGGCGGCCGGAGAGCTCTGCGGCCGGCAGGCGCACGGCCAGGGCGCGCTCGGCGAGTATCGCCCCGTCGGCCTCGGAGAGTATCCGCCACGTTCCCGGCGTCGCCGGCGCGGAGAAGCGGACGACGAGGCTCTCGTCGGGCGACCCGGCCGGGGAGCGAAGGCCGGACGGATCCTCGATCCAGAGGCGCGCCCCGCGCTCGCGGCCCGTGGCCGGGATCTTCACGGTCGAGCCGGGCGCGGCCAGGACCTCGGCTTCGGTCAGGCCCGCGGCGCGGGCCGTGAGTTCGTGCACCAGAGGCACGAAGAGCTCGGCCTGCTCGCGGCCGGCCAGGTCGGACCAGCCTTTCTCCGGGCTGGAGGCCAGCTCGATGATTGCCGAGCGTCCGAAGGCCCGCTCGACGATGCCGGGCAGTTCCCCGTCGCCTGAGCGCAGCGTCGCCAGGACCGTGCCTCCCTCGGCCTTGAGTCGGACGGCCTTCCTGAAGCAGGCCTGCCCGGCGGCGCCCTTGAATGGGGCGAAGAGCGACGAGCCGTCGGCGGTCGGGACGAGACGTGCCGGCGCGGCGAAGGTCGCGATCTCTCCGCCGGCGGCGGGGGAGGGCAGGGCCAGCGGCACGGCGAGCGCGTCGAGGGCCTCGGGGTCGCTGACCATGACCACGGCCCCGGCGCCGTCGGCCAGCGCCCTGCCGAGTCGTGAGACGGCCGCATCCGGCAGTCGGGGCGGACCGACGAGCACGATCGCCCGCGTTCCGGCGGGGTTCTCGAACGCCAGCGACTCGGGGGCGAGCTTCTCGGCCAGGAAGGCCTTGCGCTCGGCGCCCGGCCCGGCCGAGAGCGCCAGACGCACGGCCTCGGCCGAGCGGCCCAATTCGCGTCGCCCGGCGATCACCGCCACGCGCGGCGGGGCCGCGGCGCAGACGGCGGCGCTCAGGCGGTCGTTGGCCGGCCAGGGGTCCGCGCCGGCCAGGCGCAGCTCCCCGAAGTGCGAGCCGGCGCCGACGGAGAATTCGATCTCGACCTCGGCCTCGGCCCCGGGCTCCAGGGTCACGTCCCGCCAGCCCACGGCCACGCCGTCGAGGACGAGTTCCAGCCGGCGCGCCGCCGGCCCGCGGCCCGCGGCCTGTCCGGAGCGCGAGACGCGGGCCAGCATGGTCCCCGGTTCGCCCGCCGTCAGGCGCGGGGCGGCCATCCGGGCGTCGAGCAACGCCCAGTCGTCGCCGGCGCCGGGCGCGCCCAGGTCGACGACCGCCAGGCTGTGGTGTTCGATCAGCCGGGCCAGAGGCTCGGGCGGCAGGGCGTCGGCCTCGCAGTCGGAGAAGACCAGCACCGTGCCCGGCAGCGGCTCCATGGCCTCGAGGAACTCCCCCGCGGCAGCCAGCGGACGCCCGGCGTCGGCGCGGACCGATGGCCCGGCCGCGGCGGAGAGCTCCCGGGCGATCCCGGTTGGTTCTCCGGGGCCGGCCGAGCGGCCCGAGGCGAAGAGGACCGCGGCCTCGCTGCCCGGACCAAGCCCGGCGAGCGCCGTGCGCGCCTCGGCCAGCGCCCGCTCGATCCGCGTCGGGCCTTGCGGCGCGGCGGGGTCGGCGGGGCGCGCCATGCTCGGCGAGTCGTCGATCACCAGGACCATGCCCAGCGCCGGGCGCGTCGCGGCCGACGAATCGGAGACGTCTCCCGGGCCGCCGGCGAGCTCGGGCCTGGCGAAGCACAGTGCCACGGCGGCGAGCAGCAGCATGCGCGCGGCCAGGAGCACGAGTTCCCGGACCCGCCGGGCCCGGGCCGCCTCGGCGGCGCCGGCCTCGAGGAGCACCGCCGGCGGGAAGTCGCGGGGCACGGTCGCCCGGCGCTGCAGGAGGTGGAGCGCCAGGGGCACGGCCAGGGCGGCCAGCGCCCAGAGCCACGCGGGGTGGATCAGGGCCACGATCAGGTCCGCCGGTTCCGCGCCGCCCCGGCGAGCGCCCCGCGGCGCCGGCGGGCGCGGGAGGCGAGGAACGCGCCCAGGGCCAGGTCGAAGGGGTTCTCGGTCGAGAGCACCGCGTAGTCAACGCCCATGGCCTGGAAGCGCGCGCGGTAGGTGGCCAGGAGCGCGCGGACCGCGTCGCGGCAGCGGCCGGCGGCGAAGCCGTCGAGCTGGAACTGCCGGCCGGTCTCGGGCTCGCGGAGCAGTTCGCCGCCGGCGATGCGCGGGGCGAGCTCCGCCGGGTCGAGCACCTGGAGGACGAGGACGTCCTGGCCGCGCCAGGCCAGGTGCTCGACGGCCGAAGCGGCCTCCTCCGGCCGGGCGGTGAGCAGGTCGGAGATGATCACGGTCATGCCCTTGCGGCGCAGCGACCCGGCCAGGTCGTGCAGCGCCCCGGCGGCCTCGCCGGGGGCGGGATCGTCGACGCCGCGGCCCAGGGCCTCGAGCACCGAGAAGAGGTGCGCGCGCCGGCTCTTGGGCGGCAGGAGCGCGCGAAGGCCGTCGTCGAAGAGGGCCAGCCCCAGGCGGTCGCGCTGCCGGAAGAGCAGGTAGCCGAGCGCCGCGGCGGCCAGCGCGGCGTATTCGGCCTTGGTGGCGAGCTCCGGGCGCGAGCGCCAGGCCATCGAGCGGGAGCAGTCCACGGCCAGGGTGCAGCGCGTGGAGGTCTCGGCCTCGAAGCACTTGATGTAGTACTTGTCGGTCCGGGCGTAGACGCGCCAGTCGATGTCGGAGTCGTCGTCGCCCGGGGCGTACTCGCGGTAGTCGCTGAACTCCACCGAGAAGCCGCGCCGGACCGAGCGGTGGCGGCCGGCCAGGTAGCTCTCCACCGCCAGGCGCACGGCCAGGTCCAGCCTCGCCGCGCGGCGCAGGAAGTCCGGGTTCAGGAAGCGCCTGGCGGCGTGGGCGGCTTGCGCGGCGTCGGCCATCGGTCCCCTCAGCCCCGGCGGAGAGCGCCGGCGTGGACAAACATTATACAGGACGGCGGAGGGGCGTCACTGTCATCCAGGAATTCGAGGTCTAAGTCAGATGTTCACCACGTACACTGTATCGGCGCTTACGCTTTGAGCTCGACATCAGTCACGACAGCCACTGCGCCATCAAAGTTCCGAGGCTCCCCAACAGCGCACCCACCATCAGACCACCCAAGCCCCACACGAAATTGGCCGCCTGCTCAGCTCGACTTCTGCCCTTTTTGGGCAGGGTGGTGAGGACTTTGGCTAAAGAA
>CALGYR010000035.1 GCA_937935355.1 uncultured bacterium | reverse complement strand
ATGCGGTCGAGCTGCAGCCCCGGGCAGTAGCCATTATTTGACGCCCAACTATTGAATGCCTCGAACGAGGCCATCCACTCTGGGCACACGAAGATGCCCCGACCTCCATATCGCGGGTAGCTGTGGTGCTTCGGATTGTAGCAGCGTTTTTTCATGCAGAGGTAGATTGACCACAGGCCTCGCGTCTCCTCGTTGCGTTTGCATCGTGAGGATCGCGCGGCGTTCTTGGCGCACTGCTTACACGTGTACCGCCGCCCCTCTCGAAGGGAACTATCACGGTGGTACTCGCTCAGCGGCAACAAAGCACGGCATCGATTACAGGTGCGCAGACTCATAGCAGGACATGCCCTTGCCGGTCCTGCCACTCGGCCAGCCGCTCGGGCCTCAGGATCGGCCTGGCCGAGGCCTCCAGCGCCTTTACGAAGCGCAGCAGCAGGTCGCGCTCGCCGCGGAAGCTGCGGCTGTAGTAGATGTGAAAGGCCCAGACCCGGAACTGGTCCTCAAGCCCCAGCCCACGCCGCCCCGCACACCGGGCACCGGGCGATGGGGAACTGGTCGAGCCTGGCAATGACCGCCCCCTTGGGGTCCGGCTCTCGCCTGGCGATGGCCAGAAGGTCGATCTGCGAATCATCTTGGTATGCCCCTCCGTGCTGAAGAGCGTCTGCCAGTGCCTTGATGAGGTTGTCGATGTCCCGCCGGCGGCGGTCGGGTGGGTAGGCTTCCACGGCCAGGGAGAGCCGCCCGGCGAGCATCGGCCGCCCCAGGGCCGCGAGGACCGAGCAAACCTTGTCGCGGTAAGCCCGGCCCTCGCGGCTGATCAGCGTCCGCGGGCCGACCCGCCGGTAGTAGTGGTTCACCGACGGCGGGAAAGGCAGCTCGACTTCGGTCACCTGCGGGCCCAGGGAGGAGTGGCGGTCGCCTGCTGCTGCGGCTGCCCCGTCGCCGCTTCCTTCTTGGCGTAGCCCTTGATCTCGTTGGTGATCTCGCCGTTGTCGTCGCGCTTCTTGCACTTCACCGTCACCTGGAGCGGCAGGTTGTGCAGCTCGACCGAGTCCTTGGGCTGCAGGACGCCGACGGCGCGGCAGATGGCCGACAGCTCCGCCCGGGCGATCTGGACGGTGAGAGGGTTGGTGTTGTCGAGGTTGAGGCGCGCCCAGAGCTGCCGGCCCTTGTACTCGCCGTCGATCACCTGGAAGGTCAGCTCCAGGTAGCTGCCCTTCCCCGACTTGGTCGGCTTCATCTCGGAGCCGGTGATCACCACCAGGTACTTCCCGGCCGGGATCGGCTCGTATGCGACCGCCGGGTCGACCTCGCCGGCGTTGAAACCATGCAGGTTAGCCATTGCTCTTCCCTCCGTTCTGGTTGACCAGGTATTGCGCGTAAGCGCTCCAGACGAGCGGGAGCTCGTCCGGCAGGTTCAGGCGGTTCTTGGCCATGTGCGCCGGGCGCTCGGTCGTGCGGATGATCCGCTCGCCCGAGCCCATGCCCTTGGCCTTCTTGCGGCCCATGCCCTCGTCGTTGACCTTGGCATAGACCTTGTAGGTCGCGAACAGGACCTCGTCGCACCACTCCTGCACGACCTGCGAGGCCAGCTTGTGCAGGCGCGGCACATAGCGGTCGTAGCTTTCCGTCTCGGGGTTCTCGAACCGCTCGATGCGGGCGTGCGCGATCAGCAGGATCATCATGCCGCGGTCGTTCCGCAGGGCCGTCAGCCCCTCCAGGAACTCCCGCCAGTGGGTCAGGGCGAAGACGTAACCCTTGCCGTAGCCGATGTCCTCGATGCTCTCGATCATCCGCTTGCGGCAGACCTCGGCCCAGATCAGGCGCTCCAGCCAGTCGAGCGAGTCGACCACGACCGTCTGGTAGGGGTGCTTCTCGGAGTACAGCTCCGACAGCGCCGACATGACCTGGTCGAAGGTGTGGGCCAGCGGGAACTTGGCGCAGTCGATCTCGCCGACGCCGTCCTCGGTCGGAACGAAAATCGGGCTGGGCGCCATCGACCCGAAGGTCGACTTGCCGATGCCGGCGGTGCCGAACAGCATCAGCCGGCGCGGCGCGGGCTTGCGCCCGCTCTCCACCTGTTCAAGCAACTTCATGGTGCGTCCTCCTCTTCCTCTCGTGCCAATGGCGAGCGCGGGCACAGGGAGTCCGGGCGGATGGCCGGTCCGTCACGCCATCCCGCGGCTCGCCGACGTTCACATCCAGTCGAAGGTGCGGACTTCCTCGTAGCCGGTCGGCCAGGCGTCGGCCTCGCGGCAGGTGACGAGCCGCGCGATGGCCTGCTCGTTCTCCTTCTGCGCCACGCCGAGCACATCGTCGCCCATGCGCCAGACGCCGCAGCGGAACGGCTCCTTCTTCTCGACCGCAACGAGCCATACCGGCACCCGGGTGCCGGCGACCACAGCGACCAGCGCACGGTAAAACGCCAGCTGGTGCGCGTAGCCGTAGGTCTTGGCGTCCATCTGGAGCCAGTCGAGGGTGTCGCAGGTCTTGAAGTCCACGATACCGTGGGCGGGGTTGAGCCAGTCCAGGCGCCCCTGGCAGGCCACGCCGGCGTAGTTGGCGCGCACCACGCCCTCGGGGATGCCCTCGGCGAGGATCTCCCGCGCGTGCCGGTGCGCCCGGACGCTCGCCTCCAGGCTCTCGATCAGCTTGAGCTGCTCGTCGGTGATGACCGGCTTGCCCTGGGCCTCAGCCCACTCCTGGAACGCCTTGGTGCGGCTGCCGTAGACCTCGCCGGTCTTCTTGTTCACCGGCCCGCCGGTCGCGTACTCGGCCTGGAACGCCCCGCGGCCCTCCAGGACGAGCTTGTGCGCCGCCCGGCCGATCACGAACGCCGGGCGGTCCTCATCCTCGGTCACAAGCCCCAGATCCTTCTTGCGGAAGAGCAGCGGGTTGCGCCGGAACTCGGCCAGCCGATGGCTGGTCAGCCAGAACTTCGACTTCCCGTGGTACTCCGTCTCGCTCTCCTTGGTGATGAAGCTGGTGTCGATGGGTTTCATGGACTGGTCCTTCCTTCGCTGATACTCACGCCGGCGCCCCCGCGGCCTTGGGCTCGGGCACACGGTCCATGCGGCGCACCGTGAAGGCGCGCTCGCCGAACTCCCGGATGGCGAACCCGGTGAAGAAGCGCACGACGTAGTTGCCGATGGCGGTGCCCGAGTCGATCACGCAGACGCGCTTCTCCGCGTCCATGCAGTACGAGGCCTCCAACCGCACCTTGGCCTCGCCGTGCAGACACTCGGCGGCGAGCAGAGCCAAGTGCAGGGTCTCGTCAATCTCCCGCGCGGGAATCTCGGGCGTGAACTGGTAGCGGTAGATGTTGCCGATCATGTTCCCCGTCCTTTCGCAGCACTCGCTTCCGACAATGCGTTACTTACCCGGTGGAAATTCGAGTTGGCCGAAGAACTCACAAATAATGGCGCAGCCCGGCGTCTTCGAAGATGGCCCGGAGGCGGTCCCGCGCGCCGTAAAGCGTGGCCCGCGGCATGCCCAGGACCTTGACCGCCCGGGCGAAGCTCCCGGCCATGAGCTGCTCGGCTACCCTGCGGAGGTCGTCGGGAAGGCCGGCGATCACCGCGGCCACGTCGGGCGGGAGCCAGGTGTCGTCCTCCCGGCTGCGCACCCGGTGGTCCATGCGGATGTCCACGGCGTCCTGGCTGATCGTGACGGCGCGCTCGGTGATTTCGCCTTCGCTGTCCTCGAGGTTCTCGCTCAGGGAGCACTCAATGCGGCGATAGTCCCGGCACTCCTGCGTGCGATAGCGGATCATGTTGGCGATCTTCCGTTCGATCAGGCGGGCGACGAAGGTGGTGTGCTGGGCCTTCTGCGGGTTGAACTTGGGCAGGCGCTCCAGTAGGTCCACGGCCAGGTCCTGCTCGATATCCTCGATGTCGTCCTTGGTGAACCCCACCGTGCCGGCGAGCTGGCGGGCCTTGTAGCGGATCGTCTCGGCTGCGTAGTCGCTGATCGGATTCGGGGTCTGCTTGGTCTCCACTGCGGGCTCCTTTGGCCGGCGGAGACCGCGTGGGATTCACCGAGAAGGACCTGGCCGCGAGGCCGGAGGTTGATGTGGACGCCTTACTCGGCGAACCCACATCGACCTCCACCTCGTGGCCGGTTAGATGTCTGGTCCGAAAACGTTAGGGATGTTCGGGAGCCGACCCCGTGTTAGGCGAGGCCCTCCTCGACGGTCACCTTGAAGGGCAGGCCGTGCAGGACCTCGATAGAGAGGATGGTGACGTTCTGGACGCGGGAGAAGTAGTCGAACAGCTCGGCCAGCTCTTTCCGGAGCGCGAAGTCGGAAAGATTCGCCTCCGACCGCTTGGCGTTGCTGCCCGGCTTGAACTCGCGGATCACCCGCGGCGGCGGATCGAAGACCGGCTCACCGGCGCGGACGGCGAGCCCTTCGAGGCGGCCGAAGGTGATGCGCTGCATCGACTCAAGGAGCCGCTGCCTCGCCTCCGACAACTGGGACTTGCTGGGATCGTGTCTGGCTTCCTGCATCGTACTTCCTCCGCAAGGGTGTCTGGCTGAGCAGCGCCCGGTGCGCCGCTCGACACCCTGGGGAAGAATTGCAGGAACCGAGGTGGGAAAATACGGAGCCCTCTGCAACCGGGCTCAATTAGGACAGATACGGAGCCTCCGACCGGAATTGCAGTTGCAGCAAACGGCTGCAACTGCAATCGGCCGCATCACCGGGAGTACTTGCGGATCATCTCCACGCTCTTGGCCGTCTCCAGCAGGATGGCCAACTCGCGGTCGCTGCCGTCGCTGATGGCGCGGGACACGGTCCATTCCTCCTCCCCAATCCGGCCGGCCAGTTCCTTCTGGGTCAGATGGGGGAGTTCAAAGGTGGCATCATCCTTTTCGGCCTGGCTGATCATGCTCTTCATCGACAGAATGTGGTCGTGGAGTTCCCGCTTCAGAGCATCAATGGTCGTAGCGCGCGGGCCGCGCTTTCGCAGCTTCTTGGGAGCGGCCTTCTTCTCGCCAGAGAGGCCCAACATGGCGGCGCAAGCGTCCCGAAGCAACCCATCTGCGCCATCGAGCGCCGCCAGCCCATTGGTGCCGCCGCCTACCAGTTCGTCGAGGCTCACGAAAGCCATCTTGCCCTTCAACGCGGCGTCTTCCGGGGTGCCGCCGAAGAGCCCGCGGGTTGGAGCGAGGAGGACCAACGGCCCCGGGAACGATGCCCTCAGCCACATGGCCGCTCGGGCCAGCCGGTCCGGATCGAGCTGGATCGTTAGATAGACCGGCAGGCGAGTCTTGCCGATGGCAACGAACGTCCCCACCCGGTACGTCTGGAATTCAGGGGTCGCTACCGGATCGGCCGTCAGACTCAGGACGCCGGCCAGGGACTTGAGCAGCAGGTCGGTGTCCACCCGCCAGACGACGCGGTCTGCCTTGGTGATCTTCCGGGTGGTTCCGCAGTCTTCGCAGACCGCTACGACGTCGCCAGGCCCATGCTCTACGACACGGCAGGGCCCGCCACACCCTCCCGACCCGGTGCAGGGATAGGCAGACGCCAGTTGGTCGGTGGGCTTCAGGAAGGCCTTGGCCAGGTCATACTCGGGGCCCAGCCGGTCACGCCACTCGGCCGTGACCGCCGCGAGCCCCGGCAGCGACTCAAGCGTTGGCCACAGCCGCGACAGCTTCTTTGCTCTCACCATCGGCTTGCTCCTCGCTCCCGATGAACCCACGGGCCTTCAACCACGCCTCGACCAGGGCCGAATCACTGTCACGCCCGTAGAGGACCACGTTCGGCGGCTTGACCGTGACCGTGCGGGTCGTGTTGGACGACGTGAACTTGATGCGGAACTTAGCCTTGCTAAGGCGACCCTTCAGGGGGTACTTGCGCTTCTCAAAGACCGCGAAGAGGTCGGTCGCCTTTCGGAGCTCGACCTCCTGGTGCGCTCCGCCCCACGCCGTCTGAAGTTCGACCAGCAAGACCACGTCGATGCCCTCGACGTCGCCGCAGGCCAGTGACTCCTTCCCGTTCTCGATCAGCGGCTTCAGCGTGTACTTGGCCTTCCCCGGGAAGAAGTCTTCGCGCCCGAAGAGGTGCAAACCGAACTGGGCCAGGTACAGAGCTTTCTCGCCCTTGGTGTCGGCGTGGATGCGCAGCTCGCCGAGTTGCTGGTTGTAGACGAGGACGTCGTACTTCTCGGGCCGGTAGACGAGGGTGCTCGATTCTCCGTGCTCAAGCTTCCCCTCGCGCTTGAGCAGGTCGCCGTGCCGGACCAGGAACCACACCTCGTCACCCTTGGGGAACGTGAAAACCCTGGCACCGCGCCCGCGCTTCTTCTCCACGAACCAATCGTCCAGGCCCTTCTCCAGCGCCCGCTGGACCGTGGCCACCGGGCGCTTGATACGTGGCGGAGTCGCGACGTTGGACTGGAAGTGCTCGAATGACCGGGTGTGTTCTATGGACTGCTCCGCGTGCTTGCGCTCCAGGTACTCAGGGTCTTTCAGCCACACCTGCACCGCGACGTCCGCGGAGGTGATGTCGGGCGAGTCGTCGATCTTGATTTCGCTCTTCTTGACGCCGTCAAGAAGTGAGTCCATGCCCTCCTTGGTGGACATCTCGTGGATGAGGTAGAGGGCCTCGGCCAACTCCGGTGGGGTGTCGTCCTCGGGGGACATCAGAATGGCGACCAGGCGCTCGTAATCCAAGGTGTCGGCCGCCGTGCGCGCCGGCAGCGCGAGACCGTGCGCCGCGAAGAAGGCCTGATGCCGGGTCAGGAACTCCAGCAGGTGAACAGCCGCAATGGTCCGGAGCGCCTCCTGGGTTGAGAACCGCCGCAGATTGAACGTCGCCATGTCTGTACCCCCTTTCCTAACTCCAAAAAAGAAGGGTCCGCCGTCCCGCAGCATCAGCTCGGACGTGGACCCTAGTTCCCTCTATGGAGGGGTGAAGGAAACTCTGCCCTTCAGGTCAGGATGTCTCTACCGGCAAGACCCCCAAACGTCCCCCCGTTTGGCATCGCACATTTTAGCGTCGGAAATGGCATGGTCAAGATGGAAAATTGCGAGCCGAGTCGGGGAGTCGGGAGGGTGCTACCTAGGTGGCGATGAATAGGTATTCACTGACGCTGTTGTTGTTCTGCCCCACCTTGTGGCGTTGGTTCCCGTGGCAGTATTTGTGGCTGGTCTGCTCAACACGCACGTGTTTCTTGAACTGCTTAAGCAACTGCACCATCTCATCACGACCGGGTATCCCGTTGGACCCGTAGGAGACCACAAGGATGGAGTTTCGGAAATGCGTGAAGAGCCTCGCGAATGCCTCGCGAACCGTGTGCGGGCTCTTGAACGCTGTGGCATAGGAAGGAAACTTCTTTGTGATGGTATCTGTTTGAAGCTCCACCCCCCGCCAGTAGGTGCACAGGCCTTCGATGAAGTGATATCGCCTTGTGTAATCGCAATCGGAATGCTCGCTGACATACGGCGGGTCGATGTACACGAGATCGATGCCCGCGGTAGGTGTCTCGAAGACATCAAGGCAGCAAGCTCGATTTGCCTTCCCATTAGAGAACACAGCATGATTGAACGCAGCAGACGCCTCATAGAACTGCTGCTTGAGGCTGATCTGCAGATCTCGCCTGCCGTCCCTGCCTTTGGCCCCTATGAACGTAAAGATTCCTCGTGGGCGCTTCTTCATACACGCGCGGCAGAGCGCGGCCAGAGCAAGTGACTGCTTGTACTTGCCTCGAAGTTCCAGAATATTGGCGTAGACTTCGTCTAGCAGCCGGCAGTCATCTTCTCCGAAGTAGAGATCAGTGAAATTGTCTCTGATGAACGTGCCCGCGCCGGAGTTGGAGCGAACAAGCCTGTTCAGGTCGTCATCCGAAAGCGTGGTTGCGTTGTTCTCGACGGTAGCTCGCGCCGTGTGAAAGGCGAACTTGTGGAAGTCGTTGGCCACGACTTGTTTGCCAAGCCCCTTTAGCGCATAGGCAACGCAGCCAGAGCCGCTGAATGCATCCATGGCCGTCCTGAAAGGCAACTCTTGGACATGCCGCACGATGAATGGCAGGATTGCTTGTTTGCTTCCCATGTACTTCGTATCAGGAAACGGCATCAGCAAGCTCCAGCGGATAGTTTGCCACTAGCAGCTCTGGGATCTTGCCTCGTCCCTCTCCGTTGCAGTTTATGTGTCGCGAAGCCATAACCGTTACGCAGTGGTGGGCGCTGTAGAGAGATCGAATCCGGTCCGTAGCCGAGTTGCTCAGGAGCGCATTGACACCTCTCTTGCGCAACTTGGAGAACTCCGCGGCTAAGCGAACGTGATGTTCCTCTCCGAAGAAGTCCTTAGTGTATCGTCGGAAATCTGAATACCCGCCGACCGGCAGGTACGGGGGGTCCAGGTAAACAAAGTCGCCCTCGTGCAACTGCGCTAGAGACTCAGTGAAGTCGGCGCAAATGATGGTGCACGTTCGAAGAAGAGCGGACGCGGTTAGGACGTCTTCACGGTCAAGGACCCGCACGTCGGTCCGGCCACAGAAGGGGGTGTTGAACTGGCCTTGGCGGTTCACGCGATGGAGACCGTTGAAGCAGGTCTTGTTCAGGTAAACGAATCGCGCTGCTCTCGCGACGGATGGAAGCGCCTTCGGGTCAACACCGCGGATGTGGTAGTAGTCATCCTTGGTGATGGGCAATCTGCCGACGGCATCAAGGAGATCGCACGGGGTGTCCCGCACCACCCCGTAGAAGTTGATCAGTTCGGGGTTGCTGTCTGCTATCAACGAACCCGGTAGGCCCAGAGACCAGAAGAGCGCCCCACCGCCAAAGAAAACCTCTGCGAACCGAGAGAAATCGGTTGGCATCGCCTCTCTTAGAACGTCCAAGAGCTGAGTCTTCCCGCCAGCCCACTTGAGGAGCGGGCGCTTGACCAAGGACGTGATTCCCGAAGTCGCGGGACTCAGCCGCAGCTCATCTTGGGGTAACGCGATCTGCATCAAGGATTGAGCCGTGTCCTTGGCGGCCCTAGAAGCTTCGCATCCACGACCGGTCTTGGCTGAGGAATGCTTGCGCTTCTTCTTAGCCTCGGCGTCGGAACCCACATACTCCAAAGCGGAACGTGAAGGCGTCATGGCCTATCTCCTCCTCTGGTCCCGCCCCTGGCTGTTACCTGTTGCGCGGGAAAGAGGCTGAGTTCTTCAGGCCGTCCCTCCTTGTCCAGCAGTTCCCGGATCATCTTCGCGATGAGTGTACTCTTCTTGAAGCCCTTCTCTGCGCAAAAGCGATCAAACCGATCAAACTCCTCGGGCATCAAGATGACGGTGATCTTGTTCTTGGCTGCAGCTGCCACAGCGCCACCCCCGCCACAGAGGAGCCGTTGCGGCATTGTGCGCACAAGTGCGGCACATGCCGTACTTGTGCGCACTCTAGCGATACGCGCGCGTGCGTCAAGGAAAAACGGTCAAATTTCAGCATCGAGGACGCCACCATAGGTGGTGATGAGCGAGCTATGTATTTCGATTGACAGCATGTTGCCGGTGCCTAGCATAGATTACTCTGAGGTGATCTCCACGCTTCGCTAATTCCGAATAGGAGACCTCCAATGGCCCAGCACCTTGTGATCAATGGTGTTAACAGGAATTCCTTTCATGGCACCCTTCTGACCCTGGCAGCCGATGCGTCTTCTTTGGACATGGCTGTTAGCTACGTGCTGGCCTCGGGTTGGGAGCTGATGGAGGACGTTCTGACGGCGGGTCATATCGCTCATCGTGATGTACGGGTCCTGCTCACAGGGCAGCTGAATGTCACCCAGCCAAGTGCGCTTCGCGCTCCCATGGAGGGTGGCGTGAGCTTCTGGCGCCACCAGGCAAGCAACAACTACCATCCCAAGGTCTACATCTTCCGCAACCGGAGTGGGGTGCCGTTCGCTGCGCTTATCGGCAGCGGTAACATCAGTCGCTCAGGCCTGCAATGCGGAGTTGAGGTGGGTTTTGTCGTGACATCCGAAAGTGAGTTGCGGGCGCTTCAGGCCTGGTTTGAGTCTTCGCTGCGCGACTCTTCCAGTGCTCTCAGGCTAGACGCAGAACAGCTTGCCACGTGGGAATCAGAATGGAAGCTGGCGAAGAAGGTCGCCTTGACCACAGCGCGCGCGCTCCATCGCAAGGCAGGAGCCGCTTCAAGGGGCCGGCGACGCCCGACCTCCCCGCTACCTCCTCCGCCAAATGAAGGGGCTGAGGTAGTTGAGGACATACTCTGCACGCTTTCACAGCCTGTTGCTGTGCTTGGCATGGACCACGCGCGCAACAACGTCCGCAACCTTGCCCATCTTCTGAGGGTGCTACAAACGCCTTTGGCGTCCGTCCAGGGGAAGCAACGGAGCGAACTGCGACTACTAGGCTTGATATCCGATGAAGGGCCGACGGAGCTCGGCAATCGCGCAGCCCGTAGCGCAGACATTCGCGAACTGGCCGAATGCTGGTGCAGATGGGTTGCTCTGCAAGAGGAGTCCACCTTGCAGGCAGTGAACCCTGCAATTGCATCCTTCCAGAAGGCCGCCACTCGCTTCTGGAAGATGCGTCCAGATGTACGTCGCTTCTTCTTGGCCAATGAGAAAGCACCTCGGGCCAAGAGATTGCTGCAGTGCATAGAGCTGCTGTGCAATACGCATGACCTCGCCTGCGAACTGTCCCTGGAACAGATTCAGGAGCTTGTTCCGCAGATCGAAGGGGCCAGTGATCTGGGGCCATCATCCGCACGGCTGATACGCGAGTACCTTGGCAACAAGGGCGCTCGAAGCTGGGAGACCGGGGACCGGAAGATGATGTTGGAGGTCTGGCGGAGAATCAGTTCATAGTAACCAAGACGGCCAGGAGGCCGAATCACATCAGGATGTTGCCTGGCGGAGGGGATGCAGATGGTGGAAGACAAAGCTTGGGAGGTTATTCAGCCGCGAGTTAAGGCGGAAGCCGAGTTTAATGAAATCCTGAGCGACTTCGGAGACCCACTGGAGATCCTCAGGGAAGCCATCTCCAATTCAATAGATGCTGACGCATCGCGCGTTCGAATCAGTTTTGACGTGGAGGAACCGGAGGGTGTCAAACGACTCGTGATTCGAATATCCGACAATGGGACGGGAATGACCAAGGAAGTCCTCGCTCAGGACTTCTGGGGGCTTGGATATTCAAAGGCACGCGAACGCAAGAAGACAGGAGACGCGAAGGATCTAATCGGAGAAAAGGGGCATGGAACCAAGATATACCTAAGGTCCGAACGAGTTCTCGTGAGAACCATTGGGCCAGAAGGGGCCTACGAATCTGAGTGCCTAGCGCCGCGGAGTGCGTTGGCCGGCGGCAAGATGCATGAACCGAGGATTAGATCTATCCAGCGTTTCCGCGAAGGCACTGGAACCGACGTTGAGATTGTTGGATACAACGACAACGAGAGGTCTCGGTTTGTTCAGGGCATAGTTCGGGATTACCTGCTTTGGTTTACAAAGTTGGGCTCCATTGAGCAGCAATTCGGCCACAAGAAGCATGATGCGTTCAAGGTCTTCCTCAAGTGCGTGGGAGCTGCCGAATTCGAAGAGGTTCCTTTTGGACACACTTTCCCTGCCGAAGACAGCAATATCGAAGCGCTGTTTGATGAGAAAGGGCCAGTGGCTGCGGATTCGTATGTCAAGTATTTTACTGGGCGAGAATGCCGCCTGAAGAACCATCCAGAGGTTACGTTTGATTACTTCATATCTGTGGAAGGAGATGAGATCAAGCGCCGCTATAATCCCATGCTCAGGAAACAGCGACGATCAGATGCAGGCTACTACCGGGTTTCTGATCGTTACGGTATATGGCTCTGCAAGGACTACATTCCGGTGGTGCGCGTGCTTGAGTGGATATCTGGCTTTGGCTCGGGCTCCAACGCCTATGTGTTGCTGCACGGGTTTGTAAACTGCCAGAGCCTTAAGCTCACGGCAAACAGAGGTGCCGTTGCTAACACCGACCCTCAAATCCTCGCGGAGCTGCAGGAAAGAGTGAAAGAGATCATTGCGGACATCGACGCAAAATTGGCCAACGATGGGCTTTATACGCTGAGAACATGGCAGGCAGAAGAGACGACGCTTCAGCAGGAGAAAGCTGAGTATTCACGGCGCGTGAAACAACTCAAGACGAGAAAGACTGCCGAGCTGGACGGCCAGTTGCTTTACGAGCCACTGAACGAGTCTGAACTCTTTGGGCTGTTGATGACCGTGTATTCGCGCCGTCCGGACCTCTTCCCATTCCAACCGATTGATTACAACACCACGAGAGGCATTGACATAATTGCGCGGGACAAAGTGAAGGGGGCACTCGGAGACTCAGAATATTGGTACGTTGAGCTCAAGTACGTCTTCCGTCAGGACTTCAACCACGCGTTTCAATACCTTCGGTGGATTGTCTGTTGGGACTTTGACAAGGGGGTTAACCAAGACATCGAATTCGTTGGCGTAGAGGAAACGGACATACGCCGGCTTCAGGTAGGGACCGACGACAGCAACCATCCACTCTACTTTTTAGACAACAAGAAAAAGCCTGGCAAGATTCAGATCATTCGTCTCAAGGAATACCTAAAGAAGAAGCTGAACCTGGAGTTCGAATTGCGGCCAGAGCAGTAGGGAGAGGCGCCGTCCTCAGGCTGAGGATCTGCATCGGTGGCTGAGCGCGGCAAGAAGAAGGGCGTTAGCGGCCTAATAGTTGCCACTGCGGTCATTCTTGTCCTCGCGGTGCTGACTGTATTCATCCTGGTCAAGTACCCACCGCCGTGGTCGGCCGACAAGCCAAGCCCACAGCCTGCTCCCGAGCCTACTAGGGGCGCTGCGAGCCGCGAACTCGTGCTCATGACCTGGAACCTCCGCGGGTATCCGGAGAAGGACCCGGCCTCCAGGGCTTGGTTCTCGACAGAGTTGGCCAAGCTGGCTCCTGACGTACTCTGTATTCAGGAGATCGCCGACCAGGCGAAGGTGACCGCCTTCATGACCACCGAACCCCACTTCACCAAGGTTGCCTTCCTGGACTCACCTGACGGCCAGGACAACGCCATCTTCGGCGATGACCAGGTCGCGGTGAACCCTTTGGCGCGTCCGACTGGCTTTCAGCACCCGGCTGCAGCGGCTTATGTAACCTGTGGGGGCTTTGATGCCACGGTCATCACCGTGCATCTGAGCTGGACCGACAAGGTTAGGCGCGAACAGGAGAAGGCATTACTCAAGAACTTCGTGGCCGAGGCTCGCAAGGCTGACCCGGATGTGCTCGTCGCCGGCGATTTCAACACTGAGCAGCCTGACATCGGCGAGTTAGCCAGCTCGTGTGGCCTCAAGGTGATGGTGCCGGGCAACGTGACCACAACCGGCACCACCCACGCGGGGCATCGTTACGACTGGCTCCTGGTCTCGCCCGACTTGGCCGACGAGGAGGCAATCGGAGCCGAAATCGTGATCTTCTCGACCGCTGACCTCTCCACAGCCAAGAAGGTCTCCGACCACCTGCCGGTGAAGGCGAGGTTCAGAACAGAGGAGCAGTTCAAGGACAGGAAGTAGCTCCGCCTACTTCCCCCGTCACGCGTGCTATCTTCTTCAGGGTGTCCCCTACAACATCCATCACTACGGTAATCCTTGCGGGGCGTAGCCTAGCTGCTGGAGGTCCGTGCTCGCCGTAACCCAATCAAGCGGCATCTTCGTGCGACACACGCACACGCATGGTTGATAAGTGCCGTTGTATCGGAACGTCCTCAAAAGTACTCTGGCGACAATGTCGCGCAAATGGTTCGCCAAGGCCCACGCATAGTGCATCTCCTCTTCCTTGATGTATTCACCGTGCATAACGATCCCTCGGTATCGAGACAAGTGTTGAGGCCAGTCTGGTTTGCCGTGTGCCGACAATGCCTCGCAGTCCGCGAGAGCGATTCTCTTCAGCAACAGAGCGACTCTCTTGCCGAAACCGGGACGGACAGAATGGGCATGTTTAACTTGTAGCGCGACCTGCCGAAGAATCTGGGTAGCGCCATCATCTTCTTGTTCGCCAGCGACCTTTGCCATGCCAAGGATGTCGTCCGCAGTAAGTTTGAGTTTATCCTTGACGAGGCTTGCGATTTCGGGAGGAAGCACCAGCCGGGAGTTGTCCGCGGGGACATCATAGTAGTTCAGCAATGCTTCCAGTGCTCTGAACAAACATCCAAGCTCCCACTCAATACCATGTCCACCACCTCGGCTACGCACCAGGTTTCGTAGGGCAAGCTGCAAGTGGATATTCGTCAACTCGGCCAAGGACATTGCTGCCGAAAGCAGTGCGCCTGTGCCCTGATGAATTATCTCCTCAATGAAAGCCGGGCCTTTAGAAAAGGACGGGCATAGCACTGGCATGTGAAGCCGACGAACAAGATCTCCTTGCTTGTCCCTGAATTCGAACCACGCATTGCCCACTTCATTGCCACTGATCATGCTGAGGAGAGGAAGGATCCCGATGGGGAACCATGATTTCACAGCCTCGTGCTCGATAGACCTGGAGGCGAGTTCTCCCACCATTATCGCAGTGGTTAGGTGGCTGGCGCGTCCATTCTCTAGCATTGACTTGCGTTCATCATAGTCGGGCAGAGGCTCGATGAAGGCTTCATGGCCATCATAGTTGAAGTTGATCAGATTGTTCTTGGTAAACGCCCTTAACTCAGCGAGGAACAGGTCTTTTCCAGAGAGGCCCGGCGGTATAGGTGGCGTCGGATATATCCGAAGAGGATGTCGGTCGACAGGACCGCGGCTACGAGCGTAGTCCGAAACGAAGTTTACGAGAGGAAGCACCCAATAGCAGGCTGTGCCAGGGGACGTTACATCGAATTGGGATTGTACGACGTGAAATCGAAGTCGAAGAGTGGTGCCGCCTTGGCTGGAACTCACGTTGCCACTGTAGACGATGTTCGTCAAGGTGGAGAACGTGCCTGTTGGGCATCTTACCGTCAGGCGCGTGCAGGCGGGATTACTGCCAAGCATGCCCTGAAGCAGGCCAACAAAGTTGTCCGTCTTGCTGACCAGCATCTCGATTCTGCTATCCCCGAATTCATCATATGCTACGAGAGCTGGGCCTTCAGCAAACGTACCAGGAGCGTGGAACTCAGCGCGTCCCTGCCCCTCGTAGATCACTGTCGGTGCAAACCAAGGGTTCAGTGCAGGACAGGGAGCGGCAAGTGGAACACGGCCGCCTTCCTCCGAATTCACTGACCGATCAGGTGCCACGATGGTCCCTTCTCTTTAGTAGGACGGTAGGGTATCTGCAATGATCGCAGCCGTCAAGATGGCGTAGTCCATCCGTGCCGAAAGCACTTGGCTGGTCGGCACATGGCACGTCAGGCTGCCCATGTTGGCCATCCCGCCCAAGAGCCACTTCCACGGTCTGTTCGTGGCAGGCGGCGGACGTGCTGGAATCGCCGATGGTTAGGTGTATGATTCGGAGTCAGATTTCGGGGCTGGCAAACCCGGCGCTGCCCTGGCTGTGAGTGCGAAGAGGGTTGCTCTCGGGGAGCCAACCTTGACTCCTGCTCGCACAACGGGTGCGGGTGTTTAACTCACCGCGCTTCCACTCGATGGGCTCAAGCCTCTCCACGTTATCGGGTTGGAATTCCTCGAACAGAGCAATCCTGGCCTCACCGGTGCCCGGCTCCTTTTGATCTTCATGCCACTCCACGACCTCAACGACTACGAGCATCTTCTGCCTGACTGGTATCATCTCTTCAGACGCCTTGTACGACACCGATGGGGTAACCGGGCAATGTGTGATAGCTCATGGCTCAGCGCCCCATCTACGCCTTGGCCGCAGCGTCTTGCGCTTGGTCGTCTGCCTCTCTTCCGGCCGCCGTGATGCTCCAGGTCAACTGGGGCATGCGCAGAACTTCCATGCGATGCCAGACGAGGTCGGCGTTAACCAGGCGCCACAGGCCATGGCCTAGCTTGGCGTAGTTCTTGAAGTAATCCAGGTTGGTGGCCGTGGGCCACATACCCCGGGCTATTCTGGGGGTGGCAGGTCGTTCGGCAGACGGCGCGGCGCAATTGACTGCGTTGGGCAGCTTGGTCATCGAACGCGACCTGCCCGTCGGGCACACACAGAAGAGCACAGATGCTCCCCCACTACCCGCAGGGCGTATTCCACGCGTCTCGCGCATCATGGCCTTGGCTGTCAAGCTGGATGGAATGGTCCGGGACGGGGCCGTCGCCGACTACGCTGAAATTGCCCGAGTGGGTCACGTGACCCGCGCTCGCGTGACCCAGGTCATGAACCTCCTGCATCTGGCACCGGACATACAGGAGGAGATACTCTTCTTGCCGCGGGTAACGCGGGGACGCGACCCCATCATCGAGCGAGATCTGCGGCGCATCGCTTCCGAATTGGAGTGGAAGAAGCAGCGCATGCAGTGGGAGAAGCTGAGAACGCAGCGAGGGGAAGCAGATCAAGCATAGAGAGCCGTCAGACACCTGCTCCCTTGAGCTTGTCGAGGAACGTCAGCTTCCGCGCGTGTGCGGCACGCAGTGCATCAAGCCGCTGCCGGAAGTTGTCGCCTTTTCCTGTGCGTACCGCCAAGTCGTGCAAGTCCAGCAGTACCTTCAGGGCTTGATCGTAGCTCTTGGGCTGCTTCTCAGCAATCAATCGTTCGACCTTGGCCCATAGCGCGGATTCGCGCCCGACGAGGCCGTCAAGGTGCTTCTCGCGAGCGGCAATCGCTTCGCGCTGGCGGCGGGCGCGCTCTTCCGCTGCCTTCTCCGCGGCCATGCGCCTGTACTCCGCGGCGCCCTGCATCAGGGCCTGCACGGTTCGTGATGGGCGGCCGCCGGAGACGCCCCCGGGGCTGGCCCCGGCTCCCTCCCGCTGGTAGCGTGCGAGCAGTTCGTTCCCGATGTGGGCGCCCCCTCCGGCCATCAACGTCAGGAGCATCTTATTCTTCTCGCGCGGCGGGAGCGCCGCGACCCATCGCGAGAGCGCCTTGCGATCCAAGGAGGCGCCCATTGCGTCAGCACTCCCCGCCGATGCCGACGCAAGCAAATGGCCGTCTATACGCAGGAACTCGGCAAGGCTACGCAGCGATGCGGAGAGGCTGCCAAGGCGTGCGGGAACTAATGGCTCCAGGGCGCCGCCCCGCAATTCCTTGCTCTGGGCGCAGAGCAGCCATGCCAAATAGAGCGCGCGCAGATCGCCTCGGGCTATTTCTGCGCGCACCGGCACAAGCGACGCCAACCAGCCCTCCCCGGTGTCCCAGTCGCCATCGGGCTCTTCCTCGGAAATGAGCGTAATGATCACCTTCCCGGACTTCTCCCTGGCGGACGCGGCACGGCCAGAACAGTACTGGCGGGCAACTTTCAAGGGGAGCACCTTGGACGGCAGCCGGAACATGAATACGTGCGTGCCCCAGTTCGCCACGTACAGGAAGGCGTCGAAGTACTTCTCCATCCAGGCGTCTTCATTCCCCTTGAAGTTGCCCCATTCGTAGTGGTTGACGAAACTGGTGGGCGTTATCCTTGCTCGGGTCGAGTACGCTCTGAGGGTCTGCATCTGCCGCTCGGACAGCGGCTGGTCGATGGCCTGGAATTCGTAGTACTGGTACTCGCTCATTGGGGTTCGTCCTTGTCCCGGTTGCTCTCGGCCGTGGCGACGACGTCATCGGCACCGCCCGATACCGCATCGTTCTCCGCCAAGTCCAGGCAGGGACGTTCGTCATCGGGCGTGTAGCCGATGGCGCGATAGCCGCGCAGCCTCTTGTGGAACATCCTGAGTAGCGTTAGCACCGAGTTGTCCACATAGTCGTAAATCCGAACCTCCGTCTTGCCCTCGTGCAGGCGGTGGAGCCGGCCAGTGTACTGCACCAGCGTCCCCTTCCAGGATACCGGCAACGCCAGGAACAAGGTGTCGAGCCGCGCATCGTCAAAGCCTTCGCCGATATACCGCCCCGTGGCCAGCAGCAGCCGCACCTCGTTGCCGGGAACGGCTGCGATTCGCGCCAGGATTTCACGGCGCTCTTTGGCTGTCATGCCTCCATGAAGGGTTATCAGGTGCCGGACCTTCCCGCTCAACCGTTCGGCACAATGCTCCAGATGATCGCGCCGCTCGGTGAGCAGGATCGGAGAATGCCCTTCTTCAAGCGCCTTCAGCTCGACTTCTGCCCTTTTTGGGCAGGGTGGTGAGGACTTTGGCTAAAGAAG
>CALGYR010000034.1 GCA_937935355.1 uncultured bacterium | reverse complement strand
GGAACTGCCAGGGCAATCCGGATGACCGGATTGCCCTGGCAGGTAGGCCCGGCCCCCAATAGCGTTGGTGCACCCTTCCGGAGGGCGGGTTCGCCGCAGAGACGCGGAGACGCTGAGGACAACCGCGACGCCTTTCAGCTTTGAGCTTGCGACTTTCGGAGCAGCCGTCATCACCAAGCCCGAAAGCCGGCTTCTCTCAGCGCCTCGGCGACTCGGCGGTCGGAATCTTCTCCTGCCGTTGCTCGAAATATTACCTTGCAAGGCCTCATTTGGAGTACTACACTTCGGCCTCCGGAGGGGAGTAAGTCTAGGAAGGGAGAAGTCATGCGCACCGCAATCGGCAGACTCTTCGCCATCTGCGCCTGCCTCTGGTTGGCCGGGGTGGGATGTGGAGACGACAAGCAGGTCCCGGTCGCTCCGTCGGACCCCGGCGCATCGTCCCTGTCGACGCCCGATGGCGTTCCGGAGACTCCGTCTTCCTCGGCTTCCGAAAACGGTCCGGCGGATACGGCCGTGCCCCCCGGCGGGGCCCTCGACGCGCTGACCGCCGGCCCGGACGCCGAGCCGCTGCCGCCGGTTACCGCAGCCCAGCCTGAGCTCCCGCCCGTGCCCCCGGTCGCCGAGCCGCCGGTCACGCCCGTGCCTCCGGCCGAGCCCATCGTCCCCGAGGCCAACGAAGAGGTCTTCCCTGCGCCCCGCTCCGGACAGGCCACCGCCCGCGTCAACGTGCGGGTCGGCCCGGCCACCGACAAGGCGCTGCTGGGTACGCTTAGCCGCGGCGACGAGATTCGGGCGCTGGGGCAGGCCGGGAAGTGGCTGCGCATCCGCGTGCCGGAACGCATGCCGCTCTGGATCGGCGCGCAGTTCGTGGAGTTGCCCGCCGGAGAGACCTTCCCCGCCGTCGGCACCCTGAAGGGCGACAAGGTCCGGGCCAGGTCCGCTGGGGATCTCAAGGCCCCCATCCTGAAGGAGTTGCCGAGGGGCACGCAGGTCGAGGTCCTAGGCAAGACCGGCGACTGGCTGAAGATCAAGGCCCCGGCGGACGTTACCGCCTGGATCTACGCCGACTACGTGGAACTGGGCGGGCAGCTGGCGTCCGGTCCGGCCTCTTCCGGTATCGGGAGCGGCACCAGGGTTCCGGAGCCTCCCAGGCCGCCGGAGACCGGCAAGACGCCGGAAACGGCGAAAGGGCCCGATGTCGTAAAGGCTCCCGAGGAACCGACCGGCACGGTCGAGCTCAAGGGCCCCGGCGTCGGAGTCTTCGCCGAGGCTGAGGATGCCTACCGTCGGGCCCAGGCCCAGGAGCCGCCGGACTACAGCGAGGCCTACGAGCTCTACCGCCGGGCGCGCGCGGTCAAGGGCCTCCCGGCGCCGGTGGCCGCCCAGTGCGACAGGCGTCTGGCCGAGATCGGGCCCAAGCTCACCGCCGAACAGGCCAAGCAGGTCGACGACAAGCTGGTGGCCGAGCGCAAGGAGAAGATCCGCGCCCTCCGCGAGGAGGTCATCAAGATCCAGACCCAGATCCAGTCCGCCGACAGGGTGTTCACGGCGGAGGGCTACCTGACCCAGTCGCCCGACGTGGCCGGAGTTCCCGGGCCCTACAAGCTGAGCGTCTCCGGCGTGCTCATGTACTACCTGAAGCCGGCGGGCCCGGCGGTCAAGCTCGACCGGCTGGTTGGCAGGCAGGTCGGAGTCACCGGGCCGAAGCGCTTCGTGCCGGGCTGGGGCACCGAGGTGATCGACGTCTTCGAGGCCCAGCAGCTGGGCGCGGGCAAGTCGGAATAAAGACAGATACGGAAGGCGCGCGGCCGGCCGGTCGCGGCAGGAGAACCACATGGCCAAGGGCATGAGAAAGAGCATCAGCTACTGGTCGTTCCCGGGCGGGCTCGACAACCGCGCGGACATCCCGGCGGTCTTCGCCGAGGCGAGGAAGCTGGGCTTCCCGGCCGTCGAACTGGGCATCAGCGACACGGGGCAGCTCAAGCTCGAAACATCGAAGAGCGAGTGCCAGGCGCTGGCCGCGGCGGCCAAGGCCGCCGGCGTCGAAATCGCCAGCCTCGCCACCGGCCTCTACTGGGCCTGCAGCCTCACGGCCTCCAGGAAGGAGACCCGCGACCGGGCCGTCGAGATCACCAAGATCATGCTCGAGAAGGCCCGCTGGCTCGGGACCGATGCGCTGCTGGTCATCCCCGGGGCGGTGAGCGTCTTCTTCCTGCCCGACGCCGAGATCGTGCCCTACGACGAGGCCGTCGAGCGCAGCCGCGAGAGCCTGAAGAAGTGCGTCAAGTTCGCCGAGAAGCAGCGCGTGACCATGGCGCTGGAGAACGTCTGGAACAAGATGCTCCTGTCGCCCCTGGAGATGCGCGACTTCGTGGACCGCTTCCGCTCCAAGCGGGTCGGGGTCTACTTCGACACCGGCAACACCATGATCACCGGCTATCCGGAGCACTGGATCAGGATCCTGGGCAAGCGCATCGCCCGCGTGCACCTCAAGGACTTCAAGTGGCGCTTCGAGGGCGACGTCAACAAGATCCGCGGGTTCCAGGGCTTCGCCGCCGGGCAGGCCTGGGGAACCATGGCCGCCTTCTGCGACCTGGGCGCCGGCGACGTCAACTGGCCGGCGGTCATGGCCGCGTTCAAGAAGTCGGGCTACAAGGGACCGCTTACCGCCGAGATGCTTCCGCCCGCTCCGGGGATGCTCGAGCGCACCAGCGCCTTCATGGACAAGCTGGTGGCGATGTAAGGCCCGCGCGCCCGACATCCAGTCGTCAACCGGGCGGGGGCGGCCTTCGGGCCGCCCCCGCTACGTCTGTCCGGGAACGGCCGGCGGGGGAGGGGGGGGCGGGGGCGGGGGCGAGGGCTGCGGCCCGTCGGCGTGCAGCTCGACGCCCTCGACCATCTCGCCCACGCCGGTGCCCTTGACCCATAGCCGGCTCGAGCCCAGGAGCAGCAGGGCCACCAGCCCGGCCACCATGTAGACGAAGCTGATGATGGCCAGGATCATGGCCTGCAGCCAGGGCTGGGCCCAGGGCCACCCCATGAAAAGGGCGATGTGCAGGAGGATGAAGCCTCCCAGGGCCAGCCCGCTCAGCAGATGGATGGCCAGGTCCACCTGCACGATCCGCCGGGCCACGTTCAGCGTCTTCACGTACTGGCGCATCGCGTTGATCGCCGCGAGCTCCGCGCCGGCGTGCGCGATCCGCACCAGTCTGAAGATCAGGCCCGTCCAGCCCGTGTGATTCATCTCAGCCAGGGGTCCGCCCCTCCTCGGCAACGCTCCGGCGCGAGCTCAGCCGCCGTCAGCAGCCTCTACTTGCGATCGCCCAGCCGGGTGCCCAACAGCACGCCCAGGGCCATGGCGCCGGCGGCGATCGCGCCGATGAAGATCCACGGCTTGTCGTGGGCGTGCCGGTCGATCATCTTGGCGCACTTGACGGTCTGGTCCTTGACGTTCTCGACGGCTTCGCCCGCATAGTCCATTATGTTAGAGCGCATCTTCTCCACTCCTTGGGTTGCGGAGGATGCCTTCTCCCTGGCCCCGGCCAGCAGGTTGAACAGCGCGCCGTAACGGTCGCCGATAATGCCGCGCAACTCGCGCCTGCGCTCCTGCGCCGCCTTGTTGAGCAGTTCCAGGGCTTCCTCCAGGGTGTCCGGCCTCTCCATAACCAACCTCTCCTCGAGGAGCCGCACGCGCTGTCGGCCCCGCTGACCCAATCCGGCATCGGATGCTGCAAGCAAAACGCACGCCATCCCCGCGGGCCGGCTCGTCCCTCGCCTCGGAAGGCGCCGAGGGCGTCGGGCGGAAGGTTCATAACCGACGGACACGCCCGGCGTAGCCGCGGAGTAGGCCGGCCGTCGCTTTTCCCGGACTGCCGGTCGCCGCAGGTCCGTTGATATCGTGCGGGATCGCACGGAGGAAGGCCATGAAGGCGGCGCTGATTCGCGAGCACGGCGGCATCGGGGCGGTGAACGTGGAGGACCATCCGGACCCGCGTCCGGGAGCGGGCGAGGCAGTGCTGGAGGTCCGGGCGGCGGCGCTCAACCACCTGGACCTGTGGGTGCTGCGCGGCGGGCGCTCAACGGGGATGCCGATGCCGCACGTTCCGGGTTCGGACGCCTCGGGCGTGATCTCCGAGCTGGGGCCGGGCGCGCAGGGCTTCGAGATCGGGCAGGAGGTCGTGCTCAATCCCGGGTTCTCCTGCGGGCGCTGCGAATACTGTCGCCGCGGCGAGCAAAGCGAGTGCGCCGGCTTCGGCATAGTGGGCATGTCCCGGCCGGGAACCTTCGCCGGCAGGGTCGCCGTGCCCGTCGGGTGCCTGCTGCCCAAGCCCGCCCATCTGGGCTTCGAGGAGGCCGCCTGCCTCGGCATCGCCTACATCACCGCCTGGCGGATGCTGGTCTCGAAGGCCCGGGCCGTTCCGGGAGAGACGGCCCTGATCCACGGGATCGGGGGCGGAGTGGCCCTGGCCGCGCTGCAGTTCTGCGAAAGACTGGGCGTCCGGGCGGTGGTCACGTCCTCGTCCGACGAGAAGCTCCGCCGGGCCAGCGAGTTCGGAGCCGCCGCAGGCGTCAACTACCGCCGGGAACCCGACGTGGCCGCCGCCGTCCGCCGGCGGCTCGGAGGCCGGGGCGCCGACCTTAGCATCAACAGCGTGGGCGCGCCGGCCCTGGCCGTGGACATGGCGGCGCTGCGACGCGGCGGCCGCGCGGTGCTCTGCGGGGTAACGGCCGGCGCCGAGGGCAACATCGACCTCCAGCCCTTCTACTGGAACCAGCTGAGCCTGCTGGGCTCGACCCTGGGCTCGGCCGAGGACGCCCGGCAGATGATGCGGGCCGCGGATTCGTTCAGGCTCAGGCCGGTGGTCGACTCGGTGCATCCGCTGGCGGAAGTCCGCGGCGCCCTGGAGAGGATGGAACGCGGAGAGCAGTTTGGCAAGATCGTTCTGAAGGTGGATGCGTAGTCGCCTCCGGCGCCGCGTCTGGGCCACCAACGCAAAACCACAGAACCGCAGAATGTCGAATGATGAAGAACGGGGGAGCAGGCTTTTCCGGCCCCCCAAGCCTTACTTCGACATTCTACATTCGGCGTTCGGTGTTCTGCGGCTCGCCGTTGTCGCCCGAACTGCGTCTTCTTCAATCCCCACACGGCGCGAAGCGGTCCCGGCTCAATTCTCCGGCACGTGCGTCTCGGCCGGTCTCTGGTCGCGCGTGCGCCACATCCTCCAGACCAGGCAGCTCCCGGGCAGGAGGAAGAGAAACATAGAAACGGTTGCGGCACGGCGAAGCCACAGGGCTATCAGCGCATCGTTGTGGAGCTGTCCCCAACGCGACAACAGCCAGTTCCAGTCATGGATGGTGGGACCATCGCCTGGGGAGCGCAACTCGAGTTGCATGGCGCGCGCGTCGGCAACATAGGTGGCCACATAGAAGAAGTTGGTTGCGAGCCACCCGAAGCAGAATAGGATGCCGAAGTAGTCGCGCTGCCGCCAGAAGACGATCATGGCCATGAAGGGCGCCATGCATTGAAACAGGCTTCCTCCGAGTATTTCCAGGACGCGCCCAAACGCCTTGAAGACGATATGGCCGATTTCATGGATTGCGAAGTTGATCGGACCGAACAACCCGAAATGCTTCGGGTCCTGAATGTGCCATGCCAGGATGAACGCGAAGAGAGCCAGCAGCGGCAGCCGCGCCCACCAATGGCGCCCGCGACACCACTCCATGGAGTCGCGCCAGACCCGCCGGGCGAGTCCCGTCGCTTCCCGATCCGTCTCCGGCGTCGGGCGGGACGGCCCTGCGGACGCGGGAGCCGCCGCCGGCTCTTCCGTCCGGCCATCGCGAGTTCTGGCCTCCCGCGTCTCGGCGGCCGCCTGACAGCGAGGGCAGAGCAGTTCGCCGCCCACGGCGGCGAGCTCCGACTCGTCCAGGGTCTGGAGGCAGCGCGAACAGAGTTCCCGGGCCATGAGGGACTTTGTACCCATGAAAGCGGGGCAAGTCAAAGGCCCGGCGCCGCAGAGACCCGAAGACGCAGAGAACGGCCGGCCAGCGGCTTTCGGCTTTGGGCTTTCGAGAAAGCTTCGTTCCAATAGCCGAATGTCGAAAGCCGAACGCCTCGAACTCGTGCTCCGCGTCTCTGCGCCTCGGCGGTGAACATCGTATCCCGCAACGGCCGCGGCACATTTCGTGCTTGCTCGATCTTTGACTGTTGCCGGGGTGTCGGAAGACGGTTATTATCTCCCTGCGGCGGCACGGCATCCGCCGGCAGATGGGTCGGCTCCGGAGGTTCCCCATGCGCTACCTGGGCATCGCATTCCTGACCGCCATTCTCTCCGCCCATCTGTTCGCGGCCGAGCCCGCCCCGCCTCCGGCCGTCGAGCAGCCCGTTGCGCCGGCAGCCGCGGCCCCCGTCGGGACGGAGACCGGCACCGAGCCGGCGCGCTCCGCCGAGGAGCTGGCCTCGGCGGTGGCCAAGGCCGTCGACGGCGCCGAGAAGCTCGATGGCGACGAACTGCTCGAGCGCATCGACGCCCTGGTGCAGCTGGGCGCGGACGCCGCCGACGCCATGCTCAAGACCCTGCCGGCGGCCGGCGAGCGCGCCAAGCTGATCCTCGCCAAGGTGCTCATCGAGACCAAGGTCAAGGAGAACCAGGAGGCCGCCGCCGCGGCGCTCCTGGAACTCGCCGGCAAGGCGGGAGACGCCGGGATCAGGATCCTCGCGGCCAACGCCCTGGGCCAGGCCCGGATGCTCTGGGGCGCCGAGGAAGTGACCGCCGCGCTCGAGAAGCTCGCCGAGGGCGAGAAGGACCGCCGGGTGCTCGTGGCTCTCCACCGGGCCCGCGGCAGGATGGGCGACGGCGTCGCCGCCGCCGACTCGCTGCTGATCATCATGAAGACGAGCACCGGGCGGCTGCGCAAGGAGGCCGCCCTGGCCATCGGGGAGATCGGCCAGGGCTCCATCCCCGAGGCCCGCCGGATGATCGCCTCCATCGCGCTCTACGACCCCACCGAACTGGCCGACCGGGCGCTGTCCATCTACCGCAGCAACCTGGCGCGCGACCCGCTCTTCGCCGAGGTGCTGGAACTCGTCTCCGACTACTCCGACGCCGACCAGGACAAGCGCAATCGCGACAAGCTGGTGCGCGCGGCGCTCCACGGCATGGTGGCGAGCCTCGACCCCTTCAGCGAGTACATGGAGCCGGAGGACGCCCAGCAGCTCACCGAGCACCTGGCCGGCGAGTACGGGGGCATCGGCGCCTACGTCAACCTGGTCGACGGGGTCTTCACCATCATCTCGCCGATCTACGACGGGCCGGCCTACAAGGCCGGGCTGCGCTCCATGGACCGGATCCTCGAGGTCGACGGCATCAAGACCACGGACGAGCCCATGAACAAGACCATCTCGCGCCTGAAGGGCGCCCCCGGGACCGACGTGAAGGTCAAGGTCTTCCGCCGAGGCTGGCGCGAGGCCCAGGACATGAGCATCAAGCGCGAGAAGATCAGCGTGCAGAGCGTCTTCTCGGAGATGCTCCCCGACAACATCGGCTACGTGCGCCTCTCGCGCTTCGGCCCCAAGACCGGCGAGGAGATGGCCAAGGCCCTGGCCGCTCTCCGGGAGGAGGGCATGAAGGGGCTGGTGCTCGACCTGCGCGACAACCCTGGCGGCTACCTGCAGGCCGCGGTGAGCGCCTCCGAGGAGTTCCTGGATGCCGGCCAGACCATCGTCTCGAGCCGCGGCCGGCGCGTCCGGACCCAGACTTACAAGGCCACCGGCGGCGGCGGCACCCGGGACCTGCCCATGGTGGTGCTGGTAAACTCCGGATCGGCCAGCGCCTCGGAGATTCTGGCCGGGGCGCTCCGCGACAACAAGCGCGCGGCGCTCGTCGGCAAAAAGACTTTCGGGAAGGGCTCGGTCCAGCAACCGATCGTCCTGAAGAGCGAGCCCGGGGCCATGCTCAAGCTGACCATCGCCAAGTACTACCTGCCGGACGGCGAGTGCATCCACGAAAAGGGCATCGAGCCCAACGTGGAGGTGGCCAGCGAGGACGAACTGACCGCCGGGTGGAAGTACGAGGAGCTGGCGCGGATTCTCCCGAAGCTCGAGGAGTACGCCGTGGCCGCCTACAAGGCGGACCCGGAGGCCATGAGGAAGCTGGCCGACGACGACGGTGGCGACGCCGCCCGCTATCCGGGCCTGGCCGGGAAGCTCGCCGAGCTCAAGTGCCACCTCGAGGCCGAGGACGCGCGGCCCTACGTCCGCCGCGAACTCCGGCGGCTGGCCTCCGACGACCGCGGCAAGCGCTACGCGGCCAACCTGGAGGACGACCGGCAGCTCCGCAAGGCGGCGCTGGTCTGTCTGGAGCGCATGAAGGTGGAGGCCAAGGACCTGCCCGCGCCCTACGCCCGCTTTGCGGCCAAGTTCGCGGCGGAGGACAAGGACCGCGAGGCGCAGACGGCGGCCAAGGTGGTGGTGCCGGAGGGGCTGAAGTAGACCGCCACTCCTGTGCCTTGCCCCCGAACTCCGTCTGACTACACTCGCAACCGTGCAATGTGGTCGATCGGAGCGGGACCGGATCGACGCATCGCCGAAAGGAACCCATGAAACTCTCAGCCTACCACAAAAAGGTCGCCAAACCGGGTGTGCTCTTCTCCGCCGCCCAAACCTGCGGCGCGCTCGGAATCGAGACCCTCGCCGGCCGCGGCGGGTTCGCGGTCGAGGATGGCGCGGTCATGGTGATCGTCGTCTCCGGCCGTGGGACCGTCGCCGGCGAGGAACTCGCCGCCGAGGATCTGCTCTACATCCCCGCCGGGACGGAGGGCGAGTTCGGCTTCGACCTCTCCGGGGGCGGCCGGGCGCTGCTGGCGCGTTTCGCGCCGCTCGCGCGCGGCCCCGAGTCCATCCGCGGGCACGTGGTGGTCCGCAAGGGCGAGGCCCTGGGCTACGTCCGCACCCAGTACCGCGGCAACATGCACGGTTGGGGCGCGGGCGTGGCCGGCTTCAACCCGAACGGCATCGTCTACACCGACAAGCTCTGGGGCGCGAGCCGGGACGTCCTGGCCCAGGAGCTGGCCATGCCCCCGGGCCACATCGTCCCGGTCCACGCCCACGGCGAGCTGGGCCGGAAGCCCAGCGCCGACGACTTCTGGCAGGCCTACTACGTCTGGGAAGGCTCGGCCCGGGTGGACATCGGCCGCTCGCTTCGCGACCGCACGACGCTCTCCATCGGGCCGGGCAGCGTCCTGGTCTACCCCAACGGCGTGGCCCACAACGTCAAGGCCGGGCCGAAGGGCTGCCGCTACATCTTCTTCGAGCGCCGGGGAGCGGCCACGGCCGGCAACCTCAACCTGGACGCCGAGAAGGATTACGAGAGGCGCCTGTCGCTGCGCCTGGACACCGGCCTCGATGACTTTCTGCGCTCCGAACTGGCCGGGAGCGGCCGGTAGGGCGCGGGCACCTTTTTTAGGAGACGCGCAGTGAAGCTAGCCTTCAGCACCCTGGGTTGTCCCGACTGGAGCCTGGAGCAGGTCGCCGAGTTCGCCGGGGGGCACGGCTTCGCCGGCGTCGAACTGCGGATCGCCGACAAGGACAGCCAGTTCCTCACCTCGGCCTCCGTCGCGGACGCAGCGAAGGTCGGGGATCTATTCAAGTCGAAGGGGACGGCGGTCTTCTCGCTGATGGCCTACACCCGCTTCGGGGCCACCGACCCGAAGGAGCTGGCCGAGAACCGCGACAAGCTGCTCCACGTGCTGGACCTGGCCAAGGCCGCCGGCGCCGGCTACATCCGCACCTTCGTGGGCAGGATCGCGGAGGGCAACAGCCGCGAGGCGGCCCTGGGCCAGGCGGCGGAGTACATCGCCCCCTGCGCCAAAAAGGCCCGCGAAATCGGCGTGTCCCTCGGCGTCGAGACCCACGACGACTGGTGCGACGCGGCCAACATCAAGGCCCTCCAGAAGCTGGTCGGCGGGGGACTGGGCTGCGTCTGGGACTTCGCCAACGCCGTGCACGGCTCGGGCAAGGGCGCGCGGCAGCAGTTCGACGAGCTCAAGGGCACGATCCTCTACTGCCACGTGAAGGACACGGTCCGGACCGCCGACGGCAAGCACGCCTACGTGCCGGTGGGCAGCGGCGAGATGCCGGTGCGCGAGGTGGTGGAGATCCTGCGCAAGGAGAAGCTCGACCTCTTCATGTCCTTCGAGCACGAGAAGAAGTGGCACCCGGAGCTGCCCGATCCGGAGGTGGCCTTCCCGGCGTACGTCAGGTTCATGAACTCGATCTGAAGACGGCGACGGGGCGATTCACGTAGTAGGGGCGACCCGGCGGGTCGCCCCTACTTCTTGGCGTGGGCCTCGGCCCAGAGGTCGAGGTAGAGCCGCTCCACGCGCCGGACGTAGTCGTCGATGCCGTTGGCGGCGGCTCGCTCCTGGGCGACGCGGCCCATGCGCGCGCGGGTCTCGGGCTCCCGGGCCAGCCGGACCATGGCACGAGCCGCGGCCCCGGCGTCGCGGAGCGGGACGAGGATCCCGGCCTCGTCCCGGCCGAGCAACTCGGGGGCATAGCCCACCGGGGTGGCGATGGCCGGAATGCCGCAGGCCGTGGCCTCGAGCAGCGTGCGGCTGCAGCCCTCGACCTTGCTGATGAGCCCCAGCGCGTCCATCGCCGGATAGACCTTGGGCATGTCTTTACGGACGCCGAGGAAGGTGACGCGCGCAGAGATGCCCAATTCGGCAGCCTGGCGCTCGAGCGCGGCCTGCTCCGGCCCCTCGCCGGCCAGCGCAATTCGCAGATTGGAGATCTCCCCCGCGGCTTCGGCCGCGGCGGCCAGGAGCACGTCGAGGTTCTTGTTCTCGTGCAGCCGGCCGGCGAAGCCGACCACGAAATCGTCAGCCGGGAGGCCCAGGGCCGTCCTGGCGGCCGTGCGGTCGCCAGGCTTGAAGACGCTCAGGTCGAGCGCGTTGGGCAGGGCCAGGAGCTTCCTGCGCGGAGTGCCGCCGGCGGCGGCCTCGGCCTCGGCCACCTGCGGGCTCACCGCGATCACGCAGGAGGATATCCGGGCCAGCAGCCGGTCGACCAGGAAGTGGCGCCAGTTCTTGTCGTGGGGCAGGTTGCGCTCGTGGGCGACGATCACCGGCACGCCGGCCATCCAGGCCGCGATACGTCCGGAGGTGTTGGCCCGGCGCATCTGGGTATGGACGACGTCGGCGCCGAGTTCCCGCAGGCGTCGCGTCAGGCGGCTTAGCCCGGGAATCCCGTAGCGGCTGGGAAGCTTGACGAGTTCCACGGGCACGCCGGCTTCGCGGAACTGTGCGGCCAGTTCCCCCTCCTCGCGGGTGCAGATCACGCTGACCTCGAATAGCCGGCGGTCCAGGCGGCTGGTGAGGTGGAAGGTGCTGAGCTCCGCGCCGCCCAGGGGCAGGGCGCTGATGACGTGCACCACCCGGAGCTTCCGGCCGAGGTCCGCGGGGGCGCGCGGCTCGCCCCGGCCCCGGCGGGCTGCGGCCTCGAGGAGTCCCACCGCGCGGGTCAGTTCCCGGTAACCGGCCAGTTCCCTGGCGTGGGCCAGGGCCGCTCCCCGGAGGGCCTCGTAGCGGCCCGGGTCGTCGAGCCCGCGGATCGCTCGGAGCCATTCGTCCGGTCCGGCCGCGCGCTCGAGGAGCACGCCGCCGGCTCCGGCTGCCTCGGGGATGCCCCCGCAGCGGAAGGCCACCGAGGGACAGCCGACCGAGGCGGCCTCGGCGAAGACCCGCCCGAATGGCTCGTGCCAGAGCGACGGGCCCAGCAGCAGCCTGGCGCCGCGGTAGACCGCCGGCATATCGTCGCACCAGCCGAGCAGCCGGATGTTGGACAGCCGGGAGAGCCTGCGCCTGGCAGCGCCGCGGGTCTCGCCGGCTACGGCAAAGCGCCGCTCGGGCATCCGGCGGGCCAGTTCCAGGATCAGGTCCAGGCCCTTGATCTTCTGCGGCTTGATGAAGAGGAGATAGCCGCCCGGATCGTTCTCGGGCCGGGCGGCAGGGGCGAGCCCCCCGGTCGGCAGGATCACCTCGGCATGCACCCCCCAGAAGCGCTCGAAGAGGGCGGCCACGTAGCGGCTGTTGGCCACCACGAGTTCGGCGCGGGGAAGGGTGGCCTTATAAAGATCTAACGCCCCTCTCACCAGGGGGTACTTGAGGTGCTGGGCCAGGCTGAGACAGCGCCAGCAGTCCGGCCGGCGGCAGTCCGTCTCGGGATGCAAGCCCATGTACTGCCGCGGGCAGAACGGCGCGTAGCCGCGGAAGAAGTATGCCGCGGGCAGTCCGGCGCGATGCGCCGCGCTGATCGCGCCGGGGGCGAACATGCCCTGGGTGACAACCAGGTCCGGACCGAACCCGGCGGCCAGCTCCGCCACCCGCTCGCGCCAGCGCGGGTTGAGCACCACGGTGCGCAGGTCGCGGTCGGCCGGCAGGAGCGGCCCGTGCAGCCGGACGCGGTGCAGCTCGGCGCCGGACCAGTCGGTCCGGCCGTCGCGCCGGCCCGCCTCGATCACCGCCACCTGATGGCCGGCGCCGAGCAGCCCGCGGACCAGCTCCTGGGCCGAGCGCGGCGCGCCGCCCGACCCGCGGGTAAAGTTGTCGGCGGCCAGAAGGAATTTCATGGATGGGCCCGCCGCTGGTTTCGACGCTCGAATCCCAGCCGCTCCTTGATGGCGTGTTCCCAGTGCCAGGCGGCGCCCAGATAGCGGGTCAGCCGCCGGCAGTCGGTGTCCGGACGGATCGGCACCCGGCGCAGGCACAGGCGCTCGGAGGGCCGATGCCGGTTGCCTCGCCTGGTGCTCACCGCCGTGCGGTAGCCGGCATCGCGGGCCATGAGCACCTCGCGTCGCCCGTAGCTGCCGAACGGGTAGGCGAGGTGCTCGACCGGCCCGCCCGCGGCGGCCTCGAGGCGGAACCGGCTCTCGACCAACTCGGCGCGGACCGCCTCGTCGCTCAACCCGGCCAGCGGACGGTGGGTGAGGCAATGGGACCCGATGGTGATCCCGGCCTGCACGTAGGCGGAAAGTTCACCGCGGCCGGGGAGCGTCCCCTCGTCGCCGGCCACGAAATAGGCGACGGCTGGGAAGCCGCCGGCGGCCAGAATCTCGATGACCGGAGCGAACGCCGGGGCGCTGGCGTCGTCGAAGGTCACGAGCACCGGCCGGCTGGGGAGCTTCTCCTTCGCGCCGGAGAGCGCCGCGGCGAGCAGGTCGGGCCCGATGCCGTGGAAGCCGAGGTCGGACAGGCACTCCAGGTGCTCCCGGAGGCGCTCCGCCGGGACGTAGAGGTCCGGCTTGTGATCGGCGGCCGGCGCGCCGATCTGGTGGTACATCAGGATGGGCAGGTAGAGGCTCACTCGTACCCCAGGGCACGGAGGCGGTCGAGCACCACCTTCTTCTCCGCCTCGCTCATGGCCGTGCCGGCGGCCCGGCGTTCCTGGAGGGCCTTCATCTTGCCCTCGAATTCGGCGACCAGGTCAGGCCGCCGGGCGGCGATGTTCCGGCGCTCCTCGGGGTCCTCGGCCAGGTCGTAGAGCCACGGGCCGAAGCGGGAGCCGTCCAGGGCGCAGACGTACTTGTAGCGGTTCTCCACGCGCAATCCGGCCAGGACCAGGCCTGGCACGCTCCGCCGGCGCTTGAGGGCTCCGACCTCCACGTAGGCCTCCCGGTGGGCGCCGCCCTCGCCGCGCATGACCGGAAGCAGGCTGGCCCCGGCCAGCCCCGCGGGAGGGATTACCCCGGCGAGTTCCAGGGTGGTGGGGCAGATGTCCACGTGCCGGACCTGCAGATCGGAGCTCCCGGCCGGCACGCGGCCCGGAGCGTGGACGATCAGGGGCACGCGGATCAGGAAGTCGAAGAGCGCATCGTAGTGGTCGTCGACCCGCCCGCGCATCAACTCGGAGACGTGCCGGCGAAGCCAGCCGCGCTTCCAGGCGGAGCGGAAGAGCTTGCCGCCCAGGACCATCTGCCAGACCGCCCGGCGCAGGCCGTCCAGCCGGCCGGTGCTGAAGTCCTCCCCGTGGTCGCCGGTGAGCACCACCACCGTATCCGGAGGCAGGGCGGCCATGAGCTGGGCGAGGTAGAGGTCGATGCTGGAGAGAGCCCGGGCGTAGCGGCTCGCGCCGCATTCCCGGCCGCAACACTCCGGGTGCACCCAGCGCGGATCGTGCAGGTCCCAGATGTGCAAGAGCTGGAACCAGGGGGCCTGCAGGCCGGCCAGCTTGTCAAGGAACTCCTGCCCCCAGGGGCTCGCGTGGCCCTGACGCACCCGGTGGCGGTACTCGCCGAAGCCGCGGTCCAGGCCGGTCTCCGGGCCCAGCGGACCGCTGGCTTCGGCGTAGGTGCTGTAGCCGGCGTCCCGGAGCGTCCCGGCCAGGGTGGGCACGTCGGGGTTGAGCTTGTCTCCGTGGAGCGAACGCACGCCGTTCTCGATCTGGGTCAGCCCGGTGAGGATGGCGGCGAACGAGGGGGTGGTGCAGTTGGCCGCGGAGATGGCCTGGGTGAAGGAGAAACCTTCGGCGATCAGCCGGCCCAGAACCGGCGTGCGCGACAGGCTCCGGTCGTAGGCGTGGTCCGCCCGCAGGCAGTCCAGCACCACCAGGAGAATGTTGGGCCGGCTCACGACCCGGCCCCCTCGGCAGCCGGCAGGTCGTAACCCCAGCTGGCCAGGTCCAGACCGGTCAGTTTGGCAGTGAGGGCGTTCGAAGCGCGGTAGCGGTCGCCAGCCGCCGCCCGGATCGCCTCGAGCATTCGCCGGTCGGCCCAGCGTGCCAGGAAACCAGGGACCAGCCGGTTGATGCGGGCGAAGGCCTTCTTGACCAGCCGGTTCTCGCCCACGGGGATGAGGCATCCGGGGTTGTCGGGCACGTTCACGAAGACATGGTTGAACCAGCGCTTGACCGCCAGAATCGGACCCGAATAGGAGGTGTTGCGGGTCTCGCCCAGGCCGGTCATGGGGGGCACCGGCACGCCGCAGAAGCCGGCGACGGCCGCGATGAACCCGGCGGGGTCCTCCCGGAGAGACTCATAGGTCAGCACCAGGACGCGCTCGGGTCCGAACAGCTCCCGGTAGGCACGGATCAACCGGTCGTACTCGAAGAATGCCAGGTCGAACTGGGCTTGCGAGCGGACCCGCTTGCTCGGCCGGAGGAACCGCTTAAGGGGCATGACCCCGCCGGTGCGGGCGTACTGCTTGTAGTTCGACAGGATCATGCCGTCCTGCTTGCGAATCACGATCAGGACCCGCGCGCCAGGGTAGACTGCAGCCAGCCGCTCGGCTATCTCCTTGCAGTCGTAGCCGCCCAGGGTGATGGCTCCACTGAGGCGCTCCTGGGAGAGCACCGGCAAAGCTCCGGCCGCGCGGGTCTCCGCCATGAACGGCTCCAGTGCCCGACGCGTCGCGGCGGCGTCGAAGTCCAACGGGTTGGGGCGGACGAAGAGCTCGTTCACGGTCCGACGGTCAGCCCTCCGGAAGACCGGGCCGTCCACCGTGAAGAAGTACTCCTGAAGCCAGGTCGTCCCGGTCTTCTGGTAGCCGATGTGCAGCAGCGGCGGGGAGTCTTCGGCCAAGCGGCATGTCCTCCGGGGGGCGGTCCGAGTCGATCGGCTCTTTTCTGGCGGACGTAGTATAGTCCCAAAGGGGGCAGCGGCAAGCGCCGTATCTGCGACACGGAAGGGCTTTCGGCCTTCGGCTTTCGGCATTCGGAACAACCACCCCAACCACAACGGCACCAAGGGACGAAGAGGTCACGAAGCTGGATGACCAGGCTCGTTTGGCTCCTTCTTTCTTTGTGCCTTGGTGTCTTCGTGGTTACGGGCTGTTCCGAAGGCCGAAAGCCGAAAGCCGGCGGTCAAGCCAGGACCTCGTCGTAGAAGGCGTCGAGCTTCTCGACCTGGGCGGAGAGCTCGAAGGTCTCGCGGGCGTAGCGGTGGGCGGCGCGTCCCAGGGCCGCGCGCCGCTCCGGATCGGCGATCAGCTGCCCGGCCATATCGGTCAAGCCTTCCCAGTCGTCCTCCTCGACCAGCAGGCCCGTCTCGCCGTCGCGGACCACCTCGGGGATTCCCCCGACCCGGGCCGAGACGATGGGCAAGCCCAATGCGGCGGCCTCGGCCAGAACCACGCCGAAAGACTCGCGCCGGCCGTCGGGCTGGACCCGCGCCGCGTGGATCATAAGGTCGGCCGCGGCCATGGCCGCCAGCACCTCGGCATGGGGCACCTCGCCGCGGATCCGGAAGCAGTCGGCCAGGCCCTGGGCGACGATGGCCCGCTCCATCCGGCGGCGCAGCGGGCCGTTGCCCAGGTGCTGCCACTCCAGGCGGCAGCCGCGGTCGCGCAGTGCGCGGGCGACGGCTACAAGCGACAGGGGGGCCTTGAATCCCACCAGTCGGCCGACGGAAATCACCCGGACGGCCTCGCCGGTCCGGCGCTCCGGGGGCCGCTCCGGGACTTCCACCCCCGGGTAGAACACGCGGATGCGTCCTGCCGGGCAGCCCAGTTCCTCCAGGGCGCGCCGCAGGGCGTGGGAGGTGCAGCAGTAATAGTGCCGGTTCGAGAAGGACCGGGCCAGGCGCCGGGCCTCGCCCCGGTGAAAGACGTCGGCTCCGTAGAGCCATACTGCGAAGGGCAACCCGCGGCGGTCGACCTCCGCGGCGACCTCCCGGCCGACCCAGCCGAAGTGGGCCTGCACCAGGCGGAAAGACCCGCCGGCCAGCAGATCGGCCAGCCGGCGCCGGGCCTGGGGGCATAGCACCGGAGGCGGCCGGAGCAGCAGGCGGTAGGTCAGGCGCTCGGCCAGCGCCCCGAGCGATCGGCCGGAGGCCAACCGGGTCACCGGCTCGTGCGGGTACTCCCGCAGCTTGAAGAGCTCCTGGGCGGCCACGTGAACCCGGTGGCGCCGGAGGTGGGCGACCTCATGGTACAGCCAGGTCTGGCTGCGGGGGACGAAGGACTTGGCCACGGACAGTATATCCGCAGGCGCGGTCACCGTCCGGGCCCCTCCAGCATGGTGCGGTAGACGGCCTCGGTGCGGGCGACCACGTCCCGTTCGTTGAAACGCTCCTCGACCCGCCGGCGCCCGGCGCGGCCCAATCGGTCGCGGAGCCCGGCATCGGCCAGCAGTCGGCAGATCCGGTCGGCGAGCGGCCCGGGCGCCGAGTGCGGAACCAGGAAGCCGGTCTCGCCCTCGACCACGATGTCCGGCAGGCAGCCGACGTCGGTGGCCACCACCGGCAGCCCCGAGGCCATCGCCTCCAGGGTGCCGCGACTCGAGCCCTCCGAGCCCACCGAGGGAAGCACGAAAAGGTCCGAAGCGGCCAGGACCGCCGGCACGTCGGGCAGCGAGCCGGCGAAAATGAAATTCCCGGCCACGCCCCGCGCCTCGACCCGGGCCCTGAGCTCCGCAGCAAGCTTCTCCCTGATCAGCCGGCCGGTCAGGATGAAGCGGACCTCCGGGAAGCGCCGGGCGATCTCCGGGGCGGCGTCGATCAGATGCACGTGCCCCTTGATCGCGTCCAGGCGGGCGACAACCCCGACCACCGGCGCGCCCGGAGCGATGCCCAACTGCGCGCGCATGGCCGCGCCCTCCCGGCCGGGCCGGAAGGTCTCCAGGTCCACGCCGTCGTGGAGCAGTTCGACCCGGTCCTGATCGAAGCCGGGCAGGGACCGGTACATGTCCTGGATGACGCTGGCCGTGCAGATGACCCTGTCGGTGCGTCCGTTGTGCAGCCAGCGGTTGACCAGGTGCGGGGCGATCCGCGTGACCACCCCGCGGGAGCGCACCAGCTTGGGCCGGCCGGGCGCTCCGCTGCGCCGGGAGCCCAGGACCAGCGCCGCGCGCCAGTACTCGGCGGAGCGATACACCTGGACGATCCGGACGCCGCGCTCGCGGACCAGCCGGCGGAGCGCGGCCAGATCGCGCAGAAAACCCCGCGGTCGGAAGCCGGCCTCCAGCGAAAGCTCCGTGGAGAACTCCAGTCCGGCCTGGGCGGCCAGGTCGGTCCAGACGCTGCCCGGCCGGACGCAGAAGAGCACTTGGTGGCCCCGCTCGGCCAGCAGGCGCGCCAGCCGGAAGGCGGTGGCCCCGGTGCCGCCCAGGCCGTCGACGCTGACGATGTGGATGAGGCTCAGTTGGGCGGTCACAGGCATCTCGCGAGAGAGGAGGGTGGAGTGGACTTTCCTGACACGGAATCTCCTGCAGGCTTTGGCCGGGAGGAATTCTAAGATGACCCGCCGCGGTGTCAACTGCCCCGGTGCTCTCAGCAGCCGAATGCCATTGACACCGGAGGCTTTCATCATATGATTCGAACCACGCCGCGGGGACGCAGCACCTCGGTGCGGCACCGAAGTCGATGGACACTTTCCTCATTCATGCTCTCCAACGGGAGGGAGGAGTGATGTCGCAGAAGAGCAAGGTCGCACTGGTCACTGGAGCAGGGGGATTCATCGGCAGTCACCTGTGCGGCTACCTGGCCGATCGGGGCTACCGGGTGCGCGGCGTGGATATCGTCAAGTGCAAGTTCATGACGCCGCGCTGCGAAGAGTTCCTGCAACTGGACCTGCGCCGCTGGGAGAACTGCCGGCGGGCCGCGGAGGGCGTGGACGAGGTCTACTCCCTGGCTGCCAACATGGGCGGCATCGGCTTCATCGAGACGGTGCACGGGGAAGTGCTGCACGACAACGCCCTGATCAACACCCACATGATCGAGGCCGCGCGCCAGGCCAAGGTCGGGCGCTACTTCTACGCCTCCTCGGCGTGCATCTACCCGACCTACCGCCAGAAGTCGGCGGACATCCCGGGGCTGAAGGAGAGCGAGGCCTATCCGGCGGACCCCGACAACGAGTACGGGTGGGAGAAGCTCTACAGCGAGCGGGTGGCCCTGGCCTACCGGCATGACTACGGGATGGAGACGCGCGTCGCCCGGTTCCATAACATCTACGGCCCCTGCGGCACCTGGACCGGCAACCGGGAAAAGGCCCCGGCGGCGCTCTGCCGCAAGGTGGCCGAGGCGCCGGATGGCGGCACGATCGAGATCTGGGGCGACGGCGAGCAGACCCGCTCGTTCTGCTACATCGACGACTGCCTGGAGGGGATCTTCAGACTGACTCATTCCGACTACCGGGAGCCGCTCAACATCGGCTCGGACGAGATGGTCACGATCAACCAACTGGCCGACCTGGCCATGGCCGTGGCCGGCAAGCGGCTGACGAAGAAGCACCTGACCGACAAGCCCCAGGGCGTGCGCGGCCGCTGCTCGGACAACGACCTCATCAAGCAGGTTCTGGGCTGGGCACCGGGAATTTCGCTCAAGACCGGGCTCTCCAGGACCTACCCCTGGGTCGCCGAGCAGGTCAAGGCCGCGGCCGCGGCCGCGAAATGATGGCGGTGGCGGCGACCACCTTCTGCGTCAAGACCGACCCGATCCTCATGTTCTCAAGATAGCGCCATGCCCGGCCTCAAACGGACCATCAGGGGGCGCATGCGCAGGCTCGTCCTGAAGTATCGGATGGCCACGTGGCGCAGCCGGCCACTGCCCGGCCTCATAATCGTGGGGGCGCAGAAGTCGGCTACGTCGAGCCTGTTCGACTATCTCAGCCAGCATCCGCAACTGCTGCCGTCCGTCCAGAAGGAGGTCCACTACTTCGACGGAGGCCCGGCCAAGGATATACGTTACCGCGACGGAAAGCCCGTCCCCCGGCAGGACGCATACGAAAGAGGGCCGGTGTGGTACCATGCCCAATTCCCAAGAAACAGCCGGCCGGACCTTCGCATGGCGTTCGAGGCAACGCCGGAATATATGTTCAAGCCGCCCGCCGCCAAGCGCATGTACGATCTCGTCCCCGGAGCCAAGCTCGTCGCGATCCTGCGGAACCCGACCGAGCGGGCCATATCCCAGTACTTCATGTCGAGGAAACCGGGGAAGACGAATCGAGGTCTGCCGCGCGAACCGCTGCCGATCAAGGAAGCGTTCGAAGCGGAGGAAGGGCGGCTGGAAGCCGTCATCCGCGAACAGGACTACGGGAATCCCCTGTTCAGCTGGTACTCCTATAAGCTCCGGGGGCGCTACAAGGAACAACTGGACAGGCTGCTGCAGTACTATTCCCGCGAGCAGTTGCTGGTCCTGAGCACCGAGGACCTGCTCCGCGATCCGGAGGGCACTCTGCGAAGCGTGTTCGCTTTCGTTGGGGTGGATACGGCGTTCAAGGTCGCGGATCTGACGCCCCGGGGGGTCGCCATAAACAAGACCGATGTGCCCCCGGAGGTCTACGCCTATCTAAACGACTATTTCCGGCCGCACAACCAGGCGCTGTTCGAGATGCTGGGAAGGGACTTGGGGTGGCGATAGCCCGGCCTGACGTGGCAACGGACCAGTCGGCCATTGAGGACGAGGGCGGCAAGGCCTCCCCAATCAGGTTTACCATCTTCCCCACCGACGCGGGACTGGCCGATCAGATAGGGGTCTTCATCGGCCTCTTCAAGCTGGGGATGTCGCTTGGATACAGGTACGTCCACACCCCGTTCCGAGCCTGGCGCTGCAACAGTCCGGGGAGTTCCCTTGCGGGGGCGCTGCTCAGGAAGGTGCCCGGCCCACTGCTGCGCCTCTTCGAAGCAGCGTTCCCTGAACGCAACTTCGATGTCTACTCGTTTCTGGGCTTCAATGCCTTTCTGAGCGCCCGGTACGGGCGAGCCGGCCGTACCCCTGGCGCGCGCGTCCTGAAAATCAGGCTCAATGACGATCGCATCAGGGCCGATGGCATCGGCTCTCTGGCCGCCCTGCAGGCCCATGTCAGGTCCCGGGTTGCCGCCGTGTCTCCCTCGGGACGTCCTCTGCTGGTCCAGTTCCGACTGGGCGGACGCAACATCAAGAGGGGCCAGTTGTTCGCCATGATCCACCGCGAGATCCCCGAACTCCAGGACGGCCTCAGCCTGAGGACCGGCTATGAGGAGGCCCGCAAGAGCCGCCCCTGGCCGTCGGAATTCGTCGAAGGCCGCGTCAGGCTTCTGGCGCACATCAGGGTGGGCGACAACGCGGTGTTCGAGACGCCGTGGCATACGTTCATTCCCGTCGCCAGCAGGCTCCCCGGTGCGTTCAAGGAGCATGCCCGGTTCGAAGACATCGAATCGAACAAGCTCCTCAGAGAACCTGAACTCCTGCGCTTCATCCAGGGGCTGATGCGCTTCTTCGCCCCCGGCACCTTCTCGACGCTGGTGTTCTCGGATGGCTACCAGCGCGGCTTCCAGCGCTTGCGCGAAGACCGGCACAGGCTGAACCTGGCCCCCGCGCAGATCAAGTCGATCTGCGACCTGGAGGAGGGGCACGACGACCGCAGTTTTGCCGTCTTCCGCGACCTGACCGACTGCAAGTGCATCATCGGAGAGACCGACCGCAATCTCTGCGACCTGATTCACTCTACGCTGACGGCGGACATCGTGATTGCCCAGCGAATGCTTCCGTCGCTGATTCCCGCCTATTGCGGCGACAGGAAGCCGGTGGTTGTAATCCCCCACAAAGGCCCCCCTCCGGATTGGGCGAGCACCATGTCAGACCACCAGGGCAGGTTCATGTACGTGGACGCCGACGCTCCGGACTTCGAGCCGGTGGTGAGAAGGCTGACGGAATCCGTCGACGGGCTCTCGTCGATGGCGTCCGACAGCGGACATACCGTCCGCAAGTAGCGCTTGACCGGACGGTCCGGTGCTCATAGAATTTCGACCTGCAGATGGTGGCGGTACGGAGGCCATCGCTGAACTTTTCGCCCAACGCAGTGCTTTACACCTTGTACGGCTTAGGCCGGGAGGCTGATCGATGGACGCTGCCGTTTCAGTAGTCGGTCTGGGAAAGCTCGGGCTCCCCCTGGCCGCCTGCCTGGCCAAGCGGGGCCTGGAAGTGGTCGGGGTCGATGTTCAGCCGGGAGTCGTCGACGCGATCAATCGCGGCGTTTCGCCCATAGTGGAGCCGGGTCTCGACGAGATCATCAAGGAGCACGGCGGGAAGCGCCTGCGGGCCACCCTGCAGCATCGGCAGGCCATCGAGGCGACGGACCTGACCTTTGTCTTGGTGGCCACCCCCAGCGAGGCGGACGACAGCTTCTCGAACCGTTACGTCGAGGAGGCCCTGGCTGCGCTCGGCGCGGCGCTCCGCGAGAGCCGCAAGGAGTACCACCTTTTCGTCATCAGCAGCACGGTGATGCCCGGTTCCACGCAGGACTCGTTCATCCCGCTCATCGAACGGTGCTCGGGACGCAAGCTCAACCGCGGTTTCGGGGTCTGCTTCGACCCGGACTTCGTCGCCCTCGGGGACGTGGTGAACGGCTTTCTCCGGCCCGACCTGGTGATCATCGGCGAGAGCGAGAAGCGCGCCGGCGACCGGGTGGAGGCCGTGCATCGCCGGCTTTGCGAGAATCAGCCGCATGTCGCCCGCATGTCCATCGTGGACGGCGAGGTCGCCAAGGTCAGCCTCAACGCCTACATGACGGTCAAGATCAGCTTCGCCAACACGCTGGCGAATCTGTGCGAGAGGATCCCGGGCGCGGACGTGGACGCCATCACCCGGGCGATCGGCGCCGACCGGCGCATCTCTCCGCACTACTTCCGCGGCGGGCTCAGCTTCGGAGGCACCTGTTTCCCGCGCGACACGCGGGCCTTCAAGAGGCTGGCGGCCAGGTGCGACCTGCAGGAACACCTGGTGCGGGCCGCCGAAGCGGTCAACAAGTTCCAGGACGAACATCTCGTGGAGCGGGTTCTGGAACTGCGCCCTCCCGAAGAGGATTCGGCCGTCGGCGTGCTCGGACTGGCCTTCAAGCCGCGGACCCCGGTGATCGCCGAATCCCCGGGCATCAAGCTGGTTCAGGAGCTGCTGCGCCACAACATCCCGGTCGTCGCCTACGACCCGCTGGCCGTCGCGGAAGCCAGGAAGGTGCTCGGGGACGGGGTCCGATACGCGGCCTCGGCCCGCGAATGCATCAGCCAGAGCGCGCTGTGCGTGGTGACCACCTGCGAGCCCGAGTTCAGGGATGCGTTCCGCGGGTTCGAGCCCGGCGCCGGCTTGACCGTGCTGGATTGCTGGCGCTACCTGGACAAGGGCAGCCTGGATCCCCGCGTGAAGTATGCGGCCTGGGGCGCGACCGGCAGCGGCCAGGGACTTCCTGTCCCGCGGCCGGGCGTACCGGCGTGAACCGCGTCGACGATCGTTGGCGATCCGTTGGGCGCAGCCTTGTGCCTGTCGGTCCTTGCGACCTATGAGCCATCCTCTGCGCATCGCCCGCGTGATAGGGTCCCTCAATCCCGGGGGGGGCATCCAACTCCATCTGTTGCGCACCCTTCAGCGGTTCGACCCGGCCCGATTCGAGTTCCGGGTGGTATGCGTGCAGGGCGAGGGCAAGCTCAGCTCGCGGTACCGTGAGGCCGGCTTCCCGCCCACTGTGCTGGGAACCAGCGGCAAACTCAGTCCGATCGCCATCTGGCGCCTGGCGCGGTTCTTCCGCCGGGAGCGGATCGACATCGCCCATTCCCATGCTTATCGCTCCAACACGAGTTCGCGGATAGCCGCCGCCCTGGCGGGCGTGCCGGTCGTCATCGCCCAGGAGCATAACACAGCGTCGGGCACCACGTGCTGCCGCTGGGTGCTGAACCACCTGCTGGCGCGCCGCTCGGATTGCCTGGTGGCCGTCTCCCGCGCGGTGGCCGACTCGCACTCCTCCTTCGAAAGGATCCCACGGGACAAATTCGAGGTCATATACAACGGGATAGTCGTCGCGGACTACGAAGCGCCTGTTGACCGCCTCGCCAAGCGGGTCGAGTTGGGCATCGAACCGAATGCGCCGGTCATCGGTATCGTTTCGCGTCTGGTACCGCGGAAGAACCATGACGTCCTGCTGCGGGCCGCCCCGTCTGTCCTCGCCGCGCGGCCGGACGCCGTATTCGTCGTGGCCGGCGCCGGGACACGCATGGGTGTTCTTCGCCGCCTGGCGGCGACCCTGGGGATCGAGCCGGCGGTGCGATTCCTGGGCCACCGGGATGACGTGCCGGCAATCCTCGCGACCCTCGACGTCTTCGCCTTCCCCTCGGATAGGGAAGGTCTGGGCAATGTCGTCCTGGAGGCCATGGCCGCCGGCGTGCCGGTGGTGGCAGCCGACGCAGACGGGCCTGTGCTGGAGATCGTGAAGCACGGGGTCAACGGCCTCATGGTGCCCACTGGCGACCCGGAGGCTCTGGCGCGCGGCATCCTGGAGGCCTTGCAGCCGGAGACGGCCGGGCGGCTGCGCGCCGGCAGCCGGGCCAGAGCTCGGGACTTTGCCATCGAGAAGACCGTCCGGGCCTACGAGGCTCTCTACGAGCGCCTATGGGAGCAGAGGCGCGTCGCTCGGGAGCGGAGGCGCTGAGCATCCGCCTGGATCCCAGTCATGGTCCATGGCTGATGGGACCGGCGCAGTTATCACCAGCCGTAATCTTCTCCGACCAAGTCATACAGCGCCCGGTTGTGGAGTCGGAAGAAGTCGTTCAGATACTCGTAGACGCCCGATGGGACGTCCTCTTTCCTGCTACCCACGTTCCGCGGGCGCAGATCCCGGACGGTGAATTCTTCGTCCACCCCCGCGAAGCCGAACACCCGTCGGAGAGCGTCTGCCGGTTCGGCAAAGAACCGTTCGCTGTTCAGGATGAGCAATTGCGTTCTGGGGAAGACTTTAAGGAACCCCTCCAGGCGTTCCCGGTAAAGCCCCCGGTACTTGTAGGAGTACTGCCTGAATGCCGCGCTCTTGTAGTCCCGATGCTCGATCGCGGGAGCCAAGCGCTCCTCCTCCCGCTGCATAGCCTCGCCGATGGGCAGGGGTTCCTCGTGTCCCTCCCGCTTGTTGTGAAAATAATGGGAGATGGCGCGTTCCGTGGGGTTTCTGAGAAGGACTATCAGCCTGGCCTCGGGCAGCAGCCCGAACATGCGCTCCGGAGCCAATGGGTTCAGGAGGTAGTTCGGCGAGGCCTCGAACGCTTTGCAGGAAGCCCCCGGACCGGCCGAGGAGAAGTGGGCGCGATACCATCGCTGGCCAAGTTCATAGGCGTCGAAGCTCGCGTCCTTTCCTCCATCGAAGAAATGGACTTCCTTCTTGCAGGAAGGCGACAGTTGCGGGTGCTGGGACATATAGGCGAACAGGCTCGAAGTCCCCGCCTTCTGTGCCCCGATGACAATGATCGTCGGCAGAGGACGGCTGCGCCACGTCGCCTCCCGGTATCGCCAGCCGATGGCTCGGATCATCCTGCGGGCGCGCGACCTCACCGCTCTCGACAGGACGCTCATGACGGCTCCCGATGCAGCAAGACCGCCCGGGGGTGGAAGGGCTGGCGACTCATTCCGCTCGGGCCTCCGGAAGCGAGGGTGGGGCGCACCCGCCTTCCTTTGCACCAAGGTCCGGGGGCCGCGAGTCCCGGAGAGCCAGACGGGACAGGTCGATGGCGGAACAGGCCTTGGTTATCAAGGCGCGTTCGTCCGGCCCAAAGAGTTTTTCGAACTTGGTGCCGTTGGCGTTGGCGACGGGCGCGAGCACGTTCTGTTTCCAGTCCTCGAAAGGCTTGATGAGGTTCGCGGCTCCCTGCTCCCGATCCGCCATCATCGCGGGGTCGTACTCCACTCCAAGTGCGGCACAGACCCCGGCCAACACCTCCCGGGGCCGGGAGACGAGATCCTCGTAAGTCAGAACGAAGTGCCCGGGCCGTCCCAGGCAGTCGAGCGTGATCCGGACGGAGGAAATCCATCGCGATATGCACGACTCCAGGTCGGGATGATGCTTCTTCCAGGGCCTGTCGAACTTCTGTGTCGCTTCGAAGATGGATGCGATCGTGTCGGGCCCGCTCCGGACCATGTGGATGAACACGGCCTCCGGCACGCAGCGGGTGATCATGTCCACATAGTAGATGTGCGCGGGACTCTTCTCCACCCAGACGGACTTGCCCGCGTCCGCGGCCACGGAGTCGAGCAGCCACAGGAAACCACGCGCGTAGCCCCGGACGGTCACATGCCGGCGCGACACCGCGGGCCGCAAGTCCTTCCGGCCCAGCAGCGTGGCCAGAGAGCCCAGCTTCGATCGCGCCTTCCGGCTGGCCAGGCCGAGCGCGTTCCTGGTCTGCTCCAGGCAGTTGACGATTCGATCCCTGGGGCTCCGCAGCCAGGGGTGCCGGTAGCCTCCCAAGCTCAGAAAGAAGCTCGTCTCCGGGAACGCGCTTATCTTCGGGTGGGCTGCCAGCATGGAATGCAGCAGGGTTGTGCCCGAGCGCCCGCAGCCCACGAGAAAGCCTCTCTTCATCTCATCACTATGCCTTTCCGTCATCCGCCTGGTCTACTCGCTCCCGGTAGCCGGACATCTGAGTAGGGATCAATGTGTCACATCCCGAATTTCTCGCGCCACATTTCGAACATGAGCAGTACCCACATCTTCGGCCCCAGGGTCTTCTGTCCGGAGAAATAGGCGCTGACCAGCTCTGCGGCGTAGTCGGCGTCGAAGAGCCCGGTTTCGGCAAGCCTCTTTCTGGACAGGTACTTGTCCGCCAGGCCCTTGATCTCGTCGCGACCGAACTCCACAAAGTCCACGATGAACCCGCGCTTGGGCCGGTCGATCATCTCCCGCGGAACGTATCGGGAGATCAACCGGTTCTGCAGATAGCGCCCCCTGCCGCGACGAAACTTGTACTTCGTAGGCAGGAAGCGGCAGAACTCGAAAAGCGGCTGGTCGTAGAGCGGGCGCAAGAGCCGGACCCCGAGGGCGTTGTGTATGGCCGTGGCCTTGCAGAGAACGTCGTCCAGCCCGTAGAACATATGTTCCGCGAGCAGCAGCCGCTCCGACACGGGGATGTCGGTGCGGTTCATGATCAGTCGGTGCGCCCTGAACTGCTCCGCGCCGACAGTCTTCATGAGGAGCTTCTCCAGCGCCGGCCCCCTGAACTTCCGCTGGAAGATCCAGAAGAAGGCGGGCTGCTTCAGCAGTTCGGGAACGCTCAGGTTGGGTGAAATCCAGGACTTGAAGAAGGTTTGGATCACGACGTCCGCCAGCCGGGATACGGCCTTGTGAAATACGGCCGGAACGCGCCTGTAGTAGTGATAGAGCATGGCGAAATCGAAGTTGCCGAACATGAAGTCCGGACCGTCTCCGCAGATGACATGGTCATATCTCTCGGCCACCTGCCGGGTGATGGCGAAGGTGGGTATGGCGGAAATGTCGCCATGGGGCTGACCGTAGATCTCCGGGATCAGGTCCAGGCCCTCGAAGAAATCGTCCTTCTTGAGGTAGTAAAGATCACAAGTTGCCGGGAAGTTCGTCATGATGCGAGCAGGGCTCTTTCGAGCCTGTCC
>CALGYR010000033.1 GCA_937935355.1 uncultured bacterium | reverse complement strand
CCAACAGCCAACAGCCAACAGCCAACAGCCAACAACCAACAGCCAACAGCCAACAACCAACAACCAAGAACAGCCAATGACTGCAACCTGAGACAGAGGCGCCCATGCCGGCCGGACTACTGCGTGGGATGTGGTGCCTCTGTCGCCAGCCAGTCTCTCTCCGGTGTTGGTTGCTGGTTGTTGGACGTTGGCTGTTGGTTGTTAGAGTCTGGCTGTTGGTTGTTGAATGTTCTGTTCCCTGTCATGCAAGCCCTCCTCTCCCCGGGAGCGGCGAATTCCCTTTGCTCCGCCGCCGGGTTGTGCTAGAAATACCGGACCGCTCGAACCAGCCTCGCTTCGAAAGGAGCAGCCCTTGAACTCCGAGATGCGCAGCCTGATCGCCGCCTCCCTCTGCGAGACCGTCCGCGCCTGCATTCCGTTCGTCGACCGACGCACCGGCCGGGTGCGCCTGCCCGGGTTGCAGTACCGCCACCAGCACCTCGGCTACGCGCTGGCCTGGCTCTACGCCGCGAAGTTCGACGGCAACCCGTTCCACGGCGACCGGGAGATTCTGGAACTGGCGCTCAAGACCGGCGAGTTCAAGTTCGGCTACCAGACCGCCCGCGGCGGGTACGACGAGGAAGACGCCAAGGAGCAGGGCGACGAGTGGGGCGGCTACTTCCTGCTGCGGACCATGGAAGTTCTCGGACCCAAGGCCATGGGCGCGGCGCGCTGGAAGAGGTGGTGCCGCTCGCTCTCGCGCTACGCCGACTGTCATGGGGCGCGGCCCTTCTTCTTCTCGGCGCCCAACCACGAGGCCTGGAAATGCCTGACGCTGGACCTTGCCGGGCGCGTGCTGCGCCGGCCGGACCTGGCGAAGCTCGCGGACTTCGGCATGACCCAGCTCCTGCGCTATCAGCTTGCCCCCGGATTCTGGGACGAGAACCGCCACCACGGGCCGTCGATGAGCTACAACTACGTGATGGCCGAGCCGCTCCACATGTACTGGAAGGCCACCGGGCGCCAGGACGTGCGCGAGGCGCTGGTGCGGCTCATCGACTTCATGGCCAACTACGCCCTGCCGGACGGCTCGACCAGCGGCGCCCTCGACGGGCGGGTGACCTACTCGGCCGGCCGGGTCTCCAAGGCCCTGACCCTGACTCCCCGCGGCCGCCGGCTGAACGAAATCGGCTGGCAGTGGTGGGTGCAGCCCTCGCGCTCGCAAGCGCACGCCCCGGCCCCGGGTCGCGGCCACAGCGGCGTGCCCAACGACGCCGCGGCCACCACTGCCTGGACCGTGGACCTGTTGCGTTTCGCCGGCGACGGTCCGACGGAGCCGCTCGGGCAGGAGTCCGACGGCTACCTGGTCGAGGAGCGCGACGGCAACTTCCGGGCGCTCGCCCGCCGCCAGGGGCCGTGGCACGTGACCCTCTCGGGCGTCTTCAGCGACATCCCCAAGGAGACCGACAACGTCTTCCGGCTCGAGCGCCAAAGCCGCATCGACCTGTGGCACGAGCGGACGGGGCTCCTGATCGGCGGCGGCCACACCCACCGCAACCTCGACCGGCACTTCGCCAACCTTTACCTGGATACGAACTACTTCGCGGACGTCGACTTCGGCCAGGTCAAGGGCCGCTGGCCGGAGACGGTCCGGGCCACCTACTACCCGCGGCTGGCCGACGTCTCCTCGCGCGACGGGGCCTCGGTGCTGGAGCTCACCTTCGGCCACGCCCAGGCGGCCTTCGCGCTGCGGCCGATCTCGGATTCCGAGTTCGCCGTGGAGCTCGACATGGAGAGCGTCGGGCTCCGCCGGGCCTTCGCCGGGCTGCCGCTGGCGGTGTTCGGCGACGCGAAGATCAAGGTGGACGGCAAACCGCTCAAGGCCCGTCCGGCCGCGCAGACGCCGGTCCGCCGCAGGGTGGAAGTGACCGGCTCGCCGCGCGGGGCCGCCTGGGAGGTGGAACTGCCCCGCGGGGCCGTCGCGAGGCTGGGCGCCCCCTTCTCGCAGTCGGCGGCCCACTTCGACAGGAAGATCCGCGCCCACCACCGCAGCCTCTACGAGGTGGCGCTCCTGGCCGTGGAGCTCGAGACCAAGGGCGCGCCGCTGGCCGGCCCGATTGTCGTGCGCGTCAAGAAGTGAAGCCGCGCGGCAGCGCAGCAGCGCCGCCGAACGGCCGAATCGGAGGGTGACCGGACCGATGCCCGAACAGCGCCCGCTCGTCTATGCCCTGGCCGGCACGAAGTCCGGCAGGATCGAGTCCTCGACGAACCTCGAGCTCGCCGCCGGGCAGGCGGCGGTCTTCGAGCTGGCCTCCGGCGGGCACTGGTACGGCCACGGCTTCAGCCACGTCCAGCCCTATCCGCTCGAGGCCGGCAGCGTGGTCGCGCCGGGCTTCGCGGTCAACAACATCCAGAGCCCGATCTGGATGTGCTCGGCGGGCTTCGCGCTCCTGGCCGACACCGCCGGGCGCCTGGACGTGCGCCTGAACGCCGACGGCGACGGCCGGCTCTCGGTCGCCCCGCTCGACGGCCCGGCCGTTTTGCGGGTCTTCCACGGTCGCAACCTGGTCGAGGCCCGAGCGGAGCTCATGCGGCATCTCGGCTGGCCGAACCGGCCGCCGGAGAGCCGGCTCTTCGGCGACAGCCTCTTCTGCACCTGGACCCAGTACCCGCGCTGCATCACCCAGGCGCGGGTGCTGGAGATGGCCCGGGCCGTCCGCGAGCGCGGCTGGCCCTGCTCGACGCTGATCGTCGACGACCGCTGGGAGTCGTGCTTCGGGGAGCTCTCCTTCTCGAAGGACTTCCCCGATCCGACGGGCATGGTCCGCGAGCTCCGGGAGCTCGGCTTCGGCGTGTGGCTGTGGGTCACGCCCTTCGTCAATCAGGAGGCCGCGGGCTTCGCGGAGCTCGGCCGCCGCAGGGCGCTCGTGCCGCGCCGCGACGGCTCGGGGCCGGCGCTCTTCCGATGGTGGGGCGGCACGGCCGGGCTCGTGGACCTGTCCGCACCGGAGGGTCGCGATTGGTACCGCTCGCGGCTCGTGCGCCTGCGCGACGAGGTCGGAGTCGAGGGCTTCAAGATCGACGGCGGCGACTTCAAGTACCAGCCCGCCCCGGAAATCGCGGCGCCGCGCGAGCCCTGGCCGGCCTCGGGCTACGCCGACCGGCTGCTCGGGCTCTTCGAGGAGCTCGTGCCCAACCGCTGCGAGACGCGCACCGCCTGGCTCTCCCAGCGCCGGAGCGTCATCTGGCGCGAGGGCGGCAAGGACTCGCACTGGGGCGCCGACAACGGACTCCGGGCCATGGTGGCGCTCGGGCTCCACGCCGCGCTCATGGGCTACGATACCATGATCCCGGACATGGTCCCGGGCCGGGTGCAGACCATGGCCTCGGACTTCCCGCTGCCGACCGACGAGCTGATGGTCCGCTGGACCGAGGCCTCGGCCTTCTTCCCGCTGGTGCAGTTCTCGTACTTCCCGTGGAACTACTGCGGGGCGACCGAGGACGCCGTGCGCGGCTACGCGCTGGCCCACAAGCGCCTGGAGGGCTACATCGCCGGGCAGGCCGCCGACCGCTCCGCGCCGCTCCTGCGCCCGGTCTGGTTCGACGCCCCGGAGGTCGAGGAACTCCACGCCGTGGCCGACGAGTACATGCTCGGCGCCGACGTCCTGGTCGCCCCGGTGCTCGAGCCCGGCGCGGCCGAGCGGCCGGTGGTGCTGCCCCCCGGCGAGTGGCGCGACGCCTGGACCGGCGAGGTCCACCGCGCCGGGCGGATCGCGTCGCACCCGGCGCCCTGCCCGGGCGTGCCGCTCTTCGTGCGCGCCGGCCGCGACGACGTCTACGGCCTGCTCCACGCCGTGCTCGGCCGCATCGCCCGCGACTCGGTGCCCTCGGACGCGACCAGCGCGACCTTCTCGGCGGGGCTGGACCGGGATTTGAACGTCACGGGGTGAGCCGATGGAGTCGGGCCGGTCATCCTGCTTGATCCCGCGTTCCAGCCGGGTATCATTCGGGCCGGGAAACAGGCCAGCCCGCGCCGGCGCCGGACACTGACGAGCCCCAAACGCACGACCCCATCGGCCCCGCCGGCGAGCGAGTGCCCGCACCCGCCGTCCGCAGAGGGGAGCCGATGGAAGCGCCGCAGCTCAACTGGATCGCCAACTTCATCTGGGGCATCGCCGACGACGTGCTCCGGGACGTCTACGTCCGCGGCAAGTACCGCGACGTGATCCTGCCCATGACCGTCATCCGCCGGCTCGACGCCATCCTCGAGCCCACCAAGCGGGCCGTCCTCGACTTGAAGAAGAGCCTGGACAAGCGCCGGATGGTGCACCAGGAGGCCGCCCTCAAGGGCGCCGCCGGGCAGGCCTTCTACAACGCCTCGCCCTTCACCCTGCGGGACCTGGCCGCCCGCGGCCGGCAGCAGCAGCTCAAGGCCGACTTCGAGGCCTACCTCGACGGCTTCTCTCCGAACGTCCAGGAGATCCTCGAGAAGTTCAAGTTCCGCAACCAGATCGCCACGCTCGTCGAGGCCGACGTCCTGGGGCACCTGATCGCCAAGTTCCTGGACCCCGAGATCAACCTCAGCCCCGAGCCGGTGCTGGGCGCCGACGGCAAGGTGCGGCTCGCCGCCCTCGACAACCACGCCATGGGCACGGTCTTCGAGGAGCTCATCCGCCGCTTCAACGAGGAGAACAACGAGGAGGCCGGCGAGCACTTCACGCCCCGGGACGTGGTGACGCTCATGGCCCGGCTCATCTTCCAGCCGGTGGCCGATCAGATCGCCTCCGGGACGTATCTCGTCTACGACGGCGCCTGCGGAACGGGCGGAATGCTCACCCTGGCGGAAGAGACACTGAAGCAGTTGGCCGAGGAGCATGGCAAGAAAGCCGCCATCCACCTCTACGGCCAGGAGGTCAACGCCGAAACCTACGCGGTGAGCAAGGCCGACCTGTTGCTCAAGGGCGAGGGCGAGGAGGCCGAGAATTTCCGGCACGGCTCGACGCTCTCCCAGGACGGCTTCCCGGCGCTGGAGTTCGACTTCATGCTGTCGAACCCGCCCTACGGCAAGAGCTGGAAGACCGACCTCGAACGCATGGGCGGCAAGGGCGAGGTCCGCGACCCGCGCTTCGTGGTGAGCCACGGCGGCGACGCCGAGTACAGCCTCGTGACGCGCTCGAGCGACGGCCAGCTCATGTTCCTGGCGAACCTGCTCAGCAAGATGAAGCGGAGCACCAAGCTCGGCAGCCGGATAGCCGAGGTGCATAACGGCAGCTCTCTCTTCACCGGCGACGCCGGCCAGGGCGAGAGCAACATCCGCCGCTGGATCGTCGAGAACGACTGGCTCGAGGCCATCATCGCCCTGCCGCTCAACATGTTCTACAACACCGGCATCGCCACCTACATCTGGGTGCTAACGAACCGGAAGCCCGAGCGCCGCAAGGGCAAGGTGCAGCTCATCGACGCGAGCGCCTGGTCGCGTCCGCTCCGGAAGAACCTCGGCAAGAAGAACTGCGAGCTCTCCGCGGAGGACCTCGAGCGCATCTGCGGGGCGTTCCTGGCCTTCGAGGAGACCGAGCAGTCGAAGATCTTCCCCAACGAGGCCTTCGGCTATTGGAAGGTGACGGTCGAGCGGCCGCTGCGCCTGGCCGGCATCGACCCGGAGCGGGCCTACAGCCCGAAGGAGATCAAGGAGCTCCGCGAGACGGCCAAGCGCGCGGAGGACGCCCCGCCGGTCATCAAGAAGATCCACAAGGCGGGCAAGGGCCAGCCTGGCCCCGACCCGCTCCGCGGCTTGTTCGAGGCGAAGATCGCCGGCAAGCCCGCGGTCGTCGAGTACGAGCCCGACACCGACCTCCGCGACACCGAGCAGGTGCCGCTCCTGGAGAAGGGGGGCGTGGAGGCCTTCGTCCGCCGGGAGGTCCTGCCCTATGCGCCGGACGCCTGGGTGGACGAGGCGGCCACCAAGATCGGCTACGAGATCAGCTTCACCCGGTACTTCTACAAGCCGCAGGCGCTCAGGAGCCTGGAGGAGATCCGGAAGGACATCCTGGCGGTGGAGAAGGAGACGGAGGGATTGCTGGGGGAAATTGTGGGGGGCGGGAAGGCATGAGGGCACGGTTCGGGGCCGGAGGCCCAGCATGCCGGGGGTGCGTGGAGTCAATTGTGTCACCGCTGGTGACACAAACGCCAAGATTCTCTGGGGACGGCGTGACCTACCAGGCAGTCACTCCCCAGACCGCCCGCCAAACTAAGTTCACCACGGAAGTCACCACGGAAGTCGCGGGGCGGACGGAAGCGCTCCGGCACCTACTGACGGCGACGCAAATGCCTGAGAATGTGATAGATGGGGCAGCCAGCTCAGGATTCACCCCCCAAGTCGCCCCCCAAGTGAGCCCCCAAGTCATCTCCCATGTCACCCCCCAAGTCGGAGCCACCCCGGAAGTCACCCCGGAAGTCGGAAGCCGGGCAATAGATAGGAACCACGCAAGGTTACTCGGCAAGGTTGTCGGAAAGGGTCTCCCATGACAGACTCGATCTGGCCTTATCCTGGCTCTCGTTGGTGGAAGTTCGACTTCCACACGCACACGCCTGCCTCGACGGACTACGGCAAGGGGCCCAACCAAGCGACGCTGCAGCAGATCTCCCCCGAGGACTGGTTGCTGCCGTTCATGCGCGCAGAGATCGATTGCGTCGCTGTCACGGATCACAACAGCGGGGAGTGGGTCGATCGCCTCACTGTCGCGCTGGGAAAGCTGCAGTCGGACAAACATCCGGACTTCCGGCCGCTACATCTGTTTCCTGGTGTCGAGATCACCGCGAATGGCGGTGTACACGTGCTCGCTATTCTCGATTGTTCGAAGACCGGTACAGATGTGACCCAGGTGCTGGGCGCCGTCCGATTTCACGGCACCCGAGGGGCAAGTGATGCCGCAGCCGACGCTTCGCCCAAGGAAGTGGTCCACGAGATCCTTCGGGCAGGAGGGATCCCGCTACTGGCGCACGTAGACGCGCCGTCCGGTGCCTTTAAGGTACTGAGCGGCAACACGCTCGCGCCACTGATCGACGCCCAGCAGTTGTTCGCAATCGAGATGTGTGACCCGACCAAGCCTCAGCCGGAAGTCTACCGACAACGCAAACTTGCCTGGGCGGAGGTGCTCGGCTCGGACGCACACCACCCCTCCTCAACGGCAGGTCAGCGATACCCTGGTTCCCATTTTACGTGGGTGAAGATGGGCTTGCCGACCATCCACGGTCTCCGGTTAGCGTTGCTCGACGGCAACGACGTTTCTATTCATCGCAGCGACGCCCCAGCGCCAGTTTTTTCGCCTTCTGCCACGCCGGACCATTTTGTCGAGAGCGTGGAGGTCGCCAGTGCGCGATTTATGGGACGGGAGACCCCTGCACACTTGGAGTTCTCGCCCTGGTTCAATGCTCTGGTGGGCGGGCGAGGGACCGGGAAGTCGACGATTGTGCACTTCTTACGGTTGGCTTACCGGCGCGAAGGCGAACTCACGGAACTCGGTGATATTGAGTCAGTGGCCAGGACGTTCGAGCGCTTTAACCGCGCGCCTAAGAGCCGCGACGACTATGGCGGCTTGAACAACGACAGTGGCACCACGGCGCACGTAGTGGTGATGCGTGACGGCGAGCGATACCGCCTGCACTGGCGACAGGACGGTACTGGACCGATTGTTGAAGAACAGGATGGTGCAGACTGGCGGCCCTCGCCAAGTCAGACTGTCACTGCCGAACGCTTTCCGCTGCGCCTGTTCAGCCAGGGACAGATTGCGGCGCTATCTACGGAAGGCAGCCATGCGTTACTCGACTTGATTGACCAGACTGTGGGGGCCCGCCAGGAGAAGGCCGCGATTCAGGAAGAAGAGCGTCGCTTTCTTGCTCTGCGGGCCAACATTCGGGATTTCGCGGGGAAGATTGCAGGGCGCGAGGCGCTGAGCGTTCAATTGTCGGACGTTCGTCGCAAGCTTGACAGGTTCGAGCAGGCGCATCACGCTGAAGTGCTCAAGGTGTATCAGCTGCGAACCCGCCAGGAGAGGGAGATAGCGCGCCAGTTCGACGCGGCTACCGAGCTGGCAAAGCGGATCGACAGCATAGCGGACGAGCTCGTGCCGGACGACATTCCAGAGGACCTCTTTGAGGAGAACAGCGCGGCGGATTGCTCAGCTACCGAGGCCCTGTATCGACTGAGAGATCACGTTAGTCGGGCGGCCGAAGCAGTGCGCGCCACAGGCAAGGCCTTGGCTGATGCCGTCACCGGTGAGCAAGCAGCATTGCCGTCGACTTCATGGGGCACCGAGCTTCAGAAGACCAAGCACACCTACGGTGAACTGATCACTTCACTCAAGTTGCAGGGCGTTGCCGACCCTAGCGAATACGGCAAGCTGGTGCAGGATCGGCAGCGCCTCGAAGGAGAGCTGACGAAGCTCGACTCTCTAGAAGAGCAGCGGCTGCAGGTGGTTTCTCAGGCGGAAGGCGCACTCCAGAACCTTGTCGCGGCAAGGCGCGCGCTGAGTGACAAGCGTGCCGAGTTCCTGCGACAGACACTTGCCGACAACCCCTTTGTTCGCATTGAGTTGGAGCCTTATGGTCGTGACCCACGCGCTGTCGAGCGATCGCTGAGGGAGATCCTGGGGGTGTCAGATAATCGCTTCAGCGAAGACATTCTGATTGTCGGTGATCGAGGCCCGAAATCGGGTGTGGTAGCTGCGCTCATAGGTGGGTTGCCTGACGAGCACGAAGCCGCCCGCGCAGTAACCGAAAAGCGGCTACAGGAGCTTAGGGAGCACATCAGAGAGGGCTGTGAAGGTCGGGGGAAAGGGCACTTCGGGAATTACCTCGAACGCCAGTTCAAGCAGCGCCCCGAATTCCTGGACCGGCTTCTTATCTGGTATCCAGAGGACTCGCTGGAAGTGGAGTACAGCCCAAAGGGGGACGGCACTGGATTCAGGCCCATTGGACAAGCCTCGGCAGGTCAACGCGCAGCCGCGATGTTGGCATTCCTGCTTGCGCATGGCGGCGAGCCCATTGTCCTAGATCAACCAGAAGATGATCTCGACAACCACTTGATTTACGACCTAGTGGTCAAGCAGATCCGCTCCGGCAAGCAACGTCGGCAGATCATCGCCATCACACACAACCCGAATGTGGTGGTCAATGGCGACGCCGAGATGATTCACGCGTTGGACTTTCGCGGTGGACAGTGCCGCATAGTCGAATGTGGATGCCTGCAGGACAAATCCATGCGGGATGAGATCTGCCGCGTGATGGAGGGCGGGCCGGAAGCATTCAAGCGGCGCTGGAAGCGATTGGGTACAGAAGCGTGAGCCTGATCGCCGGCCCTACGCCGTATCCCGCGACGAAGCCCTCCGGCATTCCCTGGTTGGGCGACGTGCCCAAACACTGGGAAATCCAGCGCGGCAAGAGCCTGTTCCGCTGCATTGATGTCCGATCTTCCACGGGCCAAGAGGAACTGCTTACAGTCTCTTCTGAGCGAGGAGTTGTGCCCCGCTCGTCGGCTTCTGTGACGATGTTCAAGGCTGAGTCCTACGTAGGCTACAAACTCTGCTGGCCAGGCGATCTAGTGATCAACAGCCTCTGGGCCTGGGGGCGCGGGCTGGGCGTTTCTCGGTACCACGGCATCGTCAGTTCCGCCTACGGCGTCTACCGGCTCCGCCCCGGCTTCGAGAGCTACGCGCGCTACATTCACGAATTGGTTCGGTCAGCGCCCTTCAACTGGGAGCTCCAAGTGCGATCCAAGGGCATCTGGATCTCTCGGCTTCAACTGACCGACGAGGCCTTCCTGGAAGCGCCCTTCCCAGTTCCCCCCGAGCCCGACCAACTCGCCATCGTCCGCTACCTGGACCACGCCGACCGGCGCATCCGGCGCCACATCCGGGCCAAGCAGCGGCTGATCGGGCTCCTGGAGGAGCAGAAGCAGGTCATCGTCCACCGGGCGGTGACGCGGGGGTTGGAGCCCAACGTGCGGTTCAAACCGTCCGGAGTCGAGTGGTTGGAGGAAATGCCGGAGAACTGGGAGGTTAAGCGAGCCAAGGCGGTCTGCTCCGCGATCATCGACTGCAAGAACCGAACCCCGGCAGCCATAGACGGCGGACCTTACATCGTCGTCAGGACCACTTGTGTTCGGAACGGCCGGTTCGGCCTCAACGGCAGCTACAGGACCGACGAAAGCAACTACCGCATTTGGACTGCCAGAGGTGCCCCTCGTGCCGGGGATGTCTTCTTCACGAGGGAAGCTCCCGCCGGGGAAGCCTGTCTGGTACCTGAGCGCACCGATCTCTGCATGGGGCAGAGGATGATGTACCTCCGGCCGGACCCACAGATGCTCGACGCCAGATTCCTGCTGCTGAACATCTACGGGCCGCTCACGCGGAAGTACGTTGAACTTGTGACCAACGGCAGCACGGTTGGGCACCTCCGCCTTGGGCAGGTCTATGCCCTGCCCCTTCTCTGGTGCCCCTTGGAGGAGCAACAGGCCATCGTGCGACACGTCGCGGAAGCGACCAAGGACATCGACACCGCCATCTCCTCCGCCCACCGCGAAATCTCCCTCCTCCGCGAATACCGCACCCGGCTGGTGGCCGACGTGGTCACCGGCAAGCTTGACGTGCGCGCGGCCGCGGCTAAGCTGCCCGAGGCCGGGGCGGAAAACGGCGACGCGTCTGACCTGTCTGACGCGTCTGACGCGTCGGACTTGTCGGACCGGTCGGACGAGTCGGACGCGTCGGACGTGTCCGATGAAGCCCTGACGGAAGCGGAGGCCGCGCCTTGACCGCCGACCACGCGCCCCTCCTGCCCCACGGCGGCTACCGCAAGCTGCGGAGCTACGCCGTGGCCGAGGCGGTCTACGACGCCACGGTGGTCTTCTGCCGGCGTTTCCTGGCCCACGACCGGCGCACCAGCGACCAGATGGTCCAGGCGGCCCGCACGGGCGTCCGCAACATCAGCGAGGGCAGCGGCGCCGCCGCCACCTCGCGGCGCTCGGAGATGCTCCTCACCAACGTGGCCCGCTCGAGCCTCGACGAGGAGCTGATCAAGGACTACGAGAGCTTCCTCCGCCAGAACGGCCTGCGCGTCTGGCACAAAGACTCGCGCGAGGCGCGCGCCATGCGCCAGCGCCTCCGCGAGGACCGGGCCGCCAATCTGCCCCGGGCGAAGCCCGGCACGGTGCGCCTGACCGGGCTGGCGGGCCTGGCCGACTTCGTGGCCAAGGCCGCGCCGGAACTGGCCGCCAACGCCATGCTCTGCGCCACGAACCAGGCCACCTACCTGCTCCGGCGCCAGATCCGCAGTCAGGGCCGCACCTTCCTCAAGGAGGGCGGCTTCGCCGAGAACCTGTACCGGAGCCGGAAGCGGGTTCGCGATGGCGCCAGGGGGGCAGACGCGTCTGACAAGTCGGACACGTCCGACAAGTCCGACACAAAACCCCGGGGGCCGAAGTCGTGATCCGCTTCGTCCGAGGCGACCTCTTCAAGTCCGGGGCCGAGGCGCTGGTCAACCCTGTCAACTGCGTCGGCGTGATGGGCAAGGGGCTCGCGCTCGCCTTCAAGGACGCCTTCCCGGCGAACTTCGAGGCTTACGAGGCCGCTTGCCGGCGCGGGGAAGTCCAGCCCGGCCGCATGTTCGTCTTCGACACCGGGAGCCCCACTCCGCCGCGCTTCATCGTGAACTTCCCGACCAAGCGCCACTGGCGCGATAAGAGCCGGATCGAGGACGTCCGGGCCGGCCTTTCTGCCCTGGCAGCCGAGCTTCGGGCGCGGAAGATTCGCTCTGTCGCCGTCCCGCCCCTGGGCTGCGGGTTGGGCGGCCTCCAGTGGGCGGAGGTCCGTCCGCTCGTCGAGCAGGCGCTGGCGGCCCTGCCGGAGGTCGAGGTGCTGGTGTACGAGCCGGCGGGCGCGACTGATAAGTGCGCTGGGGCGAAGCCAGTTCCGGGAGCAAAGGCATGACCAACGACCGCCCGGCCGAGTATCTCGAGAGCCTGGTCCGGGAGCTTGCCAAGCTGCCGCACGAGACGGAATGGGTTGAATTCAAGGTGAACGAGGCTGAGGAACAGGAGATAGGCGAGTACCTTTCGGCCCTGGCCAATTCGGCGGCCCTCGTAGGGAAAGCCTTCGCCTACTTGGTCTGGGGCGTGACCGACGGCGACCATGCCATCGTCGGCACGATCTTTGATCCACGGAAAGCCAAGGTGGGCAACGAAGAGCTGGAGAACTGGCTGCTGCGGCTGCTGTCGCCCAAGATCAACTTCCGCTTCTTCGAAGTGCCGGTGGATGGAAGACGGATAGTGCTCCTGGAGATCGAACGAGCCTCTCGCCACCCCGTTCAGTTCCAAGGGTACGAGTTCATCAGAGTGGGAACCTACAAGAAGCGGCTCAAGGACTTCCCGGAGAAAGAGCGCGCATTGTGGCGGATTTTCGACCGCGTTCCGTTCGAGGATGGCATCGCTGCCGAGAGGGTCCCTGACGACGAGGTGTTGCGGCTCCTCGACTATCCGGCGTACTTCTCGCTCCTGAAACGCCCGCTGCCAGGGGACCAGGGTGGGATTCTGAAGGCCCTCGGAGACGACGGCCTCATTCGCGGTTGCGATGCTGGCGGCTGCAGCATCACCAATCTTGCAGCCATCCTTTTTGCCAAGCGGCTGGAGGATTTCCGATCTCTGAAGCGGAAGGCAATACGAGTCATCCAGTATCGCGGCCTCAACCGGGTCGAGACGCAGAAGGAACAAGTCGGCACCAGGGGCTACGCCAGTGGCTTCGAGGGGTTGATCGGGTACATCAATGGCCTGTTGCCCCCCAACGAGATCATCAAACAAGCCTTGCGCAAGACGGTGCCGAGGTTCCCGGAACTGGCAGTGCGCGAACTGGTGGCCAATGCCCTCATCCACCAGGATTTCTTCGTTACTGGGGCCGGGCCCACGGTGGAGGTCTTCGAGGACCGAATCGAGATTACCAACCCCGGCGCGCCCTTGGTGGACACCCAGCGCTTTGTGGACACCCCGCCGCGGTCGCGCAACGAAGCGCTTGCTTCGATGATGCGCCGGTTTCGCATCTGCGAGGAGCGGGGCAGCGGCATCGACAAGGTTGTCTTTCAGGTGGAGTTCTATCAGCTTCCAGCGCCACTCTTCGAGGCTCCGGAAGGCTTCACGCGTTCGGTGCTCTTCGCCCATAGGAACTTGAAGGACATGGACAAGCAGGACCGCATTCGAGCCTGTTATCTCCACGCTTGTTTGTGCTATGTCACGCACCGCAAGATGACCAACACAACGCTTCGGGAGCGTTTTGGAATAGCTGAGCAGAACGCCGCGGCTGCCTCGCGTATTCTCACCGAGGCTCTGGAAGCTAAAGCCATTGTCGTGCAGGACGCTTCTGTGGGCACTCGGATCCGCAGTTATCTGCCATTCTGGGCTGCACCCGCTGTACCGGGTGGAGGGATTGTTTGATGGATTCCTTCCGTCAAGTCCCAGGCGAGACTGTGCGTTGCTCTAACCAGCTCAAGAGCCGTAAGTTAGGCGCGGCGAATTTGTTTGATGGTTGTTTGATAAATAGGCGGTTTTCGTCCGCAAGCCGTTCTGCCACAACGACTTCATTGTTTGATGGTTGTTTGATGGGAGCCGGCCATGCCCACTGACACCTCCGAGCGCGGCCTGGAGGCCCTGATCGCCGACTCGCTCGTCCGCGACTCCGGCTACGAGCCCGGCCGGCCGGAGGACTACGACCGCGACCATGCGGTTGATCTGGCCAAGCTCCTCGGTTTCCTGCGCACGACCCAGCCCCGGGCCTTCGAGGCGCTCGGCCTCGGCGAGGACGGCCCCCGGCGGGAGAAGTTCCTCCACCGCCTCCAGGGCGAGGTCGCCCGGCGCGGGGTCGTGGACGTGCTCCGAAACGGTGTCAAGGACGGGCCGGTCGAGGCCGCGCTCTTCTTCGGCTCGCCGTCGGCGGGCAACGAGCGCGCCCGAGAGCTCTTCGCGGCCAACCGCTTCAGCGTCACCCGGCAGCTCCGCTACAGCAAGGACGAGACCCAGCTCGCCCTCGACCTCGCCATATTCGTCAACGGCCTGCCGGTGGCCACCTTCGAGCTCAAGAACCGGCTCACCAAGCAGACCGTCGAGGACGCGGTCGTCCAGTACCGCCGCGACCGCGACCCGCGGGAGCTGCTCTTCCAGTTCGGCCGGTGCCTCGTGCACTTCGCGGTCGACGACCAGGAGGTGCGGATGTGCACGCACCTGGCCGGCAAGGACTCCTGGTTCCTGCCCTTCAACAAGGGCTGGAACGACGGGGCGGGGAACCCTCCCAACCCCGACGGCATCAAGACCGACTACCTCTGGCGCCAGACCCTGTCCCGGCAGGGGCTCACCGACATCCTCGAGAACTACGCCCAGCTCATATCGGAGAAGGACGAGCGTTCGGGGCGGACCCGCAAGCGGCTCGTCTTCCCCCGCTACCACCAGCTCGACGTGGTCCACCGGCTGCTCGCCGACTGCGCCGCGCGCGGGGCCGGGCGGCGTTACCTCGTCCAGCACTCGGCGGGCAGCGGCAAGTCGAACTCCATCGCCTGGCTCGCCCACCAGCTCATCGGCCTCTCGCGCGAGGGAGCTTCCGTCTTCGACTCGGTGATAGTCGTGACCGACCGCCGGGTGCTCGACCGCCAGATCCGGGACACCATCAAGCAGTTCGCCCAGGTCGCCGCCACCGTCGGCCACGCCGAGCGCGCTGGCGACCTGCGGAAGTTCCTGGCGGCCGGCAAGAAGATCGTCATCACCACGGTCCAGAAGTTCCCCTTCGTCCTCGACGAAATCGGCGATGAGCACCGCGGGCGCCGCTTCGCCATCGTGATCGACGAGGCCCACTCCAGCCAGGGCGGCCGGACCGCGGCCCAGATGAACATCGCCCTGGCCGAGGGCGGCGGCGAGGAGGAGGGCGAGTCGGTCGAGGACGCCATCAACCGGCTCATCGAGTCCCGGAAGATGCTCGCCAACGCCAGCTACTTCGCCTTCACCGCCACGCCGAAGAACAAGACCCTGGAGATCTTCGGCGACCCGGAGCCCGCGCCGGCCGGCGGCAAGGTGCCGCATCGGCCCTTCCACAGCTACACCATGAAGCAGGCCATCCAGGAGGGCTTCATCCTGGACGTGCTCCGGAGCTATACGCCGGTCTCGAGCTACTACCGGCTGCTGAAGACCGTCCCGGACGATCCGCGCTTCGACGCCAAACGCGCGCAGAAGAAGCTGCGGCGCTACGTCGAGTCCCACGAGCACGCCGTCCGCCAGAAGGCCGAGATCATGGTGGACCACTTCCACGACCACGTGCTCGGCCGGCGGAAGATCGGCGGCCAGGCCCGGGCCATGGTGGTCACCGGCAGCATCGAGCGGGCCATCCAGTACTGGGAGGCCATCTCCGACTATCTCCGCCAGCGGAAGAGCCCGATCAAGGCCATCGTGGCCTTCTCCGGCGAGCCCGAGCACGGCGGCGCCAAGGTGACCGAGGCGGGCCTGAACGGCTTTCCGAGCAACGCCATCCCGGAGCGCTTCCGGGAGGAGCCCTACCGCCTGCTGGTCTGCGCCGAGAAGTTCCAGACCGGCTACGACGAGCCGCTGCTCCACACCATGTACGTGGACAAGGTGCTCTCCAACATCAAGGCGGTCCAGACGCTCTCCCGGCTCAACCGGGCGCACCCGGGCAAGTACGACACCTTCGTCCTCGACTTCGCGAACGACGCCGAGGGCATCCGCGCGGCCTTCGAGGACTACTACCGCACCACCATCCTCAGCGAGGAGACCGACCCCAACAAGCTCCACGACCTCCAGGCGGAGATCGAGGGCCACCAGCTTTTCACGCCCTACGACGTCCAGTCGTTCGTGGAGCTCTACCTGGACGGGGCGGACCGCGAGCGGCTCGACCCCGTCCTGGACGGCGTTGTGGCCAGGTACCTCTCGGAGCTTAACGAGGACGGCCAGGTGGACTTCAAGGGAAAGGCCAAGGCCTTCGCGCGAACCTATGGCTTCCTGGCCTGCATCCTGCCCTTCGCCAACCCCGGGTGGGAGAAGCTGTCCATCTTCCTGAACTTCCTGATACCCAAGCTGCCGGCGCCCGAGGAGCCGGACCTGTCGAGGGGCATCCTCGAGACCGTCGACATGGACAGCTACCGCGTCGAGGTCAAGGCCGCCATGGAGATCGCCCTGCCCGACCAGGACGGCGAGATCGAGCCGGTGCCCACCAGCGGCGGCGGCCGGGCCGCCGAGCCGGAGCTCGATCTGCTCAGCAACATCCTCAAGGAGTTCAACGGCCGGTTCGGCGGCATCGAGTGGAAGGACGCGGACCGCATCCGCCGGGTGATCACCGAGGAGATCCCGGCCAGGGTGGCCGCCGACAAGGCCTACCGGAACGCCATCGAGAACTCCGACCGCCAGAACGCCCGCATCGAGCACGACAGGGTGTTGGCTGGTGTGATCACCGCCTTCCTGGCCGACCACGCCGAGCTCTACCAGCAGTTCAACGACAACGACGGCTTCAAGAAGTGGCTGGCCGACAGCATGTTCCAGATGACCTACAAGAAGAAGGCCATCTGAGCTACGGGTCTCCTTCGGTTAGTCCGTCTTCGCACCCAGCTGTCGTCCCTACTTCCCCCAGCAGACCAGCGAGCCGTCCTGCAGCGCGAGGTAGACCCGGCCGCCGGCCACCGCCAGGCCTTCGAAGGCCGGGGCGGCCTCGAGCTTGACCGTCGGCTGCAGCTTCTTGCCGTCGGCCGCCGACTTGATCCACAAAAAGCTGCCGGCGTACTTGCTCGAGTCGCAGTAGGTGTAGACCCCGCCGGCGTAGAGCACGGCGTTGCCGGTCACCGCCATGGTGGCGGGCCGTGCCCAGGGCGTGGCCGGTTCGAGCTCGGCATGCCAAAGGGTCTCGTCCTTGCGGAAGCCCTCGGGGTTCTTGACCCCGGCGAGCTTCTCGGGCTTGGGGGTCTCCGCCTTGGCGCGGGGCACGGCCTGGGTGCCGAAGGCCACGAATTTGTCGTCCCAGGCCATCATGCTCGCGCAGGCCTTGCCGAACATGAGCGACCGCCCGAAGCGGGTGCCGAAGCCGCCCAGCCATGAGCCGTCGATCATGCTGCCGTGGTACTGGATGGGCTGGACCGGCGCGAGCGGCTTGCCGGTCTTGAGGTCCATGCGGTGGTGGTGCCAGGCCAGCTCTCCGTTCCGGACGGAGAGCGCGTCGTTGAGGTTGGCCATGCTCTCGCCGAGCTCCCTGGCCCAGAGCGTTTCGCCGCTATCGGGCTTGAAGGCCACCAGGGCGATGCCGCCGTCGGAGCGCGTGGAGCGTCCGGCGGTGGCGTAGGCGACGCCGTCGTGGACCAGCACCGCGCCGACCGCCGGCCAGACCGACTCGACCATCCCGTAGGCCACCATGCGGCGCTCGCGCGGCGCGACCCGCATCCGGTAGGCGAGCGCCCCGTCCTTGGCGCGGAGCGCATAGACCCAGCCGTCGCGGCAGCCGACCAGGCAGAGCCCCTTCCAGAGCGTCGGCGGCGAGTCGATCCGGCTCCCGAGCGAAACCGTCCAGGCCTTCGCTCCGGTCCCGGCGTTGACGGCGAAGACCTGTCCGGAGTTGGTGCCGGCGACGATGGCCAGTCCGCCGGCCACGACCGGTCCGGATATCGGTTGGGCCATGCCCATCCGTGCGAGCCAGGCCTCGCCGATCCGGCCCTCGCCGGGCTTGGCGAGCTGTACCTTCCAGAGCTGCTTCAAGCCGTCGGGCACGGCCAGCGCCGAGCTGCCGCCGCTGCGTTCGGCGTTCTGGCGGTAGGTGGGCCATTCGTCGTTCGCCATCGGGGGCGGCTCGACCGATCCGAAGGCCGGGCCCTTTTCGACGGGGCGCGCGGCCGCGAACTCCGCGGCGCCGGGCAGCTCGCCGCACGGGCCGGCGGCGATGAAGCCGCCCACCTGGGTCGGGTTGCAGGCGCAGGCGTTCTGCGCGGTGTAGAACATGCCGTTGGCCGGGACCATCCCCTGGATGCAGCCGCCGCGAGCGCCCTGGAACGAGAGCTTGAGCGGCGGCCGGGCCGGATCGTCGGCGAATTGCAGGTACTGTCCGCCGCGCGAGGACGTGACGTACCGGCCGCCGATCGCGATGGCCGGGACGCAGCCGCCGACGATCCCGCCGACGTGGGCGCCGCCCACGCCGTGGCCGGGGTTCTTCCTGCCGGTCTTGAGGTCGTAGCGCCCGTCGCTGCACCAGAGCTCGTTGCCGACGATCATGCGCGCCGCGCTGGCCGGCAGGCTCTGGAGGATCTTGCCGTCGGCGGCCGAGACCACGAAGGCCGCCGCCTTGCCGCGGCTCCTGGTGAGCACCGCGCAGCCCGGGCCGGCCAGGTTCAGGTAGATGTCCGCCTCCGGGCCGAAGGCGGTGTGCGGCACGCGCCATTTCTCTTTGCCGGTGGCCAGGTCCACGGCCACGAGGTTCCGCTCGGCCGGCGGGTTGCCCTTGTGGGTGAGGACGTAGAGCGTTCCGTCGGAGGCGGCCATGGTCAGGGCGACGAGGGGCAGCGTCCACTGCGGCTTGCCGGTCTCGGGGTCGAAAGCCTCGACGCTGCCCTCGCCGACCGGCCACCAGACGGCGCGCAGGTCGTCGGCCTCGTAGCCGCCCTTGGACTCGGACTTCTCCCAGCAGCCGGCCACGAGCGACCCAGCGGCCAAAAGCAGCCGGCGCGGCGGGAACCTGGTCGGGCAGGTCGCCTCGACCTTGCCGCTCGCGGCATCGAAGAAGGTCAGGACGTTCTTCTGCGTGCTGTAGACCCGGCGCTCGGTGGCCACCAACGGCCAGACGTTGCGCCAGTCGAGGTCGGCGCCGCCGTAGATCGCCTCGCACTCCGCGCGCCAGAGCGGCAGCCCGCTCCAGGCGTCGCGGGCGGTGAGAACGGCGCCCTTGGTCCTGCGGCCGAGCTCGTTGACGCTCATGGCGAAGACCCGGCCGCCGGCGGAGACCACCGCGCGGGTCGAGGCCCAGCCGCCCATGTTCATGGGCACGCCCTCGATCCAGCGGTAGCCGATCGGGAAGGCCAGCACCTTGTCGTTCGAGGAGAGGTTGTTGTCCGACCCGCGGTGCGGGTGGGTCCACTCGTCCATGTCCTTGGGTCGCGGCTTGATCGTGGCGGTCCACTTGCCGCCCTCGAGCGCGCAGAGCGCGCCGCCCGGGGCGAGGACGCGCAGGACCTCATCCCTCGAGACGCCCGCCGCGGCGAGCGCGGCCAGGTCCTCGACCACGACGAGCCGGGCCAGGTCGGGCAGATAGGGCAGCGCCTTCCCGGAGAGCTTCTCGGCCATGGCCCGCCCGGCCACGCCGCGAGAGTCGATGGCCGCGCGGGCTCGAGCGAGCGCCGCGTCGTCGAGAGCCAGGCCGTGGACGAGCAACTCGCCCCCTTCGGCCAGGGCCGCGGTCAGCCCGGCTGAGCCCTCCCGGCCGCAGCCGAGGTGGACGCAGAGGCCGCCCTTGACGCCGGAGGCCTCGAGGATCGCCTTGGCCGCGGCGGCCTCCGGTCCGGGAGCCTCGCCGGCCATCCCCGGCGCCGCCAGAAGCGCAGCGCACAGGGCCGCCGCGCCCCAACACGTAATGGTGCGGCCAACGCCGGATCGTTGAACACGCGGCGAAGCGACAGCCACCGCCTCTCTTCCGGACTGGGCGCCAGTCATTTCAAGTTCTCCGCGTCTCCGCGTCCCCGTGTCCCCTTGTCACCGTGTCTCCGTGTCACCGCGCCCTACTTCCCCCAGCAGACCAGCGAGCCGTCCTGCAGCGCGAGGTAGACCCGGCCGCCGGCCACGGCGAAGCCGTCCAGGCACGGCGGCGCGTCGAGCTTGACGGCCTCCTGGCGCGTCTTGCCGTCGGCGGCCGACTTCACCCATATGCAGCTGCCGTCGTAACGGCCCTTCTGCCAGCCGTTGAAGATCGATCCGGCGTGGAGGACTGTGTTGCCGGTCATGGCCATGGCGTAGACCCGGGCCCATTCGATGTGCGGCTCGAGGTTCGTCTTCCAGGCGAAATCCTCGGCCTTGAACGGGTCGGGGTGCTTGGGGGAGTTGTTGCCGGCGGGCTTGGGCGCGTCGGCCTTGGCGCGGGGCACCGCCCAGCCGGGCGCGGACACGAGCCTGTCGTTCCAGGCCATCATGCCCTGGCAGACCCGGCCGAGGATGAGCCCCCGGCCGCTGCGCCGGCCGTAACCGGCGGTCCACGAGCCGTCGATCATGCTGGAGTGGCCCGCGTACTTCTGCGCCGGCGGCAGGTCCTTGCCGGTCTTGGGGTCGAACCGGTACGAGTGCCAGGCCAGCTCCCCGTCGCGCATCGAGAGCGCGTCGACGAACCCGGGGAGCTTCCCGTCGAGGTGCCGGACCCAGACCGTCTCGCCGGCCTCGGGCTTGAAGGCCACCAGGGCCATGCCGCCGCTCGAAGAGGTGGAGCGTCCGGCGCAGGCGTAGGCGAGGCCATCGTGGACCATCACCGATCCGGCGGCCGGCCACAGCGACTCGACGATGCCGTGGCAGACGATCCGGCGCTCGGCCGGCGCGATCCGCACCCGATAGGCGAGCGCCCCGTCCTTGGCCCGCAGCGCGTAGGCCCAGCCGTCGTGGCAGCCGACCAGCAGCAGCCCGCCGTGGTACGTGGGCGGCGAATCGACGCGGCTCGCGAGCTGCACCTTCCAGGCGGTCTCGCCGGTCTCGGGTTTCAGCGCCATGACCTGGCCCGAGTCGAGCCCGGCGACCACCACCAGCCCACAGGCGACGATGGGCGCGGTCAGCGGCTGAGGCGCGCCGGTCCGCGAGTGCCAGGACTCGGCGAACTGGCCATCGCCGGGCCTGGCGAGCTTCGCCTTCCAGAGCTGCCGGAGCGTCTCGGGGAGATCCGCGGAGACTCCCGCGCTGCGCTCCGCGTCGTGGCGGTAGGTCGGCCAGTCGTCGTCCGAGGGCTTTCCCGCCCCGGCCGCGCCGAAGGCCGGGCCCTTCTCGACCGGGCGGGGCTTCTCGAAATCCGCGGCCGGCGGCGGCTCGCCGTTGCCCGGGCCCGCGGCGATGAACCCGCCGATCTGGGTGGCCAGGCAGCCGCAGTTGTTCTGGGCGGTGTAGAACATGCCGTTGGCCGGGACCATGCCCACGATGCAGGCGCCGCGGACCGCGCCGAAGGCGAGCTTCGCCGGCGGCTTGGTCGGGTCCTCGCCGTACTGCACGTAATTGCAGCCGCGCGAGGCGGTGACCATCCGGCCGGCGATCACGATCGGCGGCACGCAGCCGCCGACGGCGTTGCCGCCTGCGTAGGTATTGCCCAGACCCGGACCGGGCCGCTTCGCGCCGGTCTTGAGGTCGTAGCGGCCGTCCGAGCACCAGAGCTCGTCGCCGACGATGTCCCGGGCCGTGATCTTGGGGATGCTGTAGAGCACCTTGCCGTCGGCCGCCGCGAGCACGAAGACGCCCCGGGGGCCGCGGGCCTTGCTCTTGGAGATCACGACGCAGCCGGGGCCGGCCGAGACCAGGACGGTGTCGGGGTCCTCGCCGAAGGCGGTGTGGGGGACGCGCCACTTCTCCCTGCCGGTGGCGAGCTCCACGGCCACGAGCATCCGCTCGGTCGGCGGGTTGCCCTTGCTGGCGAGGACGTAGAGCGTGCCGTCGGAGGCGGCCAGGGTCAGCGGCGCGAGCGGCAACGACCACTTGGGCTTGCCGTCCGAAGCGTCGAAGGCCTCGACGCAACCCTCGCCGCCCGGCCACCAGACCGCGCGGATGCTGTCGTTCTCGAAGCCGTCCTTCTGGTTGGAGAGCTCCAGCTTCTCCCAGCAGCCGACCACGGCGATGCCGCCAGCGAGCAGCAGACGGCGCGGCTGTAACCTGGTGGCGCAGGTGGCCTCCACCTTGCCGGTGGCCGCGTCGAGGATGGCCAGGCTGTCCTTCTTCGCGACGTAGACCCGCCGGTCGTCGGCGGCCAGCGGCCAGACGTTGCGCCAGTCGAGCTGGACCTTGTTGTAGCCGTCCTGGCAGTCGAAGCGCCAGAGCGGGAAGCCGCTCCAGGCGTCGCGGGCCGTGAGCACGGCCAGGCCACCGCCGCCCAGCTCGTCGTTGCTGACGGTGAAGCAGCGGCCGCCGGCCAGCACCACCGCGCGGCAGGAGGCGCACTCGCCGAATCCGCCGCGGTCGAAGGGCACGCCGTCGATCCAGCGGAACTCGAGCGGGAAGGAGACGGCCCGGTCGTTCGAGACCAGGTTTCCGTCGGCGCCGTGATGCGCCTGGGGCCACTCGTCCATCTCCGCGGGGCGCGGCTTGGTCGTGGCGGTCCATTTGCCGCTTTCGAGGATGCAGAGCGATCCGCCGGGGGCCACGACGCGGAGGATCTCGTCCTTGGCGACGCCCGCGGCGGCGAGGCTGGCGAGGTCCTCGACGACGACGAGCATGGCCAGGTTCGGCGGCAGGGGCAGCTCTCTGCCCGGGAGCCGCTCGGCCATGGCCCGACCGGCGAGACCGCGAGCGTCGATGGCGGCGCGAGAGCGCGCCAGCGCCGCGTCGTCGAGCGCCAGTCCGTGGACGGGCATGTTGCTGGTCTCGGCGAGAGCCGCGGCGAGCCCCGCCGAGCCCTCCCGGCCGCAGCCCAGGTGCAGGCACAGGCCCGACTTGAAGCCGGAGGCTGCCAAGACGGCCTTGGCCGCGGCCGTCTCGGGGACGGCGGTCTCGCCGGCCGCGGCCGGGAGGCCCAGCGCGGCCAGAGCGGCCAGGGTCAGACCGAACCACGCCATCGGGCTTCGCATCGGTGTGCTCTCCTCAGCTCCAAGGGCTCGCTGCCCAATGGTAACATACACGGATGCGGCCGCGCAAACGGGGTTGTTTTCAGCTTATGATTCATTATGATTCCATAAGTCACCAAGTCACCGGGGCGGCTTCGGCCACAGATGCACACAGATGAACACGGATGGGAGTTGGCTGACATGGGGATGTCTGAACATGTGAGCCAAGGTCGGGCCTGGATCGAGGCGCAGCGCCCGGCCCAGCGCGATGCTGCAATCTGTACTACTACCTCGCAACATCTCAAAATGTCTTCCAGAAGTTTTCGGGGCGGGGGCACGATTCAATCCCGGCGGCCGCAGGCCGGCGGGTTGAATCGGGCCTCTCTCGTCGATGATCGCGCAAGGTGGAGCGGAAGGAAACGACTCCCAGGCCAAGAAACGCTGGCGCGTTTCTTCACCTGGGGTGCCCCCGCCCCGAAAACTTCTTCGGTTCAGGCTGCGCCTGGATGGGTTCATGCGTGTTCATCTGTGGCTGGCAATGCGTGCCTACTCCCTTGAGCCGGAAGCGCGGCCGCCCCGCTAACCCCGAGGCCCGCCACCGGCGGCTTGTCGGGGAGCTGCGCGCGGAGATCGACTCGGGGCGCCTCTCCCCCGGCGCGGCGCTTCCGCCCGTCCGCGAACTGCAGGCCCGCTACGGGGTCGGCTACCGGACGGCGTGGTTGGCCGTCGACGCCCTCCGGCGCGAGGGTCGGGTGGCCCGGACCGCCGGGAGGCGGCTGGGAGTGCTCGCCCCGGGAGCGCCGGGCGCCTCGGTGCGGAGCCCCATCCTGGAGGTGGTCAGCTACTGCGGACTCGCCCTCGTGATGGCCAACCCTCTGGGGCGGGTGCTGCACCTCGGCGTGGGGGCCGGAGCCGACGACGCCGGCGCGCCGCTCCTTACCGTCCACGGGGATGAGTTGCGGCGTCGCCTGCCCGAGGGCTTCGCGGATATCGCTCCCCGCGGGATCGTGCTCCTGGGGCATTACCGGCGCGAGGTGCTGGCCCGCTACGAGCGCTGCGGCGTCCCGGCGGTCCTGGTGGACTGGCCGGTCGGCGGCTGGAAGGGCCACTCGATGTGCGTCGACAACGCCCGGGCCTCGGCCGAAGCCGTGCGCAGGTTTCTGGAGCTCGGCCACCGCCACATCGCCTTCGTGCAACGGGTATCGCTGATCCAGGGCGACCTGGAGCTCGACTCCAAGGAGCGCGCCGCGGGGATGCTGGCCGCGCTGCGCGAGGCGGGCGCGGCGCCGAAGCGCCCGGTGACCTTCACTCTGCCCCACAGCGACGACGAGGAGAGTCCGGCGCTCGAGCGGCTGCTCGCCGCCAGGCCGGCCTTCACCGCGGTGCTGGCCGCCGACGGGGACGGAGCGGAGAAGGTCATCCGCTCGGCCCGGGCCGCGGGCCTGGCCGTGCCCCGCGACCTGAGCGTGGCCTGCTTCCAACCCTCGGAGACCGCGCGGCCGGAGGGGATATCCGGTCCTTGCGTGGACTTCGAGGCCATGGCCCGGGAGGCGGTGGGCCTGCTCGCCCACCCGGTCTCCTCTCCTCAACAGCGGCGGTTTCCAGCGGGCTGGACCGAGGGGAGTACTACCGGCCGGGCGGGACGCTGAGGGGCGCGGGGACAACATCAACACGCAAAACTGAATGGTGCTTCCTTAAGCCATGCCAGCGGCCTGGGGAACCAACAGCGAACCGCAGAACCGCAGAACACCGAATGACGAATGTCGAAGTGTATTTCCCGGCCACTCCACGTCCTTCGCAATTCTGACTTCGATATTCGATGTTCTGCGGTTCGCCGTTCGTAGAGCTTAAGGAAGCGCCATTCAGTCCGGGAGGCTAGAACTCCTCCTTCGGCGCCGGCACCGGCTCCGGAGCCTTGCCGACCCCGCCGCCTCCGCGGCGCTCGCGCCAGTCCTTCATGCGTTCCTCCATGGCCTTGCGCTGGTCCTCGGGCAGGTTCTTCCGGAACTCCTCCATGCGCTGCTGCATCTTATCGCGCATGAGCTTGCCGGCCTCCTCCCGGGTGATCTTGCCGTCCTTGACCTGCTGCTGGATCTCGGCCCACTCGGCGACCCCGTCGAGCATGCTGGCGCGCATCTTCCCGGCCTGTTCCTTCTGCTCGGGCGTCATGTTCTTCTCGCGCTCGGCGCGGGCCTGCTCCATGCGCTCGACGGCCTCGGGAGGCATCACCGCCTTGAGGCCCTCCCGGATCTTGGCCTCCACCGCGTCGCGGGCCTCCTCGGGCTTGAGTTCGCCCTTGTCGGCCTTCTCCTTGATGGTCGCGATGTCGGCGGCCTTGAGGTCGGCCTCCTCCCGGACCCGCTCGGCCTGAGCGGCGAGCGCCGCGGCGTCGCGCGGGCCGGCCTGGCGGGGTTTGGCCATCTCCTCGGCCGCGGCCTGGGCGGCGAGCTCCCTGATTCTGGCCTCCCCGGGCACGCGGGCCTCGAGCGTCCGGCAGCGCGCTTCCGCCGCCTCCAGCCGCGCGGAGAGCTCCGCGACCGAGGCCGCGGCCTCCTGGCGCGCCTTCTCGACCGCGATGTTCCGCTCGGAGCGGAGCCGTTCGGCGCGGGCGCCGCCGGCCAGCGCCGAGACCACCGCGACCACCACCGCGGCGGCGGCCACGCCCAGCGCCGCCCAGGCGACCGCGCCGGACCGGACGGTGCCGCGAGCCTCGCGTTTGCCGAGTTTGATGGTCGGGTCGGTGGTATCGATCATCGGTAAGCCTCCGTTTCGCCTGTTTGCCTGGTCGTCGGTCCTTCGGTTCGTCGGGTCTGTCCCCGGCCGCGGGGTGCGTTAGAACTCCTCATGCTCCGGCGCCGGGATGGGCTGGGGCGCCGGGCCAGCCGGCCCGCCCCGCCCGCCGCGGGCGTGCTGCGCGGCGGCGGCGCCGATGGACGCGGCCACCAGGGCCCGCGGCAGGTTGCTGCGCGCCTCGAGACGCAGGCCCTTCTCGTCGGCGTAGAAGGCCCCGGCCTCGGGCGAGAGGTGCTTCGCGATCAGCTCCGCCGGCGGCAGCTGCTTCAGGTCGATTCCCCAGCGCTGCTTGATCCGGTCGGCCGCCGGCAGCGCGGCCAGGAAGGGCGCGGCCGTGCCGTAGGCCAGGCCGAAGACCTTGGGCGCGTCGGCGTATTGCACCGCCACCGCCCCGGGCGAGAGGGCCGAGAGCGCGTCCTTGAACTCGGCCTTGTCGGCGAGCGAGCCGCCGGCGGGCGCCCCGGCCGCTCGTTTGGCGGCCATGGCGCTCGAGGCGATGATGACCTTGTCGGGCATCATGAGGATCGTGATCTGGATGGGGTTGCCCTTCTCCATCGGCAGCGCGAAGAGCCGGCCGCCCTTGTACTCGACGGGCTCGAGCTTGAAGGCCTCGGCCTCCTTGCGGGCCTGGTCCATGACCTTGGCCCAGTCCACCTGTTGACCGGCGGCGCGCATCTCCTCGACGATGCGTTGTTTGGCCGGGCCATTTCTGAACGCCTCTCGGGCCATCATCTGGATCGTGCCCTCGACGGCCGCCCCGTCCTTCATGCCCAGGACCGCGACGACCTCGGGGAACATGCCCGCGCCGGCCGGGGGCATGGTCGCCCAGAGCGCCGCCTCGCCGGTCAGCGACTTGCCGAGCAGCGCCTCGGCGTCCAGGCCCTTCTCCTTGGCCTGGAGCAGGTTGCGGCGGGCCTCGTCGGCGGCCCGGGGCTCGGCGGTCTCGATGGCCTTGAGGACCGCTTCCAGGACCTTGTCCGAGGGGAAGTTGGCCGCGGCGAAGAAGAAGGCGTCGGCCGGGGCGTTGGCGGCCAGCTTCTGGGCGTTGACCGGCCGGGCCTCCTTCAGGAGCGAGAGCAGCCCCTTCGTCTCGGAGATCTCGGCGGAGAGCTTTTCGCGGAAGAGAGGTTTCGAGAAGTCCAGCCGGTAGGTCAGTCGCCGGGCCGCATCGAACCCCAGAGCCCTGAAGACAGCGGGCACCTCCTGATTTTCGTGCTTGGCCAACTCATGCTTGATGAACTCGGCGAGGTTGGCCGTGGCCGCGAGCAGGCCATCGTCGGACTTCTTGAGCATCGGGTCGGCGGCCAGCGACGGCGCCGCGCCCTCGAGACAGTCGATGGCCTTCTCGATCACCGCCGGGTCGAAGGCCCACAGGAAGTAGCCGCGCGAGCGGGCGTAGGAGATGGAGTTGCCCTCGACCGAGAAGCTGCGCAGGTCCGCCCCGCGGTAGGCGCGGGCGCGCAGGTCGGCCTGCGGGGCCATCTGGCGGACCCGGGCGACGAAGTCGTCCATGAGCGCCTCGTGGGGCGCGGGGTTCTCGCCGACCTCGGCGACGAAGAGCAGCACCGGGTTCTCGCCGTTGCCGTCGGGCTTGGGCTTGACGCCCAGCACGGCCATGCCGGTCTCGCCGGTCAGGGCCTTCTCGACGTCGGCGAACCGCACGGTGTTCATGAGGTTCTCTTCGAGGCGGCCCTTCTGGGTCTTGACCATGGCCTCGATCTTCTCGCGGAGCGGCTGGAGGAAGGCACGGATCTCCTCCTCGCGGTAGGCGGCTCCGAGGTTGGAGTCGTCGAAGCTCTTCTTCCACCTGGCGCGGGAGGCTGCCGAGACGAAGAGCAGCGCGTCGGCCGGCACGGCCGAGGCCACGGTGCGCTCGCCGACGGCCACCGGGGCTCCCGCCGCGGCGGCGGCCTGCTCGCCGGCCTTCACCGGGACCGGCTCGGCCGCTCCGGCGGTCCGGACCAGCACCGAGCCCTCGAAGACGGCCACGGCCAGGGCCGCGGCCAGCGTGCCGCTGACGATTTCCTTCCTGCCCACGATGTCCCCTTCCTTTCCCTCGGGAGGTCCCGAGCGCACCCAGAAGCGCGTCCCCGTGGCGGTAACCTCGCCGCCGGGCGCCTTGACCGTGAATTTGCCGAGCCCTTTGGCCACCTCGGCGGTGAGCGCCCCGCCGCAGAGTTCCACCTTGCGCCCGGCCGCGTCATGGACCTTGAAGCCCCGGCCCAGCCAGCCGGTCATGCCCCGCTCCAGGTCGAGCCGCGAGCCGTCGGCCAGCCGCAGCCGCGCCCACGCGCCCGGCTCGCCGGGCACCCGGAAGACCTGGCCGGACATGAGCGCCGCGGACTCGCGCCAGTCCTCGCCGTCCTTGACGAGCAGCCGGCCGGAGGTCACCTCGGCGACCTGGACCGGAGCCTTCACCCCGCCGCGCGAGGCCAGCGCCAAAGCCAGGAGGAGCACGGCCGCGGCGGCCCCGGCCCAGACGAGCCAGCGCCGAGAACGGCCGGCTATCGGCCCGCCTTCGTCGAGGCTACGGCGGGTCAACTTTCGGCTTTGGGCATTCGGGATAGCGGCCGTTCCGACAGCCCTTCGACTATGCTCAGGGCCATGAGCTTGTCGAATGGCCGAGGGCCGAAGGCCGAAAGCCGGCGCCTCAGCCTCTGCGTCTCCGCGCCTCTGCGGTGAAGCATTCCAGGACCGCGCTCCCGCCGCCAGGCGGTCGGCGAGCCCCTCGGGCGCGGCCGGAGCCGCCGAGCGGCTCTGCCGGATAAGCTCCCACAGGCGCGTCTCGCGCGCGTGGACCAGCCGGCAGGCCTCGCAGGAGACCATGTGAACGCGCAGCCCCTCGCGCTCGTCCGGCGTGAGCTCGCCGGACATCGACAGGCTGACGAGCTCCTCGAACCTGGCGCAGTCGCTCACGGTCAGCCCTCCAGCAGATGGGCCAGGCGCTCGCGGAGCGCCCGGCGCGCGGAGCACAGGTGCACGCGCACGTTGGTTTCGGTGATCTCCAGGGCCGCGGCGGTGTCCCCGATGCTGAGTTCCTCGAGGTCGTGGAGGACGAAGACCTGCCGCTGGCGCTCGGGCAGGCCCTGGGCGGCGGCCAGCACCGCCATGCGGATGCGGCCGGGCTCGTCGCCGGCGGCGTCCGCCCGGCCGTCCTCGCGGGCCGGCGCCGTGCGCAGCGCTTCGGTATCGGCCTGGCCCGGGCGGGCGGCCTGTCTTCTGCGGAGGTCGGCCACGGCGTTGGCGGTCATGCGGAACACCAGCGTCGCGAGGCTGGCCCTGGCGGGGTCGTAGCGCGCGAGCGCTCCGAGCAGCCGGACCAGCACTTCCTGGGCGACGTCCTCGGCATCGTGCTCTCCGAGCCCCAGCGATTGAGCGACGCGGAAGGCGGCCGGCCCGTGCGCGCGGGCCAGCTCTTCGGCCGCGCCCGGGTCGCCCCGGGATGCGCGGCGGGCGAGTTCTGCGTCGGTCTCTCTCACGCCCGGGAGTTATACGGGGGGCCTCGGGACGGCGCTAAGGGAAAAAGCTGGGAAAATGGGGCGCTCTTAGAGCTGCCGGAAAGAACCTCGGGACGGGCCTGATCGACCCAGGTAGGGGCGACCCGGCGGGTCGCCCCTACGGCAAGGTCGATTCCGGCTGCGGCATTGACCTTTCACGCAGGCCCGCCCCGGGGTGGCTTTTCCGGCAGCGCTTAGAGCCTCACAAATAATGACCCCGGGGTCGCGACGCTTGAGATTGTGACCT
>CALGYR010000032.1 GCA_937935355.1 uncultured bacterium | reverse complement strand
TATTCGGTGACTGGAGTTCAGACGTGTGCTCTTCCGATCTGGCTCCCGGCCACGGTCGCCGTGCTCCATGTCCTGCATGAGCACGTAGCGCAGCAGGGCCTCGGCCCGGTCGGCGCGGGCCGTCTCCTCGGTGATGGCGGCGTCGGCTAGTTCCTTTTCTCGCAGGTATGTCCAGTACCCGAGTGTTTCGGTGCGGCTTGCACGAAACTCGTGGTACTTCCGGTACTTCTCTACGGCGCTCACTTCAGCACCTCCAGCAGCGCCTCGTCGGCCTCACTCAGCGCCCACTCGTACACCGCATCCATGTCGGCCTTCTTGGTGGGGGTGAAGCCAGCGGACATGTCCACCCAGGTCTCGGTGGACTCGTGAGGCTTGCAGGACTTCCCCGCGTAGTCGCAGTAGCCACAGCGCCAGTCGGGGACCAGTCTGATCTTCGTGTTGCGGTCGGTCTTCTTCAGGACTCTAGGCAGGATGCCGGGAATCTCAGGCAGGCCCGCCCTGACTGCCTCAAGCTCGTCCATGAGGGTGGAGCAGGTAGGCCAATCACTTTCGACGTCGTACTGCTCGGGGGTGTTGGCACCGCCCCTGTCGAAGTAGACGAGGGTCGCGGGCTTCTCAAGGTAGTGCTCGTAGATGCTCGCCTGATAGACGTGCTCCTTCTTCGGGCGGTCGGTGAAGCGGAACGCCTGTGAGCGGATGGTCTTCACCTCGATGATGCGCCTCGTCAGCGACCCCGCGCTGTCCGCGAGGATGTCGCCACGACCGCCCCAGTTCTCCCGGTCGTCAATCGGGATGGGGAACTGGTAGTCGACCAAGAGCCCTTGAAGCTCAAGCGCGTCAGCTAGGGTCTTCTCGATGTACTCGGCCAAGTCCCACATGAGTCTTTGGTTCCGCATCTCGTTGACCGAGAGGTGCTTCTTCTCGGCCTGCGTCATGCGGAGCGCCACGGCGCGGGGACAGCGGCCGCAATCGGTGACGAACAGCCGCAGCGGATCGCGGTCCTTCTCGATGGTCTTCGAGACGAGGTAATCGTCGTAGATGGCGGCGAGGTCCATCACGTCACATCCCTGACGGTCTCAGAGAGCATGTCCTCAAGCCACGCGGCGAAGTCGGAGATGTCCTTGAGCGACCAGCCGGCGACGTCAATCATCTTGGTTGAGTCGTGGTTGTAGTAGACGAAGCCGGCGTCAACCGACCATAGGTTCTCGACACTCATCTCAGAACTCCACCGCGTCGAACTCCAGCACGGCCTTGTCGACCAGCTCGGACATGTCGACCTTGTGCTCGAAGATGTCGTTGTAGGTGGCGAGGACGTTGGCGGCGAACTCGCTCGGCATCGGAAGCTCGCCCTTGCCGGCGTACATCTCAGACCAGCACTTAGAGATGGTCTGCAAGGCGATGTGCTTGTCGCGGTCGCCGTTGTTGGCCTTGTAGGACGGGTTGCCAACGGCCACGTTGCCGCCCACCACGTCGGCGTACGGCGTCACGGTGGGGTTGACGCTCTTGATGATGCGGAAGTTGCCCTTCTGCTCGTACTCGACCGTCAGGGTCGCGCCCTTGGCGAACTTGTCGAAGAGCGTGGGGTCGTTGAGGTAGTAGTTCTCCCACTCCTCGCCGTTCTTGTAGCCGACCTTGAGGCTGTAGCCCTTGGGGCCTTTGATGGGGGTGTCCCCCGGCTCCCAGTCGACCCAGGTTTCCCTGATCTTCTGCTTGACGTTATTGACTGTGATGGTCTGGTTCATCGGTCATCCTTCCCTGCGGTCACCAGACAGACGACGAACATGCCGAAGAGAACACCGGCGTAGAACGCGGTGATGGCGAGTAACATTCCTCCTCCTTGTAGACGGAGCAGCGGCAGGCATCGGGCACCCGCAGCTCGTAAGCGTTGGACTTCCGATTGCCGCACACTCCCCCCTCCCATGACTCCTCGATGAAGTACAGACACCTCTTGCAGTCCATCCCTTCCTCCTCGTTGCTTTCATCCCACTCTACTACCCATCACGGCTACAGTCAATATCCGTTACTTCACTCCTCTGTGGTGATAAGAGCGCCCCGCCGGAGGAGGACGACGAGGCGCTCTTTCGTTACGCCCACACAGTAGCAGGCGTCTCATATGTTGTCAAGTCACTCTGCGCCGATACCGTAGCGCGTGACCTTGGGGTTGACGTAGTTCACGAACAGCGCCAGTACCGCAGCGAGGCCGGAGTTGGTGGCAGCCTGCACGGCGCTCATGTCGATGTTGAACACGTCGAACCCGGTCGCCAGCATCTGCGTGGCGAAGGTCGCACCGAAGACGAGTACCACGGTGTAGAGAGCGGCAAGAAGACGGTCGAAGTCCATTATTCACCTCCTCCGTGCTGTTCACGGTTGGCCCATGCGGAGAGCGCCCACGAGCAGAGCCCATATATCTCGGAGCGCTTGGTCAAGTGGTTCTCGGAGTGGAGGAAGGTCATGTCGTCGTCGGGTGAGTCGGTGATGACGATGACGTCCCTGACCTCGCCCCGCTCCACCATGCCGGCGAGGCAGTCGACGATGTCCTCCGGGGTGGTGCGGCGGCGGTCGAGTCCTGCCTTGAAGTCGACTACTTCGAGCATGTGGCCCTCAACTTGGGAAGGATGTAGCCGTCCTCGTCACGCACGAGGTCGTAACGCTCGGCGTTGGGGTCGGCGAGCTTGTTTGTGTAGTGGTGACAGCGTGTCCACGCCGTTGTTCTGCCCAGGTGCGGGCAGTCGCCGTGGATGGTCCCGAACCTGCGCCAATGGGCGCAGCTTTGACATGCCATATGCCTCCGTTCATGTCGCTACCTCTCTGATCTGGATGCTCTCGCCCTTGGTCGAGCGACTCCATTTGCCACACGATTTGCACTGGAACCGCTGATAGCGGGTCTGCTGGGTGAAGGCGTAGCCGCGTGATTGCAGGTCGTCGGAACCGCAGGCGGGACAGACGTGCCCCTGGGTGTGTGCGGCGAAGCTCGGGATGTTGGGTATCCACGGCAGCATCCGCTCGTAGAGCAATTCGGTGATCGCCACGTCATTGACGTTGTAGAAGCGCATCGTCTTCCACGCGCTCGCCTCGTTGGCGATGCAGCGCTTCCAGAGTTCAAACCCCTCGTGCTGCACCTTGGCCCCGATGCCGAGCCGCTGGCAGACGTAGTCGAGTTTGTATGAGGGGAACTTGAACTTCTTCTTGACGGCCGGGTAGAGGTCTATCTGCTGGTAGGGAGCCGGAGGCTGCAGGTCAAGAAGGAGGAACTCCGCATTGGCCCACGGGATGTCGAACTTCCGGCCGTTGTAAGTGATGACCACGTCGGCCTTGTCGAGCATCTCCCAGAGACCCCTGACCATGCCCTCTTTGCCGTCCGAGTAGACCGAGCGGAAGGTGACCTTGTGCTTGCCGACCCACTTCGCCGCCCAGCAGAGCATCTCGCCCGACTCCTCTATCTGGTTGATGCCAATGTTCTGGTTCCAGATTGACCACACGTAGGCGAGGCTCGGGGCGGTCTCAATGTCCAAGACGAGGCACTTCAACAGCAGTCCCGGTGGTACGCCAGACTACGCCGGTCGATATCGCTGTACTTGAACACAACGTCGTCCGGCGCTATCGGCTTGCCGCACCTGTGACAGCGGGCAAGCAGCCGATGCTGCAGCCACTGGTCACGGCAGACCGACGAGCAGAAGGTGTGGTCGATGAAGTCGTAGGTCGTGTCCGACCAACTCGTCCAGACGTAGGGCTTGATGGGCAGCGGCCCGCCGCACTCCTCGCAGCTCACCTGTGCATCCTCAGCCAGTTGAAGGGGCGCTTCTTGGGCTTGACGAGGACGATGGGGTGCTCGCCCCTCCACTCCAGCATGTCGTCCCACCACCAGCCCTTCTTCTTCGGCTCGGGGAAGGTGATGTGGTGCGGCCCGACGATGATGCGCTTGCCGTCGCCCTGCTTGCGGACGCGCTTGAGGTAGCGGGAGAAGCCGACGTTGCGCCAGCCCGCCTTGACCCCGATGGGGCGCGTCATGGTGACGTCACGCGCGGTGAGGGCGATGCGTGCGGGCTTCGGCTTGGCGCGGGTCTTGGGGGTCTTGCCGACGCCCTTGCAGATGCCACGGTAGAGAGCCCAAGCGATGTCGGCGACTTCGCCCGTGATCCACTCCACGCCGGTCTTCCAGTCGTGAGCTTCAAGCTCCACCAGACAGGCGGGAGCACGTGGCCCGCGAATCTCCTTGAAGCCATCCATGACCCTGACCCTCCCGCTCGGCTCCTTGCCCGGAGAGAGCGGCGCTACCTCTTTGTAGATGGCTTGGGCGAGCTTCTTCCCCTTGGGGGAGTTCGAGTGGTGGAAGGTGATGGTGCCCTTCTCGCCGGCGTTCGTGTGGACGGCCACGTAGTAGTCGGCGTCCCACTCGTTCGCCTCGGCGATGTTCTCGTCCGCTGTGTCGATGAGGTTCCCCACCGGAGCGCACTTGACCTTGAACCTCTCGTCGGCATCGAAGACGGCGGCGAGCTTCTTGACGATGGCGGCGCAGCCCTCCTTCTCGGTGTAATCGAGCGGGCCAACGTTGTGTTTCTGGTTGGCCTGAGACAGATAGACCTTGATGGGCATTCGTTCCCTCCGTTGTCTTTCGTCCCACTGACAGTGCCATCATACCATACGGTTCAGCGGGTTCAGGTGAGCGCGAGGATGCCCCCCACGATGCCGACAACGGTGCCCACCACGCCGATGGTCACAGCGGTGGTGCGGCCGAGGTTGGAGAGCAGCCCCTTGGCACCCTCGCCGTGCTGGTGCTCAGACCACAGGCAGTCGACCTTCTGGCGGTGTGACTCGGCCTCTTCGCGGCACTCCTTGACCGCGTTCCTGACCTGAGACCCGATGATGTTGGGCAGCTCGCGGAGCGAGTCCTCGATGGCGAGGAGCCGGAGATCGGAAGAGCACACGTCTGAACTCCAGTCACCGAATACGAT
>CALGYR010000031.1 GCA_937935355.1 uncultured bacterium | reverse complement strand
TGGCTCCTTTCATCCAGCTAGACTGGCCAGGCTTCGCCTGGCGCTCCAGAGCCGCAGAGAACGGCAGGCCCGGTTGCTGTTCGTGTTGAGCACACGGCAACAACCAACAACCAACAGCCAATGAAATAGCGGATGCCGCGGCATCGGCAGCCTTGTTGGTTGCTGGTTGTTGGATGTTGGCTGTTGAGTGTTGGGCGCATGCTGTCGTCGCCCCTTGGGTGCACCCTCGCCCCTTCCTGCCTGCCTTTTCCCTTTGACAGCCGCTGCGGTCTGGGGTAAGAAACGGCCGTTTCCCAGGCATTCCCAGCTCGATAGAGGAGCCGCTCATGCGCCGGATCGCCGTCTCTCTGCTGCTGCCGCTCTTCCTCTGGACTGTCGCCGCCGCCGCGGCCAGCGCCGCCGAGCCGCCGCCGACGACTTCGACCGACACGGTCCGGGGCGCAGCCGAACAGGCCGAAGCGGAGCGCCGCCGCCAGGGCGCCCAGGCCCCCGGAGGCAAGGACTGGACCTTCGGCCTCTTCGCCGGGGTGCAGTACGAAGACAATGTCATCCTGCGCAACGAGCACGTGCTCGTCGGCGGCGACCGCACCGACTGGAAGTCGGTCAACGCCCTCTTCGCCGACTACCGACTGGTCAACACCGACGCGCGCGTCCTGGGCCTGCGCTACAACGCCTACCAGACATTCCTCGACAAGCACGACGAGCTTCAACTCACCGGGAACGGCGTGACCCTGCACCACACCGAGATCCATGCCCCGTTCGTCCTGGACGTGCCGGTCTCCTTCGCCCACTACGACCTTCAGGACGACAAGTACCTGAACCTGGGCACGGTCTCCCCTGCGCTGTACTTCGAGGAGACCAGCCGGTTGGTCGGCGTGGTCCGGGGCTCCTTCCAGCACTTCGATTACTACAAAGTGCCGGGCTCGGGTTTTGACGAGCCCGATCGCAGCTCCAAGGTCTACGAGGGAGGCCTGGAGCAGTGGCTGCTCCTCGGCGAGCGGGCCCAGTGGCGCGTCGAGGCCGGCTGGGCCTGGCGCCACGAGGACGCCCGCGAGAACGAGTGGAGCAACGACGCCTGGGCGGCGAGGCTCGGCCTGCGCGGCGCGCTGCCCTGGTGGAAGCTGGGCCTCGAGACCGGGGCGACCTTCACCGACAAGGACTACCAGGAACGCAACGACCTCTTCGGGAAGACCCAGCACGACGAAATCGTCACGCTGGGCCTGGGCCTGTCCCGGCCCATTTCCGACTGGGCCACGGTGACGGTCGCCTACCTCTTCACCCGGGACGACTCCAACGTGGAGAGCCAGGACTACCGCCGCAACCAGGCGACCCTGGGCGTCACCTTCCTTTTCTAGCCGTCCGACGCAACGCACGGAGGTACCAAAACATGCTCGCTCGCGCACTCTCGATCATCGCGGCCTGGTCGCTCTGTCTGGGCCTGCTCCCGGCGGCCCGGGCCGGCGAGCCGGCCGCCGGCGGCAAGGACAAGGGCGGCGCGAGCAAGGATGCCGCCGCGGCGCTGGCCACGGCCTCGCGGGTCTCCGGGACGGTGGAGTTCTGCCGCTCGGGCTCGGCCGAGTTCGCGGCCCTGGCCCAGGACGGCGCGCTCTTCAAGGGCGACGCCGTCCGCACCGGCAAGGACAGCTCGGTGGAGCTCAAGTTCACGGACAAGTCGCATCTCAGCCTCGGAGAGGAGACCTCCCTGGTGATCCGCGACGTGCGCGGCCAGGCCGACTCCGACCGCACCCTGCTGGACCTCGACGAGGGCTCCATCGGCGCGTCCGTGGAGAAGCTGGGCGAGCGCCAGCGCTTCGAGATCTCGACGCCCGTGGCGGTCTGCGGCGTGCGCGGCACGGGCTTCGCCCTGAGCCATACCAACCCGAAGGGCGGCCGGACCGACAAGGACCGCGGCAGGAGCCTGCTGACCGTGGGCCACGGCAAGGTCAACGCCGACTGCCGCAACCCGCTGGTCGGCGGCAAGGGCGGCGTCGACGTGGAGAAGGGCAAGAGCGTGGTCATCACCTGGGACGGCATCGGCAAGCTTGAAGACGTCGGCCTCGGTCGGTTCAAGGGGATCATGAAGACCCTCCCGGGCTGGCACCCCGACCCGGCCGATCCGAACATGGCCAAGCTCCAGGTCTTCCTGCCGGGCAAGGACGACGGCCGGACCGGACCGGGCGCCTATGAGCGCGGCGGCCGGGGCTTCTCCAACGGCGTCCAGGGAGCCATCCTGGGCAGCCTGGGCCTGGCCGACAGCGGCAGCGGCGACGGCAATGGCGGCGGCAACGGCGGCGGCAACGGCGGCGGCAACGGCGGCGGCAACGGCGGCGGCGCGGCTGGCGGCGCCCCCGAAACGAACTTCACCGGTTCCGACCCGGTTCTGCCCGGACTGCTCAGGCCGGGGCAACCCACCGAGCCGGAGAATCTGGAGAACTAGGGGCTCGGGAAATGGCGAGCCGCCTTCAATGGAACCCCGTAAATCTCCAGGGCGGCTATCCACTCTGTCTTTCTTCACAGGCCCCGGCGTCTCCATGGACTGATCCGGGGATGACGTCCCCATCATGCGCCGGCTAAGCGCCTCCCTCTCCGGAGCCCTGCTTGCGGCCCTGCTGGCAGCCGGGATTTTCGCGGCCCTTTTCGCGGCAGGTGCGACCGCCCGGCTCGACTGGCTGGCCTACGACCAGCTCTTCCGGCTGCGCGGAGCTCGCGCCGGGAGCCCCGATGTCGTCACCGTGGACATCGACGACCAGACGGTGCGCGACCTGGGGGCCTTCCCCTTCTCCCGCGAGCACTATCCGAAGCTGATCCGGGCGCTCGATGCCGACGGCTGCCGCGCCCGCGCGGTGGCCTTCGACATCTTCTTCCTCGAGCCGGACGCGGCCCACGACGAGGAGATCGGCCGCGCGGCGCGCGAGCACGGGGCGGTCTGCTTCCCGGCGCTATTCGGCACGCCGCTGGCGCCTCGGGCGGAGTTGGATCGGGCCATAGCCGAGCGCCGCGAACTGGTCGGGGCCGCGGCCCATCAACTCGAGCTGAAGCAGAACGAGGCGCTCTTCGCGCGCTTCCTGGCCGACCCGCTCGCCACCCGCGGGGAGCTCGCCGGGGCCGTGCGGCGCGCCGCCGCCCCCCAGGACCCGGTCTCCCTCCGTGAAGCCCGGGCGGAGGACCTCGACCCGCTCGCCGTCCGGCTCATCGAGGAGGAGCACCGAGAGAGAGTCCGCTCCCTGGTCCGGCAGCGCATGGGCCGCGACGGGCTGGCCCGCTTCGTCAAAGGCGAGCTCGACGCCGCCTTCGAGCAGGATTTTGCGCCCGAACGTCTCAGGTGGGCCAAGCAACTCATGCTCGGCGATAACCGGGTCGAGGTGCTGTGGGGCGACTACCTCGAGGCCCGGGAGAAGGACCCGGCCGCCGACCTGCTGGCGGCCTGCGCCGCGGCGGGCCAGGACTACGGGCGCCTGACCGCGCCGGACTCGCGCATCGCCCGGTTCGCCGACCAGGGACTGCGCCGGCGTCTGGCGGCGGACCGCTCGGCCCCAGCCGCGCCCCTCGGCGACTCGGCTATCTCGACGCAGTCCGCGGACTTCCCGGTCCTGCCCGTGGAGGATGCGGCCGGAAGGCTGGTCAGCGTCCAGCCATGCCTGGACTACGCCGACGGCACGGTCCGGGCGCTGCCGCTGGTCATCGTCCACGGGGAACGGGCCTACCCGTCGATGGGCCTGGCCGTGGCGCTCGACGTCCTCGGCGCCCGGCTCGAAGACTGCCGCTTCGAGCCCGGCGCGTTCGTGATCCCGGCGGCGACCGGCCGCGCCGAGCGGCGCATCCCGGTAGACGACCGGGGCCGGGCGCTTCTGGCCTGGAACGGACCGTGGCTCGGGGCTTTCCGGCACGTGCCCATGGGCTCGCTGATCGCCGGCAAGGCCGATGTCTCCGCGTTCGACGGCAAGCTGGTCTTCGTGGGACTGACCGCCAGCGGCAGCCACGACCTCAACCCCATGCCTTTCGAGAGCCGCTACCCCATGGTGGGCGCCAACGCCGAGCTCGCCGAGGGCATACTCTCCGATGGATTCATCCGCCGGGCGCCGCGGAGTTGGACGCTGGGCCTCATCGCCCTGGCGGCACTGGTCGGGGCGCTGGCCGGGGCGGCCCTGCACAAGGGCTGGAGCGCAGCGGCGGCCGCCGCCGGGCTGGGCGGGCTCTCCGGCGGCGCCTACGCGGCCTTCGCCGCCGGGATGATCTTCGTGCCCCCGGCCGGGGCGCTGGGCGGTTTCTCGCTCGCCTACGTGGCCGGGCTTTTCTGGCGGTATCTAGTTGCCGAGCGCGAGGGCCGCCGGGTGAAGCGCATGTTCGCCAACCGCACCAGCCCGGAGCTCATGGATCTGATGATGCGCGACCCGCGGGCGCTGGCCCTCGGCGGCAAGCGCATCGAGGCCACGATCTTCCACGCGGACCTGGCCGGCTTCACCACCGTGGCCGAGCGCCTCGAGCCCGAGGAGCTCACCGGGCTCCTTAACGAGTACCTCTCCGAGCTCAGCGCCGCGGTGATCGGCGCCGGCGGCTTCCTCGACAAGTACGAGGGCGACGCGGTCATGGCCATCTTCGGCGCCCCGGTCGAGAGCGCCGGCCACGCCCGCGCGGCGTGCCTGGCGGCGCTCGACGCCCACGCGCGGCTCGACCGGCTGCGAGCCAGGCTCAAGGCCGCCGGCCGGCCGGAACTGGCCTGCCGCATCGGGCTCAACAGCGGCGTCATGGTGGTCGGGAACATCGGCAGCCAGACGCGCAACGACTACACGGCGCTCGGCGACGCGGTGAACCTGGCCAGCCGCATCGAGGGCGCCAACAAGGTCTACGGCACGCGCGTCCTGGTCAGCGGCCGCACCGCGGAGCTGGCCGCAGGCACTTCCTCCGACGCCGCCGGCGCGGCCGGCGCGGACCTAGTCTTCCGCGAAGTGGACCTCGTACGCGTCCAGGGACGGCGCGAGCCGGTGCGGGTGCTCGAGCTCGTCTGCCGGGGGATGGACGCTCCGCTTGAGCGCCGCGAGGGGCTCGCCGCCTTCGCCCGGGCGCTCGAGCTCTACCGCGCGCGGCGCTTCGCCGAGGCCCGCGACGGCTTCCTCGACGCCCTCGAGAAGCTCGGCGGCCGCGACGGTCCCAGCGAGATCTTCACCGGCCGCAGCCAGCGCTACGCGGCGGCGGCGCCGGCTGAGGACTGGGACGGGGTCTACGAGATGACCGGGAAGTAGTCCGGACGGCGAACCGCAGAACTGCAGAACACCGAAATCAGAACGTCGAAGGACGGGAAGGGTCGTTCCTCACGCGGAGACGCAACGCCGCAGAGGGCGGCAACTCCCCGTTGTTGTCGCACTCCTTGCGGCCCGTTTTTGGGCCCGATTATTGCGCGTGTGGGGCCAAAAGGGGCCTCAGGCAACAGTCAAGCCCAATCGGATGAATGGGATGCCGTGGTCCGACCCCGAATTCCGAAGCCCCGACCCCGAAGCCCCAGAGCCCGGCCGGGGTCAGGAGCTGCCGGCGCTGCGACTTCTCCTGTTCGTGGCGATTCTGCGCTTGGGGAGGTGTTCCAGGTCGTCGAGGTCCTTGTGCCGTCCGGAAGCCAGCTTGTTCTTCCGCAGGTCGCGCAACGAGATCAGGTTGACGCTCAGGCCGTCCATCACGACCGTTTCCCGCCGGGCGAAACTCTCGGCGAACGTAACACCGTCAATCGCGGTCAGAACCTCGATCCTCATGGGGGGTACGCCCATGCGAATGATCTTGCCGCGCTGAAGGAACAAGTCCGCAGTCAGATTCGGATCGTCCATCCCGAAGCGGCGGAAGACTTTGACCACTTTCGCGGCATTGTCCGGCGAGCTCTCAACCCATACGTCCATGTCTGCGGTCGTTCGCGGATAGCCGTGATAGCCTACGGCGTATCCGCCGATCAGCAGATACTCGACTTCCTCCTCGTTCAGCAATTTCAAGAACTCTCTGAAGTCGGCCGGTAGAACGCCCTTTGCCAAAGGCCACCTCCCGGTTGATCTGCATGGCCCGGAGACGCTGCACGGGGGGCCGGCTCAGCCAGTAACGGTCGTCGGACTGGCTATGCAGGTCCCGCACTTCGAACGCGCTTCTATCCACCCGCATGGGGACCCTCCCGTCCGTGCCCACGCCGACCGGCCAGCGTCCGAATCATTCTAGGCCCTGGCCATCCTACTGCAAGGCGATCCGAGACCCCTCTAACGATGGTCGGCCTCCGCAGGGGACGGTAGCCGCCGTCATTGTCCTCCGTCGCTCAGCGGCCCTTCGACATGGCTCAGGGCCTTGAGCTCGTCGAAAAGCTCCCTCTGACCTCAGACGGCTCTGACGCCAGGCGGCTGTCCCGGTGCCATTTGGGTGACGAGCTGGATCAGCTCTTCTCTTCCAGCGTGTATGGAGGGACGATATGGCGGACGTGCGCCATCACGTCTTCGTATGTCCCCTCCGGGAAGACGGGGGATGATCTTCGTTCAAGCAGCATGTTGAACGAGAGCAGAACCGTGCAGATGTGTCGCTTGGCAATGCATGAAGCAATGAAGGTGAAGGGATAGATCACCATGTCGCGGGATTGGGAGACCACTGCAATGTCGACCGACTTGCCTCGATGGACGTTGACCCACGTCCACTGTAGCTCACGGAGCATCTGCGCGCCCCACAGGCACCCTAGAAGCAGTTTCGGCTCTTCGGCGGCGGGAAAGGGCACGCGCTCACCGAAGACCAGCTTCGTCACTGTGTCGTTTACGGCGCCAACGATTTCCTTGGGTGTGTTCCGGAATGGATGCAATCCCAGGTAGCGGGCCGCATCCTCTGTGACCGCTTCGATCAAGCCTTGCCGTTCGGAGTCCGGGGCGCTTTCTCTGATGGCCTCACTCATGTCCAAAGCCAATCATGATTAGTCCCTGTCCGCTACCGATCAGTTTCAGGCACTTACGGATCACCCGCCCGATCGCCTGCAGATGGTAGTCCGAGAGGCGCTTCCGTCAAGGCTTCGCTGTCTGCTTGACAGGCCCGTCCGCCAGGGTATCTATCGGGCCATGAACCATTCTGAAAAGGCGCGTTTCCGGGCGGCCGGCCTCCTGCTCGCGGGACTGCTCCTGGCCGGTTGCGGCGGGGGAGACGGCTGGTCGGCCACCAAACCGCCACCGCCGCCACCGGGGACGCAAACGTCTCAGAGCGTGTATGAAAAGTTCAAGAGCAGGCGTATGAACGGCGATAGATATTG
>CALGYR010000030.1 GCA_937935355.1 uncultured bacterium | reverse complement strand
AACTCCGTGCCTGAACCCCCTGAGCCGGGGAGTGTGGTTCGTCTGACGCTTACGAAAGCCCTGTCTGTTGGCCACTATGCGTATGTCCTTGTGATAGGTTGCACGTGGCAACACGTGTGGGGCTCCCGGTTCCCAGTCTATCGTCATGTCCTTATGTCTGCAGATGCCGGTATGAACACGAACCCATGCCCCTTCTTTAGTTATCCCCTCATCCAATCTGGTGACGAGTGCCGTGACATCTTCCGCTCCAAGAGTCTTCACGAAGCCCCCTCCAAAGGCATGGAAACCTATGTTTCTGTCTCTCATCCGCCCCCCGGCACGGCACAAGGGCGGGTGACCTACGGCTTAGGACTTGTTCCACCACGCCTCCATGTCGCCAGACTGATACGCCCTGATCAACTCGCACAAGCACTCTGGCGCATCTCCGGCGATCTCGCTCCCGAGGTCTGGCCTTATGAACCACAGCCACGCAAGAGTCTCCTCGCGGGATGGCGGACTATCGTTGGGGCTCCACTCGACGTACCCCATATTGACGCCGAGAGTGTTCACGTAGAGGCAGTCTATGCCTGACCGGCGCTCATCGAGCCTATCGAAGTCCACCACGTCAGCCCATCTGACGGTCTTAGGCGGGTCATGAAGGAGTTGCTGGTAGCTCTTCATCATTCCGGCTCTCTCTGTCCCGCGGCGCGCCGCATCCTGCAACGCGACTTAGCCGAGTCCAATCCGCTCCCACGCTTCGCGAAACTCAGGGCAGTCGTAGCTCGGCGGCTGCAACCAGTAGGACACTCGCCCCTCTTTCTCGCCCCGGTGGGCCCGTTTCCTGACCTCTGATGGCGGCAGAATGAAGGCGCATGGGCGTCCCGAGGCGGCCTTGTTCACGATGATCCAGTAGTCACCCATGATCCTGTCCAGAGAGATGCCCAGAGGCACCGGGTTGCGCTTGCTCAGCGCTTTGACCTGCAAGCCGACAAAGCGTTTGCCATTCTGGCTAGCATCACTTCCGCGTCTTATCTTCAGCCTTCGCGCCAGCCGTGGCGCTCCGAGCCTTCGCATTCAAACGGTACTTCTGGTCCTTCGAGTTGTTCGCCCACCAGACCCTTGCCTTGCCGATTGCAGCATCGAGGTATTCATTCGGCTTACGGGAGGCGTCTGCCCCCAAGTCTTCCTTGACCAATTTCTGGAGGGCGTCTAGAGCTCGGCATTGCGACTCAATCTGAGCTTTTCGCGAACGCTCGGCATTCTTCTGTCCATCTGGAGAGAGAAACCCAGCAGGGGGAACCTCTATCGCGTGATCGAGAACGATATCGACCAGCAGTTCAGCCGACCATGAATACCCCAAATCGGCAGCCAGGAGCGCTTCTCTGGGATAAGTGGTTCCGGGTGTGCGAGTGCGGAGCACCCAGGCCCTCATAAAAGGCTCGGCCACTTCCGGATCAACGGGCAATCCCAGCGAACGCCGCCGCACCGCAAAATTCATCACGTTCAAGCCCAGAGCGTAATCCTTCGCGCTCTTCTCGTCAAAGATTCGCTTCAGCATCTCCGCATCCGTAGTTCGCAGCAGAGCCTCTATAAGGCAAGGAAACAGCTTGTCGTTGTCAAGAAGCGGACGGATCACCTTCTCGTCTTCGGGAGTCTTGACCAGGTTTACGATCTCCATGGAAAGATTGCCCCACAGCCGCGTCCCGTTGTGCTTCCTGGCAACCTCCACAAGAAACGTAAGTTGAGACGGCTTCTTGATCTGCCCCAGAAGCATCCACGCCTGTACCTGACTGGGACCTGCCTGTTCGGCATCAGCAACGCGTCGCAGCACCTCCGTGTTCAATTCCAGCGGTTTGGCATGCGCTTGGTAGAGAGAAGACTGCCACATTCTCTCGACGTACTGAACATCCTGAGCGCTCGGCCCCCCGGGCTCGGCAGAAGTGGCAGACATCGCAAACGCTACAAACACAGGTAAGACCAGCACCCCGCGCATTAGTTGCCCTCCACAGCAACGCCATCAGGCTTTACGGCCAAGCGTCTGGCGGCATCCGCCCCTCGCTCGGCAAAGTCCTCAATTGAGCTCTCCATGCCCGTGCCCTTGAGAACTGCCAGCGTCTCGCGATTTGCCGCAACATCCGTCGAAAGGCAACCGCCGGAGATCAACCATTCCACGATCCTGCGCCGATCTTCCTCGGGCCGATCATCGACTACACCTAGCCACGCCTTGATCCTTTCTGTGTTCCCTCCACATGTAATCCAGCGTCCGCAATCGGATGGTATCTTTCCGCCAACCAAATGCTCTGTGAATGCCACGACGGCTTTATGCCAGGTGTCCTCACGCTTGGCGCCGTGGGCGTGCTTATCGCTAAGCACAACCATCATCAGGGAACTCCGAATGACCCAACTGCCTGCGGCTCTATCATGATAATCGCTCGATGCCATCATCGCAGTAGCTTGCGTGATGGTGTTCGGTGAGAGCCTTACGGCCTCGGCAGCAAACGCCTCGACGTACGTAGTCGGCCTGAAGCTGATAGGCCCGACACATTCGTCACGGGCTGCCATTCCGTCCGCGGAAGCAACGAACTGCCGCAATAGGTCAAACATCACAGGCTGCCAGACCGCCTCTTCGCTCTCCTTCATCAGCGCCCCAGCTGCTGTGATTGCCAGCAGCATCTTATCATCTCGATGCCCCTTTATCTCGGACAACAGGTATGCACGATGATCCGACTCAGTCATGCCTGGCACCTTGGCAAACACAGTGCGCTTATAAGCCAGGAGATCAGAAAAAGGGATATCCCCAACCATGCGTTGCTCTCCGGGTTTGGTTGACATAGTGGTGGTTAGCGGCATATTGTTCGCTTTGGTGCCATGCTCTGCCTCACGTGGTGCTTCACCCGTCCCCTGTGTGTCAGTTGTAGTGCAGGCAGCTTTCTGTGGCTCGCGGCACAGCCGCCACGCCCCCCATGCTCCAAACAAGAGGGCAAATGCGATGGCCATGCCCGTTGCCACTTTGCCGCGAGAGAACCTGCTCATGCCACCAGTCCCCCTCTGGGATCTACTGAGTAAGGACGTCCCACAGCCAACCTGCCATGTCCTCGAAACTTGGGGCGAAGTAGTAAACAGAGGCACTGCCAGTAATGTTACTGGGGAACCATCCGCCGCCCGTTTGATCAACTACGTAACGCATTTCACCGAACTGATTGCGCTTGCCAAAAGTTCCGAAGTCGGCAGTACCCACCTGCACGCTAACATCTGTCCAGACCCCAGTAAAGGCTGATACCGTGGTTGGTGCTGGGCTCGCGTCAACAATTCTGATTGGATAGGGAGATGACGGTCGGATGTGCCCAACCAAGTCTTCGAAAGTCTCAAACCACCCCCATAGCTCTGCCCACAGGCCAAAGATTCCGGCATCCTTGATCTCACCGACGAGATCCGTCCAACCGACTCCGTACCCAGATCCAACAAATGGACAAGTAGTTACGTTTGTAGTTCCCTCTACGCTGAACATTGCGCTTCCAAGGGTAAGATTGAGAAGGCTCTTGGGGGGGGCCGTTCCCAGTGGAATACTTGTGTAAGCCAAACTAACTTGCCACTGAGGCTCAGATGGAGGAGGTGGCGATGGTGGCGGAACGTAGAATTCTATAGTTATGAAGTTTGACAACACTCGTACCCCGCGCACAGTAATATAGGCTCCAACCTGCACTGAACACGGCACGTCCGATGAGACGGTTGATGTACCAGAGGGGGTGGCCCATCCAAGATTTTTGATTTCGCCAGAAACATCGAAGCAGTCTGCATAAGCTTTCACGTCCAGTGTCACAGGGATCCCAACGGGCACTCTGCGAGGCCACGCAGAGTTGTTGCCCTCACAGAATAGCACCGCTCGTAGAGCGTATACCTGATAGATAGCGGAATCTACGAGCCGGGGAGTCTTGCTTGACTGAATGGTCGGGTTGTCAGTCTGAAGTGCTATTGCCTGAAGGGCTATTGTGCCCGGCTGAGTCACTTTAAGGTTGCCATTAACAACCTCCGCACCAGCCCCCAGGGCTGTAATCTTGACATCGGCCCCCGCGAATACATGGGTGTCGTTACCAGAGCGTCCTTCGGCTTCAACTGCCACGGGTTCTTGGTTAGCTATCAAGAAAGGAACCGTGGGTTTGCCCGTAAGGATGTGCCCCCTACGAAATGTTTGCCAGTTTCTGAGAGGAAATGGGTGGAGAAAATC
>CALGYR010000029.1 GCA_937935355.1 uncultured bacterium | reverse complement strand
CAGGCTCGAAAGAGCCCTGCTCGCATCATGACGAACTTCCCGGCAACTTGTGTTCTTTAGGACCCCCAGCTTGATGAGCAGTCTGGACAATCTCGTGTTCCTGTATCTGAGGGGAACCAGACCCAACGGCAGCGGCTCTCCGGTCAATCGGCCCCTCACCGCAACTGGCTTCAGAAGCTCCCGTGGCCCTGGCCCAGTCTTGATCCATACCGTCAACGGGATTTCAATCGTACCTTGGGGATGCTCAATCGTGACGAGAATATTGAAAAATTCACTGGCTTCTCTACGCCTCTTATCTGCCTGCACCGTTTGCCTGGCGGCATGCACACATAGGGGACACGACCGATACACTCCGACCCGCCTCAACATCCTTGGTTCCACTTGGCGCTTGCAGAACGGACAGGTGACAGCCTCGGACATCCCCGGGGATTTCCCAGACGTTTCCATCATTCCGCACCTTCGCCCGCATTCCCCTCGCCCCTCGGCGCCCCAGCTATTTCCCCGAAGGCCGTCGGTGACCCCACCCTCACTTCAGCGCCCCTTCCTCGTATCTACCTCAGCGACTCGGTGGCGTGGTTATCTGCCGCCTGATGTCGTCCGCCAGTGTGACCACTGTGAAATCATCGAGGCTGCTGCACAGCGATCTTCCGTCGGCGGCGACGATACCGAAGTGATGGTCGAGTTCCAGTTGGCCGCCCCCCACCAGTCTCTCTGCTTCGGCCCTCAGATCATCGCAGATCGTGTAGTAGTCCGCCTCGAACGTATCCGGTTGGTCGCGGTGGGACCATGGGCGGAAAGCCTGCACGAACGATTCCGGCTCACTTCGGTCGAAGCTGAGGCGCGAGCCGTCTGGACAAGCCCGAAGCAGAGCAAGGAAGAAATCCAGGTCCTCCAAGCCGAACTCAGTCCGGGGGTAGCTCTTGGGGAGCAGTGCATTCTTGATCCTGTCGATCATGCCCATGCGTGCGCTGCCTCCTGCACTCTATCCTCCCCGCCCCTTGGCGTGGCGCAACCTACTTGACAACGGCAAAGACCACGAGCGTTGGCACCCAGCAGACGGCATCCACGGGTATCGTTACAGGCAACAACAGTAATGCTGCGTATCCCGCCGGCTTGCGGTACTCTTGTGCGGGAAGCGCGAAGGTAACCTGCTCAGAATCGCCGGTCGGTGTTTGCTTGACCCAACGAATCTGAACGTCCGCGCCGGTCAGGGCTGCGGAATGACCCCAGCTCCGTTGCGCATGCACCTCTACATAGGGACATGGCTGTTCCGATCCCGGAGCGACGGCATCGCCATGAATTACCTTAATGAGGAGCATGTCCTTCAAGCACCAGCGGCAATGCCTTGAGACGCAGTCTGCCGGAAGCGTCCCTGGTTTGTCTGGCTTGGCAGCTGTGGCCTCCAGTGATGGATTACTGGCCGCTTCTACGGCCTGAATCCGGCTAACGGCATCGGCATCCACGTGTGCCCACGCTTCTCCGGGATCGCCAGGGAAGCCTTCGGAACCTGGATGCCCCATGGCCAGAAAGGGACATCCTGGATAACGGTCCAGGATGATTGTGTGGTAGTGCAAGGCTAGACGCTCACCATCGCGGCTGACGTATGCCTCAAGGACGGACGTCTGCTTCTCCCTCGTCATAGCCGGGCCTTCGATGCGACAGCCAGCAGTGCAGGCCAGCCATGAAAAGAAGCAGCCTTGGCAAGGCAGGAAGAGGAACGCAAGTGCCCCGAGCACGATGAGCCGACTATTCATCCGGGCCTCCGCCCCCAGTCGTCCTCATGACACTTCCTTGAGTCAGCAAGACCAGCCACAAGTTCTGAAAATCCGGCAGCTTCTCTCCCCGCCCATCGGCGCGGCGCGGCCATCCCAGGTATTTTGCCGAAGGCCGTCGGTATCCGGGCAATCGTGTCCTCCACTGTGATTCTCCCCACCCCTCGGCGTGGCGCAAGCCACGGTAGCGCTGTAAGCGCAACGCTATTAACGCC
>CALGYR010000028.1 GCA_937935355.1 uncultured bacterium | reverse complement strand
CGCTTCCGCGCGGGCCGATTCACGTTGTAGGCCCGGCCCCCAATAGCGTTGGTGCACCCCGGCACCCAAGCCGCCGGGAGATGCGGTTGAAAAGCCGCGCGTCCATGGCGAGAATGCGCTCCACGCGCTGGCGGAGCACCACCCTTGTCGACTGGAGGGCGCCCGGAGTGAAGCTCGACATCCTTCTTGCGTTGGCTCTGCTGACGGCGATCCCGGCGATCGATGCGGCCGGGGCGGGCGAGTCCCCGGAGGGCGCGGCGCCCCGCTACTCCCGCACGCGCGGCCTCGAGATCGCCTACCGGACGGAGGCGGCCGCCGGGGCCTCCGCGGTGGAGCTCTGGGCGACGGAGGACGGGGGCCGGACCTGGTCCAGGGCGGGCGTCGACAGGAAGGCCACCGGCCGGATCGCCTTCACGGCCCGCAAGGACGGCGTCTTCGGTTTCGTCACCGTGATCGTGGACAAGTCCGGCGCGCGCGGCAAGGAACCCGGCGCCGACACCGTCCCCGCCGAGGAGGTCGTGGTGGACACGGCCGCGCCCTCGGGACGGGTCTACGCGCCGCGGGTCAGCGGGTCGCTGCAGGTCAGCATCTCCTACAGCGTCAAGGACGAGGGCCCGGCGGGTCTCTCCTCGGCCGCCATCTGGTACACCGAGGACAACGGCCACGTATGGCGCAAGCTCGCCGACGCGCCGGTCGACGAGGCGGCGGTCGGCGCCCGGCTGCCGCGCCAGGGGCTCTACGGCCTGCGGCCCTCGGCCGTCGACCGGGCCGGCAACGCCCTCGAACCGCCGGGACCGGACGAGAAGCCGGTGTTCTTCCTGCTCTGCGACACCGATCGCCCGCGCCTCGAGCTGACCTCGCCGACGGAGGGCGAGGCCTTCGCCGGCGGCGGCCTCGTGCCCATCCGCTGGAAGGCCGAGGACGAGCACTTCGGCGAAGGCCCCATCACCGTCGAGTGCTCCACCGACGGAGGGCGGACCTGGACCACGATCGCCAAGGACGTGCCCAACACCGGCCGTGTCGATTGGAAGGCTCCGCGGATCGACTCGGTCCGCTGCCTGGCCCGCATCCACGCCGTCGACCAGGCCGACAACAAGTCCACGGAGACCAGCCGGCTCTTCAAGCTCGACAGCACCGCGCCAGTCACCCGGCCCCGGCAGGACGAGCCCCCGCCCGATGAGGCCCAGGTCGGCCGGCCGCCTCGGCGCGAGCCGAAGCCCGAGCCAAAGCCTGAGCCGAAGCCCGAGCCGAAGCCTGAACCCAAACCGGAACCGAAGCCGGAGCCGAAGCCGGAACCCAAGCCCGAACCCAAACCGGAACCGAAACCCGAGCCCAAGCCGGCCAAGACCGAGGCCGAGCTCGTGGCCGAGGCCGAGAAGTTCCTGAATGACCGCTGGGGCACATCCGCCGCCAGGGCGGCCAGCGAGGCTATCGCCCTAAACCCGCGTAATGCGAAGGCCCATCTGATTCGGGGCAAGGCCTGGCTCCTGGCCAAGCCCCGCGAGGCCGCCGCCGACTTCGAGAAGGTCGCCGAGCTCGCTCCCGACACGCCGGGCATCCGGGAGCTGATCGGCCGCGCCCGCTACGATGCCGGCGTCGCGCTCCTCAGGCAGAAGGACCTGCTGGGCGCGGGGATCGAACTGCGCCTCGCCGCCGACAGCTTCCGCAAGTTGATCGCCGCCAATCCCGACTCCTGGGTCCGACGCTACAACCTGGCGCTGGCCCTCATCGGCCTGGCCCGCACCGAGGCCCGTCCGGAAGAGACCCGGAAGCTGGCCGAGAGCGAGCTCAGGCGGGCGCTGGAGCTGGCCGGCCCCGGGAACGCGACGGCCCGGGCGGACATCGCCTGCTACCAGGCGGTCCTGAGGGAGGACCAGCGCGACTGGGCCATGGCCGCCTTCCACTGGAGGCAGGCCGCCGACCTCTACGGGCGCGACAGCGAGGCCGGCCGCAAGGCGCTCGAGAGCGCCGGACGCGCCGAACGCCGGCGCTGACGCATCCTGTGGGCGGTCGCAGGAAGCCTCCGGGGGCCTCCGCGGATCCTTTGCAGGGCTCGCTGTTCTCCGAGCCGTCCGCCCCGTCCAAGCCGCTCCGTCCCGCCCCTGACCGCCCGCGAGGCCGTTCGGAAGGCGCCGCCTCCGGCGGTCACTTCCTGGTCCTCGGCGGCGCCGGCTCCGGCAAGTCCACGCGGCTGGCGCGGCGCGCGGCCGAGCTTCTCCGCGTCGGACGCGGGGGCGAGGTGCTGGCGATCGTGCCCAGCCGGCAGGCCGCCCGGCTCTTCGCCGAACTGGTCCTGGAGCAGTCGGGCTGCCGGGCGCTGGTCGGCCCGCGGATCATGACCCTCGGGGGGCTGGCCCGCGAGGTCCGTCGCGAGGCGGCCGGCGAGTCCCCTTCGCTCCGGACGCTCTCCCCGGCCGAGCGCCGCGACCTGGTCGTGGCCCTGAACCTCGCGGCGGCGCGTTCGGGCGGGCTCGGGGCGCTGGCCGCCTCGGTCGGCCTGGCCGGCTTCTCCTCGACCCTCGAGCGCTTGATCGGCGAGCTCCGCGCGGCCGGCGCGTCGGCCGCGGACTTCGAGCGCTCGCTCTCCGCCGCGGCGCGCGCGATCGGCCCGGCCGCCGAGCGCGCGCTCTTTGCCGCCAAGACCGCGGACCTCGCCCGGCTCTACGCCGGCTACGAGGCTCGCCTCGCGTCGGCCGGCGCCACCGACGAGGAGGGCGAGGCGCGCGAGGCGGCCCGGTTGCTCGCCTCCGGCCGGGCCGGGCTGCCCGGCGGTGCGCGCGTCGTGCTGCTCGACGGCTTCGCTCAGTTCACCCCGGCGCAGGGCGCTCTCGCCGCCGCCGCGCTCGCGCGGGCCGGCGAGAGCCTGGCCGCCCTGTGCTTCGACGGCCGGGCCGACGGACGGCTGGCCCATGTTCACGGCGTCTGGCGCGTCCTCAAGTCGGCCCGGAGCGACTGGCGCGAGGAGCGCCTGACGGGCGCCCACCGCTTCCTCGCGCCGGACCTGGCTGCGCTGGAGCGGGGGCTCTTCGCCGGCGCGCACCCCCGGCCGGAGACGCGCCGGGAATCCATCGAGGTCGTGGCGGCCGTCTCCCTGCAGGCCGAGTGCGAAGCGGTGGCACGCCGCTCGGCGCGGCTGGTGCGCGACGAGGGCTTCCAGCCCGGGGAGATCGCCGTCTTCGCCCGGCGCCTGGCGCCCTATGCGCCGCACTTGGAGCGGGCCTTCCGCCTGGCCCGGCTGCCGCTCGACTTCGCCGAGAGCCGTCCCGCCCGGGAGCTGGCCGCTCCCGCCGAGTTCGGCGTCGCGCTCCGCTCGGCGCTGCCCGACGCCGCCGAGGAACTGGTCCGCTGGCTGCGCGCCGCCGCCGAAGCCGACGGCGCGGCGGCCTTCATCGAGGCCCTGCGCGGACCGCTCGCGACCGAGGCCGAGCACCGTGGAGCCGCCGAACTGGCCGCCCTGGCCGCTGAGCTGGGCCTGGCGACCGTCGCGGACCTCGAGGCCCGCCGCGAGCGCCTCGACGCCGGAGCGCGACAGGTCCTGGCCGAGGGGCGCGCGCGGCTCGAGGCGCTCGGCGGGTTCCTGCCCCGGGAAGAGGCCCCGCCCGCGCTCTGGGCCGAGGGTGCGGCGAAGTGCATGGCGGGGCTCGACCTCGGCCGGCGGCTCCTGGCCTCGGGCTGGCCGGCGGCGGTGCTCCGGCGGGAACTTGCCGCGCTCGATGCCCTGCGCGCGGCGCTGGCCGGCGCGGCGCGCGCCGCGGAGCTCGCCGGTCTCGAGGCGATCGCGATCGGCGAGTACCTGCGCCTGGTCGAGCCGGCGGTCGCGGGCCGCAGCCTGCCGGCTCCGGGCCAGCGCGCCGGGGCGGTGCTGGCCGCCAACATCTTCGAGTCGCGCACCCGCGAACGCCGGGCGGTCTTCGTGCTGGGGTTGGCCGAGGGCGGCTTTCCCCGGGACGTGCGCGAGAACCCGATCCTGGGCGACCGCGAGCGCCGGCTGCTCGCCAGGGCGGGGCTCGAACTGCCGCTGGCCGCGGCGGCGGCCGAGCAGGAGCGCTACCTCTTCTACATCGCCTGCACCCGCGCGCGAGAGCGGCTGATCCTCTCCTCCGCGGCGCCGGCCTCGGCCGAGCGCGCGGCCACGCGCAGCTTCTTTCTGGACGAGGTCGAGGCGGTCTTCCCGGCGGGCTCGCTCGCGCCGATCGAGGCCGGTCGCGGCTTCCCGGCCGTCGGGGAGCTCGCCTGGAAGTCCGAGGCGCTCGCGGCGCTGGCCGCGGCCTTCAACACGCCGCGCCCGGGCGACGACGCGACCGTCGCGCGCTGGCGCTCGGCCCTGGCCCTCCACGAGCGCCTGCGGGGCGCGGGCCTGCTCTCGGACGCGGAGCTCGCCGGGCTCGGTCCGCGCCGGAGCCCGTCCGGCGTGCTGGCCGACGACCGGGTCCGCGCCGAGCTCGCCAGGCGCTTCGCCGTCCAGACCGCCTCGGGCCTGGCTGCGTTCGGGAACTGCCCCTTCGCGCACTTCCTGCAGCGCGGGCTCAGGCTCGCGGCGCGGCGCAGGCTCGAGTTCGACGCGAAGCTGGCCGGCGACCTGTTGCACGGGGCGCTGCGGCGGGCCTACGCCCGCGCCCGGGACGGCGGGAGCCTCCCCGCGCCGGACGAGGCCGCCGGTCTGCTCCGAGAGGAGCTCGAGGCGGGCTTCCCGTGGCTCGCCGGACAGCCGCAGACCGGGCCCTTCCTCGCGGCCCAGGCGCCGCTGCTCGCCCGGCTCCTGGCCGAGGACGCTTCGCGCCTGGCCGCGTGCGGCGCGCGGCCCGCGCACCTCGAGTTGGTCTTCGGCGGCGGCCGTCCCGGGAAGGACCGGGATGTCGACCCGGCCAGCCGGGCGAAGCCGCTCGCGCTCGGCCCGGGTCTCGCCCTTCGCGGCCGGATCGACCGCGTCGACCTGCTCCCCGGCGACCGGGGCGCGGTGGTCATCGACTACAAGCGCAGCATGCGCTCGTCCTGGAAGAGCGACCCACAGACCGTGCTCTACGCCCTGGCGCTGCGCGAGGTCTTCGGCCTGGAGCCGGCCGGGGCCGGCTTCCTCGGTCTGCGCGGCGCCGACGGCCGCCGCTCGGGCGGCCTGGCCACCCCGGCCGCGAAGGATTTGCTCGCCGCCTACGGCTTCAAGGGCGCCCTCGACGAGGAGCTTCTCGGGGAGGTCCGGGCCAGGGCCGCGGAGCTCGCCGCTCGCGCGGCCGCCGGCGACGTGCGCGTCTGGCCCTGCGAGTGCGCGGACTGCCCCGACAAGTCCGCCTACAACCCCATCTGTCGCTTCGAGGGCGCCGAATGGCGCGCCGAGCGCGGCTGGACGCCGGGCGGCGGCGAGCCCGGGGCCGGGTCCTGAACAACTGCAAGCAAGCAGTTGCGAACGAGGTTGGCCCACGGGGCTGAACCCCCGACAAACGTGGCCGCAACCGACTTGGCTTCTGCTCACACGGAGCCACGAAGCCGCAAAGAACGACAGAGCCAGGCCGTTGTTGTTCTCCGCGGTTTGGCGGCCCGATTCTCGTTCCGCACGCAGTGCCCCCAGCCACAGATGAACACCGATCAACACACAGATGAGAGGGTTCGCCGTTGCCGTCGAGTCCATCTGTGTTCATCAGTGTCCATCCGTGGCTGACCGGTTCCGGGAAAGCGATTGACTTTCCGGCTTATGGCAGTACGCTCGTACGGCCATAACCGCCGGGAGAGAAGAAGGAGACCGCCATGCGCTACCCTCCGGACCACAAGCCGCGCACCCGCCAGCGGATCCTCGACGCCGCCGGGAAGGCCTTCCGGCGCCACGGCTTCCGGGGCGCGGGCATCGACGCGGTCATGCGCGGGGCCCGGCTGACCAAGGGGGCCTTCTCGCAGCACTTCGCCTCGAAGGACGAGCTGCTGGCCGAGACCATCGAGGCGGTCGTGGCCGAGAAGATGGGCGTCCTCTTCTCCTGCGCCGGGGGCCTTGCGGGCCGGGACTGGCTCCGGGCGGTAATCGGCCGCTACCTGAGCATCGAGCACCTCGACGACCCGGAGGGCGGCTGCCCGGTGCCGGCGCTGCTCTCGGAGCTCTCCCGCGCCGACCGCAAGTCGCGCGCGGCCTTCGAGCGGCTGATGACCCGGGGCGTCGAGGAGTTCGCCCGGCACCTGGCGGACCTCGCCCCGAAGGAGGCCCGGCGCCGGGCGCGCGCCATGCAGGCGGCATGCTTCGGGGCGATGGCCCTGGCCCGGGCCATGCCCGGCAGGAAGCAGGCGGAGGAGGTCGTGCTCTCCACCCGCGACGCCCTGTTGGCCAGCCTGTAGCCGGCCGGTCTCGAGGAGGACGGGGACTTGCGCCCAGAGCCGGTCGGGCTCCTGACGCCCACAGCATCGCCGGCGCGTCTCGCCGTGGCGAAGCCGCCGGTCTTGGATGCCGAATGGCTGCGCTCCCTGGCGGTGCGCTGCGGCGCGCAGGCCGTGGGTCTGGCCAGCGCCGGAAATCCGGAGCTGGCCGGACAGGCCGCGGGTGCCGAGGCGTTTCTGCCCGGCACCCGGACATTCATCAGCCTGGGCATGAGGGTCCAACGGGGGAACGCGCGCGCTCCGCTCAGGTCCCTCTACAACTTCGAGCACCGGCGGGCCGTCGAGGCGCTGGGCACCGCCTCGCGGGAGCTGGCCATCGAGCTGGAGAACGCCGGGGCCCGGGCGGCATACCTTCCGCCGATCTACCCGCTGGAACTCGGCGGCGGGGCGAGCCGGCCGGCCGCTGTCTCGCATCGGGCGGTGGCCGAGGCCGCCGGCCTGGGCCGGACCGGCCTCAGCGGGATGCTGCTGCATCCGGTCCACGGCTCGTGCCTGGTCCTGACCACCGTGCTGGTCGACCGCGTGACCGGCGCGTGCGATCATCCGCTCCCGGATAACCCCTGTTTCGGATGCGGCCTGTGCGCAGAGGCATGTCCGACGGGGGCCATCGCCGGCGACGGCCGCTTCGACGCCTCGGCCTGCATGGTCCACAACACCCGCTTCGGAGTGGGCGGGTTCCGCGACTGGGTGCGGACCCTGGCGCAGGCGCGCTCGGCCAGGGAGTACCGCGCCGAGTTCGACGACCGCGAGACGCTCTCCTGGTGGCAGGGACTGGCCCACCAGGCCACCTGGACCTGCGGCTACTGCGTGAGCGTCTGTCCGGCCGGAGCGCTGGCACGGCGCGAGCACGATGCCGACCGCGCACTCTATCTGCGCAGGGTATTCGCCCCGCTGCGCGACAGACGCGAGGTCGTCTACGCCCTGCCCGGCTCCGACGCCGACGGCCATGCCGAGCGGCGCTTTCCGGCCAAGACCACTCGCCGCGCCGAACACGGCATTCATGTCGAGAGCATCCCGGACCTCTTCCAGCTGGCGGCGCTGGCCTTCCAGCGCGGAAAGGCGGCCGGGCTCTCGGCCACCTATCATTTCTCCTTCTCGGGCCGCGAGCCTCTGAGCTACACGGTGATCGTCGACGGCGGCAGGATCGCCGTCCGCGAGGGGCTGGAGGGCGCGGCCCGGGTCGCGGTGCGCGCCGACAGCGATCTATGGCTGCGCATCGCCAACCGGGAGGCGGGCCTCCTCCGGGCGTTGCTGACCGGCAGGGTGCGCGTGAAGGGTCCGCTGGGCCTTCTCAGGGACTTCCGTCGATGTCTGCCCATCTGATGGGAACAGGAGACCGAACTGCGATGAAACGCCAAAGCGTCCGTTCCGGGCTGCTGCTCGTCTCGCTGCTGCTCTTCCCCGTGACCATCTACTTCTTCTCGCCGCTGGTGGCCTTCAAGTCCGCGGCGGCCGGGGTGGTCTGCGGCTCCCTCCTGGTCTACTCGCTGGAGTTCCTGGGGGCGGTCTTCGTGGGCCGGGCGTTCTGCGGGTGGATCATGCCCTGCGGCGGCCTGCAGGAGGCCTGCTTCGCGGCCAACAAGCGCCGCGCGCCGGGCGGCCGGCTCAACTGGCTGAAGTGGTTCGCCTGGGCTCCGTACGTCGGCCTGCTGGCGCTCCTCTTCTTCCGGGCGGGCGGCATCCGGGCCGTCGAGCCGCTGCGGGAGACCGACCACGGCGTGTCCATGTCCGAGCCGCGCAAGTTTCTCATCTACTACGCGGTGGTGGGCGTGATGACCTTCTTCGGAATGATCGTGGCCCGCCGGGCCTTCTGCCATTACCTGTGCCTGATGGCGCCCTTCATGATCCTGGGGCGCAAGCTGCGCAACCTCCTGCGCCTGCCGGCCCTGCAGTTGGCCAGGACGTCGAAGGCATGCGCCGGCTGCGGCAGCTGTAGCCGGGCCTGCCCCATGAGCCTGGACGTCGCGGCCATGGCGCGCTCCGGCCGGCCGGAGTCGGCGGAGTGCATCCTGTGCGGCAGCTGCGCCGACGCCTGCCCGCAAGGGGCGCTGCGGCTCTCCTTCGGCCGCCCGCCGACGCCGGCCGCCGCAAGGGCCCTGGTCGGCGAGGCTCCGAAAAGCACCTGAGCGACGAGGCGCCGGCGATATAATCCCGCGGGAACGGCGGGCGCACGGCCGCCGGGAAGACGCGAGAGGAATGCTATGAGCGAGGACGGTCGTCGCGGAGTTCCGGTTCCGATCTCCATCGGTGGTGCGGATGCCGCCGCTTCGAGCGCCCCTCGGGCGCGGTGGCGTTCGATGCGCCGGCTCCTTATGCCGGCGGTGCTCCTGGTGGCGACCGCGCTGGCCGGCGGCGGATATCTGCTCTTCCGCGGCGGACATCGGGCGCGGCGGGTGAGCCCGGCGGTCGAGAGCTTCAGGGCCTCGGGCTCCAAGGGAGTGGTCCAGGCCGACTTCGACGGTTTCTTCTCGTCTCCCTGGGCGAAGGCCAGCCTGGAGGAGATCCTCCGGCGCCGGTATCTGGTCGATTCCGCCAGCGATTGGCTGAAGAGCTTCGTCACGCAGCACGGCCAGCTGGTCTTCGCGGAGCTGACCGGCAGCGACAACGGTGGCGTACTGGTTGTGGAGACGAAGGTCCCGGCCGACGTCGAGTTCTGGAAGAACTTTCTCGGTTCATACGCGCCCCGCACGATCGAGGTCGTCGAGACCCATGCCGGCGTCGACATCTACTCGTTGGATGCGAAGACGATGATGGCTTTTCCGGCGGAGAAGCTGACCGTCTTCGGAACGCTTGCCGGAGTGAGAACCGGCCTCGACAACTTCCGGGCCGGGCGTCCGGGAAGGCTCGATCCCGCCGCGGAGAGACTGCTGGCGTCGGTGCCGTCCGAGGCCTGCCTGGTGGCGGCGGGAATCTCGGGCCGCGAACCGGCCGCCTGGGCACGCATCGTGACGAAGAACCTTGTGGACGCGAGCGGGCTCGAAACGAGCCTGACATTTCTCTCTGTCTCCGGGGATGCCGTGCTGGTGAGTCGCACGAGAGCTCGCGACGCCCGGCAGGCGGAAGAGCTTCGCAAGGAGCTCCGGGAGAAGCTGGCACGAACTCCCAATGGGAATCCACCCCGGGAAGAGTCGAGAGTCCCGCTTTCCATGCGGGAAGCGCTGGACAGCGTGGAGATAAGCGGCAGCGGCCGGGAGTGCGAGCTGCGCATGGAGCTGCCCGTCGGCATGGTCGCCGACCTCATTGGCGAGTTCAGGAAGGCTCTCGCGCCACCCAAGAACACCGTGCAAGCCCCGCCGGGCGCCGTGGCGCCAGCAGGCGACCCGGATACCGCCGAGCGGCCCGCGCAATGAGCCGCCGGGGTCCGGCTTGCGCGGTCAGGTGTGCGCCTTGAGCCAGTCGAGGACGCCCCGGCCCTCGGCCTCGGTCTTCGCCCGCAGGTCGTAGATCACGCGGCGAGGCCCGAGGGCCTCGTGGAAGAGCGGCACCTCCGCCGGCGCGCAGTAGACGATGACGCTCTTGCCCGCGCCGACGATCCGCTTGAGGAGCTCGAGCCAGCCCTTGTGCGGCGGCCGGCCCGCGCCCGGCACCCACTGGATCGCGTCGAGGCGCTCCAGGGCCAGCAGGTCGTCGAGGTGCCGCAGCGCGTCCGGGCCGTCCAGGTGATAGATGGAATGGTCGAGCGCGGCGAGCTCCTCCTCCAGGGCCGGCAGGACGAAGCGGCGGAACTGGTCGGGGCCGACCATGCAGCTGAAGTCCGACTGGGTCACGTTGAACCGGCCCTCGCAGTACATCGGGATCCAGCCGCTCGAGCCGGTCTGGTCCATCCGGCCGAGCTCGCGCAGCCGGCGGTCGACCATCCGGTAGAGTGGCCCCATCTGCGCGATGGCCCGGTCGATCGTCTCCGGCTCGTCGAGCAGGTCCATGCACAGCCGCTCGGGCCCGCGCATCGCGGCCAGGGCGTCGAGGTTCGAGTGCATGTCGAGGTGGGCCACGACCCAGCGGCCGCGGGAGCGCTCGGCCAGGCGCGCTACGAACTCCTGCGTGCGCACCCAGACAGGGTTCTCCGGCGCGATCGCGAGCGGCAACGCCGCGGCCCAGTCCTCGACGCAGGGCTCCGACCAGCTGGTGTTGGTGTCGCCTTGCGTGCCGTAGTTGAGCGGCGCGCCGAGGAACCCCGCGAACATGTCCGGGCCGAAGCTCGGGACGTAGACCGGGATCGCCTCGCCCAGCCAAGCGACCGTCGCGGCCCAGGCTTCGAAGCGGTCGATGACCGCATCGTAGTCCCCGTCGCGGCCCTCCATGTAACGGCCCTCCGGTCGGCGCTCGACGCCGGCCTTCGGACAGCGGATCATCGCCACCGGCCGGTCGACGATCTCTCCCTGCCAGAAGGCCGCCCAGCGCTCGCGGGCCTCCTCGAAATCCGGCTTGAAGGCCGGGTCGAACTGCACGGCGGAGCGGGCCTGGGGCGTGACGGCTTCGGCGGTCTTCACGGTTATCCTCCTGATCTGCGCGATCGCGTTGCGCTCTTCGGTATTGACTATAGCCGATAATGCGGTATTGTCTTCCCGGCAGGAGGCAATAATGTCCCGAATCCTAAGCCACAGGGACAAGTCGGAGCCCGAGAACAACCGCCAACCCAGCTTCGGCTTCAGGGCTTGGCGGGGCCACCCGTCGGCGATGGGCGGCACTCACACCCACACCGACCTGGAATGGAACTTCGTCGCGAAGGGCGCGATGCGCTACTTCCTGGCCGGCCGGTTCGTCACGATTCCGACCGGGCGCCTGGCGGTCTTCTGGGGCGGGGTGCCGCACCAGTTGGTCGATGCCGAGGAGCCCTGCGAGTGCCTCTGGGTGACGCTGCCCCTGGCCTGGTTCCTCGACTGGGGGTTCGCGCCGGCGGCCGTCGAGCGATTGCTGCGGGGCGAGCTCCTGGTCGAGCCGGACGGCTCGTCCATGGCGACGGCCGCCGAGGAGCGGCTGCTCGCCCGGTGGATCGCGGACCTCGCCTCGGGCGAGCCCGAGCTCCGGCGGATCGCGCTGCTCGAGGTCGAGTCGAGGATGCGGCGGCTGGTCCGCTCGGCCGTCGCGTCGTCGGCGGTTAACGCGGCGGGGGCTGTCGACGCGTCGGCGCCCGCGACCGCGCCCGGCGAACTGCGTCCTGTCGAGCGGGCGGCGGAGTACATCGGCGGCCACTACACCGAGAACGACTTGTCGGTCGAGGATGTGGCCCGGGCGGTGGAGTTGCACCCCAACTACCTGATGGCCCTCTTCCGGCGCCGCTGCGGAATGACCGTCTGGGAGTACGTCACCCGGCTGCGCGTCTCGCGGGCCCAGCGGCGGCTCCTGACCTCGCGGGACAAGGTCCTGTCCGTGGCCATGGAGTCCGGCTTCGGATCGGCGAGCAGGTTCTACGAGGCCTTCCGAAGGTACGGCGGGGGGAGTCCGCGGGCCTATCGCCGAACGGGTGGAGAACCACGGCGTTCTCTCGCCAAGCCGCAGAGCCGCTAAGTTCGGTCAATCGGGGGGTGATCCGACCGATCAGTCCGATCGGACCGATCCGTCGGATCGCACGGCCGTCCACAGCCCTGCAGAACCCGGAACGCTAAGCGTTAAGCCGCTACCGCTAACTGATAATAAAGCCACATAACCGATAACTGGTTGACATTTCGCCAGTGTGAGGTAAGTTGTCTTCATGACAGAGATTAACCCCAGCCTGCTCTTACCGGCGGATGCTGCCCGGATGCTCGCTGATCGGGTCAAGGCACTCCGGCTTCTCCGCGGCTGGAAACGGGCGACTCTTGCCGAGCGCTCGGGAGTCAGCGCGGCTTCTCTGACGCGCTTCGAGCGCACAGGGCTCGTCTCGCTCGAGAGCCTGCTCAAGCTGGCCCATGCGCTCGGAAGGCTCCCGGAGTTCGCGGAGTTGTTCCGTCCGCCGGAAGCCCAGAGCATAGCCGAACTCGAGGCCCGGTACTCGCGCCCGGCGCGGAAGCGTGGACGGCTGTGAAGCGTCTGGAGGTTCGCTTCACGCGCGGTCCGGGAGACGAGTTTCCGGTCGGTGTTCTCGCCGGGGAAACCGGACGGGTCTACTTCGAGTACGACGCGGGGTTTCTCGAGCGCGGACTCGAGCTTTCGCCCATGCGAATGCCGGCAGTCTCCGGGCTCCACGAGCACCGCAACGCCAACTTCGGTCCGCTCCCCGGGCTCTTCGCCGACTCGCTGCCCGACGGCTGGGGCCTCCTGCTCATGGACCGTCACTTCCGGTCCAGCGGGCTCGCAATCGAGGAAGTCTCGCCGCTCGACCGGCTGGCCTGGCTGGGCGCGAACACCATGGGAGCGCTCACCTATCATCCTCCCGCCGACGCCGGCGGGGATGAGCGCGGAGCCTTCGATCTGGGCGAGCTCTGCCGGGCGGCCCACGCGGTGCTGGAGGGCGAGAGCGCGGAAGTCCTGCCGCAGCTTCTGCGTGCCGGCGGCAGCCCGGGCGGCGCACGGCCCAAGGTCCTCGTCGGCGTCCGGGGAGACGATCTCCGCTCGGGCGAAGCCGACCTGCCGGATGGCTGGGACCATTGGATGGTCAAGTTCCCGGGCAGGCGCGACGACGCCGATGCCGGTCCGGTGGAGTACGCCTACTCGCTCATGGCCAGGGCCGCCGGGGTCGAGATGCCGGAGACCCGGCTGTTCGATGACGGCCGCGGCGGGCGGCACTTCGGCGCGGCACGCTTCGACCGACGCGGCAACCGCCGCTTCCACGTCCACACCTTCGCCGGGCTCATCGAGACCGACTTTCGGGTGCCGGCCTGCGACTACGGCGACCTGCTGCGGGCCGCCTCCATCCTGACTCGCAACCAGAGCGAGGTGCTGAAGGCCTTCCGCCTGATGGCCTTCAACGTCCTGGCCCACAACCGCGACGACCACGCCAAGAACTTCGCGTTCCTGCTCGACGACGAGTCGGGCGAGTGGCGCCTCGCGCCGGCCTACGATCTGACCCTGGCCCCCGGGCCGGGCGGCGAGCACACCATGACCGTCGCCGGCGAGGGGCGGAGCCCCGGCCCGGAGCACATGCGGAAGCTCGCGACGGTCGTCGGGATCAAGCGTCGGACCGCCGACGAGATCATCGGCGAAGTCCGTGAGGCGGTGGGGCGCTGGCCGGAATTCGCGGAGCGCTCCGGGGTGGGCGCGGAGGCGACCGGGCGGGTGGCGGAGAGGTGTGGCCACTCGTGAACCCCCTATCGGGGGCGTGATCCGACGGATCCGTCCGATCCGACCGATCCGTCGGATCTGAGAATGCCCCAGACCTCCGCCGGCTCCGAAAAGTCCCTGCCCTCCTCCTCCGCCGGGCTATAATCGCCCGGCGATGGCCACGAAGAAGCCCGGCGGCCGCGGCGCGGACAAGGCCGTCTCCGCCCCTTCCCCCGCCCCGGCCGCGCAGAACGCCGGCGAGGACGCGCTCCGCGATCTCGCCGTGCGCGAGCGCGCCCGGGATCTGGCGCTCTACGCCGGCGCCGGGTCGGGCAAGACCAGCCTGCTCGTCGGCCGGTACCTCTCGCTCGTGACCGAGGACCGGGTGCCGCCCGGCGAAATACTCGCCATCACCTTCACGGTGCGCGCCGCCGCGGAGATGCGCGAGCGGGTGGTGGCCGAGCTCCGCGCGCGGGGGCTCGAGGCCGAGCGGCGCGCGGCCGAGCGCGCCGAGATCACCACCATCCACGGCTTCTGCGCTGCGCTGCTTCGCGAGCACTTCTTCCTGGCCGGGGTCGACCCGGAGTTCCGCGTGCCCACCGAGGTGGAGACCGGGCGCTTCCTGGACTCGGCCTTCGCCGCGCACTTCCGGAAGAAGGACCCCGGTTTCTTCGAGCTGGTGGCGCGCCACGGCGAGGACTTCGTGCGCGGCGCGGTGCTCGACCTCGTCCGCCAGGAGCAGTCGCTGGGCTACGGCTCGGAACGCCTGGCGGCGCTCGCCGCCGACCTGGCGAGTGAGCGCGCCCGGCGCCGGGCCGAGTTCGACCGCCGCCGGGCGGACGTGCCCAGGTGCGCGGCCGGAGCCCTGCGCGGCCTCCTCGAAGAGAAGCTCTCCGGCAAGTCCGCAGAGAAGCTCGCCGCCGCCCGGGAGTGCCTCGCCGGGCTCGAGGCCGGGCGCTGCGAAGCGGCCACGCTGGAGGCGCTCGACGAGAACACCTCCCGGCTGCTCAAGCTCTCGCCGGAGGGCAAGGCGCGCCTCGCCGAGCTCCGCGCGGCCCTCGCGCGGCTGGCCGATTTCTCGGAGGCGGCCTGGGGGGCCGAGCTCGAAAGCGAGCGTCATCGCCGCGCGCTCTACGCCGTGGCCGCCGCGACCCTCGGGGAGTTCGCCGGATACAAATCCCGGCGGGGCCTGGTCGACTACGAGGACATGCAGCGCCTGGCCCGCGCGCTCTTGCGCGACCAGCCCGGCGTGGCCGCGGCGCTCGCGCGGCGCTACCGCCACATCCTGGTCGACGAGTTCCAGGACACCAACCGCCTCCAGAAGGAGATGGTCGACCTGCTCCGCGCGGACGTCCCCGGCAAGCTCTTCGCGGTCGGCGACGAGCGCCAGTCCATCTACCGCTTCCGCCACGCGGAGGTCGAGGTCTTCCGCCGGCACGTCGCCGAGACGCGGGGCGGCGGCGGGGTGGTGGTCGAGCTCGCCCGCAACTTCCGCAGCCGGCCGGAGTTGCTCGCCTTCACCGGCGCGCTCTTCGGGCGGCTGCGGCCGGACGAGTTCCCGCCGCTCGAGGCGGCCGCCAGGTACGAGAGCCGGATGCCGGCCCCGGCCGTCGAGCTGCTCCTCGTCGAGCAGGGCGAGGAGGGGCTCGCCCAGGCGCGCTGGGACGAGGCCGACCGGCTGGCCGCGCACGTCGCGGCGCTCGTCGCGAGCGGCGTCGAGGTCTTCGACCGCGAGAAGAAGGCGCACCGTCCCATCGAGTTCCGCGACGTGGCCGTGCTCTGCCGGACGCGCGGGCCCTTCGCGGCCCTGGAACGCTCCTTCGCGAAGTTCGGCGTGCCGGCCGAGGCGCCCGGCGGCCGGGAGTTCTACGACCGGGTGGAGATCACCGACTTGGTCTCGCTGCTCGGCTGGCTCGCCGACCCGGGCGACGACGCCGCGGCCGCGGCGGTGCTGCGCAGCCCCTTCTTCGACCTGTCCGACGACGGGCTCTTCTGGCTGGCGCAGGGCGGGTCGCTGGCTGGGAAGGTGGAGCGTTGTCTTGGTGTGTCGCCGTGCCCGGGCTCTCCAATTTCCGGGGGCGGGGGCTCCCGCAGTGAAGAAACGCGCAGCGTTTCTTCACGCGGCCCAAATCCCCAGTCGTTCGGGCGACAAGGAATCGGGGGAAAGACCGAAATTCACGCCCTCCGGCCTGCGGCCGCAGGGCATGAATTTGAGCCCCCGCCCCCGGAAATTGGAGAGCTCTCCTCCTCCGATCTTGCTGCCGTCCAGTCCGCCGCCCGATTGCTCTCCGAGGCCCGGCGCATGGCCGGGCACTCCTCGGCCGCGGCGGTCATCGAGTTCGTCGCCGCCGAAACCGGCTACTTCGAGAAGATCCTGGCCCGCCGGCGCGGGCTCGCCGAGCACGCCAACCTCCGGCGCTTCGTGGCCGAGGCCGAGCGCTTCTCGGCGCACTCGGGAGGTCTGGCCGCCGCCGCCGACTACTTCCGCAGGGCGCGGGCCGTCGCCGCCGCGGCGGCCGAGGGGGAGTCCGGCTCGGCCGTCGAGCCGGGGCAGGCGGTGAGCATCCTGACCATCCACGCCTCGAAGGGCCTGGAGTTCCCGGTGGTAGCCGTGGCCGACCTCGGCCGCGAGACGGGCGGCGGGCACTCTCGCGGCGCGGCGCTCGACGCCGACCTGGGGATGGGCCTCAAGCTCGCCGACGAGTTCGGCGAGAAGACCGGCACGGCCGGGGCGACCCTCGTCGCGCTCAAGCTCGCCGAGGCCGACGCCGCCGAGGAGGACCGGCTGCTCTACGTGGCCATGACCCGCGCGCGCGAGCGGCTGATCCTCTCGGGAGTCTCCAAGCTCGACGAGCCGGGCCTGGCGGGCAGGAGGCACATCGACCGGATCCGGGCGGCGCTCGAACTGCAGTTGCCAGTTGCCGGTTCTCAGTTGTCAGACCGGAAACTGCCAACTGACAACTGCCAACTGACAGCCAATCTCGCCGGCGTCTCCGTCGCTCTTCCTCCGGCCGTCGCCCCCGGCTCCGGCCGGCGCCTGGTGACGCTTGCCGAGAAGCTCGGCGACGGCTTCGATCCGACGAAGCCGGTCAAGGCCCCGAAGGGGCTCGAGCCCTCGGCCGCCGACCGCGCCGCCGCGGAGCTCGTCGCCAAGCGCCTGGCCGCCCCGGCAGTGGAGGCCGGCGGCGCGCTCGACGCCCGGGTCACCGAGCTCGCCGAGATGGACGGCTGCCCCCGCCGGCACGTCCTCGAACGGCTCGCGGCCCTCGACGGCGCTCACGCCGCGCCGGACGCCGATGCGGCCGAGCCGCCGGAGATCGTTCACGCGCCCGGTGGCGCGGAGCTGGGCAGCGAGGTGCACGAGCTGCTGGAGCGCATGGACTTTGGAACCG
>CALGYR010000027.1 GCA_937935355.1 uncultured bacterium | reverse complement strand
TGGTGGCCGACGGGATCAACGTGACCTTCACGACGACGGACATCGTGGCGCCGAGGATCTTCGCTAGGATCGGCGGGGCCGACGGGCCGGTGCTGGCCACCGACATGGTGAGGCCGTTCAAGATGGTCTACATCGGTCCGGATCATCCCCGGCAGGAGGTCTATGCCGATGGGGATGCCAAGTACGCGGTCATGATCAAGATGACGCCGTTCGTGCCTGGGGCGAAGTTCCAGTTCTACACCAATAGCGGCGGTGCGGTGTTCGAGAACGGGTCATACCTGATGCAGAAGATGTCGGACTCGTTTGGGGACGGAGCGTACACCTTCTACATGTTTGCGACTCGGAACTGGGGCGTGACCTGTCACAGCCTCTACGTGATTCCGTGAGGGGCTATGCGATGAGGCTGAGCGAGATGATGGTGAAGAAGACGAGAACCGGGAGACATTCGATGATCGCGAAGAACGTGTGGACGGTTCTGGCGGCGCTGACATCTGTGGTCATGTTTGGCGCGAGCAGCCTGGCGACGAACATCTCCGTGACCGACACCGGTCCGAAGATCGGCCGGTATTGGCAGCGCGAGGGTTGCGTGGCGCCGCACGATGCGCCCGAGGACAACCGTTACGGCGACATGCGGGGCTCGGCGGACCTGATGACCGACGAGGGCGAGACCGCGACGGCGGAGTTCATCGGGTCGATGCCGTCGGTGGGCGAGCCGGTGTTCCTGCACCAGATAGCCGGGCAGGTGCCACGTTCGGGCGAGTGGACCGGGGTGCCGAATTTCGGGCGTTATCGGTTCCTGAACTGGATGCCGATGGTGAGCCTGGGGGCTTTGAGCGCCACGAGCGCCGGGCCCGGGCAGCGCGATTACCTCCACCTGCTCTTCTCCGGCTACGCGAAGGTGGTGGACTACAAGCAGAGTTCGGAGCCTTCGGAGTACCTGCCTGCCAAGGATGAGGCGGGACACGTTACCAGTGAGCTTGTGCCTGCCGATTCGAAGATCGCGTTCTCTGGCGGGGACTACGGTCTGGACGAGTGCGTGCTCGAGTATCCCGATGGCCGGCGGTGGTATTTCGAGTTCTTCGAGCTGGACTCGGACCGTTCGCCGCAGCCGGTCAATTCGGTGACGGCGGCGAGGAAGTATCACCTGGTTAAGTACGTCGACCGGCACGGGTACGAGGTGAACATCACCTACTCGAGCAGCGAGCTCAAGATCACTGACGCCTCGAACAACGAGTACGTCTGCACGCTTGGCGACGCCGGTATGATCAAGAAGATCAAGATCGGCGATCGCAGCTGGGACTACGCCTACACCTCGGATACGGTCACCGAGACCAACAACCAGACGGGCCGGACGACGGCGGTCACCACGACGGTCGATGGGAAGAAGCTCATCAGCATCACCAAGACCGGCACGGACGGCAAGAAGAACGAGAAGATCTACAGCTACGACACCAACGGGAACCTGTCGAATCTGCGGGTCAACGGGGTGGATATCTCCGTGGTCGAGACGAACGGCACGGAGTCCATCGACGGGGCGGAGTTGGGGTATCCCGCGGGCACCAGTTGGACGATGGACGTTCGGACCCGGGTGCAGACCAAGGACGGCAAGACGGTCACCTACAAGTACACGAACTTCGGGAAGGTGAGCGAGACCGACGGGCTCAACCACGAGGCGAAGTTCCCACGGATGCGGACGCAGCACGTCATCAAGCAGGTGGACCGTAACGGGAACGTGACGAAGATCGACTACGACGACAACGGCTTCCGGACGAAGGAGACGTTTGCCGACGGTTCGGGGGTCAGCTACGAGATCAGCTACGCCTACGACGAGAACTACAACCTCATTACGAAGACGACGCCTGACGGGGTCTGGCACTACGAGTACGACGGGCAGGCGGAGGGGTACACCGAGGCGACCTCGGTCGAGGACGGGGCGCACAACCTGCTTACGCGGGCATACTTCACCGCTGGCGGGCAGACGCTGGCGGACACGACGTATGACCGCTACGAGTGGGATGGGGACTCCCAGGGATTGGTGAAGTGCACGAAGGAGTTGGTGGGCGATGGCCGGACGCGCTCGACGGCCTTCGAGTACAACGCTAAGGGGCAGCTGACGAAGAAGAAGGGGCCGGCCTACGGAACGACCGAGCCCACGACTCCGGTTTGGCAGTACGAATATGACAGCTACGGCAACCAGACGAGCGTGAAAGACCCGCTGAATCATGGCGTCTCTTCGACTTACGACTATGCGAAGGGCGACATGCTGAAGACGGTCAAGGACGCTCTCAACAACACCACGACCTACGACTACGACGGCCTCGGGCGCAGGACGAAGATGACCGACGCCACCGGGGCGTACGTGGAGTGGGTCTACGATGGCCGGGGCTACGTGACGAGGGTCACGGGGACGGCCGCGGGCTCGGCGAAGCTGGGGTCCTACAGTGTGGCCGACAGCGGCCTGCTTGGCAGTTACACGGACCAGAACGGCCATACCTGGAGCTACGGCTACGACGATGCGGGCCGCAAGACGAGCGAGACCGACCCGACGGCGTACGTCACGAGCTACAGCTACGACAACAACGGCAACCTGAAGACGGTGACGATCCCGACGTCTCCGGCGGCGAGCACGACGACGAACGATTACGATGAGCTCAACCGGGTGACGGACGTCACCAACGGCGAGAATGAGACGACGCACTACGAGTACGACTGGGCCGGGCGGCAGACGTTCGTCGAGACGGCGGACGGCGCCAACACCCAGACCTTCTATGACGAACTCGGGCGCGTGAACTACGTCATCGATCCCAAGAATGAGGCCACGGACTACGAGTCCGACTGGCTCGGGCGGCGTAAGGCGATGGTCACTCCCGATCATGGCGGGGTGAGGACCGAGTACGAGTACGATGCCGCGGACAACCTGCTGACGACGATCGAGGACGTGGGTGGCGCCGGACGGCGCACCGAGAACCAGTATGACGTGGCCAACCGGCTCGAGAGGACGACGGTCGATCCGACGGGGCTGAACCAGGTCACGAGCTACGGCTATTACGACAACGGCTGGCTCCAGACTTCGACGGTCGATCCGGGTGGTCAGAACATAGCGACCGGCTACACCTATGACGCGGTTGGGCGGCAGGTGTCGGCGGTGACGACGCCTGGCAACATGGGCACGTGGACTACGTACAAGACCGCCGGGTGGGTGGCGACAGTCACGAACGGCGTGACTGTGACCACGTACGATTACGATGCGGTCGGCAACCGGACCTTCATGCAGGTCTCTGGCAACAGCCCGGTCACCTACTACTTTGACGATGCCAACCGGCTGGGGCGTAACGGCGACCGTCTGGCCACCTCGCAGGTGGTGGACGGGAAGACGGTCTGCACTTGGCGCACTCCTGACGGCGCGAACCGGACGCTTGCAAGCACGGATGCCAACGGGAACTCGACTACCTTCAGCTACGACAAGGCCAATCGAGTCAAGACGGTGGCTGACGCGGAGAGCGGGACGACGGCCTACAACTACGACATCCCCGGCCGGACGACCACGGTGACTTCGCCCGATACCGGCACGCAGACCACGGTCTTCGACGCGGCTGGGCAGGTGAGCTCCACGGCCGATTCCGTGCATCCTGCGACGGGCTACGGCTATGACGAGGTCGGGCGGCTCGAGCTTGTGACTTCGGCTGATGGTTCGACGAGCACGAGCGCATTCGACAGGCTCGGCAGGACGGTTACGGAGACCAGGGCGGCCAGCGGTGAGCCCTCGATGGTGACGGGCTACTCGTACAACGATGCTGCCCGGCAGGTCACGACCACGTTCGACAGCGCCGGCCTCAACCTGACTAGTTCGGACGTCTACGATGCCGTCGGACGGATCAGCGCGAACACGGTGAACGGTGCTCCTGGCGGCAACATAGTCACGAGCTACCACTATAACCTCGCCACGCGGACCAACACGGTCACGGTGGGCGACAAGACGACCACCACGACCTACAACATCGATGGCTCGACGGCATCGGTGTCTGATGGCGTGACCACGACGAGCTACACCTACTACACCAACGGCGCAGTCTACACGCAGACGGTTTCCGGCCGCTCGCCGATCTACTACTACTACGATGGTGCGGGCCGGCTGATCCGGACCGAGCAGGCGGTGGACGGGCAGACCGTGGTGAACCAGCGCGTGCTGGACGATGCCGGACGGCTGCTGCGGAGCGTCGATGGCGACGGCAAGATCACGCGATACGGCTACGACCGGGCCAACCGCCTGGTTTCGATGGTCAATCCGCTGGGAGAGGTCACCCGCTACGGCTACGACGCCAACGGCCGTCAGACCCTGGTGGCGCAGGCCAACGGCACTCGTCTGACCTCGAAATACGACCTGGCGGGACAGGTGGTGGAGACGGCCGGTGGGCCTGAAGGGAAGAAGGCCTACCAGTACGACAGCATGGGCCGGCCCACGATAGTGACGGACGCCTATGGACGGACGAAGAGGACCGACTACGACGGCCACGGCCGGAAGATCCGGGTCGTCAACGAGATGTCCCAGGCGGTTGCGTTCAACTACGACCTGGCTGGGCGGATGACGGCTCTGACCGATCCGCGAGGCAACGCCACCAGCTGGACCTACGATGGCGCCGGGCGGCAGCTGTCGATGACCTATCCCGTGGTGACGGGAATGCCGACGAACGTCGAGTACTACTCGTACAACGACCCGTCGGGGCTCATGTCCCGGAAGACCACGCCCAACGGCGTCAACATCGACTACACCTACTACGGCAACGGCAGCGTCCACACCGTGGCGGTTCCCGGGCAGACGGTCACCTACTCGCTCGAGGCGGGCGGCGCGGTCAGTGGCGTGAACGACGGCACGGTGGTGATGGGCTTCACCTACGACGCGCTGGGGCGGCTGAAGACGGCCTCGGACAGCGGCGCGGGCAAGTCGCTCACCTACGCCTACAATCTCCGGAGCCTGCGCACTTCGGTGGCGGGGACCAACTCCGGGGACCTGCCTGAGGCGATCAGCTACATCTACGACGATGCCGGGCGTCTGGCCGGCGTGCAGAAGGGCGTGGAGGCGCCGAGCGCCTTCACCTACGATGCCGGTGGCCGGCGGGTGGAACTCAAGCTACCCAACGGCGTCGCCACCAACTACTCCTTCGACAACGCCGACCGGCTGCTGGGGCTCGCGACGAAGAAGTCAGACGGTACGCCGGTGGCCGGCTTCGGCTACATCCTGGACAAGGTCGGCAACCGCCTGGTGGTCGAGGAGAAGGACTACACGCTCTCCTACAAATACGATCAAGCTTACCGGGTGACTGGCGAGAGCCGTATTCGGAAGGCGGATGGCAGGCTCGTCTACGAGGACGAACTCGGTTACGACGCCGCGGGCAACCGCACCTCCCGGAAGAATTGGAGCTTCGGGACGACGGAGCCGGCGGCAGATACCCCGTACGGCATCTGGCCGCTCGACCGGGTGAACGCCAAGGATTTCACTCCGCCGACGGCGGCTTTCACGGCGGACGCGAACACCTCGGTGCTCTACCATCTGGATGACTCGGATGCCGAGATCGTCGATGACTCCGGCAACAGCAATAACGGCACGGTCTACGCTGCCGTGGACATGCCGGCGGAGGGGAAGTTCAATACGGCTCTGCGGCTGGCTCCCGACACCGAGATCTACGGTCGCATCGACGCCAGTGCCGTGGCCCTGGGGACCGGCGACTGGACGTTCGAGGCTTGGACGAGCCTCGAGGGCGTGGGGACGGCCTATCCGAAGGGCGAGCGGACCGTACTGGGCCAGGCCGGTTCTGACGGCATGCCGGTCCTGATCCTGTCGCTGGCTGAGGGTTATCCGGCGCTGATGGTCCGGTACTCCGTGGGTGGCGTCCAGGACGAGGTTCGCATCGTCGGCCAGACCAAGGCTGAGCTCGACGCCTGGCAGCACCTGGCTGCCGAGCGCAAGGGCAGCCTCCTGGCGCTCTTCCTGGACGGCAAGTGTGTGGCCACAGGCGAGCTTCCCGCTGGGGCTTCAGTGCTCTCCGCCGAGAAGCTGATGGTCGGCTGTGGCGACCCCAACGGCGCGGGCATCCGTGCCGGCGGTAACTTTGCCGGGACGATCGATGAGGTGCGGATAAGCTCGATTGCCCGGTACAGTGGGCTGACGACGCCTGAAATAACGGACAACGGGCCAGATGGCGAGCTCTTCGGCGGCGTGACTCTCACCGAGAGCGGCCGCTTTGGACCTGCGCTGTCGTTCGATGGCTCGGGCTATGTCAAGCTCACCGATGATGGCGCGTTCCTGAAGCAGGGCGGGGCCAAGCGGACCATCGAGCTGTGGGTCAAGGCCGACTCGACGAGCGGGACGCAGATGCTCTACGAGGAGGGCAGCAGCACGAACGGCTTCGCCGTCCGCATCAGCGCGGGCTACCTCCAGTTCCGGGTGGCCAGCGGTGGCACGCCAAAGACGGTGAGTGCGGCCTACACCTCGACCGGCTGGCACAAGGTCCAGGCGGTCTATGACGGCAGCACCACCAACGGCACCATGACGCTCTACGTGGACGACACGTCGGTCGCCACGGACGCGAACGTCGGCTTCAACTCCGTGGGATCGAGCACGGATGGGGCGGCCCTGGGCGGCACCGTGGGTACGGATGTTTTCGGCGGCTCGAGCACTGTTGGCAGCTTCGCCGGCCTCATCGACGCGGTGAGGGTGCTCAACGACGTGGCTGACACCACGGCGATGGTCGTGGAGGAGACCACCTACCACTACAACGAGCGCAACCAGCTGTATCTGGAAGAGACGGCGGGTGGCACGCACAAGCACTACTACTACAACCGGAATGGCGAGAACACCGACCCGGACAACAACAACATCGCCGTTCTCGAGCACAGCGCGAGCGAGACAGTGGTCTCGACGGTCAAGAAGGAATACGACGCTTTCGGGCGCATGACCAAGTACACGAAGATCGACGGTACCGGAACGACCACCGAGGAGCACACCTACCGTGGTGCCGGGTGGGAACGGGCGTCGACCACGGTCGCCGGCATCACCACGAAGTACTTGTACGATGGCGACAACGTGATCGGTGACCTGGTGGGCGGCAGCTTCACCCGCCAATACGTGACTCCGTTCCTGGACGAGAATCTCTCGATGACTGTCCAGGGGACGACCCCTGCGACCTACTACTACCATCGCGACGGCATCGGTAGCGTCCGGGGGCTGACGGACGGCGGGCAGAACGTCGTCAACAAGTACAGCTTCACCGCCTTCGGCGAGCCGTATGCGCCGGGGACCAGCGTCACGGCGGGGCTGGAGCAGCGGTACACGTTCCAAGGGCGGGAGGCGTCGGGTAACGCAGGGGCGCCGATGTACTATAGGAACAGGATGTATTCGGCGAATTTGGGTCGTTTTGGTCGTAGAGATCCGGTCCTTGGCGGTGACTATCTCTTTAATTCGTATGGGTTTCCGGGAGAGAATGCGGTTATGGGGCTGGACCCGATGGGGGAAGATATACGTGATGACCCCGCATACGGTATTGCCGCAGCAATCAAGCTCCTTGAGATAATGCGTGCGCGAGATGAGGCTGGCTTGGAGGTGCTGCCTCGGAGCTTCCAAGAAACCGTTGCGCTCGGTGAGGGCGCAGGTAAGAAGATGGTTGAAACGCCAATCAAATGGACCACTACACCAGGGGATGCGCCCCCGGCTGGCTGGACCATTCTTCCGTACAAAGGGGTGAACTATATCATTCCTGATGAAGACGCAAGGAAGGTCCACAACTGGGTATACACAGGAACGCGTGTTGAGGATGTGAATACAGGCGTGACTTTTGTCTTCCACGGCGCTTTCCAGGAACTAGACCTTCAAGAGGCGGAACTGCAGAAAGCGCTGATGCACGCAGTAAACATGAAAGTCTTTGAAACACAAATGGAGGAATATAACGCGCAACCCGGAGTCAAAGCTGAGAAGGCCATGACGGCCGTGAATGTATTCGTAATGGAAGAAACGGGCATTGATGACTGGTGCAAGGCTGCGGATAACAAGGATGCTTCAGGCTTAGAAAAGACATGGTTGGTGTTCAAGGGTGCCGGGAAGTTCGTAATGTGCGCTTTGCCCGCAGGGAAGGCTGGGACTGGAGTCCGGGCAAGTGAACTTAAAGGTCTCTCAAAGGTACAGAAGCTGTCGCGACTGACGAAGGAGGCTGAGAACGGGAAGCTTCTGACTGTTAAACCAAGCTGGGGCGGGGTGCGCGACTATAAAGCATCGAAGAAGCTAGGTCTTACAGCCAGTGGCGCACGAGAGAGCATCAACCCAATGACAGCAATGGAGCATATCAACTACAGACATGCTGCAACTTCTGGGTTCAAGGAAAGCAAGTTTGCCTCGGGCACTGGAGTCAGGGAAATCAAGACACTGGTTGAAGATGCCGTTGCCAACGGCAAGTGGAGCCGTCAGAAAGGGGGAGGCTACTCAATAGTATGCGATATGAAAAGGACAATAGGAACGGATAGAGACGGCGGCTTAGCAACTACGTTACAGGTATATCTTAGCGACAAATTGGAAGTCTTAACGGCGTTTCCTATAGGGGTGAAGTAACATGAACATCGAGCAGATTCGGGTCTCGCACTCAATTACTGAGTCCGAGATGGCATATCTCGGTTCCATCTCTCGGGAAATTAGGGAATGGTCCAAACACAATCTTCTACAGTTGATTTCTGCTGATATAGTGTTTGCCGAACCCGGGTCGGGCATGGTTCTCTTGAGACTGACAGATGCATCTTTGCTCGATTTTGTCTTGGAGTTCTCGGGAGGATTGCTGGGCCTTGCGAAAGAGCCAGCAGACTTCCGCGTTGGTGACCTGGAAGGCGGTTTTGCATTGGCGGTATCTCTGCAGGGTGACTATGTTTCCATTGTTGAGGAATGCGAGCACAAGAAATCATTTCGCGTGAAGTTCCGTCCTCTCCTTTTGGCAACAGGCATGTGGGTGGACGCTGTGGTGCAAGACCTGGAATCAAGACTCGACGCACTGCGGCTGAACAAGGAGTACGTGAAGCTGCGCCCGGAGCTGCTCAAAGTGGCGGGGGAGCTGAAGGGGTCTACCGAGGTTGAAGGGGCAAAATGAGAGCGAAGAAGGCCTGTCCGATGACCGCAAACTCGCCGAGGGCGGGCTGCGGACAGACTTTCCTCCGGTCGTCGGTGCGTCGTTTCAAGATTTCGACGGGCTCAGGCCGAGGTTTTCAGCCTGATGACGGGCAGATGCTTCCTGTCGGCCACGAATGTCGTCACGAGTTCGATACGGACGCCGCAGGGCCCTCTGATCTTGGCCTGCGGTGCGGCACAGTTGCTCTTCCTGGGCCACTTGGGCCTCGGCTCGAGTCGCGTGAGCGTCCAGCCAACCGCATCTTCCCAACGGCAAGTTGTTTTTGGAGAATGG
>CALGYR010000026.1 GCA_937935355.1 uncultured bacterium | reverse complement strand
TCCCGGTGAAGAATTTCCAGAAAGTGGAGCGCCAGCCTTTGGCCTAACCTGTCACGCCGCGTGACGGGTTCTCTACCCTCAGGACATGGCTACCTGCATCGTCTGCGGCGGTCCCATGCCGCCCGCCAAGCCGACCGGACCGCCCCGTCGCTACTGCTCGGGGCGCTGTCGCGAGCAGGCCCGGCGTCGGCGTCTTGCCGTGCTCCGCGCCGACCTCGTGCCGCGCGGCGATCGCGCCCGTGGCGTCGAACCGCCGCACGCCCACCCCGACCAGCAGGTCGCGGTCGCCGTCCTCGAAGCCTCGCGCATCGCCGGCGCCATGCTGCGTCTCGCGACCGAGGCCCGCCCCCAACTCGCCTGGCGCTGTGAGAAGGTCGGGCTCGGTCTGCGCTCCCTGCTCTCAGACCACTTCGGGGAGCTGTCGTGAAGGGCCGTCCCGCGGACCCGCGTCGGGCGAAGCGCGGCACCGGCAATACGCCGACCGCCGGCAAGCAGAAGACCGCCCTCGCCAAGGCGCCGCCGACGGCCGCCGAGCTGGTCCACGCCGAGCCGCCCGCCGACCTCCCCGAGATCGTCCACGCGGTCTGGCAGGCGTGCGTCGCCGAGATGAGCGGCAATCGCCACCTGCGGGCGCCCGACCTCGTGCTCCTGCGGGCCTACTGCGAGGCGGTCGCGGTCCACGCCGAGGCGTCCGCTGAGATCCACAACCTCGGCGTCCTCCTCGACGGACCGATGGGTCCGCAGACGAACCCCATGCTGCGCGTGCAGAAGGACGCCGCGGCGACCATCCGCCAGCTCTCCGACGTGCTCGGCCTCAACCCCCTGGCCCGGATCCGCGCCGGCATCATGGAGCTCGCCGGCCAGAGCATGGCTCTGGAGCTCCGCGACCGCCTCGTCAAGCAGGTCAAGAAGGGGGCGTGATGGCCCGCCGCACCTACCCGGTGACCAAAGAGGGGCGCATGCACGCCGAGCTCGTGCGCCTCTTCATGGCCCAGCACCTCAGGCTCACCGGAGGGCGCTGGGCGGGCAAGCCGTTCAAGCTCGAGCCCTGGCAGTGGCGCAACGTCGTGCTCCCCGTCTTCGGCACCCTCGACCGCCGCGGCAGGCGCGTCTACCGCGAGGCGCTCATCGGCCTGCCGCGCTGGGCCGGCAAGAGTCAGTCGGCGGCCGGTCTCGCGCTCGCCGTCATGTACACCGAGCCCACCTTCGAGGGTGAGTACTACGTCGTCGCGACGACGAAGAAGCAGGCCGGCATCGTCTTCGACAAGGCCAAGCGCATGGTCCTGGCCGACGCCGAGCTGCGCGCCGTGACGCGCGTCTACCGCGATGTCCTGGAGATCCAGGAGACCGGCGCCCTGTTCCGCGTCCTGCCCTGGGACGCCGACACCGCGCAGGGTTTCCACCCGACGTGCTGCGTCATCGACGAGTACCACGTGCACCGCGACAGCTCCATGCGCGAGGCCATGATCTCCGGCATGGTCGGCTCGGACAACGCCCTGCTCATCACCATCACGACCGCCGGCGCCGAGCGCAAGGGACCGCTCTGGGACCTCTTGAAGACGGCGCCCAAGGACCCCCGCGCCTACGTCTTCTGGGCCGGCGCCGCCGACGGTGAGGACGGCCACGACCCGAAGGTGTGGCGGGCGGCGAACCCCTCGAAGTGGATCACGCAGGCGATGCTCCGCGACCAGTACCGCACCCTGCCCTTCCCGGTCTTCGAGCGCCTGCACCTCAACCGCTTCCCCTCGGCCGGTACGAACCGCGCCTACCCGGCGACCCTCTGGCATGCCTGCGACTCGCCGCCGCGCTTCGACCCCGACCTGCCGACCTGCATCGGCCTCGACGCCTCGTTCGCCCGCGACACGACGGCGCTCGTCATGGTGCAGCGCGACGAGGGCGGGATGCACAACGTCTGGGGACGCATCTGGGCCAAGGACTCGCAGCTCGGCCACATCGACCACGAGGCCGTCGAGGCAAAGATCGTCGAGCTCTGTGAGAGCTACAACGTGGTGCGTATCGCCTGCGACCCGAACTACTTCACCCGGTCGATGCTCAAGCTGCAGCACGAGTTCGGCCTGCCGATCGAGGAGTTCCCGCAGGAGAACAAGCGCATGAGCGGCGCCTGCATGACGCTGTACGACGTCATCCAGGAGGGCCGCGTGCGCCACGGCGGCGCGGCCGACCTGACGGAGCACGTGCTGAACGCCGGCATCAAGCCGACGCCGCACGGCTGGCGCATCACGAAGGTGACGGACGACGCCAAGATCGACGCCGCCGTGGCGCTGGCGATCGCCGTCTTCGTCGCCGAGTCGGAGGCCGACTCGTTCACCCCCTCGTTCTCCTCCACCGGCGGCGTCTACACGATCTCGCTCGGCGGCTGACCACCCCGCGTGAGGCGCCCGGCACCATTGGACGCGGTACCCAACCGCGGCCGCTGAAAGGTGCCCATGTGAACCTGAACCCGTTTCGGCGAGCGTCCGAGACTCCCGACGCCGGTGGTGAGCAGCGGGAGCTCACGCAAGAGCAGCAGGACCGACTGATCGACATCGCCTTCGGCTTCTCGACCTCCATCGCGAGAAGCTTCCACGTCACCCAGGAGACGGCGCTCACCTCGACCGCCGTCCTCGCCTGCCTCATCGTGCGGGCCGAGACCTTCTCCTCACTCCCGGCTCACGTCTACCGCAAGCAGGACCGCACGCGGGAGCGGATCGACGATCCGCTCGCCGCCCTCATCGGCAAGTTCGCGAACCCGCTTATGACGAGCCGCGAGTTCTGGCGCTGGAAGCAGATCACCGAGGATGTGCGCGGCAACGCCTTCGCCTGGGTCGAGCGCCGCGGCGGGCAGCCGTTCGCCTTCTGGCCCATGACCTCGACCGAGATGAACCTCTCGTACGACCCCCGGTCGCGGGAGGCGATGTACACCTACGGCGGCGACTCCGTGGTTCCGAAGGGCGTCTACTCGGGGCGCGACGTGCTGCACTTCCGCGGGCCGCTCGTCAAGGCCGGCTACACAGGGACCTCGCTCGTCGACCAGGCCGCGACCGCCATCGGCCTCACGGTCTCCTCGGAGCAGTTCTACGATCGCCTGCTCGCGAACGGCAACCACTTCCCCGGCCACCTCGAGACCGACAACTCGCTGAAGCCCGAGGACATCAAGGCCCTGCGCGAGCAGTTCGCCGAGCTGGCCGGGGTCGAGCATGCCGGCGAGCTGCGCATCTTCGACCGCGGCCTGAAGTTCGTGCAGAACCAGATGTCGATCAAGGATGCCGACCTGACGCTGCAGCAGATGTGGTACCTGCAAGAGGTCTGCCGCGTCTTCCGCGTCCCGCCGCCGCTCGTGCAGGATTGGTCGAGGAGTACGTACACCAACTCCGAGCAGGCCGACCTCTGGTTCGCGAAGCACACCATCACGCCGATCGCGACCAACACGGAGGCCGTGCTCGCCCGCCTCTTCGTGCGCGCCAACCAGCCCGACCACTACGTCAAGTTCGAACTTGACGGGCTGCTGCGCGGCGACTTCAAGACCCGGGCCGAGGGCTACTCGCAGCTCATCAACTGCGCCGTCCTCAAGCCCAACGAGGCGCGCGGCTACGAGGACCTCGACCCCTATGAGGGCGGCGACGACATCCTGCGTCCACTGAACACGTCGGCGGTCGACTCCGAGTCCGGCGAGGTCGAATCCGACCCTGCTGAGGCGCTCGAGCCCATCCGCTCGGAGAAGCTCGACGTCATCCGCGCCCGCGCCGTGCAGGACCGCGAGCGCGGCCGCGACGAGTCAGCGACGCGCGCCTTCGCGGAGAAGGTGCTCGGGCCGCTCGCCGAGTCCTACCGCCGCGCCGGCCGCTCCCTCGACACCGACGCTCTCATCAAGGAGGCGCTCTCATGAACGACTACGAGGTCCGCACATTCCCCGTCGGCGAGCTGCGCGTCGTGGACGGCGACGACGGCCGCCCTCGCATCGAGGGCCGGGCCATCGTGTACGACCAGCTCTCCGAGGACGTCGGCGGCTACCGCGAGCGTTGGGAGTCCGGCGCCGCGCACCTCGACGACGACCTGCTGGCGCTCTTCGATCACGACACGAGCCGGGTACTCGGTCGCGTCTCGGCCGGGACGCTGCAAGTCGAGAGCGGTCCCGCCGGCGTCGACTACCGCGCCTTCCCCCCGGACACGAGCTGGGCGCGCGACCTGCGCGTCTCGATGGAGCGCGGCGACATCAAGCACATGAGCTTCCGGTTCCACAACCCCAAGGACGAGCTGCGGGTCGTCAACGAGATCGGAAGAGCGTCGTGTAGGGAAAGAGTGTAGATCGCGGGGGTCGGCGT
>CALGYR010000025.1 GCA_937935355.1 uncultured bacterium | reverse complement strand
CAGGCTCGAAAGAGCCCTGCTCGCATCATGACGAACTTCCCGGCAACTTGTGTTAAGGAAGCGCCATTCCACGCAACACGCAACATTCAACACCCAACACGCAATGAGTCAGCGGCAGGAGCCGATTATGGCGTTGTCTCGTTGCGGCTGCTCAGCATTTCTCATGGACCTGCATCCCTGATTTGCTTTGCATGTTGCGTGTTGAGTTTGCATGTTGCATGTTGACACACCGCTCCAAAGACCCCAACCAGCAAGATCCCGCCATAGATGATCCGTCCGGTCGGGTTTAGCCGTCCCGTTCGGCCAAACGGAATTGCGCATAACACCCCCTTGTTCTAGAATCCGCTGCGTCAGCCGGTCGGGGCGGCCCGAGGCCGCCGGTTAGGGAGGGCGAAAATGCCCAAGACGATTGCCGAGATCAACGAGCGCATCAAGCAGGGCAAGGCCGTGGTGGTCACCGCCGAGGAGATGGTGGACGTGGTCCGCAAGGACGGCCCCGCCGCGGCGGCGAAGAAGGTCGACGTGGTCACCACCGGGACCTTCGGCCCGATGTGCTCGTCCGGCGCCCACCTCAACTTCGGCCACCCGACCCCGCGCATGAAGATGCAGAAGGTCTGGCTCAACGACGTGGAGGCCTACACGGGCCTGGCCGCGGTGGACGCCTACATCGGCGCGACCCAGCTGCGCGAGGGCGACCCGGAGAACTCCCGCTACCCGGGCGACTTCCCCTACGGCGGCGCCCACGTCATCCACGATCTGGTCGCCGGGCGCGAGGTGAACCTCAGGTCCACCAGCTACGGCACCGACTGCTACCCGCGCAAGGAGCTCTCCACCTGGATACGCCTCTCCGAGATCAACGAGGCGGTGCTCTTCAACCCGCGCAACTGCTACCAGAACTACAACGTGGCGGTCAACGCCTCCGACCGGCCGGTCTACACCTACCTGGGGCAGCTCCGGCCCAGACTCGGCAACGCCTACTACTGCTCGGCCGGGCAGCTCTCGCCGCTGCTCAAGGACCCGACCTACCGGACGCTGGGCATCGGCACGCGCATCTGGCTCGGCGGCGGAGTCGGCTACGTCGTCTGGCAGGGCACCCAGCACAACCCGGGCGTGGCCCGCGACGAGAACGGCGTGCCCCGGACCCCGGCCGGGACGCTCACGGTGATCGGCGACCTCAAGCAGATGAAGCCCGAGTGGCTGGTGGGCGTGAGCCTGATGGGCTACGGCACGAGCCTGGCCGTGGGCATCGGCACGGCCATCCCGATCCTCGACGAGGGCCTGGCCCGGACCGCCGGACTTTCCGACGAAGAGCTCTCCGCGCCGATCGTGGAGTACAGCGACTGCTACCCCAACATGAAGAAGTCGCCCTACGGCTCGACGACCTACGCCCAGCTGAAGTCGGGGCTCATCGAGATCGAGGGGAAGAAGGTCCCGACCTCCTCGCTCTCGAGCTACCCCAAGGCGGTCGAGATCGCCGAGCAGCTCAAGTCCCAGATCTTCGCCGGGAAGTTCCTCTTGACCGAGCCGGTGGCGCCGCTGCCCGGACCGGAGAGCGGCATCAAGTTCCAGCCGCTCAAGGTCCGCGAGCGCTCCAACGACGACATCAAGCTGGACAGGTAAGGTGGCGGCACCCCATGGTTCCGAATGGCATAGTGTGCTCGGCGACCGAAGGGCCACGGCTTCGGTTCTTTGGGAGGGGGCACTCCGTGATGAAGAAACGCGCAGCGTTTCTTCAGCCGGAATCAGTCTTCCGTCGTGCGTGGATCGATCCTACGGGAGTAGAAAGCCGGATTCAATCCCTGCGGCCTGCGGCCACAAGGCTTGAATCTGTGCCCCCTCCCAAAGAACCGAAACCGCGGCCCGGCTCAGAATTCCTGTCGGAACAGGAGAACTAGAGATGCGCACCAAGCGATTCGTCCTGACCTTCCCTCCGGAGGAGGTCGAGTCCCCGGTCATCTACCACCTGGTCAAGGAGTACGACATCAAGCCCAACATCCTGCGGGCGTCCATCAACCCGCGGGAGCAGGGCACCATGGTGCTCGAACTCAACGGCAGGAAGGAGAACCTGGACAAGGCCCTCGACTACCTCAAGGGCCTGGGCGTAATCATCGAGAGCCTCGGCCAGGACATCGCCATGAACGAGCAGCGCTGCATCCAGTGCGGCGCCTGCACCGGCTTCTGCCCGACCGGCGCGCTCGACTACGAGCGCCCGGGAATGAAGGTGGTCTTCAACGCGGACAAGTGCATCGCCTGCGAGCTGTGCCTGACCGCCTGCCTCACCCGGGCGATGGAGGGACGATTCCGGTAACGGACAGTGCGAACAGCCAACAGCCAACAATCAACAACCAGCAACCAACGAACAACAAAGCGGAAGAGTACCCTTCTCTGGAGATTGGTTGTGTTGAGGGGGACTATCTCCGACATCTGTTGGTTGTTGGCTGTTGATTGTTGGATGTTGGTTGTTCGGCGTTGCCCCCCGGTCGCCCACGCCGCAGCCCGGCCCGGTATCGCGTCGGCGGCGCGCCCTTGCGCCGGCTGAAGGCCCGGCTGAACGCGTAGATCGAGTCGAAGCCGCAGGCCGCGGCCACCTGGGAGACGTTGAGCTCCGAGCGACCCAGCAGCGCGCAGGCCCGGTCTATGCGGTTGCGGGCGATGAACTCGCCCAGGCTCACCCCGACCTCCTCCCGGAAGAGCGTCCTCAGACGGCTGGGCGACAGGCAGGCGTGAGCCGCCACGTCGGCGATGCTCACCCGCCGGCCGACGCGCTCGTGGACGAAGCCCACCACTTTGCGGACGAGTTCCCGCCGCGGCGAGGACGGGTCCGCCGTCCCGGACCCCGGCGCGAACGCCGCCCGCCTGGCGAGCCGGGCGAGCAGTTCCCCCAGCCGGAAGCCCAGGACGTCCGCGCCCTCGCCGTCGCCGCCGCACGCCGCCGAGAAGGCCCCGACCAGTCCGGCGAGCAGTTCGCCGTCGCGGCCGTCGCGCTCGCACGGCGTGTTGCTCAGGGATCCCAGCAACTCCTCATCCTCGAACTCGAAGGTGGTGAAGAGCCAGCAGACGCCCCCGGGCTCGAACCGGCCGTAGTGGTGCCCCTGGAAGGGGAAGACCAGCAGGCTCTGCCCCGGCGCCAGCACGTGGACCAGCCCGTCGACTATCACCATGCCCTGCCCCTCAAGGCAGTTGATGAGCACGTGGCGGTGGTGGAAGGCGGGCAGGCCCTCGGCTATGGGCCGGTCCCGCTTGAAGAGCAGGATGTTCCCGGGCAGGACCGGCATCGCCGGGCTGACGCCCCGGTAGAAGTCGGCCGGTTCTGGCAGCGACTTGACCTGTTCGGACAGCGCCATGTCAGTCACCTCTGTTAAAGAAAATGGCGTTCAGGCCATTGATTCTACTCTACCGACCGGGGTATACAAGCATCAACGGGCCTCCGCGATCGGAGGCCGACGATCGGACGGAGCGAAATCGATGGCTGGCAGGATCGGCGTGATCGGCTGCGGTTCGAGGGTCAGGGGGGTGCTGAAGCGCGTGCTGGGGCTCGGGGCGGGCATCGAGGTCACGGCGATCTGCGACCCCAGCGAGGCCTCGCGGGAGAAGGCCCTGGCCGGGGTCGCTCCCGGCGCGCGGGTCTTCGCCGACCACCGGGAGCTTGCGCGCTCCGCCGAGGTTGACTGGGTCTTTGTGGGCTCGTGGAACTGCTTCCATCGAGAGCACGCCGTGGCCGCGCTCGAGGCTGGCAAGCACGTCTTCTGCGAGAAGCCGCTGGCCACGACGCTTGAGGACTGCCTGGCCATCCGCGACGCCTGGCGCCGGTCCGGCCGGACTTTCTGCCTGGGGTTCGTGCTCCGCCACAGCCCGCACTACCAGAAGATCCGCGAGATACTCTCCGGCGGACTGCTCGGCCGGATCGTGAGCATGGAGTTCAACGAGACGCTCCACTACGAACACGGCGGATACATCCACGGCGACTGGCGGCGGCAGACCCGCTGGGCCGGCTCGCACCTTCTCGAGAAATGCTGCCACGACCTGGACCTGGCCATCTGGCTCACGGGGGGCGTCCCGGTCCGGGCGGCGAGCTTCGGCGGCTGCAGCTTCTTCCGGCCCGAGAACGCCGGCTACGTCGGGAAGCTCGGGGCCCACCCCAAGGGGCAGCCGGCCTTCTCCAGTTGGGCGGACTTCGCGGTGACACCCTACGTGAACCCCTTCCTGGCCGACAAGGACATCGTCGACAACCAGGTGGCCATCATGGAGCTCTCGACTGGCGCCCGGGCCACCTTCCACACCAACTGCTGCACGAACCTCCCGGAGCGGCGCATGTACATCTGCGGCACGGAGGGGACGCTGCGCGCCGACGTCCTGACCGGCGCGATCGAGTACCGCCGCATCGGCCACCGCGATGAACTGGTGCAGGTCGAGACCGGCGCGAAGGGCGGCCACGGCGGCGCGGACGAGATCCTGGCGAGGAGCCTGCGCGCGAGCATCCTTGATGGCGCCGCACCGCTCTCCGACCCCGAGGACGGGGTGCGCTCGGCCATCGCCGCCTTCGGCATCGACAAGGCCATGGCCTCGGGCCGGGTGGTCGACCTCTCGGCGATGTGGGAGCGGGCCGGGATGGAGCCGTCGCCGCGACTGGAGGCGGTATCGGCCTGATACCGGCGTCTACTCCGAGCGGTTCGAGACCTCGATATTGTCGAAGGCCGCCTTGCAGTCGAGCGTGCGAAGCGTGACCTTCAGGTCTTCAAACCTGGAGACGCCCGCGGCCTCGAGCCGGGGCAGCTTGAAGTCGCCGACCGACAGGCCGAACTCGTCGCCCTTCAAGCCGCAGCGGATGCGCACCCGCTTGTCGGGGTCGAGTTTGAAGGTCGCGTCCTTGACGGTCGTGACCTTGCCGTCCACCGAGGCGAAGGCCGAATAGCCGTCGTCCCGGCTGAAGGTAAAGCCCAGGGAGTTGGCGCCGTCCTTGACCAGCACCACCGAGATGGCGCCCTTGCCGCCGCGATCGGTCATGTCGAAGAAGAGGCGAAGCTCTTTGGCTTTGCAGGGATGCTTGGCCAGGGCCAGTTCGCCCTCGCCCTCGGCGCCGTCCTGGACCAGCTCGCCCTTGAGGATCAGCCAGCGGCCGCCGCGGGCCTCCCAGTCGAGGATCTGCAGCCCCTGACTGAAGTCGTAGGAGAGCAGGTTGAGCTGCCCAGCCAGGACCTTGAGGTAGTAGTCGGCCCGGTCGAAGAGCGCGGCGTCGGCGCGTGCGGCCATGAACTGCGGCGCGGCCGCATCCTTGTTGCCCAGGCGCAGGAAGAGTATGCCCAGCGCCAGATGGTCGGCGGGCTTGAGCTCGTAGAGATCCATGATCTGGAGCATGCGCTCGGGGGCCATGTCCTTCCAGGCGAGGTCCTGGCCGGCGCCGGTGATGATGACGCTGAGCTTCTGCTCGTCGGCCCTGGCAATCTCGGCGCGCACCTCCCAGCCGGTCAGATCCTTCATCTTGAAGGGGGTCTTCTTGGGGGCCCCGGCGGTGGCCTTGACCCGGGCGATGAAGCCGGCGAAGAAGACCCGGACCGCCTCGGTCTCGGCCGCGAGCTTGGCGGCGGGCTCGGCCCACTTGGTGCCGGCGAGCTCCTGCCAGCCCTTGCCGGCGGCTTTGGCCGCCTCGGCAAAGTTCCAGGCGGCGAAGGCCTGTTCGGCGCGCTTGCGGGTGTCCTCGTAGCCCTTGGCGGTGTCGGCGTCGTTGCGCTCGATGGCCGCCTTGGCCCTGGCGGCCAGGTCGGGGCTGGAGTTGCGGGTCAGGAGCTCGGTGTAGAGCTCCAGGGCCAGGTCGTAGTTCCGTCGCTTGGAGAAGGCCTCGGCGTTCTCCCAGATGGCGGCCAGCTGCTTGTCCGCGGCCGGAGAGATGGCCTTGATCTCGGAGCGCGCGGCGGCGGCCTCGTCCGAATCGGGATAGGCGTCGGCGAAGGCGCGCAGGGCCGAGCGGGCGGCGTCGACGTCCCCGCGCACCTTGGCCGCCCCCACCTCCTTCTGGCACTGGCTCCAAGCCCTGGCCGTCTCGGTCGAGGGCTCTCCGGCCGACGCGCCGGCGGCCAGGCAGGCCGCTCCGGCCAGCAGTCCGGCGGCCAACAGCATCGCGACGGGTTTCATTGCCATTGCCTCGGAGCTCCGCAGGACTCGAACTGTCGTTGAACCGTCAATGAACGGAAGAGGTTACCCGAAATTCGCAAGATGGCGGCCCCGAACCCTCAGCGCCTGACCGTCCCGGAGGCCCGCAGCGGGAAGTTGAGGTGCGAGTGGCCCAGGTCGTACCAGTGGAGCTGATCGACCATATTGGCCTCCGACTTCCACTTGGACTGGACGTCGGCCGAGAGCCTGGCGGCCAGCTTCTCGGCGTCCTCGGCCGCCTCCCTGGCCGGGGCCGGCGCCGGACCGCCCTGGCCCCGCTCGGGCCGCAGCCAGTAGGGCTCGGCCTCGGTGATCAGGCCCACCGCCTGTGGCAGCGACCGGTAGTCTACCTCCCGGAAGCACTCCGAGGAGAGCGCCAGGACGAAGGCGAACGCGCTGCAGCTGGCCTCTTCCAGCACATCCAGGGCCGCGAAGTACTCGCGGGCGTCCCGCAGACTGACGGCCGTCAGCAACACCCGGCGGCCCTCCGGCGCCTGGTCGAGCCGGCAGAAGGGCGCCTCCAGCAGTCCGCCCAGCAGCCGCGCCAGGGGCTCGGAGGCCGGGTCGACCGCCGCCGCGGCGTCGAAGCGCCAGCGGAAGTGCCGGCAGAACTCGGCGAAGCGCCCCACGGTCGAGGCCAGCTCGGCCGGCCGGGAGAAGCGCCGGCGCGTGAAGGCCGGCACCTTGATGCCGTCGTCCCCGGCCGAGCCCAGGAGCAGGGCGCCGAAGTCGAGATAGACGCGCTCCTTCATGCCCAGGGCCGGACCGCCCGAGGCGGCGGCGGTCAGCTGCGCGGCGAACTCCGCGTAGCGCGGCAGCGCGCTCTCCCGCAGAAAGCGGATGTAGTCGGCGTCGGTCTCGAGTTGCGCGGCACGGTCCACGTGGGTCCGGGCCTCGGCGATGGCCCCGCGCCCGAGAAGGATGGCCGCCAGGCCCAGGTGGGCGTCGCCCATGTCCGGGTTGCCCTCCAGCGCCTTGCGGTAGAGGATCTCGGCCCGCTCCGGACGCGAACGCCCCTCGTAGATCCAGCCGAGGTTGTAGTAGGCCAAAGGGTGTCCGGCCACCCGGATGGCCTTGCGCAGGTTCTCCACCGCCCGGCGCTCGTCGCCCAGGCGCAGCTGGATGTAGGCCATCTCCACGTAGGCGTCGGCGAAGGCCGGGTCCTCGGCCACCGCCTTCTCGTAGTGTTCCAGCGCGGCCTCGAGCTCGCCGTTGTCCTCGAGTTCGACGCCCCGCTCGTAGAACTCCTGGGCGCGCGACCAGCCTGAGAAATCTTCCTGGGGCACTTCCAGCCTTTCCTTGTGTGCTGAGAACCGGCTCCCGACTGCGCCCATTATAGCGTGCGCGCGGCCGCCTTCAAACGAGAAGACGGAAAACCCAGGCTAGGTCAAGAAGCCCGTTTCACCGCCGAGGCACGGAGACGCAGAGGCGAAATGCTGTCCGCGGCGGGGACTCTTCCCTGTCAAGAAACATACGTCGCGTTCACGCCCCCTCGGCGGCTCGGCGCCTCCGCGGTGAAAACCGTTTCTTGAAATGGCCGTGCGGAAAACCACGAGCCATTTCCGGAAAGATCATCCACCGCACCCGCCAAACGCGAAGGGCGGGCCGCTGTGCCAGCCCGCCCTTCGCCGAGCGTTTCGCCCTTCCGGACGCTATTCGGTAATGGTCACCTTGGTGCCGTCCGGGGTGAAGTCGTAGAGCAACTCGACGTCGGCGTTGTGCATGCGGATGCAGCCCGCCGACTTCCGGCCGGGGACGGTGTCGTCCTTGGTGGTGCCGTGGATGCCCAGGCCCACGGCGCCCTCCTTCTCGTCCAGGCCCATCCAGCGCGTGCCCAGGATGTTCTCCGGGTCGCCGAACTTGTAGACCCGCTTCGAGCCGTCCTCGAGCGTCTTGGTCCAGTTGGGGTTCTTGTCCTTGCCGTGGGTCTTGATGACGAACTCGCCGGCCGGGGTGGCGTCGTCCATGCCGATGCCCACCGGGAACTCGCCGAAGAAGTAGCCGTTGAGGTAGGCGGTCAGGCGCAGATGCTTCTTGCTGACCCGGATGTCCATGTTGAGCGGCTTGATAACCTTGAGGGTGTCGCCCACCCGGATCCGCTCCGGAGCGGTGCGGTTGATCCGGGCGATCGACCCGGAGCAGTCGCGCGGAAGGGTGCTGTCCAGCGCGATCTTCTCCATGGTCTCGCCGGGCTCGACCTTGTGGGCGACGGCGTCGGCGGTCAGGAAGTCGCGCGAGAAGAGGATCTTCTTGTTAAGCTCGTTGAGCTTGTCGATCACCGGCTTGCGCGCGGCCGGATCGTCGATGGCCTTGAGCGCCGCCGAGTACTGGGCGCGGAGTCCCTCCCACTGCTTGCGGTCCTTGGTGGGCTCATCCAGGAAGTACGTCTTGTACAGGCGGTCGAGTTCGGCCAGCGACAGGGCCGGAGGCGGCGGGGGCTTGGGCGTTTCGGCGCCCTCGCCGTCCGGCTTGGGGGCGGCGCCGTTGGGATCGACCTCCTGGCCGGGGCCGGCCGTGGGGCCCGCTGCGGGCGTGGCCGTCCCGGCGGCGGGCGTCGCCGCCGTCGGGTTCGGATCGGACGCCTGGGCCTGCGCCGCACCCGGCCCCTGGTCCCCGCCGGCCTTCCGCTTCTTCAGCACGACGTAGCCGCCGACCGCGACCGCGGCCAGCACCACCAGGACCACCACGAACTGCATGGCCCCCTTCTTCCTCGACGGGTCGGTCTTGGGACTCCAGCCTGGCATGCCTTAGTGCTCCTTCCCCTCGCTATTTCCCTCGTACGACCGGGGCCCGGCCGGTGCGCGGGCCTTACTTCTTCATCCCGACCTTGTGGGCGATGTCGTCGATCTCCGGCTTGGTGAGGTCGTCCAGCGTCTTGTGGCGCTTGGCGACCTCCTCGTTGAAGCGGATGACCTTCTCCTGCATCTGCTCGTGCGTCTCCCGGGAGCCGCCGAGGATGCGGAAATTGTCGCCCCGGGTCATGCGCACGTGCCCGTCGGCGCCGTCCAGGCCCAGGCCCAGCAGCCAGCGCTTGCCGCGCCTGACCTTCTTCCTGCCCTTGGATGTCTTGCCGTCGCCGCCCTTGGAAACCAACTTGCTCTCCTGCCTAACTTTGTCTTATCGTCAGCCGCCGGCGGGCGCTTTAGCCGGCTCGGAGGCCGGGGCCGATGCAGGAGCTGGCGACGAAGCCGGCGCCTGCTCCCTGCCCTGAGGCACGTACTGCGGGTCCATGGTGAAGAGAATCTGGTCGATCTTGAAGCCGGACTCCCCCCGGTTCGTGAAGATCAGTTTGTGCTCCCCGGCGGCCAGCTTGAACTTCCTGGGCTCGCCGGCCGATTGGTGGGCGAGCCAGGCCCAGTGCCGGGGCGTGGTGCCGTCGTTTCCGAAGACGAAGGGCTTGCCGTCGTCGAGTTGCAGGCTGAAGGAATCTCCGCAGGAGCAGCACCACCACTTGCGGATCCAGAGAAGGTACTCCCCCTCTTTCTCGACTTTGAAAGCCAGCTCGGCCGAACCCTTGGTGCGCTCCGGGTCGGTCTCCGGGGCGATGTGCTGGTGGTGTTCCCCGTTGCACCCCTTGGAGGGCACGGTCAGGCACTTGCCGCCGGAGGCCTCGGAGTCGTCGAGGACCACGTAATGAGGCTGCACGTTGGTCGCGACCTCCGCCTCGACGACCACGCGGGGGGACTCCGCGGGCATGATCACCTTGGGGCCGGCGCCGGGGGTCCCGGTGCCGTGATTGGCGCCGCCGGAACCGGGGGGCATCACGGATGTCGACCCGCCGCCACAGCCCGCGGCCAAGAAAACGACGGCGACGGTGCCGGCGATCAGCGCTCGCATCATCGTGAGGGTCTCCTGTCGTTGCCAGGGCATTCTAACCAGCGCCGAGAACAAAAGCCATGCAAAAACGCGGGGCGATCGGGGCCGGCCTTCGCAGCCCATCACGAGCATCGCTCTAGGCGAAAATCGGAAGTCCCGCCTTGACACTGCGTGGTAATTTAAATATAATCATGGTTATGAATACGTTACCTCGCGCCAGTTCTGCTGGGACGGGCGCCGAAGCCGGCCCGCGCCGCCCGGAACGCCCGGGCGTTCCCGCGCTGTCGAGGGGGCTCAAGATCCTGCGGTTGCTGGCCTCGGCCGGCCCGGAGGGGGCCTCCTTCGGCGGCCTGCGCCGCGGGCTGGACGGTCTCCCGGCGCCGACCCTGTCCCGGCTGCTCAAGGCCCTGGTGGCCTCGGGCTATGCGCTGCGCACCCCGGCCGGACGCTACGCGCCGGGCGCGGAGCTCGAGGCCCTGGGCCGCGAGCTCGGCTCCGCCGGGACGGTCGAGGAGGCGGCCCGCTCGGTCCTGGCCGAGTACACCCGCCGCACCGGCGAATCGGTGGCCTTCGCGCGCTTCTACGGAGACCGGCTGGTGCTGGTCGAGAAGGTCGAGGTGGCCGACAGCTTCAAACTGGCCCAGCAGGGGCAGGTCTTCCGCCCGGCGCTCTGGGAGGGGCCGGCGGTCGCCGTGGCCGCGCACCTCTCGGGCGCGGACTTCGACCGCTTCGCGCGCTCGGCCGAGAGCCGGGTGACCTCGCTCTCCGAGTTCCGCAAACTCGCCGCCGCCTGCCGGCGCCGGGGCTGGCATGTCGAGCCGCTGCCCAACCGGCCGGCCGGGAGCACGCCGACCCGCATATGCACGCCGGTGCTCGACGCGGAAGGGCGGCCGGCCGGCGAGTTGCACTCGGTCTCGCCGCTGGCCAGCGATCCCGCCGAGTGCGCGAGGCTGGCCGACGGTCTGCTCGTAGCCCGCCGGGCGCTCGAGGAGCGCCTGGCGGCGATGACTTCGACGTCCTGTTCACCTTCGTCTTCATAGGAATCGAAAGGAGCCTGAAGATGCCGCGGATCCTGTACCTCGACCTGGACACCCAGCGCGCCGACCACCTGGGCTGCTACGGCTACTGCCGGGACACGTCGCCGAACATCGATCGCATCGCCGCGCGCGGCGTGCGCTTCGAGAACTGCTACGTCTCGGACGCGCCCTGCCTGCCCTCGCGCGCCGCGCTGCACACCGGCCGCTTCGGCATCCACACCGGGGTGGTCAACCACGGCGGGCTCTGCGCCGACCTGCGCCTGGAGGGCCGGGACCGCGACTTCAAGACCAACAACAAGAACTGGATGGACGCGCTTCGGCGCGCCGGCTACCACACCGTCTCGGTCAGCCCCTTTGCCGAGCGGCACAGCTCCTGGTGGTTCTACGCCGGGTTCAACGAGATGACCAACACCGGCAAGAGCGGCCACGAGCGCGCCGACGAGATCAACCCGCCGGCCCTGGAGTGGCTGCGCCGGAACGCCTCGCGCGACAACTGGTTCATGCAGGTCAACTACTGGGACCCGCACACGCCCTACCGCACGCCGATGGAGTACGGCAACCCCTTCGAGGGCCAGCCGCTGGCCGGCTGGATGACCGAGGAGACCATCAGGCGGCATCATGCCTCCTACGGCCCGCACTCCGCGCACGAGCCGCACGGCTACGGCGGGGAGAACCACGGGAGGTTCCCACGGCTGCCGGCCGAGATCGCCTCGATGGCCGACTACCGCCGCTGGATCGACGGCTACGATGCCGGCATCCGCTACATGGACGACCACATCGGCCAACTGCTGGCCGAACTCGAGCGCCAGAAGCTGCTCGAGGACACCGTGATCATCGTCAGCGCCGACCACTCCGAGAGCCAGGGCGAGCTCAACTGCTACGGCGACCACCAGTTCGCCGACCACTCCACCTCGCGCGTGCCGCTCGTCGTCAGCTGGCCGGGAGTGACCGCCCCGCGCGTGGACCGCGGGCTCTACTACCAGCTGGACCTCACCCCCACGGTGACCGAGCTGGTCGGCGGCAAGCCGCAGCCGGAGTGGGACGGCCGGTCCTTCGCCGAGGCGCTCCGCGCCGGGAAGTCGGCGGGCCGCGACGAGGTGGTGGTCAGCCAGTGCGCCTGGAGCTGCCAGCGCTCGGTGCGCTGGGGCCCGTGGCTGGCCATGCGCACCTACCACGACGGCTACAAGGACCTGCCCGAGCGGATGCTCTTCAATATCGAGGAGGACCCCTACGAGCAGCACGACCTAGCCGCGGCGCGCCCCGAAATCCTCAACGAGGGCATGGCGCGCCTCGAGGCCTGGACCGCGCGGATGCTCGAGACCTCGTCCGAGCCGGTCGACCCCATGCAGGTGGTGATCGCCGAGGGCGGCCCGCTGCACACCCGCGAGGCGGACCTGGCCAGGTACTGCGAGCGCCTGCGCTCGACCGGCCGCGCCGGGTGCGCCGAGAAGCTCTGGGCCAGGCACGGCGAGCGGGCCAGGCGGCGCGGTTGAGTGTCGGCAACAGGCCGCAACGTGAGAGGTCACGTCATGGCGGAGCTGACAACGCGCGAGCGCATGGCGCGCATCTATGAGCACCGCGAGGCCGATCGCGCCCCGGTGTGGGACCGGCCCTGGGGTTCGACCCTGGCGCGCTGGCGGCGCGAGGGCCTGCCCGCCGGTGCCGATTACATGGAGTTCCTGGGCCTCGACCGCATCCGCGAGATGGGCGTGGACGCCAGCCCGCGCTATCCGGTGCGGACGTTGGAAGAGACCGACGAATACGTCACCCAGGTCAGCAGTTACGGCGCGACCATGCGCAACTGGAAGCACTCGGGCGGCGTGCCCGAATTCCTGGATTTCACCATCACCTCGCCTGAGGCCTGGACCGCGGCCAAGAAGCGGATGACCCCCGACCGCGACCGCATCGACTGGGCTTGGCTGGCCGGGGAGTACCCGAAGTGGCGCGCCGAAGGCGCCTGGGTACGCGCCCGGATGCGCTTCGGCTTCGACCTGACCCACTCCTTCGCGGTCGGCACCGAGCGCGTGCTCATGGCCCTGGCCGCCGAGCCCGAGTGGATGACCGACATGTTCAACACCGAGTTGGACATGGGCATCGCCCTCTACGAGCAGGTCTGGGATGCCGGCTACCGCTTCGACGAGCTCTACTGGTGCGACGACATGGGCTACAAGCTCCACCAGTTCTTCTCGCTGGACATGTACCGCGAACTCCTCAAGCCCGTGCACCGGCGGGCGGTCGAGTGGGCCCACTCGAAGGGCATCAAGGCCCACCTGCACTCCTGCGGGGACATCCGTCCCTTCGTGCCGGAGCTCGCCGGGCTCGGCCTCGACATGCTCAACCCCCTGGAGGTCAAGGCCGGGATGGACCCGGCGGCGCTCAAGCAGGAGTTCGGCGACCTCCTGGCCTTCAACGGCGGCTTGAACGCGGTGCTCTTCGAGCGCCCGGAGGAGCTTTGGGCCGAGATGCGTCGCGTCGTGCCGGCCATGAAGGCCGGCGGCGGCTACCTCATCGGCTCGGACCACTCCGTCCCCGAGTCGGTGAGCCTGGAGACCTTCAAGGAGTTCGCGCGCCTGGCCCGGGAACTGGGCCGCTACGAGAGATAGGGAGACCGGCGATGCGCATCCTGTACCTGGACATCGACTGCCTGCGCTGGGACCGGTTGCACGTCAACGGCAACCCGCGCCCGACCACCCCGACCATCGACGCGCTGGCCGCGCGCGGGGTGAACTTCACCAACTGCCACTGCTCCGACGCGCCCTGCCTGCCTTCGCGGGCGGCGCTCTTCTCCGGGCGTTTCGGGATCAACAACGGGGCCATCTGCCACGAGGGGCCGGCCCAGGGTCTGCGCTACGCCGGCGACGGCCACTGGCACGACGAGACCCGGATGCACTGGCTGCGGGTCATGCAGAAGGCCGGCTGGCGGACGGTGAGCTTCTCGGGATTCGGCCAGCGCCACGCGGCCTGGTGGTACAACGTGGGCTTCACCGACAGCTACTCCAACCGCCTGCCCGGCGGCTCGGAGTCGGCCGGCTTCATCGAGGGCCATGTCGCGCCCTGGCTCGAGGCCAACGGGAAGAACGACCGCTGGTTCATGCACATCAACTTCTGGGACACGCACACGCCCTACAACCGCCAGCCGGCAGAGTACAACCGGATGATGGCGGAGCTCCCCGGCCAGCAGTGGCCGACCGACGGGCAGATCCGCGAGGACCACGGGCGCTGGTTCGGCCCGCGCACCGCCCGCGACTGGCACCTGGGCACCGGGGGCGTCAAGCCCGACTGGATGGGCGACTGGGACGTGCCCAATCAGATCGCCTCGCGCGCCGACTTCGACCGCTACCTGCTGGGCTATGACGCCTCGCTGCGCTACGTGGACGACACCATCGCGCGGCTGCTGGCCATCCTCGAGAAGCAGGGCGTGCTCGACGACACCCTGATCATGGTCAGCTCCGACCACGGCGAGGCCATCGGCGAGCAGGGCATGTACTTCGAGCACGGCAACTGCTCCGAGGGCGTCAACCACATTCCGCTGGTCCTGGCCGGACCGGGCGTCAAGCAGGGCCTGACCTCCGACGCGCTGGTCTACCAGTTCGATGTCATCCCGGCGCTGCTGGGAGCGGCCGGCTGCAAGACGCCGCCGAACCTCGACTGCGGCGACCTGTCGCCGGCGCTCCGCGGCGAGGCCTTCGCCGGGCGCGACCACCTGGTGCTGGGCTGCGGCATCTACTCCTTCCAGCGCGCGGTGCGCACCCGCACCCACCGGCTGATCCGGACGATCCACCCCGGCTACTACCCGCTGGAGGACAAGGTCCTGGTGGACCTCGAGCGCGATCCGCTGGGGCGGACCAACGCCCTCGAGAGCCAGTCGGAGGTGGCCGCGCGGCTCGACTCCCTCTACTCCGACTGGTGGCACCGCCACTGCGCAGGGGCAGGAGCCTCGGTCGACCCCTTCACCCTGATGGGCGACTACGGGCCCTACACTTACGGCGAGCCCGAGGATATAATCGCGACGCTCGAGAGCCAGGGCCACAGGGAGCACGCGAACATGTTGCGCCGGCGGCTCCTGATCGGACCGCGGCGCCGGGGCTCGAAGATGGAGTCACAGCGCGTCGCCGCGCTCAGGCGCGCCAGCAAGTAGCCCGCCGTCCGGACGCGTTAGTCCTCCGGACCGGCGGAGCCGGGCCGGAGGAGAGCGTTGATGAGACCGCTTGCGGGTTGCGCTGTCGCTCTGGGATTGTTGCTGTTCGCTCAAGCCGCCATTGCGGGCGAGGAGCCCGACCCGGCCGGCGAACTGCTCAAGCCCCTGACGGGCGGAGCCCGGGCGGCCGGACAGGTGGCGGCCGCCATTCTCGCCAAGGCCGGAGACGGGAACGAGGCCGCGCGGACGGCAGCCGCCGGGGCCATCGCCCGGCTCGGGCCCCAGGACGCGGCATTGGCGCCCTTCTTCGCGGCCGGCCTGAACGACGGCCGCGCCGAGGTGCGCCGCGCGGCCGCCGAGGCGTTGCTGCGCGTGCCGTCGGCCGACATGGCCGTGCTCCAGGCGCTGGTCAACCGCACCCGCGATTCCGACGTCGGGATCCGCGTGCTCGCGGTCCGGGCCATGGCCGCGGCCGGCCCGGCCTCCAAGGCGGGCCTTCAGGCGCTGGTCGGGCTGCTCTCCGACCAGGAACCGCCGGTGCGCGCGGCGGCCGCCGAGTCTCTGGGCGAGCTCAGAGCCGAGGCCCGGCCGGCGCTTCAACTGCTCGCCAATCTCTTCGCGGACAAAGAGCCGGCAGTGCGCCGCGCGGCGGCCCGCGCCATGGGGCGCATCGGCGACCCGGCGGCGCTGGCCGTCCTGCTGCAGTTCGCGCAGGGAGCCAGGGAGAACGCCGACCTCGAAGCCGGCTACGCGGCCTTCCTGACGATGGGCGAGGGCGCGGCGCCCGTGCGCGATCATCTCCGCAAGCTGGTCTACGACCGCCGGGAGAAGTGGACTCTCGCCGACGTTACCGGCCTGGCGGCGCTCGCGCGCATGACCGGCCAGGCCGACCCGTACGCGAAGGACCTGGCCGTCCTGCTGAAGGACGATGGCCGGAAGCAGGCCGCCGCGGCCATGCTCGCACGCGCGCCGGCCGCGGCCGCCGGCGTCGAGGCGGAGTTGATCGCCGGCCTCAAGGATCCGGCCATCGCCCCGCTCTGCGCCCGGGCGCTCGGGCGGATCGGCTCGGCCTCGCGCGTCGGCGGCGCGCCGGCCGGGAAGGCCCTGGTGCCGGCGCTCGTCGCGCTCCTGGACGGCGACGACGACGCGGCGAGCGCCGCGGCGCTCCGCGCCCTCGGAGACATCGGCGACCTCTCGGCCGCTCCGGAGGTGACCAAGCGCGCCGACCGGTTCGGGGACACGAGCCAGATATGGCTGCAGTACGCCCTCACGCGCCTCAAGCAGGAGCCCGACCAGGCCATGGGCCGGCTCCGCAACATGGGGGCCGACCCATGGAAGTTCCGGCGCCTCGCCCAGCAGGTGATGCAGTACCTCGAGGCCGGCGGGCGCGGAGAGAGCGCCGACGAATAGCCGGCCGCGGCCGGTAGCTGGTGCAGTCACGCTACTGCGGGCCGGGCCTACCTGACCGGGCAATTCGGTCGTCGGGATTGCCCGGTCGGTTCCAGTTTGCCTGCCGCCGTCTTGCTCTCAAACGACACCAGAGGAATTTTGGCTGCGGCCAAAGGCCGCGCCAGGATGGTGATGACAGGAAGAACGCGAATCGCCCCGCGCTGGTGCGCGGGCCGATTCACGTTGTAGGCCCGGCCCGCAGTAGCGTGACTGCACCGGCCAGCCGCTACGCGAGGACCAGCGGCACGAGCATCTCGTCCGGCGAGAGCCCGGCGTGCGACGCGCGATGGACGTGGACCTTGCCCTGCCGCGCCCGGTAGTACAGTGCGGCCGGCCGCCAGGCGACGGTCACGAAGTCGCCAACCCGCGCGCGGGCGAGTTCCGAAAGCCCTTCCGGCCCGAAGAGTCCCAGGCTCTCCGCTTCACCGGCCGACAGCAGGCCGAAGAATTCGCCGTAGCGCTCGCGGAACCCGGCGGCGAACGCCTCCTCGCGCCCGGGCCTGACGTGCAGCAGGAGCGCGGTCGACTCGCCGTTCGGACACCAGCGCAGGAGGTCGAGGAGCGGGTCGCCCTCGTCGATGAAGAGCGAGCGCTCCGGGGGGATGTCGACGAGCCCGTGGTCGCCGGTGACGACGATGCGGGCGCGGCCGCCGAGCCGCTCGGCGAAGGCGTCGAGGAGCCGGTCGAACTGCTCGAGCAGCCCGATGGCCTGGGGCGAGCCCACCCCGTGGTCGTGGCAGGCGCCGTCAACGTGCGGGACGTAGACGTAGGTGAAGCTTGGGCGGGCAGCGGCGAGCACGCGAGCCGCTGCCAGGTCGAACGCCTCGGCTTGGGCCTTGTAGCCGGCCGTGGCCGTGCCTCCGGCACAGTAGCGCGAGTAGACGCTCCCGGCGATCTCCGCCGGCATGATCGCAAGCGGCTCGTGGCCGAGCCGGGCCACCGCCGAGGGCACGGTGAAGACCTCTTCGGGACGGACGCCGTGCTCGCCGAGCGGCCTGCGCCCGAAGCGTTCCACGAAGGGCACCACCTCGGCCGAGAGCCCCGGGGGATCGAGCCAGACCCACCAACCCGGCACCGCGTGGCGGCCGGGCCACTCACCGGTGGCCAGCGCGGTGAGCGCCGCGGCGGTCGTCGAGGGCCAGACGGTCCGGAGCGAGCCGGCGCGGCGCTCGCGGAGGAAACCGCCCTCCGGCGCACGAGCGAGCATCGCGTCGCCCAGGCCGTCGACGAGCACGAGCACGTAGTGTTCCGCGGGCCCGATCAGCCGCTGGAGCTCCAGGGCCTCGGATGTCAGCGCCGCGCCCTTGGCCCCCGCCTTCGCCAGGGTTGCTGCGGGCAAGCCCGCCAGGCCGTAGAGCGCCCGGCTGAGGTCCGGCAGCCTGGGTCCCGGCCCCAGCGGCGAGACCAACTCGCCGGCGGCAAAGGCGCCCTCGAGGCGTTCGAGGTCGGTCACGGAGCGTCAGTCTCCATGGCCGGCCATCATACGCCGACCGCACCCGGTTTCCACCGGGAGTGACCCAAGCACAGGATCGCCAGGGAGGATCAATCACTGCTTTGTGATCACTTGGTGTCTTGGTGCCTTTGTGGTTGGCTGGCCTCGGCCTTCCCTTTTTGGCCCTTGACTGCCCGCCGTCGGCGCCTACCATCTGTCTCCGGACAGACTCAGGGGAGGGCGCGTCATGAAAGTGGTCCTCAACGGCACCTGCTCCGAATGCTACCAGGTCACCGACTTGGTTCTCAGCGAGAAGACCAAGGAAATCGTCTGCCCGACGTGCGGCCATTCCGTGCCGCCGCTCGACGAGGGTTCCATGGCCTCCCTGGCCAAGGACCAGTCCAAGCGCAACATGATGGGCATCGCCGCGGCGGTCGCATTCCTGATCGCCGGGCTGCTCTTCCTGGGTTTCATCTCCAAGTCCGGCGGCGGCGTGCCCAACCCGGGCCAGTCCCTGCCGGGGGCGGCCGTGGGCATGATGGCCGGCTCGATCATCATGCTGCTCGCCTCGCTGGGACTGGGCTTCGCGGCCTCCAGCCGCACCTACGTCTGCGAGTTCTGATCGGTCTTTTTCCAGACCAATTGCCGCGGACGACCGGTGTAGTCCATCGGTGTGGTTCACTGTGGTTTCAGGAAAGGAGTCTTGGATGCGCAATCGCTACGTGTTGCTGATCTCCTGTGCCGGCGCGGCGGTCCTCGCAGCCGGCTGCGGCGGCCGGACCGATTCGGCGGCTTCCGCCGATGCGGCCAGCAAGGCCGAGGTCCAGGCCCTCGAGAAGCGCGTGACCGCCCTGGAGGGCAAGTCCGGCTCGGCTCCGGCGGCCGGCAGCGCTGACGTGGCCGCCAAGCTGGCGGCCCTCGAGGCCAAGGTCAACGCCCTGGCGGCCGCGGGCGGCGGTTCCGCCGGCGTCGCCGGTCCGGCCGCGGTGATCGGCGTCCCCAACGACAAGGGCAAGGACGTCTGGAGTTGCGCCAAGGTCGACAAGGGCCTGACCGTCGACGGCAAGGCCGACGCCGCCCAGTGGAAGGCCGCCAAGCAGGTCCAGCTGGTCAGCGACGAGGGCAAGCGCCTGGCCTGCGACACCACCGTGGCCGTCTGTCACGACACCGAGAACTTCTACATCGCGGCGGTCTGCATGGAATCCATGATGGGCAAGCTCAAGATCAAGTGCAAGAACCGCGACGACAAGATCTACAGCGACGACTGCGTCGAATTCTACATCGATCCGGAGCTGGACCGCAACGATTGCGTCAAGTTCGTGGTCAACCCGGATGGCGTCTTCATGGACTTCATGCGCGACACCCACGGCGATGCCGGTGACGTTACCTGGAACGCCGCGGTCAAGACCACCAAGCTCGCCGACCGCTTCATCATGGAGATCGCCATCCCGCTCAAGGACATGGGCATCAAGTACAAGCCGGGCATGGAGATCGGCTTCAACGCCTACCGCATGCGCACGATCAACGGCGAGAGCTCGACCTGGTGGGGCGAGTGCAACAAGGTCGACTCCATCGGCAAGGTGGTTCTCGAGTAGCCTGACGGGAGACTTAATCATGCGTCCAGGAGCCCTCCTGACCGGAGGGCTCCTCGCTTTTGCGGCCGCCCTGGCGGCCGGCGGGGAGCCTTCCCTGAGCGTCAACATCGAAGTCGACGAGCCGGCGGGCCTGGCCCGCGAGCGCTGCCCGGTGACCTCCGGCGTGCCCCTGCCGCCCGGATTCAAGGACCTGGGGCGCCTCGCGCTCAAGGGCGCCGACGGGGCGGCCGTACCCTGCCAGTTCTCGCCGCTGGGCCGGCGCGCCGACGGCTCGCCCTACTGGGTGCTCCTCGACTTCCAGACCGATCTGGCCGCCAAGGGCAAGGCCGGATTCACACTGACCGACGCCGGCGGCAATCCGGCGCCCAAGGAGGCGGTCAAGGTCGAGGACGCGGCCGACGCCGTGACCGTCTCGACCGGGCCCATGAGGTTCCAGGTCTCGAAGACCGGGTTCAACCTCTTCGACGGCGTGTGGCTGGACGGCGAGCAGATCGCCGTCCCAGGGGACCTGGCCTGCCTGGCGGTCACCGAGGGAGCCGAGGGCCTCGTCCTCGACAGTCGCGGCGCCAGGCCCTATCGCGTCGCCGTGGAGTACGCCGGTCCGATGCGCGCCTGCCTGCGGATCGACGGCACGTACATCAAGGACAAGCAGTACTTCCTGGAGTACACGGTGCGGATCGAGGCCTTCGCCGGCCGGAGCGACCTGAAGGTCACCTGGAAGCTGCGCAACAGCCACCCGTCCTGGGCGTTCACGGCGCTGGTCAAGGACGCGGCGCTCTCGACCCGGCTCTCCGGCGGGGGCAAGGCGCTCGTCCCGGCCGACCCGGCCAAGTCCGGCTGGGCCGCCGTCTCAGGAGACAAGGCCTCGCTCGTGGCCGCCCACCGCTTCCTGCGCGCGGCTCCCGGTACGGCGCTGTCCGCCGCCGACGACGGCACCATCGCCTTCCGCCCGGTCCGAGCCGGCGGGCTCTGGCTCGAGAAGCAGGACGAGATCGAGTGGCAGCTCATCTTCCGCTTCCAGAAGGGCCCGGCCGACGACGCCGCCGCCGAGCGCGTCGCCGGGGAGCTCCGCAGCCGGACCCTGGCCCTGGCGCCCGGAACGTGGTACCAGCAGTGCGGGGCGCTGGCCGGCCCGACCGGCACGCTCGACGACGAGCTGGCCGTCTACAAGGACTGGGGCTGGAAGATCGACGAGCGCAAGATCCCCCGCGCCCGGCACGATCCGCAGCGCTACGTGGGGGGGCTCGAGGTCCACGAGGTGTCCGAGACCGACTCGGCCGCCGACAACCTCTGGCAGTGGCTGCGCACCCGCGAGCGCGGCTTCTTCGACATCGGCGAGGCCTACGCCGTCTACTTCCGGAACCATTACATGTTCCACTTCGACGAGCTCTTCGACCCGGACAAGCTGGTGCCCGGAGTCGAGCTCGACCGCACCAAGTTCCCCAAGGTCCGGCGGAGCTCCGAGGAGGCCCTGGCCATCCGGCGCTCGCGGATGTGCATCTGCCACGGCTACGGCGAGGGGCTGGTCGACCACTACCTGATGACCGGCGAGGTCTCGAGCCTGGAGGGCGCCGAGGACTTCGGCCGCTTCATGGAGTCGGAGACCAAGGCCTGGAAGCCCGGGCAGACATCCCCCAACGGCGGACGCTACTTCGGCCGGCCATTCCAGAGCATCTGCCGTCTCTGGGAGGTGACCCGCGACGAGCGCTGGAAGACGCTCATGGACCACATGGGCCGGACGGCGCTCGAGGCGCCGGGACGGGACGAGCGCGGCGTCATCTCCGGCACCACCCCGGCCTCGGAGTGGAACACCTACGCCCGCCAGCCGGGCGGAGCGGCGCTGCTGGCCAAGCTCGACCCCAAGCCGGGACCGATTCCGACCAAGGGCTGGTCCAGCTGGGAGCTGGCCATCTTCAACCGTTCCATCAGCCGCTACTGGGAGCTGACCGGCGACGAGGACGCCCTGGACATGGCCATCGCCCAGGCCTGGTTCATCGAGAAGTACGCCTTCGAGCCGGGCCACAAGCACGCCGGATACCACTGCGTGCTCGACTTCCCCCGGAAGGGCGACGCCTACATGCCGGGCATGAGCGGGGTGCCGCTCACGCCCGAGAGCCGCCACGACGGCTGGTACACGCGGAGCTACCCGGACATGCCGGTCCGCGGCTACCGCTACACCGGGCGCGGAGCGTTCCTGGACCTAGCCAGGACGATCTGGAGCCGGGGCTCGAAGTGCGGATACAACGCCCCCGAGAAGGCCAGCCCTCCGGACGACGTCACCGGGCAGTTCGCCAGCGCCTCCGACCCCAAGGACGGCAACCTGATGTACGACAAGGAGCTCTTCTACGTCTGGCTGCACCGGAAGAAGGACGCCGAGGCACCCGCGGCGGTGGCCGACCTCAAGGCCGAGGCGCTCGGCGGCGGCAAGGTGAAGCTCTCCTGGACCGCGCCGAAGGACGACGCGGGCCGCGCCGCGCGCTATCAGGTCAAGTGGTCGGACCTGCCCATCGAGACCTACGAGAAGTACGACTACGGCGCCGACGAGGGCCGGAAGCGCTGCTGGTGGATCGCCCACAACGTCCAGGGCGAGCCGGCCCCGGCCGAGCCGGGCAAGGCCGAGAAGTTCACGCTCGAGGGCCTCGCCGCCGGCACGTACCACTTCGCCCTGCGCAGCTTCGATGCCGAGAGCAACCGCAGCGACATGAGCAACGTGGTACAGGTGGAAGTCAAGTAGCCGCCGCCTGGCTCAGCAAGCGAAGGGGGCGCGGCCTGTGCCGCGCCCCCTCTTGTTTGTAACTGGCAACTGGCAACTACGTCTACGTCCCCATCTCCCACGAGGCCAGGTACTTCTTCTGCTCCGCGGTGAGCGTGTCGATGGCCACGCCCATGCTCTTGAGCTTGAGGCTGGCGACGGTGGTGTCGATCTCGGCGGGAACCTCGTGGACCCCGGCCGGCAGCCGGCGGCGCTCGCCGCGTTTCGCGAGCATCTCGGTTGCCAGGGCCTGGGTCGCAAAGGACATGTCCATCACGCAGGCCGGATGGCCCTCGGCGGCGGCCAGGTTGATGAGCCGCCCGTCGGCCAGCAGGTAGACGCGCCGGCCGCCCGGGAGCGTGTACTCGTCGGTGAAGGGGCGGATGCCCTTCCTAACCTTGCGGGCGATCCTGGCCAGGCCCACCGTGTCGATCTCCACGTTGAAGTGCCCGGAGTTCGAGACGATGGCGCCGTCGGGCATCAGCTTGAAGTGCTCGGGCCGGAGCACGTGGATGTCGCCGGTGAGCGTGCAGAAGATGTTGCCGACTTTGGCCGCCTCGCGCATGGGCATGACCTGGAAGCCGTCCATCACCGCCTCGAGGGCCTTCAGGTGGTCGACCTCGGTGATGATGACCTTCGCGCCCATGCCCCGGGCGCGCATGGCGAAGCCGCGGCCGCACCAGCCGTAGCCGGCGGTCACCACCGTCCGGCCGGCGAAGAGCCGGTTGGTGGCCCGGATGATGCCGTCGACCGTGCTCTGGCCGGTGCCGTAGCGGTTGTCGAAGAGGTGCTTGGTGTCGGCATCGTTGACCGCCACCATCGGGAAGAGCAGCTTGCCATCGGCGGCCATGGCCTTGAGGCGGATGACTCCGGTGGTGGTCTCCTCGCAGCCGCCCAGCACGCCGGCGACCAGGTCGCGGCGCTTCGAGTGGATGCGGCTGACCAGGTCGGCCCCGTCGTCCATGGTGACGTTCGGCCGGCGGTCGAGCACCGCGTCGATGTGCCGGTAGTAGGTCTTGTGGTCCTCGTCGTTAATGGCGAAGACCGGGATGCCGAAGTCCTTCACCAGGCTCGCCGCCACCTCGTCCTGGGTCGAGAGCGGGTTCGAGGCGCAGAGCGCCACGTCCGCCCCGCCGGCCTTCAAGGTGCGCATCAGGTTCGCCGTCTCGGAGGTGACGTGCAGGCAGGCGGCCATGCGCACGCCGGCCAGCGGCTTCTGCTTCGCGAAGCGCTCGCGAATGATGCGCAGGACGGGCATGTCCTGCTCGGCCCACTCGATGCGCTTCAGGCCCGCCGCAGCGAGCTTGAGGTCGCGGACGTCGTGCTTGGTCTTACCGGCCATCAGGGGATCTCCTTTGAAGGGACTGAGGCACTAAGGCACTGAGGCATCGAGTGAGAAGCGCCGGGGAGTTTGACTCAGGGCTGAGGCCCCTCAGTGCCTTAGTGCCTCAGTCCCTCAGTACCTCCCCGTTCCGCTATTTCCCGACCTTGCTCTTCACCTTGCAGACCTGGCTCTTCGACGCCACGCCCACCACCTTGCAGAGGTCGTCGGCCTTGTCGGTCTTCTCCCAGGTGAAGCCGTCGCCGCTTCTGCCGAAGTGGCCATGGCGGGCGGTCTCGCGGTAGATGGGCCGCTGGAGCTTCAGGTGGGCGATGATGCCCTTGGGCTTCAGCGGGAAGACCTCGCGCACCGCCGCGGCCAGGGCGTCCTCGTCGATCTTGCCGGTGCCGAAGGTGTCGACCCGCACCGAGACCGGGTCGGCCACGCCGATGGCGTAGGCCAGCTGCACCTCGCAGCGCCGGGCGAGCCCCGCCGCCACGATGTTCTTGGCGACATAGCGGGCCATGTAGGCCGCCGAGCGGTCGACCTTCGAGGGATCCTTGCCGCTGAAGGCCCCGCCGCCGTGCCGGCCCATGCCGCCGTAGGTGTCGACGATGATCTTGCGGCCCGTGAGCCCCGAGTCGCCCTGCGGACCGCCAACCTCGAAGCGCCCCGTCGGGTTCACGTGGTAGACGGTGCAGTCGTCGAGCAGTTCCGGCGGGATGACCGGCTTGATGACCCGCTTGATGACGTCGGCCTTGAGCTCCTCCTGGCGGTCGTTCATGGAGGCGTCGTGCTGGGCGCTGATCACCACGGTATGGACGCGCACCGGCGTGTCGCCGTCGTACTCAATGGTCACCTGGCTCTTGCCGTCCGGTCGCAGGTAGGGCAGGAGGCCGTTCTTGCGGACCTCGGACAGCCGGGCCACCAACTTGTGGGCCAGGATGATGGGCATGGGCATGAGCTCGGGGGTCTCGTCGCAGGCGAAGCCGAACATCATGCCCTGATCGCCGGCGCCCTGCTCGTGCTCCTCGGACTCGTCGACGCCCCGGGCGATGTCCGGGCTCTGGCCCTCGATGGCCACCAGCACCGCGCAGGTCTCGTAGTCGAAGCCGGTCTTGCCGTCGACGTAGCCGATCTCCTGGACGGTCTTGCGCACGACCGCGGGGATGTCCACGTAGCACGAGGTGGTCACCTCGCCGGCCAGCACGGCCATGCCGGTCTTGACCAGGGTCTCGACCGCCACGCGGGCCCTGGGGTCCTGGGCGATGATGGCGTCGAGCACCGCGTCGGAGATCTGATCGCAGACCTTGTCGGGGTGACCCATGGTGACCGATTCGGAAGTGAAAAGCTTTCTCTCCGCCATCTCGAGCTCCTTATCGTTCCTCAGAACCTGCCGGCGCACGGCCGGCGCGTCGTGCCGCCGGCGACTCGCACGGATTGTAGCCCGGCTCTCGATGCCTGCAAGCGGCATCCCCCATAACCTGGGGCCGCATTCGGCCATTCCCGGGCAGGAGCCGCCGGCACCGTGCGTGAAACGCACACAAATCGGCAAGTCCCCGCCATTTACCGGACGATGCGCGCCACGATAGACTGTGGGCAACCGGATCGCCGGACGGCGTCCGGATTGCGGAGGGCAACGATGAGCAAGGGACGATCTGGCGGAGACACATCCTGGTTCGTGCACGACCGTTTCGGCATGTTCATCCACTGGGGTCTCTACGCCCTGGCGGCGCGCCACGAGTGGGTCAAGAACCACGAGCGGCTGTCCGACGAGCACTACCGGCGGTACTTCGAGCACTTCGAACCCGACCTCTACGACCCGCGAGCCTGGGCCCGGGCGGCCAGGAACGCCGGGATGAAGTACTTCGTGATCACCACCAAGCACCACGAGGGCTTCTGCCTCTGGGACTCCGAACTCACCGACTACAAGGCGACCAACACCCCATGGGGCAAGGACCTCCTCGCGCCCATGGTCGAGGCCTTCCGCGAGGAGGGCCTGAGGATCGGCTTCTACCACTCGCTGCTCGACTGGCACCACCCGGAGTATCCGGTGGACCGCTGCCACCCGCAGCGCGACGACCAGGCCTTCCGCAAGAAGACCCGTAAGCGCGACGTCCGCAAGTACGCCGAGTACCTGCGCGGCCAGGTCGAGGAGCTCCTGTCCAGGTTCGGCAGGATCGACATCCTCTGGTTCGACTTCTCCTTCCCGGGCAAGGACGGCAAGGGCCGCGCCGACTGGCAGTCCGAGAAGCTCATCGAGACGGTCCGCCGGCTGCAGCCGGACATCATGGTCGACAACCGCCTGGACCTGCCCGGCGTCGGCGACTTCGTCACACCCGAGCAGTTCCAGCCCTACACCGGGCCCAAGGACAAGAACGGCAGGCCCGCCGTATGGGAGGCCTGTCAGACCTTCTCGGGCTCCTGGGGCTACCACCGCGACGAGAGCACATGGAAGACGGTCAAGCAGCTGCTCTGCATGCTGATCGACGGCGTGTCCAAGGGCGGCAACCTGCTCTTGAACGTCGGGCCGACCGCGCGCGGCGAGTTCGACGAGCGTGCGCTGGCCCGGCTCGAGGGCATGGGCCGGTGGATGCGGCGGCACTCGCGCTCCATCTACGGCTGCGGGGCGAGCAAGCTCACGCCGCCGGTCGACTGTCGCTACACCCAGAACGGCAAGCGGCTCTACCTGCACGTCTTCAACTGGCCCTTCAAGATCATCTACTGCCCGGGCCTGGCCGGGAAGATCGAGTACGCCCAGTTGCTCCATGACGGCTCGGAGGTCAAGATGAAGGGCCTGGAGGACTGGCAGGCGATGAGCGCCGCCGGCGGCCCGCCGCCCGGAACGCTGGCGCTCACGCTGCCGGTGGTCCAGCCCGACGTCGAGGTGCCGGTGGTGGAGCTCTTCCTGAAGTAGGCACTCCGGCAGCGGTTCCCCACCGCTTGCAGCACCGGTGCCGGGCGGTACATTGTGGGACTGTCTGGCTCACGACAGGAACGAGCAACCAACGGGAGAAACGCCCTTGGCCGCCCTCTACCCCTTCCTGCTCGACCCGAGAAGCTACCCGGACTTCGCCCGCCGACCACACACGGTGCCCACCTGGGAAACCTTCGATGGCCGCACCCAATTCGCGACGCTGCGGCTCTTCTCCTCGCGACGCGGCCGGCTGGTCAACTGGAAGGAGGACCTGGACACCTACACCCGGCGGTTCCGCCTGGGCCGGGTGATCTGGCCGTTCTTCTCGACGGTCTTCGCCCGGAACTTCCCCGATTTGGTCCGGGAGATCCGTCGGCGGAAGCTCTACCTCTTCGACTTCTGGGGGCACGTTCCCGGTTCGGGCACCGAGAAGACCTGGGGCCACGTCGTGCCCCCGCCGGGGATGGTCGATTGGCTCCAGGAGGAGCTCGGCGACCGGTTCCTGGGCTTCGACAACGGCGAGCAGGACGGGCGGTACATCGGCGGCTATGCCCAGCAGCAGTGCCCTTCACCGGCCGACCGCTTCCGGCAGTACCTCAATTTCCAGCGGCACTTCCAGCGGCTGGGCGACGACATGGGCAACAAGCTGACCGCCCTGGTCTCGCTGACCTTCGGCCACTACTTCGCCAGGGAGGGCAACCACATCCTGATCGGTGCGGAGACCGCCCAGGCCCTGCCCAACTCGCAGATCTATTACGCCTTCCTGCGCGGCGCCGGGCGGCAGTACGGAGTCCATTGGTTCGGCAACGCCTCGGTGTTCAATCGCTGGGGCTATAAGACCTACGAAGAGCAAGGCAAGGCCAGCGCGGGATCGCGCCAGGGCGGTCCCACCAAGGGCACCAGCCTCAGCCTGCTCAAGCGCCTGCTCTACTCCCACTATCTCTACAACTGCGTGATCGTGGGCTTCGAATCGAGCTGGATCCTGGAGGACGACAGCGAGAAGCGCCTCAAGGGAATTCCCACCTCGATGGAGCTAAACCCCGGCCGGACCAACCTGTCCCCGATCGGCGAGATCCAGGCCGCCGCAGGGCGGACCGTCGAACGGCTGCGCCAGCCCGGGGCGATGCTCGCGCCGGTCGCGCTGCTCCTCGACCACTTCGGCGGCTGGACCGTGCCCCGGCACCTCTACACCGGCAAGGTCTGCCGGGTCTGGGGCGCGCTGCCCTACGAGGCCGGCGACTACCTGACACACGGAGTGTTCTCGCTGCTCTACCCGGGCTACGAGGACGCCAGCTACTACCACGACGAGCGCGGGTTCCTCGCCGCCACGCCCTTCGGGGACATGGCCGACGTTCTGCTCTCCGATGCGCCCGGCTGGGTGCTGGGGCAGTACGGACTGGTCGTGGCCGCCGGCGAGCTCTCCGCCGATCTCGAGCTACGCTACAAGCTGGAGGGCTTCCTGGCCGGCGGCGGCGAGTTGGTGGTCACCGCCGAGAACGCCAGGAAGCTCTGGCCGGAGTGGGGGATCGGGCCGGCGGTCCGGATGCCCGCCGGCAGCCGGGTGCGCTGGACCGGCGGGGCCTCCGAAGCCGAGGGCCGCGAGTTCGAGCTCTGCCCGCACCGGCTCCCGCCCCGGGCGCGGGTCCTGGCCCGCTGCGGCCGCTCGCCGGCGGTGGCCAGGATCCCGATGGGCAGAGGCGCGGTCACGCTGCTGCTGAGCCCCTTCGGGCTGAACTCCCGACCGGCCTTCTCCGGCCGGCGCGGGGGCGGAGTGGAACAGCCGCTGCCGATGCCCTTCGACCTGCTTCGCCACGTACGGCGCGCGTTCGAACGGGCGCTGGCCGGCCAACAGCTCTTCTCCGTCGGCGAAGGGCTGAGCTTCGTCACCTGCCGGAAGGCTCGCGGCGACTACTGCCTGGGCATCCAGAACAACGGCCTGGCGGCGCGCCCCTTCCGAATCGCCGCCCGCGCCGGCCGGCTGGCGGCGGTCGAAGAGGTAGCGCTCGACCAGTCGGAGAAGGGCCAGCCCGGCTACTGGCCGGACGGCTTCGAGCGGAACCGCGGCGGCCGATCCTCCGACCGGACCATCGCCGGCGGCGACGTGCGGATCTTCCGGGTGCGCGTGTCCGACGAGAAACTGCGAACGCTTCCCCGGGCCGCACCTCCTCCAGCGCCACGCGGGCGGCTGCTCGCGCTGCGCGGCATCGCCGACCTCAAGGAGGCGATCCTGCGCTGGCCGACATTCTTCCAGCACTTCGACGGCGTCAAGATCGACTGGACCTATCTGCTGATCCGCGACCGCGCCCAACTCGCGCGCGAGCGCGGCTGGCTCGAGCGCCAGAAACTGCGCCTGATCGTGGACTTCAGCCCCGGACTCAACTTCTACCCCGACCTGACCCTGCTCGACACCTTCGCCCCGCGCCACGCGGAGTCACGCGCGGCGATCGACGACGTCCTCGGCAAGATGGGCGCGCTCGGCGCCGGCGAGGCGCTCTTCTCGCTGCACCGCAAACCGCAAAACCACTGCGACGACCGACGGGCCGAACGCCGCTTCCTGGCCGGCGTGCGCGACCTCTGTCGGCGCGCCGCGAAGCTGGGGATCGGCGTCTTCCTCCAGTCCCATCACGCCAAGTGGCGGGACGCGCCTTCGCAAATGAAGGAGTTCGTCCGGTTGGTCGGCGCGCGCAACCTGAGCCTGGCCCTGAACCTCGGCCACGCGCCGGCCGGGGCCGGCTCCCTGCGCAGGAGGCTCGCGGAGGCCGGAGCGAAGCTTGGGCTCCTGCTCCTGTGCACCCCGCAATGCGACCGCTACGGACAAGTCGGCGACGCGCACCTGCCGGTGCGCCAGTCCGGGCTGGACCTGAAGGCGCTCGGCGCGCTCGAGACCACCCAGATCCTGGACGCCGACTACCGGGACTGGAACGACGTCTACCAGGACATTCGGGCGGCCTGGGGCTAGCAGCCCGGGCCCGGAGAGGAAACCTCGGACATGTCCCACGCTGACGGCTGGGCGGCGCTCAACCTCGAGATGCCCCCGCGGGTGCCGCGCACCGAATACTCCGCGCACGGGCACTGGGACCTGGTCAGGGCCGCCACCGGTGTCGAGGTCGGCGTGGAGAGCCCCAGGGATGTCCAGCGCCGGGCCAACCAGGCCTTTCTCAAGGCCTGGAACTACGACTTCTGGTGGTCCACGCTGATCGCCGGCCAGGTCCTCTCGAAGATGCACACCGACATGGGCCACGCGGCCTACGCCGCCGGAGGCGTGGACCGCAGCGACCGCATCAGCTGCCCCTTCAAGGAGCCGGAGGAGGTCCTGGCCTTCGACCCGTGGCAGGTCTACGGGCCCGTCGACAAGGCCGAGTGGACGAGGAAGTTCGAAGAGCACTACCGGGCCAACTGCGACTTCGCCCCGGACGCGGTCAACGTGACCGGCGTCTACGTAACCTGCGTCTCGGGGCTGATCGACATCTTCGGCTGGGAGATGCTGCTGGCCGCCACCGGCACCGATCCCGACGGCTTCGGGGCGGTGGCCGATCGCTATTCGTCCTGGATCATGCAGTACTTCGAGGCCCTCGGCGCCGCCGACGTGCCGGCCGTCATGATCCACGACGACATCGTCTGGACATCCGGCGCCATCTTCCCGCCGGCGTGGTACCGCCGCTACGTCTTCCCGAACTACAAGCGGCTCTTCCGGCCGGTGCTCGACAGCGGCAAACGGCTGGTCTACACCTCCGACGGCAACTACACCGAGTTCGTCGACGACATTGCCGCGTGCGGCGTCCACGGCTTCGTGATGGAGCCGACCACCGACATGAAGTACGTCGCCGGGAAGTACGGCCGGAAGCTCGCCTTCATCGGCAACACCGACACCCGCGTGCTGCTCTCCGGAACCAAGGAGGAGATCCGCGCCGAGGTCGAGCGCTGCATGGCCATCGGCAAAGGCTGCCCCGGCTTCTTCATGGCCGTCGGCAACCATATCCCGGCGAACACGCCGGTCGAGAACGCGCTCTATTACAACCAGGTCTACGAGGAACTGAGCCGCCGATAAGGCCTGGCCGGCCGCGGTATCGGCAGGCCACCCCTCTCCCTTTGAGCGCTTGCCCCGGCCATCGTCAAATCATCAGGATTTCCTGTTGCGGACCGTTTGCCCGTCCGTCCTTCCCGACGAGGAGGGAACCCCATGGACGCGCATGCCCACACTCCCGTTCGCAGCCTGCTCGCGGCCGCCTGCGTGGCGGCCGCCGTACTATCGACGCCGCCACCTGCCTCCGCCGGCGAGACCATCACCATAGGCACGGGCGCAGGCCGGGAAGGCATCAAGGACGCCGGCCCCTCCGTGGGCGTCGACGTCGCCCGGGCCGCCGACGACGTGGCCCGCGCCGGCGAAGCGGCGAGGATGGCCGCAGAAGAGCTGGCCAGGGCCGTCGCCGTCGAGCAGGCCGCACGAGATCGGGCCCAGGCCGCCCAGCGGGCCGCCGACCAGGCCGTCCCCTACGCCGACCAGGCCGAAGACGAGGCCGTTCAGGCCGAGGCCGACGCCCAGGAGGCCGCCAGGCAACTGACACTGATCGCCGCCTCGCGCGCGGAGCCCGGCACCGTCGCCCAGGCCCGCTTGCGCTCGGCCGAGGCCAACTCGGCCGCCGCCGTCGCCCGCGCGGCCGCCGACGCCGCCCGGGCCGATGTCGAGTCCCGGTGGCGCGCGGCCAACGAGGCCTCGCAGGCATACTGGCAGGCTTGCGCAGCCCGGGCCAATGCCGAGACGGGTTCAGCCCTGGCTGCCAACGACAGGGCTGCCGCGATGAGCGCCTACAACGCGGCCATGGCGGTGGTGCTCGGCCGGGATCTCAAGGCCGGCGAGGCGGCGCTCCAGTCCGAAGACTACTCCGCGGCCTTCAGGCGCCTCACAGCCGTGACCGCCGCCGCGCGGAACGAGGCGACGTCCGGCTTCGCGGAACGAGCCCGTACGCTGATCCAGAAGATCGAGGACGTCGCAGCCGGCAAGCTGGGCGAGGCCAGACTCAGGAAGCTCCGGGGGGACGACCCCGGCGCCCTGGCGGCGGCCCGGGAGGTGCTGGAGCGTTTCGCCTTCTCCAGGGCGGCCGAGGGCGCCCGCGCCCTGCTGGCCGACCCCCGCCTGGCGGCCCTCTCCGGGCTCGCCGAAGCCGAGGAATTGGACCGGGCCCGCAGCTACTCCGAGGCCATAGCCGCTTACCGGGAACTCGTGCGGAGTCACCCGGAGAGCGTGCCGGCCTTCAAGGCCCGGCTGCGCCTGGAGGCCATGGCCAAGGACCCGACAATCGCCGCGGTCCTCAAGGAGGCGGCGGACAAGGCCGCCGACGCATCCTGTCCCGGCTGGCTGATAATGGCCCGCAACTACCGGGACAACGGCCGGCCCGAAGAGGCGCGCGAACTGCTCCGCAAGGTCATCGCCAGCAGCCCCGATTCGGACTACGCCCGGGAGGCCGGCCGGATGCTCGAGGAACTGCCAGCCGCCAAGAGCTGAGGCCGCTCCGGGCCCCGCCTGGACCCGTCGAACTCAGGAGTGCCGCGCCGCCGCCTCCCTGGCCAGCCGGGTCCAGACGTGCAGCCGGTCCATCCTGCCGGCTAAGGTCTCGAGCTCACGCAGGACGATCTGGTAGGGCCGGCCCGCGAGCCGGCGGCAGCCCTCCTCGAGGTCGCGCTTCAGCCCGGCCTCGTCCTTGGTGAAAACCACATCCGAGGCCTTCTGGCGCCACATGATGCAGTACTGCGGGCCGACCTTCTCGAGCACGGCGTTCAAGTCGGTCCAGGCGCTGCATACGAATATGCGCAGGTTGGGGATGGAGAGAACCCCGTCGATCTTGCGGGTCAGGTTCTCGCAGCAGCCGTAGGCCACCAGGCCGTAGCGCGCGAAGATCGGCTTCTGGTAGGCCAGGCAGAACTCCTCCCACATCTCCGGCGAGACCTGGTCGAACTCCTGGCTGTTGGCCATGCACCAGCAGTTGGCGAAGGTCGGCCGGCCGCCGGCCGGGACCTCCGGACCCACCCGGTCGCTCTCGACCATCGGACCGGAGTTGTTGGCGGTGAGCAACCCCTGGGCCTCGACCGCGTCCATGCCAGCCAGCGTCGCATCGCGCAGATGGGCCATCAGCCGGTGGACCGACTCCGGCTCGCAGGCCATGTCCATCATGAGTTGCTCGAGCCCGCGCAGCTCGGCGGCAGGCGTGCCGAGCGTGGCCCCGATCGGTGCGCCGCAGACCGGCCGCACCGGCAGTATGTCGCCGAGCAACTCGGAGGCCCGCTCCAGGCGGCGCCGGGTCTCGTCCGCGTCGATGGTGAAGCTGGGCAGCACCAGCCGGTCGAAGTCGGCCGTCTCGCGCAGAGGCGGGTCGAAGCCCCAGGCCCCGCCGGGCCCTGAGGGCTTGTGCCGCCCAGGCTCGACGCCCCAGGTGTTGGCCGGGTTCCGCCTCACGGCGACGGGCACCTCGAAGCAACCGTCGAGCGGCGAGTCGTCGCCGATGTCGTGCTTGATGAGCGCCTGGCGAAAGGCGCGCTCGACCGGGCGCAGCCCCGGGTCCGTACAGCGGAGCTCCGAGTCCGGCAGGAGCTCGCTCCACGCGCCCACCGGCCGACACCAGACCGGCGCGCGGTCGGGCCGGCGCAGCGCGTTGACGTCCCGCCAGCGCCGGCGGATCGCGGCCATCCCGGGAGAGGCGGCGATCTCCGCCACGCGACGGGCGAGCGCCCGGATCAGGTCCCGCTCGGCGGAGCGGCTACCGGTGGCGATGGTCTGGAGTTCGTTCATGATGCTATCCTTTACGAAAGTCGCGGCCGGCTTCGGCCCTTGCCTACGGTCAGTATCCATCTAGAATAGGCTTCGGGTCAATGGCTGCGGCGATGAAAGGATTGGCTTAAACGAAACATGGCCAGGAGCAGGCCTGCGGCGGGCCCGACCGCCGTACCCCTCGGGCCGCAAGAATTCCCGCCCTTCGAGTCGCTTCCGGCGGCCGGGGCAAAGGTGTCGCGCTGGCTCGAGGCGACGAGCGTTCGCCCGGTCTCGGCCTTCGAGTGGCGCTGCACGCCGGAGTGGGAGCAACGCCCGCGGCGCGTGCCCGACGCCATGTGGTTCTGCGTCGTCGAAGGCACCGGTCGGTGTCGGCTCCTCGATGGCGGCCCCGCGGCGCAGGTCACCTGGGAGAGGCTCGGGCCCGGCGACCTCTTCCTTGTGCCCAAGAGCGCCGAGCACCACGTCCAACCCGACGCCGGCGTGGCTCTCCGGCTTTTCACCGTGCACTTCTTCGCGGAGGCCTACGGAGCCGCCGACCTCATTGCCGCCCTGGGACTGGGCGGGGCCTTTCCGGGCGCCGTCGAGGCGGAGCCCGCTCCTTTCGTCGAAGCCTCGCGCCGCGCGGCCCGGGACTTCGCCCTGCGCCCGTCGGGCTGGCGCGAGGCCATGGCCGCGGAGATCTGGCGGGTGCTGCTGCATCTCGTCCGGGAGCACGGGGAACTGGTCCGGTTGCCCGAAGGCGGCCCCGTGGACCGACTGCGCCCGGCGCTGGCGCTGGCCGCCGAGAGACTGGACGATCCGGAATTGACCGTCGCCGATCTGGCCGCGAGCGTCGGAGTGAGCGAGGTCCACCTGCGTTCGCTCTTCCGCCGGGCGGTGGGAGCCGCACCGCTCGCCCACCTGCGGCGGATGCGGGTGGAGCGCGCCTGCCTGCTGCTCCGCACCACCGACCTTCCGCTCAAGCAGGTGGCCCGGGAGTCGGGGTTCGCCGAACAGCCTTTCTTCTTCCGGACCTTCCGGCGCCTGACCGGCAGGACGCCGGCCGACTACCGCCGCTCCCGGGAGACCTGAGAAGAGCCGAGCCACAGATGAACACGGATGCACACCGATCGGAGCAACGAATACAGGAATCCGCTGTTATCGGTGTTCATCTGTGTCCATCGGTGGCGGATCAGTTGCAGGCGGCGGACGGGGGCATATCCTACGGGCATGCCGCCGGTTCGCGCGGCCTTACGGAGGATTGCCCGCATGCCCCCGACCAGCCCCGACGCTCTTCGCGACCTGTTCATCCTGCCGGACTTCGATAACGCCCGGGTCGAGGTCTCCTTCAGCGCGCCGCGCGACCTGAAGAGCGGCACGTGGCGGATCGCTCCGGTCGCGGCTCCGGGCAAGGCGCTGGCCTCCGGCCGGGTCGCGCCCGACGGCCGCCGGATACGATTCGAAGCGGGCTTGAAGGGCTTCACGCCCTGGACGATCGAGACGCCCTTCCTCTATCAGTTGCTGATCGAGCTCAAGGTCGGGCGCGAGGAGCTCCGCGTCTTCCAGAACTTCGGCATGCGGAAGTTCCACGTCGAGGGGCTGCAGATCTTCATGAACAACCGCCCCTTCTACGTACGCGGCGTGATCCGCGGACGCGAGGCCCACGACCATCAGAACTTCGGAGGGCTCTCCGAGACCGAGTTCTACGCCAAGTACATCCGCAACGCCAAGCGCCTGGGCTTCAACTTCGTGCGCTTCCACTCGCGGGTGCCGTCGGACGCCTGGTTCGACGCCGCGGATCGCCTCGGCATCCTGACCCACGTGGAGGTCCGCAAGTACTACGGCAAGTACCAGAAGGAGCGGGAGCTCATGGACCACGACCCGGTCCTGGTCCGGCCCGCCGACTGGCGCGAGGCCATTCTGCGCATCAGGAACCGGGCGTCGCTGATGGTCTACTGCCTGGGCAACGAGATCAACTCGCCGGGCCGCAATCCACAGGTTGCAGAGCGCGCCGCGGAGCTCCGCAAGCTCGACCCCACGCGGCTCTTCATCGACACCTGCGCCCGCGGCGAGTGCGACCGCGGCAACATCGACTTCGACGTCCAGCACATGGGCTACTTCGCGCCCTTCGGCCGCAACCACGACATGTTCGACACCACCGCCAACTGGGCCATCTTCGGCTCGGTCTCTGGCAGGGAGATGATCGTCAAGGCGCCCGAGTCCACCACCCGGCGGGAGGTGCCGCTCAACTTCCCGGTCGTGGCCCACGAGGTCGGCCACTACATCGTCCTGCGCGACCTGGAGGAGCTCCGGCGGAAGTTCCAGGCCGGCCGGGCCCCCGAGCCGTGGTGGATCGAAGAACTGGTCAAGCTCCGCGCCGCCAAGGGGCTCGATGCCGACTACCCGAGGATGCTCGAGGCCGGCATCCGCTACCAGCACGTCTGGTACAAGCAGGTCTTCGAGAGCATCCGCAAGAGCCCCATCCTGCGCGGCTTCAACTTCCTGCAGCTGGCCGACACCGACCGCTACGAGAACGCCAACGGTCTCCTGGACTGCTTCGACGACATCAAGCCCGACGTGGTCCCCGAGCAGTACCTCAAGTTCAACAGCGACGCGGTGCTGGTCGCCGACCTTCCGCGCCGGACATTCTTCGAGGGCGGGAAAGTTTCCGTGCCGGTCTGGCTCTCGAACTTCTCGGCCACGCTCACCGGCGAGGGGACCTTCGCCTGGGAGCTGCGCTCCAAGTCCGGCAAGAGCATCAAGATCGGCGGCAGGCTCGAGCGTGTCGCGCTCGGCTACGGCCTCTCGCGGCTGGCGACGGTCGAGATCCGGCTGCCCAAGGCGGCCGACCCCGAGGCCCTGGAGCTGGAGGCGAAGCTCCTCCCGGCCGCGGGCCACGCCATCGCCAACTCCTGGAACCTGTGGCTCTACCCGGACCGGCCGGAGAAGCTGGCCGTCAGGAAGGCCACGGTGGCGCTCCGCGGCGTGAACCTGGTCAAGCGCTACCCGCAGATGGCCATGGGCCGGGACCTGAAGCGCCCGGAGAGGCTGGTCATCGCCGACCGATTCTCGGACGAGGTCTTCAGGCACCTCGAGAGGGGCGGCGACGTCCTCATGCTCTGGCGCGTCCCGGAGACCCGCGACCGGACCGCGCCCCGCGAGAAGTACTACCTGCCCTCGACCTGGGACCGCTTCAAGGCGGTCATCTGGGACCGCGGCCACAACCTGGGCGGCTTCCTCCGCCCGCACCCGGCCACGAAGGGTTTCCCGACCGACGGCTTCGTCGATTTCCAGTTCGCCGGCCTCATCGACGACTGCGACAAGGCCAGCCTGGACGGCTTCCCGGTCGCGGTCGACCCGATCATCCAGGGCGTGGACAAGGCGGTGCGCGACCGCTACGACGTCTTCACTTTCAAACTGCGCGAGCTCCAGCCCGACTGGACCATGCGCAGGTTCGCCTACCTCTTCGACCTGCGCGTGGGCCGCGGGAGGCTCATGGTCTCGGCCTTCAACTTCACGGGGCTGGAGCGCGACGTCCCCGAGGCCTGCGCCATGTTCGAGTCGATCGCGGCCTGCGTGGCAAGCCCGAGTTGGAAGCCGAAGGCGAAGATCGGCGTCGGGGAGCTCAAGGGCTTCCTCGCCGCGAAGGGCAGGAGCCCGCGCATCAAGGAGCGGATGATGACCCAGTACTGGCAGCTCGACGCCGAGCCGCTCGAGAGCGCCCAGTACTGGAAGGACGCGGAGGCGTGGATACGGAAGAAGTGAGAAGGCACATAGGGGCAAAGGCACCGAGGCACTGAGCAGGATGAACGACGAGGGCAAGTTGCTGCCGACGACAAGCCTCGTTCACGATCTTCGCCTGGCCTGCGAGAATTTCCGGCTGGTGAACGGCCAATATCCCTGGGGCGCGCCGCCTGCCGTGACTGCCACCAGCGAGATTGCCGGCAAGGCCGTCATCTGGTCCTGTGGCCCGAACGGGGTCGACGAGACCAACGACGGCAAGTCACCCGATCCGGCGAAGTACCCGAAGGGCTACTACTGGTTCGGCAAGGGCGACACCGGGGACGATATCACGAACCTATAGGCCGGCGTTCGGCATTCGGCTTTCGGCTATCGGAACGGTCGTCGTGCCGAAGGCCGAAAGCCGATAGCCGAATGCCGGCAGGACCGAGCCGCCGGCTCGCCCCTACTTGGCGTACATCGGCAGGTAGCGGTAGTAGACCTCGAGAATCAGGGCCCCCACCGCCGTGGTGTACACGCGGCTCCCGGCCTTGTCGTGCTTGCCGAGCAGGTCCCAGGAACCGTCCTTGTCGTTGGCCGATCCGTCCATGGGGCCGCCCTTGCACTGGTGGTCGACCAGCGTGGGCTTCAGGACGGCGTTCCACTTGTTCCAACTCTCGCCGCCCATCTGGAACATGGCCAGCGTGCCGTAGTACCAGTGGTAGAAGGTCGCCGGCCCGCCGTTGCCGATGCCGTTCTTGGCGTCCCAGGCGGGCAGGTTCTTCTCCAAAATGACCGCCCCCTGCTTGAGCACCGGATCGGTGCTGGGGACGCCCATGAACTGCCGGCAGACCATGCCGATCCCGGTGGTGCAGGGCAGGCCGCGGTCGTTGGTGTAACCGACGCTGCCGTCCTTCTTGCTGGTGCACTTCTCGATGAAGGTCAGGGCGCCCTGGAAGGCGACCCCGTCCACGTGGAGCCCGGCGATCTTGGCCGACTTCAGCTGCATGGTGTACCAGCCGGTCACCGAGACGTCGCCAGCCTGCTTGGGCGTGTAGCGCCACCCCGAATAGGGCGCCTGGTGGATCTTGGTGGAATAGTCGACGGCCTTCTGGGCGGGCTCGAGCAACGCTGGGTCCTTGGTCATACCATAGGCCTCGGCCAGCGCCAGGCCGCATATGGGGTGGTTATAGCCACCGAACCCGCCATGCCAGGGCTCGCTGTACTTGACGCCCAGCGCCCCGTCGGCGCGCTGCTGCTTGACGATCCACTCCACGGCGCGCTTGACGTTATCCTGGAAGGGGCCTCCGGACTTGTGGGTGTAGCCTGCGCCCAGGAAGGCCAGGGTCGCCAGGCCGGTGATCCCCGGATCGCAGCCCTTGTTGTCGCCCTCCCACTTGTTGCCCTGCCAGGAGCCGTCCTTTTCCTGGTGGCGGGCGAGCCAGCGCAGCGCCGCCTCGACGGCGCTCTCGGTCGCCTGGCTGCCGCCGAAGCGGCCCACGGCCTTCCTGCGGCCGCCGCCGTCGCGGTAGCCGAAGACGCCCGCCGCCCCGCCGCCGCCCACGCCGATGGATCCGACCGTGCCGGTGCCGCCGAGCGGGATGTCGCTGATGGCGTCCTCGTTGCCGCGGGCGGTGTTCTTGTCCATGTTGTTGTCGGTCTCGAAGTGCTCGGTCTCCTCCACCTTCTCGTGAGTGACGACCGGATTCTCGACCATGGTATCCGCGACCACGTCCTTGGGGTTCTTGAAGACGTCGCGCTTCTTATTGGGATCGTACTCGGGGGGCTTCTGCTTGACCACGTCGGTGGCGATGACCACCTCGTCGGTCACCGAGGGCGCCACGGCCGTGGCCAGGAGTGCGATGAGCAGGAAGACCACGGCGTGAGTCACCGCCGAGATCACCCACCAGGGCAGCGCGCCCACCCGCCGCTCGATGCGGCTCGCCCAATCGCCCTCGCCGAGTGGCAGCTCGCCCTCGACCGGCAGCCCTTCGGCCGGCAACTGCCCCTGGACTTCCTCGATCGCGGAACGAAGGTCGGTTGAGGTGGCCATCCACTCCTCCTTAAAAAGGTCAAGCTCGGCTATGGAACTGCGAGTAGTAACGGAGCTTTTATATAAAGTTCAATGTAAAATGGTCCACTTTGCCGAAAAGTGGTAGTTCGCACATGTGGGCTCCGATTGCGCATTGACACGGAAACGTAACACCGTAGAATCTCCCGCCATGAGGCTGCGCGCCAAAGTGCTGCTGACCACCGCGGCGGTTATGGCGGTCGGTTTCGTTGTCGTAACACTAGCGTTCATTGCGCAACTACTTGGCGCCGCCAAAGTTGAGAACCCAGAGACCGTCAGGATCAAGGCTCGCGAGCGATTCGTTTTGTGCGTCGAGAGCGGAGTCCTGACGCGCTCGACGGGCGGCGGAGAGAGAGTCGCTCTGTATATGCAGGAGGCCGGCCTGCTCGGACGCTGGGTAGTTGCCGACTCGCAGGGTCTGATTGTGGCCGCCGAACCGGCGGAGCTCTGCGGACGCACGCAATCCGGAGGTTCCGCCGAACTTCTGGCCAGCGCCCGCGACGCGTCCGGCAAGGAGTTTCGGCTCTACAGCTACGCGACCATGCTGGACCCGAAGATAACCGGCCACCTCGCGGCCCTGCTGCCGGCGATGGGACTGGCCGCCCTGCTGCTCGGGGCGGCGCTCTGGCTGCTGCTCTCGCGCCAGGTGCTTACTCCGGTCGTGGAACTGGCCGAGGCCAGCCGGATGATGGCATCCGGCTCGACGGCGGTCAAGGCCCGGGGCGAGAACCGTCCCGACGAAATCGGCGAGCTGGTCCGGGCATTCAACCGCATGGCCGACGAGGTGGCGGCGAACCGCCGGGGACTCGAGCGCCGCGTCGCCGAGGAGACCGAGAAGTCCCGCCGGGCCGAGGCCGCGGCCAATATCGCCCAGCGCCTGGCCGCCACGGGAAAGCTTGCCGCCGGGGTGGCTCACGAGATCAACAACCCTCTGGGGGGAATGGTCAATGCCGCACGGCGACTGGAGTCGAGCGTGCCGCCCGGCGACGCGAAGGGCCACGAATATCTCGGCCTGATACACGAAGGCCTGGAGCGGGTGGCCCGGATAACCAGGCAGCTGCTTCGTTTCCAGCGACCGACAACGTCCACCACCGGTCCGGTGGACGTCTCCGAGGCACTGGAGTCGGCGCTGCGCTTCGCCGAGCACCGGCTCAAGAGCGCCGAGGTCGTCAGAGAACTGCCCGCGGAACTGCCGAAGGTCCTGGGCGCGCGCCAGGAGCTCGAGCAGGTCTTCCTCAACCTCATCCTCAACGCCGCCGATGCGGTGCGGGAAGCAGCCGCGAAGCGCATCGCCGTGCGGGCAAGAGCCGAGGGCGACGAATCGCCGACCGCCAATCGCCCCCCGCCCCCCGCCCCGCGCCCCATGGTCGTGGTCGAGATCGAGGATTCCGGCTGCGGAATGTCCGCGGAGGAGGTCGCCGCCGCCTTCGACATCTTCCACACCACCAAGCCGGAGGGTTCGGGCCTGGGACTGCCCGTGGCCCACTCCATCATCCAGAGCCACGGCGGGGAGCTCGTGCTGGAGAGCGAGAAGGGCAAGGGCACCAGGGCCATCGTGCGCCTGCCGTCCTCTGACCGTAAAGGCTGAACGCAGAGGACGCAGAGGGGCGCGGAGGTCGCAGAGGACAACGGCATGTTTTCAGATGGGAACACTCACATGCTCCAGTCCTCCTCCGCGCCCTCCGCGCACCTCCGCGTCCTCTGCGTTGAGCAAAACCATGGCGTTGAGCAAGACCTTGGCAAGGAGCTGAGCCGGTGAAGATCCTGCTGGTCGACGACGAGAAGTCCATCCGCATCACCCTGGGCGACGCGCTGGAGGAGGCCGGCCACGAGGTGGTCCGCGCCGGCACGGCCGCCCAGGCCACGGGCCACGTCGAGGGCGAAAGCTTCGACTGCCTGATCACCGACCTGCGGCTGCCCGACGGCGACGGCCTCGAGGTCCTCGCTGCCGCGCGCCGCCACAACGCCGGGCTCATCGCGCTGGTCATCACCGGGCACGGCTCGGTGGACTCGGCGGTCAAGGCCATGCAGGCCGGGGCCTTCGACTACCTCCAGAAGCCGTTCCTCGACGACGAGGTGCTGGTGCGCCTGGAGCGCTGCCTGGAGCTCAGGCGGCTGCGCACCGAGAACGAGAAGCTCAAGGCGGAGCTCGGCGAGCGCGGGGGCTTCGAGGACCTGGTCGGCTCCGCCCCGGCCATGCAGGCGGTCTACCGGCTGATCGAGCGGGTGGCGGAGAGCGACGCCACCGTGCTCGTGACCGGACCGAGCGGCACCGGCAAGGAGCTGGTGGCCCGCGCGCTGCACTCGCGCTCGCGGCGCCGCGCCGGGCGTTTCGTGGCCCTGGGCTGCGCCGCCGTGCCCGAGAACCTCCTCGAGGACGAGCTCTTCGGCCACGTCAAGGGAGCCTTCACCGGCGCGCTCCACGACCGCAAGGGACTCTTCGAGGAGGCCCGCGGCGGGACCATCCTGCTCGACGACATCGACGACCTCAAGCCCGAGTTGCAGGGCAAGCTGCTGCGGGTCTTGCAGGAGCGCCAGATCCGCCGGATAGGCTCGGACAAGCCGGCCGAGATCGACGTGCGGGTGGTGGCCGCCACCAAGACCGACCTGGGCGCGCTGGCTGGCTCCGGGCGCTTCCGCGAGGACCTCTATTACCGCCTGAACGTGGTCACCGTCGCCCTGCCGCCCCTGGCCGAACGGTCGGCGGACATTCCGGCGCTGGTCGGACACTTCATGCGCCGCCACGGCGGAGGCCGGGAGTACCGCGTCTCGCCGGAGACCATGAAGATGCTCGGGGCCGCGTCCTGGCCGGGCAACGTCCGCGAGCTAGAGAACGCTGTCTGCCGGGCGGTGGCGCTCACCCCCGGGGGCGGGGAACTCCGCGTCGAGGACCTGCTCCGTCCGGGCCAGGCGGCCTCGGCGGCCGAGGTCGCGGCCATGATCGATCCGGCCCTGCCCGGGACCGGGGCGGCCGCCGCCCCGAACTGCGCGGCCGAACCCCCTGCGGCGGTCGGCCCCATCGCCGAGGCAGTCGCCGCCGCCGAGCGCGCGGCCATCAAGCGGGCGCTGGCGGCGACCTCCGGCAGCCGCACCGAGGCGGCCAGGCTGCTGGGCATCAGCCGCAAAACCCTCTGGGAGAAGATGACCAAGCTGCGGATGAACGCGGAAGGGTAGACGAGGTCCCACGTGACCACCGATCGCCGGGCCGAAATCCTGCCCGCCGCCCGGGCACTCCGCGCCGACTTCGCCGCCGCCCTGGACGGCATCTCCCGGCTCAGCGGCCTGGCGGTCTGTCTGCACGACATGGCCAACTTCTCGCGCGACGACGGCCGCCCACTCCTGCCCAAGCGCTGGTATCAGCACTGGCATCCATTCTGCGCCCGGGTCAAGGCCCGCAGCCAGCCTGAGTGCCTGCAGAGCGACTTCGTGCAGGCCAACCGCCGGGCCGGCCGGACGCGGCGGGTCTTCGTCAAGTGCTGCCACGCCGGGGTTCTCGAGGCGGTGGTGCCGGTGGTGATCTCGGGGAACCATGTCGGCACCATCTTCCTGGGTCCGGCGGCCGAGCGCGGCCGCAGGCGGCCGCCGGGGTCATCGGGCATGCCGGCCCGCTCGCGCGCCGAACTCCTCGAGGTCGGGAAGCTGCTGGCGGTGCTCGCCGGTTATGCCGCCGAGGCCGGCGGGGCGCTCATGCTCCAGCGGCTGGCCCGGGGGGCGCACAGCGAACCGGTCCGGCGGGCCATGGAGCTCGCCGAGCGGCGCTGCGGGGAAGCGATCAGCGTGGCCGACGCGGCGCGGGAGTCCGGCCTGAGCCCCTCGCGCTTCGCGCACGTCTTCAGCGCCGAAGCCGGCATGCCCTTCCACCAGTACCTGGCGGCCATGCGCGTGGAGAAGGCCAAGGGCCTGCTGGCCCACTCCTCGCTCACTGTCGGGGAAATCGCCGCGCGTTGCGGCTTCTGCAACCAGAACTACTTCGCTGCGGTCTTCAGGGAGCGCGCCGGGATGCCTCCCGGCGAGTACCGGCGCCGGCGGCAGGAATCCATAGAGGTTTAGGCAGCTTTCTCTATAGCTTCCCGGATGCCTCGGGGATAAGCTCTCCGGTAACAGGCAACAGGAGACACCCGATGAGCAGAGTCCAGAACATCTCCCTGTCCCGTCAGGTTCCCGTCCGCCACGAGGTGGACGTCTTCGTGGCCGGCGGAGGTCCGGCCGGCGCGGCCGCGGCGGTGGCGGCGGCGCGCCAGGGCGCGAGCGTCTTCCTCGCCGAGGATCAGGGATGCCTCGGCGGCGCGGGCACGGCGGGGATGGTCCCGGCCTTCATGCAGTTCGGCGACGGGGTCAACTTCCTGGCCGGCGGCTTCGGCCGGGAGCTCCTCGACCGGCTGGTGGCGGCCGGGGGCGCGGGCGACCGGCGGCGCGACTTCTCCTGCGCCATCCGGGCCGAGGCCCTGAAGCGCGTCTACGACGAGATGCTCGCCGAGGCCGGCGTGCAGTTCTCCCTCCACACGAGGCTCGCCGCGGTCGAGACGGAGGGCGGCCGGGTGATGGCCGCGGTGCTCGCCGCCAAGAGCGGGCTCTTCGCGGTGCGCGCCCGGGTCTACGTAGACGGCACCGGCGACGGGGACCTCGCCGCCTGGGCCGGCGCGGCCTTCGAAAAGGGCGACGCCGAGGGCGCCATGATGCCGGGCACGCTCTGCAGCCTGTGGGCGGGCGTGGCCTGGGACTCCGCGGACACCACCAAGCGGGAGCGCGAGCGCCTGGCCGACGCCTTCCGCGACAAGGTCTTCACCGTCGAGGACCCGCACCTGCCGGGCATGTGGCGCGTCGGGCGCATCGTCGGCGGCGGCAACATCGGCCACACCTTCGGCGTGGACGCCACCGACGAGCGCTCGCTGACCGCGGCGCTGGTCTGGGGCCGGAAGTCGCTCCTGGAGTACGAGCGATACTACAAGGAGTACCTCAAGGGCTTCGAGAAGATGAAGCTGGTCGCCACCGGCTCGATCCTCGGCGTCCGCGAGACCCGGCGGATCACCGGCGACTACGTCCTGAGCATCGATGACTTCCGCCGCCGCGCTACTTTCGAGGACGAGATCGGGCGCTACTGCTACCCGGTGGACATCCACCCGGCGAAGCCCGACGCGGCCTCCTACGCCAGGTTCGAGGAGGAGTTCCGCCGCGACCTGCGCTACAAGGAAGGCGAGAGCTACGGCGTGCCCTACCGCATCCTCACGCCCAAGGGGCTCTCGAACGCGCTCGTGGCCGGCCGGTGCGTGAGCTCCGACCGCTACCTGCAGGGCTCCATCCGGGTGATGCCCGGCTGCTACATCACCGGCCAGGCCGCGGGCGTGGCTGCGGCCATGAGCGCCGCGGCCGGCGGCGAGCCGGACGTCCACGCGGTCAGGGTGAGCGAGCTCCAGGCCAGACTCGCCAAGCTCGGCGCGCACCTGCCGAACTTCAAGGGCTGAGGATGAAGGCGCGGAGATGACTGCCTCCGGACGCAACTTCGATGTGGTCGTGGCCGGCGGCGGGCCGGCCGGCATCTGCGCGGCGGTCCAGGCCGCGCGAACCGGGGCGGCGACGCTGCTCGTCGAGAAGACCGCGCTCCTCGGAGGGGCGATCACCTCCGGCGGGGTGGCCTTCCCGGGAATCTTCCACGCCCACGGCCGGCAGGTCATCGCCGGGATCGGCTGGGACCTGGTCCGGCGGACCATCGAGGAGGTCGGCGGCGAGATGCCCGACTTCTCGAGGGGCTTCGGCAAGAAGCACTGGACCCACCAGATCCGGATCGACGGGGCGGCCTTCGCGGCGCTGGTCGACGAAGAGGTGACCGGCTCCGGCGCGCAGCTGCTGCTCCATGCCATGCCGGCCGCGGCGCGCCGGGCGGCGGACGGCTCCTGGGAGCTCGACCTCTGTCTCAAGGAGGGTCTGCGGACCGTCGGCGCCAAGACCCTCGTCGACGCCACCGGCGACGCCAACCTCGCGGCGCTGGCCGGCTGCCGGCTCGAGCGCGGCGAGGTCCTCCAGCCCGGCACGCTGATGATGCGCTGCGGGGGCTACGACCCCAAGGCCCTCGACTACCCGGCACTGGAGGCCGCCTTGGGCGCGGCGGTCGAGCGCGGCGAGATCTCCTTCCAGGACCTGGGGAGAAAGGACGACGCCTGCCGCATGTTCCTGACCGCGCGCGGGCAGAACCGCAACCACATCGTCGACGTCGACGGCTACGGCAGCGAGGGCCGGACCGCCGCGGAGCTGGCCGCGCGCCGGTCGATGCTGCGCATCCTGCGTTTCTTCCGTAGGCAGCCGGGGCTCGAGAGCTTCCGGGTCGAGTCCTTCGCTCCGGAGTGCGGAATCCGCGAGACGCGCACCGTGGCCGGCCGCGCGCGGATCACGGGGCGGGATTACATGGCCGGGCGCATCTGGCCGGATGCGCTCTGCTACGCCTTCTACCCCATCGACATCCACACGGACGATGGCCTGGACGTCGACATGCGCCACCTCGCCGACGGGGTGGTCCCGACCGTGCCCCGCGGCGCGCTACTGCCTGAGGGCGTCGGGAACTTCCTCGTCGCCGGCCGCATCATCTCCAGCGACCGGGAGTCGAACTCCGCCCTGCGCGTCCAGGGCACCTGCATGGCCACGGGCCAGGCCGCCGGGGCGCTCGCGGCGCTGGCTGCCAAGTCCGGCCGCGCGCCGGAGGAGTTGCCGCTGGCGGAGGTCCGGAAGCTGCTTCGCGACAATGGAGCCATAGTCCCGGATGGAGGCGACGCCCAATGAGGATCAAGGTCCACCAGTTCGACGTGGTCGTGGCCGGCGGCGGGCCGGCGGGCATCGGCGCGGCGCTCTCCGCGGCGCGCGCCGGAGCGCGGGTCGCGGTCATCGAGGCCACCGGCGCCTTCGGCGGGATGGGCACGACCGGGCTCGTGCCGGCCTTCTGCCCCTACACCAACGACCGCAAGCTCGTGATCCGGGGCATCGGCTTCGAGGTCCTCGAGAAACTCCTCCGCCGCGGCGGCGCCTTCATGAAGAAGGCCCGCCCCGGCGACATCACCCGCTACGACTGGGTGCGGATCAACGCCGAGATCCTGAAGCGGCTGCTCGACGAGATGCTCGTGGAAAGCGGCGCCGCGCTGCGGCTCTTCACCCAGGTCACCGAGCCGGTGGTCAGGGGCGGCCGCCTCGCGGGGCTCCGCACGTGGTCGAAATCCGGCCAGGAGGAGTGGCGCGCCCCGGTCTTCGTCGACGCCACCGGCGACGCCGACGTCGCCGCGCGCGCCGGAGCGCCCTTCGCCAAGGCCGCCCGGATGCAGCCGTCGACGGTGTGCTTCACCATCGCCGGACTCGACGGCGAACTCGCCGCCAAAACGCTCCGCTATCAGCCGTTCGGCGAGATCGTCAGGAAGGCCAGCCTCTCCGGCCGGCTCTCCGGCAAGTACGACCACCACCACTGCGTCAGCGAGATCGTCGCCGACTACAGCGCCACCGGCTTCAACTACAAGCACCAGGAGGGCACCGACGGGACCGACGCGGCGAGCCTCACCCGCGCGATGATCGAAGGCCGGCGCCAGGCCGAGGAGCTCTGCGCCTTCCTCTCGCGGCGAGTGAAGGGCTGCCCCGGCGCCTTCCTTGCGTCGACCGCCGAACTCGTCGGCGTGCGCGAAACCCGGCGGATCGTCGGCGAGTACGTGATGGACGCGGAGCACTTCTGGAACCGCACCAAGAGTCCCGACGACATCGCCAGCTACTGCTACTACATCGACATCCACGACACGCCCAAGAGCGGCAAGGGCGTGGCCGCCTATCTCAAGTCGCACCAGACCAGGTCGCTGCCCCCCGGCGAGCACTACGGCATCCCCTACCGCGCGCTCATCCCGAAGAAGCTCGCGAACCTGCTCGTGGCCGGCCGGTCGATCTCCTGCGACCGGGCCATGCAGGGCTCGGTGCGGGTCATGCCCGCGGCCTTCGCCACCGGCGAGGCGGCGGGACTGGCCGCGGCCATGGCCGCCCGGAAGAAGGTCGACGTGCGCGACGTCGACGTGCGCCGGCTCCAGGACCGGCTGGTCCGGCAGGGGGCCTACATCGACCTGGCAGGGCGCTGAGCGCCAAGTCGGCATCGGTATCGGCATCGGCATCGGAGCATCGCCTGCAGGGCGATGCGAGGACGTTCTCGCTTCGCTCCGACTGCGATACCGATGTCGACGGCGATAGCGAACACCAACGGGACTGAACTCTCCCCCGGGGCGGCCTCGCAGCTACTTCGGCAATTCGATGACGAGGTCGGTGCGCGGTTTCTCGCCGGGGCGGATGTTGTCGTTCTCCACGCTCCAGACGCGGGTCGCGGCCGCGGTGCGCTCGTAGCGCAACGGCGCCTTGGCGAAGGGGTCCTGCGGGACCGCGAGGAACTTCTCGGGCATGTCGGCGCACAGCGCTTCGAGTGACTCGGGGTGCTGCCCGTGGCGGAGGCGGGACAGCTCCAATGCCAGGCCGATCCGGGCTAGGTCGAGCTGGACGGGCGAGGTTTTGCTGCTTCCTCCCGTGCATGCCGACGCCAGCGACGGCATGACTATCGCCGTTATCACCCGGCCTCCAAGTATCCAGCTGTGGTGGCTCCTGTCGGGCATGACCTCGGCGAGCACTTCGTTGAACTCCACGTCCTCCCCTCGCGACGAGCGCTCCGCAAACGCGATGAGCTTGTCGAAGGCCCCCTCCAGATTGACGACCTCCCTGCGCGCCAGCCCGGTCCACCTGGCGGCGAACTGGACGTAGTCGCTCGAGGAGCGCCTCTCGGGCCGCTCACCGCTCTTGCTGATCAGCTGGGTCATGGCGTCCTGGCAGGTGGCCACCCGGGCGGTCGTGATCAGCATGACGACCTTCTCGGCGCGCAGGCAGGCAACCAGACTCGTCCCGGCAGGTGCGATCTTCGCGACTTCGGCGAAAGCTCGCTCCAGCTCCGCCGCGGAAAGCTGGTGTCTCCCCAACAGGACTTCGAGCGCCTTGAAGCCCCATTCCACGCAGGCATGGCACCCCATCTGGCCCAGGATGGACTCGCACTCCGATGCGTGGTGAGCCAGCATGAAGAGCGCAAGCACGTCCGTCAACGCTTCCCCCGGCTTCTTGGCCAACACCGAGTGGCGGGCCCTCAGGTCCAGGAGGATCCCGAGCCTGAGCACCTTGCCGACATCCGCATCCGGTTTGCCCAGCACACCCCGCGAGAAGTCCATCATCAGCTGGCAGTGCGGCCGCCTGAGCGCCTCGTCGACGAGTCCGAGGCACTCGGCGTTCTTCCCGAGGATCTCCTCGATTTCCGCGCTACGGAAGTCGAGCTGCCCGTCGTAGGCCCGCTTGCGGACATCTCGCACCTTGTCGCTCTCGACCAGTTTGTCGAACGCTTGCCGGTAGAGGTCGGCGGCGTTGTCCTCCGGCGCGGGCATGAGCCGCGAGCGCTCCCAGGCCAGGCGCAGCTCCTCGACGTGCGCGAGCATCCGCGCCTCCTGGCGCTTGATGTGCCAGACCCAGCCGCCAATCAGTGCGGCGAGACAGCCGAGCACGATCAGGAGGATCCGCGCCCAGCGCCGCAGCCGCGGGGACCGCGGCTGCGGCTCGGCGGCAGGGAGGGGCGGGGGAGCGGCCGGGTCGGGGCTCATGGGCCGGCTACTTCGTTCCGGTCTTCGCGGTCACCTGCACCCGCCGCACCAGGATGGCCTTGTACTGCCGGTTCCTGGCATCCCGGCGGTTGAAGTCGGAGTAGGCGACGAGGAACGCGTCCGGCCCGACAGCCAGGAGGCTGGTGTAGCCGCAGGTATCCCTCTGGGATTCCTTGCGATCCCCGGCGATCAGCGCGGTCGGCGCGGACCAGGCTTGGCCGGTCCCGTCCGCAGAGAACTTCAGGTGCACGCCGGGCCGCCCGAACGAGCAGACCAGCACCTTATTCTCGAGCAGAATGAGCCCGGGGAAGACGCCGAACTCGTGCAGCGCCCGGACCGGGGTCCAGGCGCGCCCGCGGTCCCGGCTGAAGGTGATGACCATGGGTCCGGGCTCGCCGCGGATCACGCAGGCCAGGGCTCCGTCCGAGGTGGGCGCGATCATCGGCTCGGCCATCATGTTCTTGCCCGAGGGGTCGGCGGCGATCAGCCCGCGCCGCTCCCAGGTGCGGCCGCCGTCGCCGGAGGCCATGCAGGACGTGGTCCAGTTGGGCGCGATCTTCCCGTCGGCCCCCTCGTACTTCGTGCGATAGTCGGCGTAGAAGAGTTCGTCGCCGAGGCGCACCGCCGGGTGCTCGAACCAGGCCCGCGGCAGAAGCTTGGCCTCCGTCCCGTCCCGCCTCTTGAAGACCACCAGCCCGCGCGTGTCGTAGGTCACGGACTCGGCCTTCCAGGACGTTGCTCCGGCGGTCCAGCGCCAGGCGGGCATCTCCCGCAGGTAGTCCTGGACCGGCTTGGGACACTCCGCGCAGCGGTACAGGAAGAACTTGTAGTTGGGGTGGGGTTCGATGGCCCCGGACGGCTTGGGCATGGTGATGCCGGCGGCTGCGAGGTCCAGGGGCTTCGACGGCGGCAGGCAGAGAAACTCGCCATCGCCCACCTGCGTGATGCTGGCGTGCGGCTTGACGGCCGCGACGGGGCTCTGCTCCGTCTTCCAGGTCTTGCCGCCATCGCCGGAGACCAGGAAGGGGCTGGGCGTGCCGTAGGTCTCGATGGCGTCGGCGTTGGCCGAGTAACCGAGCCCGATCCGGCCGTCCGGCAGCCGCATCAGCGTCGGGAACTGGTGGAAGCCCCAGCGCTTCTCGCCTGGCGCCGAAAGTGCCGCCACGACCGGCTCGTCCACGCGCACGTCCAAATCCGGCGCCGGAGCCGGCGCAGACTCCTCGGCTCGCACGCCGCAGCACAGCAGCACGCAGGTCGTACCCACGCCGAATGCTATGAGGAGGAACTCCAGCTGGCTCATGACATGCCCTCTCGGCAGCCCGCATCGGGCTGAGCGCATTCTCAGCTTATGGCCGGCTGCTGCAAGCGCAGAAGAAAGCCGAAGAAGGCTGTCAGTTCCCCGGTTTGCGGTTCTTCGCAAACCACTCCAGGAGCACCTTCTTGCGGTCGGTGTCGGCGGCCGCCGGCTTGTGGACCTGGCGGTCCATGGGCAGGTTCTCGTGCTCGACGCTCCAGCCGGGCCACTCGCGGTAGGCGTGGTAGGACCAGTCCCAGCCGTACTCCTCGAAGAGGCTGATGCAGTCCGAGAGGTACCGCGCGGCGCCCGGCGCCCAGCGCACCGCGCTGAACTCGCCGACGTAGATGTGGACGTTGTAGGCCCGCTGGAACTCGCGGACCGGCGCGAGGATCTTGCGCAGCGCCTCCTTGTCGTACTCCTGGCCGCCGATCTTCCCCGGGTAGGCCACCGGCGCCGCCGGGTACCCGCTGACCACGCCCTGGTGGGTGTAGGTGTGCGGCACGTACATGTGCACCTGGTAGACCACGTTGGGCACGTCCACCGGCGTCAGCCAGGCGAAGGCCGCCGGCGACGCCCAGTCCTCGGCCTCGATGACGATGGTCGTCTTGGCGTCGATGGCCCGCACCGCCCTGGCCGCGAGGACCTGGGTGGCCAGGCTGTCCATCCCGGGCGAGGCGGGCCTGGCGCAGACCGGCTCGTTGACCAGGTCGTAGGCCCAGACCGCCGGGTTGTCCTTGAAGCGCCGCGCGATCTTCTCCCAGGTCTTCACGAAGTGGTCCTGGTACTTCTTCTCGTGGAACATGGCCAGGTCCGAGTTCTCGTCGCGCCCTCCGGGCAGGGCGTGGAGGTCGATCACCGCCATGATCCCGTGCTTGCGGCAGGCGGTCAGGGCCTTCTCGAGTTCGTCGAGCCGGCCGTCGAGCCAACGATCGTACTCGGCGAGGTCGCGCTCGGTGCCGGCCTTGCCCCAGTTGCGGTTGAGCTGCCAGCGGATCAGGTTGGCCTTCCACTCGGTGCCGAGCACGCGCAGATCGTCATCGCGGAAGACGTTCGGCGCCATGACCCCGCGCAGGCGGGGCAGGTCGTGGCCCTTGTACGCCGGCGGCGCGTTCGGGTCCGGCGCGGGCCGCCGCGGCGCCCGGGGCCGGAGCACGGTGACGACGAGATCCGTGAACCAGACCTTGCCGGTCGAGTCCTGCAGCCCGAGCGACAGGTCGCCGGCCGTGGCGTCGGCTGGGATCGGCGCGGAGAAGCCCAGGGGCTTCCAATCGAAGGTGCCCTGGACGTGGTCCTGGTTCCTCCAGAGTTCGCCGCTGGGCGCCTTGTAGTGGAGCATGAACTTCACGCCGTTGTAGGCCTGCGCGGGCTTGGTGACGCCCTCGGCCTTGGCGCGGCATTCGAAGTGCAGCATCATCCCCCGGAAGGGGGTCAGGTCGACCGGCAGCGAGACCATGTTGGCGGCGCGCCGGCCGTCGGCGGGGACGTCCACAGTCAGACACCACTTGCCTCCGGGCGCGTCCCGGGTCCACTTTGCGACCGGAGATTTCGACCACTTCGCGCGCTCCTCGGGCGACTCGAAATCGGGCTTGAGGACCGTCTCGCCGCGCCCTGGCTCCGCTGCAGCGGCGGATGCATTACCGACCCAGGACGCAGCCGGCAGCACAGCCACCAACATCATGAAGCTTGCCGAGACCTTTCCGCACACGGTGAGGTCCTCCGTCGGATCCGCGAACTGAATGCCCCAAGCATCTTCTCCAGGAGAGATAACAGGCGCAAGCGTCGGGCTGGGGCTCGCGGCGAAGCATGACGGGAAGCTGCTGCAGCCCCGGCCTTGTCACCCTGAGCGAAGCGAAGGGTCTGTCCCGTTCGCCGAGAAGATCCTTCGCTTCGCTCAGGATGACCGGTTGCGACGGCCGGCCCTGGAAGGACAGCACAAACCGAAGTCCACGCTTGACGGGTATCTGGCCATGCCCTATACCGAGAGACGGAAACGTCCCCGGCGGAGGCCCGTAGAGAGGACCGAGCCATGTCGAGATCGCCTGCCGCGATAACCACGAAACGCCCGAGCTTCGACGAGCGTGCCGCGCTCCGGCGCGTCATGGAGCTCATGGCCGTCCCCGGCCCGAGCGGCCGCGAGCGCGAGGCGGTCGCGTGGGTCCGCCGGGAGTTGCTCGCCGCCGGCGCGAAGCCCGGGCAGTTCTCGGTCGACGCCGCCGGCCGGAAGAGCCCGCACCTCGACGGCGGGGGCACGAGCGGCAACCTCGTCCTCAAGCTGCCGGGGACGCTCCGAGCGCCGCGGCGGCTGCTCGTCGCCCACATCGACACCGTGCCGCTCTGCGAGGGCTCGAAGCCGGTGCGGCGGGGCCGCCGGATCGTCCCGGCCGACCGCGCGACGGGACTGGGCGCCGACGACCGCGCCGGGTCGTCGGTGATCCTCACCGCCGCGCTCGAGATACTGAAACGCCGGCTGCCCCACCCGCCGCTCACCTTCCTGTGGACGGTCCAGGAGGAGGTGGGCCTGTTCGGCGCGCGCTTCGCCGCGCTGTCCGCGCTCGGCGAGCCGAAGCTCGCCTTCAGCTGGGACGGCAGCCGCCCGGACCGGCTGGTCGTGGGCGCCACCGGCGCCTATGCCCTCGATATCACCGTGCACGGCATCGCCAGCCACGCCGGCTGCCACCCCGAGCAGGGCGCAAGCGCCGCGGCCATCTTCGCGATGGCCCTGGCCGACCTCCGGAAGAACGGCTGGTACGGACTGGTGATGAAGCGCGGCGTCCGCGGCACGAGCAACGTCGGCGTCCTCCGCGGCGGCGAGGCCACCAACGTGGTCATGGACCGGCTGGAAATTCACGCTGAAGCCCGCGCCCACGACCCGCGGCTGCGCAGGAAGATCGTCGCCGCCTACCGCCTGGCCTTCGAGCGCGCCGCGCGCAGCGTGCGGACCTCGGCCGGCAAGCGCGGCCGCGTCGACTTCCGGACGACACCCAAGTACGAGGCCTTCAAGCTCAAGGCCGACGAACCCTGCGTTCTCGAGGCCGCCCGGGCGGTCCGCGCCGCTGGCCTCGAGCCCGAGCTGGAGGTCGCCACCGGCGGCCTCGACGCCAACTGGCTCACCGCCCGCGGCGTGCCCACGGTGACGCTCGGCACCGGCGGCCGCGACGCGCACAAGGCCGGCGAGAGCCTAGTGGTGGGCGAACACCTCGCGGCGTGCCGGGTGGCGTTGGCGCTGGCGACGGGGGGCGCGAACACTTGAGGCAGCCGCCGATGATGGCTTGCCTGGGCTGAGCGATAACGGCCACAACGGCATCGGAACCGCCGATGAACGCCGATTCACGCCGATAGCCACAGATGCGGGTATACTTCATTGCAGCGCAAGCCGATTGCGACCCTTGCGCTGCATCGTTACTACGCAGAAGATGGTGGGCTGCCTACGCAGCTCAGGCAGATCGGCTAAGGAGGTTGGGGCATGTACAGGAAATACCAACGCCCAATCAACGCCTCGGAGGCCCGCCAAGCTGAGAAATCGCTGGAAGCCATAGTGCACATCCATTACGGGGGTTCTTTGGGATGCTTCGGCATACTGGGGGCCTTGGCCGTTGCCTGTCACCTACTGAGTAAGCTCTTCAAACCAGACTCCGCCGGCGAAACAACAACGATGATCGCATCATGGTTCCTCGCAGGAGGTGCCATAATTGCCATCCTGCAGTTGCTGACCCATGTGATCAATAAGGTCACAACTGGCGGCAAACGCAAGTGTCAACTTCAAGAGATCATGGATGATGGCCAAGTTGTTGTCGAACGGGTCGAGGCCACCGGCGTAGTGGAACTGCTGGAGACTGAGGACGAAGGTCGCACGCTCTTCTTCGACATCGGAGATGGCAAGATACTTTGTCTCCAGGGCCAGGACTATTACGCAGCAAATGATAACAAGCCTTGGCCCAACACCCAGTTCGAGATTGTCGCCACCAAGAGGCACAAACTTGGACTGGGCATCTTCTGCTATGGTGAAGAGTTGAAGGTAAGCCGCATGCTTAAGCCGGATGGCTTCAACTATGACCACATGCCGGAAGTCGACGTTTTCGACGGTGCGTTGGAAACATTAGAGGAGGACCTGCGCAAGCTGGCAGAGAAGGGTTCCGGCAGGGACAAGTCCTGACGGTCGCAGATGCCTGAATTCCCTGCCTTTCCGCGCCGGTCCCGAGCGATGCCCCGTCCTGTGCCATCGCCGGTCCGGTGCACGGGGTGGGCCGGGCTCGGCGTCGAAGGTGCCCGAAGCCCACGGAGGGCGAAGGGCAGCTTCGTCGCAGCTCGGAGGGCAGGATGCCCTCCGAGCGGTAGAGACCGGCCCACCCCGTGCACCGGACCTCCTCTCCTGGAGATCTTCAGAAAGTGGTGAGGGCTCAGCTCCCCGCCTCCTTGACCGCCTCGCGACGCAGGCTATCATCCGCCGCCATGGCCACCAAGCAGAGAAAGCGCGCTAAGGCCACCCTCAGCGCCGTCGAGCTCGACCGCAGCGAGGCCCTCGAGTTCACCCTGCGCTTTGGCCGGGTCTTAACCCTCGAGCCGGCAGCGGTTTAGGCCGAGGTAGCCCGCGCCGCGATCAGTTCCCGGGGCCTGCCATCCCAATGGCCTGCCGGGTGAGGCCGATGCCCTTCGAGAGTTTGTCGACTTCCTTGCCGAGCAGCCAGCCGGTCTTGGCGGAGTGTTCGAGCATCTCGAAGACGTTCCGCCAGAAGATCCAGTCGGCCTTGCCCTCGCGCACCTGGCTCGCGAACTCCGGCTCGAAGCTGGCGTAGCCGAGCAGCAGGTAGTCCCTGAGGACCATCATGGGGATGAGCACGTTGTTGGTCAGGAGCGGGCTGTCGTTGCCGGGGGCTATCAAGCCCTCCCGCACGACCGTATCACGGATCTCCTGCTCGGGGATGCGCCAGGCGTAGAAGGGGTGGACGAAGCGTGGCCACGACTCCCGCGGGAAGCGGCCCGGGTCCCACCAAGAGTCTAGCTCCTCCGGCGCGTAGATGCTGGCCAGGTCCGTCCCGAGGGTGACAGTGGCCTTGGCCATGGCCTGCCCGGCCGGGACCTCGAAGCTTTGGACTCCGAAGAGGCGCTCCACCTGCGCCCAGGACAGACCGCTCATCAGCAGCGGGATCCGGTGGGTGGCCGCGTGGATCTTCGCGAGCGAGAAGCCCAGGTCGGCGTCGATCCGGTCGACCGTCTCGAAGGCCCCCTTGCCGGCCTCGAGGTGCGTGCAGGCGAAGCGGAAGGACTTCTCGAAGAGCGACCTGGCCGGCTTGAGCATGACCAGGTCCACGTCGACCCTCTCGGCGACCGCCTGGCAGTTCTGCAGGGCTATCGGGCTCATGAAGCTGTTGTCGATGGTCAGGGCCAGCAGCCTGAGCCCCGGATACCGCCTGCGCAGTTCTAGGAGCAGGAGCGCGCTGTCCTTGCCGCCGCTGAGCATCACCAGGGCGTCGTACGGCCCGGGCCCCTTGCCCTGGTGCTCGCGGAACAGCCGGTCGAGTTCGGCACGGAGCGCATCAAGCCGCCCGGCGCACTCCTGTCCGGGGCGCACCGCGGCGTTGGCGGGGGCGCGGCATTCCCCGCAGATGCCGTCCGGGCCCAGAGGCGAGAACGCCTCGGAAACCGAGCACCGGGAGCAGCGCCTGCGAAGATGGCCGCGGGCCAGCAGGCGGTGAAAGCGCCAGAGATGCCGGGCGTAGAACTCGAAGGCCCGGCCGCGGCGGATCAGCGATCTGGCGTCAACCATGGCGGTTGGTCTCAGGTCGCCTGCCCGGGGCGCGGCTCCGCGGCCGGCCCTTCCGCGGGGGACGGGGCGCCCCCGCGGGCAGGCAGCAGGCCGGTGGCCACCATCCACTGGTGGCAGTCCAGCAGCATCTCCCGCAGGGAAGATGGCTCGTAACCCAGCTCGCGGATGGCCTTGTCGGAGCTGCACAGCACCGTGTCGCAGAGGATGTCCGCCAGCGACGGCGTGACCATGGGCTCCACGCCGAGCAGGCTGGAGACCCGATGCTCGATGCGGCCGAACACCCTGAAAAGCCAACCCGGGACCACAAATCGCGGGCCGGGGCGATGGAGGATCCGGGCTATCTCCAGGGCGATGTCCTTCATGCTCACGTCCGGCCCGCCCAGGATGTAATGCTCGCCGCGCCGGCCCCGGTGGAAGGCGCCCAGGTGCGCCTGGGCGACCTTGCGCATGTGGCAGACGCTGGCCGCTCCCGGAGGGGCCGCGGGGATGTGCAGCCCGCGCTGGATCTCCCGGAACATCTTGGACCAAGTGGCCTTGTCATAAGCCCCGAAAATGGCCGAGGGGTGGACGAAGACCGCGTCTAGGCCCCGCCGGACCGCCTTCTCGGTCTCGATGTCGGCCAGGTGCTTGGAGTGGATGTAGGCGCACCCGGTGCGCTTGGTGGCGGGCGATCCCTCGGTCACCCGCCCGCCGTCGTCGAAGTCGTAGGTCAGGACGCTCGACGTGTGGATGAAGCGGCGGGCTCTCTTCCCGAGCGCCGCGGCCGCCACGTGGCGGGTGCCGGCGACGTTGATCTCGTACTGCTGCCGCTCATCCCCGGGCCGGAGAAAGCCCACGGAGGCCGCGGCGTGGAAGACCGCATCCACCCCTTCGGGCATGGCCCGCAGCACGGACTCGCCGTCGCGAACGTCACCCACCGCGAAGGTCACGCCGGCGAGTCCGCGCAGATCGCTTAGGTCGGAGGTCGGGCGGTGAAAAGCCACGACTTCCCAGCCCTGGCGGGAGAGCTCCTGCAGCAGGTGGATGCCGAGGAATCCGGTCGATCCGGTGACGAAGGCCCTCATGAGGCCCCTCCCTGCATGGCGAATGCGTGGGGCTCGTGGATGCGGGCGAGCTGCCTGGGACTCGCGTCGCCCGGAAGGCCGGTCTCGGCCGCGAAGAAGTACCCCCGCTCCTGCGGGCTCATGGGCCGCAGCAGCGGCCGGAGCGCTGCCACCATTTCGGGCGCCTCGTGCGTCGCCCGGAACTGCCGGTAGATGGAGCGCCGGGCGGGAACCGCGAAGCGCACATCCCGCTGGCGCTCGGCGAGGTCGAAGTCGAGCCTGAGCAGCAGCGCCGGCGCCCCGCCCACCTTGCCGTAGCTTCGCTCCGGCCCGGCCTCCCGGAAGAGCATCAGGCGCTCATAGAAACCCGCGTGCCGCGGGTTCACCGTGACCACGAAATCCGTGGCGCCGCGGATGCCGCGCGCCACGAAGTAGGCGAAGTTGAAGAGCCTGACCAGCACCTGGGAGCCGGCCTGGGCCTCGTCCGCCACCCCCAGCGAGGTCACCTCGGCCAGCCTGCGGCCGGTTGCTCGCAGGGCGTCGAGCTCCGACCTGTAGAGATGGTCGGCCGGCAGGCCCGCTGGCAAGTCGAAGACGACGGTCAGGGCGCCGACGGCCACCCCGTCGCGCTTCTCGACAAGCAGAGTCGCTGTTTCGGGCTGCGCGTCGAAACTCGACAGCCACATCCTGGACGGGTGCGGTTTGGCGTATTCCTTCTCGAGATAGAGGCTGTAAACCAGCCGGTACGCCTTCCGGCGGCTCTCCATGTCGTTGGCGACGCGAATGCTGTATTGCCCGTCGGCGAAGCTGAAGCGCTCCGGCCCTGCCGGAGCTTCCAGGATCTCGTTCTCCAGCGCCCGCAGCCTCTGGGTAAGCGCGTTTCTCATGGAAGCCTCCATTGTCAGTTCACCGGATGCCTGGAGTGCCAGACGCGTCGATGGAAGGTCAGCGGCTCGGACACCGGCTCGGGCGGCAGGACCTCGGCCCTGCCCACGTCGCGCTCGCCCGGGAAGCCCATGCGGATGAGCAGGTTCTTGACCACGCAGCGGTCGGTGACTCCGGAGAGCACCAAGTTGATGGCGGTCCCGGCCGCGATCAGGAGGAACCACTCATTGAGAAGCCCCAGACCGAAACCCGCCAACACAGTCAGTCCGGCGAGAACGCGTCCAACCCGCTCATGAGTCAATGTCCTGATGGGCATCGCGGCATCCCCCAGTTGCTTTCCAGACTACAAAAGCAAGTACTGGGCCTATCGCCTTCTAACGCCATGTGCCCTCATATCGATAGTTACGCAATGCCCAAATCATACATAGTGGCTTAAAATAGATATGTGCCAACAATACGACCACAAACCTACTATAATATGACCAGGAGAACATGAGTGGCCAAGACCAAGGCAAACACCCTGCACCCAGTGGTCGCCGCCTACGTCGGCAGCGATGACTCGCTTCTCAAGATTCTCAGGGATGCTCCCGACCCGCGCGGGCCCATGGTCGAAGCCCTGCTGCTCATGCGCGAGGCGATGGACGGCCAGAGATCTCCCAGGGATGCGATCGAGGTCATCAGGGCCGTGTCTCAGCAGGGCGCCGATCCGAACCTCACGATTCTCTTCCTGGGGCTGTGGATCCTTCTGGCTTCGAACCTGCCCGACGGAGCGGATGAGGCCGCCGCGCTGGTCCGCCGGAGCAAGTCCCTGCTCACCAGGGACACGCCGCCCCAGATCCGCACCATCCCGCTGTACCAGGAGTCGCTGCTGCTCCTCAACCGCGGGGACCGCCACGGGTCGGAACGGGCCCTCGTGGAGAGCATGCGCGGACTGACGCCGGGCGCTCCACGCCACAGGTCCGTGCTGCTCAACCTCGGCCTCTTCCTGGCCGACCAGGGCCGCGGCGAGGAACTCGAGGAGAAGCTGAAGGCCATTCTGCAGGAGCACCCCGGACACTACGCCAGCAGAGTGGCTCTGCTGCGCTACGCCAACCGTGTAGCGACAGGCCGCCAGGACGGTCTTGGGAGCCTGCGTGCCGAGGTGGAGGCCGACGGGTTGGTCCGCTCAGTGAACGCCAGCCTCATCGCCATGTACGACCAGTGGCTCGGCCTGATGCGGGACGAACCGGCGCTTCCCGGCTCGGAAGATCCGCCCGAGGCCGCGGTGGTCAGGAAGCTGCTGGCCCGCCGGGTGGACGAAGCCCTGGCGTTGGCCCGTCGGCAAGCCCGGGAGGCGCCCGAGCTGCCCTTCACGCAGGGCGGCCTTTTCGCTTTCAACCTGGTCCGCGCGGAACTGGCCGCCGGCCACGGCGAGGCCGCCAGGCGCATCATCGGGATGCGCCGCGCCCGGGGCAACGACAACTACCTGGACGATCTCTTCCTGGCGCGCGCCGAACTGCTGGCTGGCGACCGGCAGGCGGCGGCGCGGCGTTTCGCCGGGGCGGCTCGCGCCTGCCGGCACTACCGTGCCGAAGGCCGGCTGGACTTCGAACTGCGCATGAGCTGCGAGCTCTCGCCCGGCGACCTCATGTCCATGGTCCGGGCCAGCCAGGAGCTGCCCGTTTCCGCGACGGGACCCGATCCGGAGCGCGCCCCGGCGCTCGAGCCCTCCGGCGGGGGGCGCGGCGCGCCGGCACTGCTGGGCCGCAGTGCCGCGATGGAGCGGCTCCGCGGGCAGATCCTCAGTTTCGCGCCGGCCGATGCGCCGGTGCTGATCACCGGAGAGACCGGCACCGGAAAGGAACTGGTGGCCCGGGCGCTGCACTGGTCCGGCCCACGGGCCGCCGAGCCCTTCGTGGCCGTCAACTGCGGCGCGATCGCCGAGAGCCTGCTGGAGTCGGAGCTCTTCGGACACGTCCGGGGCGCCTTCACCGGGGCCGAGAGGGCCCATCGCGGGATCTTCCGGGAGGCCGGCCGCGGCACGGTGCTGCTCGACGAGATCGGAGATCTCTCGCCGCGGCTGCAGGTGGCGCTGCTGCGCGTCATGGAAACCGCCGAGGTGCGCCCGGTGGGCAGCGCGTCCTCGACCAAGGTGGCCTGCCGGATTCTGGCCGCGACCAACGCCGACCTCGGCGAACAGGCCGAGAAGGGCTGTTTCCGCAAGGACCTGCTCTACCGCCTGCGCAGGCTGGAGATCGCCTGCCCTCCGCTCCGCGAGCGCCGCGATGACATCCTGGTCCTGGCCGATGCCTTCCTGAGCGAGGGCCGCAGGGACGGCCGCCGTCCGGTGATGGACGAGGGCCTGCGCCGGCTCCTGGTCGGACACCCCTGGCCCGGCAACGTCCGCGAACTGCGCAACGAGATCGAGCGGATGCGGCTGACCCACTCGGACAAGCTGGAGTACGGTCCGGACGACCTGGATGCCAGGATCGGCACCAGGACCGCAGTGGCCGGGGCAACGGAGGCAGGCGCCGCGCCGGTATCGCCCGGAGCGACCGCCTCACCGGGAGCAGGACCCGGGAGCGCCGGTCCGGATGTCCGGCGCCCGACGCTGGACCTGCCCGACGCCAGGTCCACGCTTCGCCGCCGGGACCGGATACGGGAACTTTTCCGCCGCTACCGGTGCCTCAACGGCGCCGAGCTGGCCAGGGCACTGGGCGTGTCGCCCAAAACCATCTGCCGGGACCTCGGGACCCTGGTTGCGGAGAACTTCGTCGAGAAGGTCATGCCCACGGCCTCTCCGCGCACCCACCATTTCGTGCTCAAGTCGCCGCCTGACGCACCCTGACTCCGGACGTGCGGAAATCCGGTTGACGGCGCCGGGCGCAGCTGGTGCCCGCTGCCCGAGGGCGGCCACAACAACAACCGTTGGCGCGGCCTGCGTCGCTGACCGGAGGGACGTGGGGGTTGTGAGCAACGGGGCTCCAGCCGGGATCGCTCCCATACTCACACACGCACATACCAGCATACTCCCCTGGCGCCGGGGAGCGTTCATTGACCTCGCCGGCCCGAAAGGTTAAAAATGCACCATTGCCTTTTCGGGAGATCGTGCCATGCGCATCGTCGTTCTTGACGGCTACGCCCTGAACCCCGGCGACCTATCCTGGCGGGAGCTCGAGGCCCTCGGCGAGTGCACCGTCCATGACCGCACGCCGCCCGAACAGATCGCCGGGCGCGCCCGGGGCGCCGGGGCCGTCCTGATCAACAAGGTGGTGATCACCCGCTCGGTGCTCGAGGCTCTGCCGGAGCTGAAGTACGTCGGCGTCCTGGCCACCGGCTACAACGTGGTCGACACGGCCGCCGCGCGCGAGCGAGGGGTGACCGTCACCAACGTGCCGGCCTATGGCACGGCCAGCGTCGCCCAGATGGTCTTCGCGCATTTGCTGGAACTCACCCACAGCGTGGGGCTCCACGCCGAGAGCGTCCGGCGCGGAGACTGGACCCGATGCCCTGACTTCTGCTACTGGCTGCGCCCGGTCGTGGAACTCGACGGCCTGACCATGGGCATCGTGGGCCTCGGGCGCATCGGCCGGCAGACGGCCGCCATCGCCCTGGCCTTCGGCATGAGGGTCCTGGCCCACGACGTGACGGCGCCGGCCGGTGGCATGAACGGAGTCGAGATGGTCGAGCTCGACCGGCTCTTCCGGGAAAGCGACGCGGTCAGCCTGCACTGCCCGCTCACGCCCGAGACCGAGAGGCTGGTCGACGCGCGGCGCCTGGCGCTCATGAAGCCCGGCGCGTTCCTCATCAACACCAGCCGCGGCCCGCTGGTCGACGAGCGCGCCCTGGCCGAGGCCCTCGACGCGGGGAGGATCGCCGGCGCGGGCCTCGACGTGCTCTCGGCCGAGCCCCCGCCGGCGGAGAATCAGCTCCTGGCCGCGCGCAACTGCAACGTCACTCCGCACATCGCCTGGGCGAGCCGGGCGGCGCGCGGGCGGCTGCTCGCCACGGCGCTGGAGAACCTCCGGAACTTCCAGGCGGGCTCCCCGACGAACGTGGTGTCATAGCGGCCCATCGTAACGTCGCCGGAGACCGCGCTGCGACTCGAGCGGCGCGGCCGGCGGGGTGCGTGACAAGTCAGGCGCCCAGGGCTTCTTTCCGGGCGGCGGTGCGCTTCAAAACAGGCTTGTCAGACAATGCGCCGGGGCTAGAATTCGCTGCGAAGCGAGACGCCGCCGGCGACGGGCTCCGGTCCGCTGCGGGGCTCGATTGCCGGTGCCTCGACTTCCGGATCGCGCAAATTGCAGGAGGATCGCTCGATGAAGCCAATCAGCCCCGTGTCCCCGTCCCGTCCCGGAAATACGTTCGCAGCCCTGGCCGCGATGCTGGCCGCCACGCTCGGACTGTTCCTGTCGGCCCCGACCCCGGCCCTGGCCGCCGGCGCCGGGATCAAGGACAGCGAGTCCGCCTCCCACGGCGACGAGGCGGCCGGCTACCAGCTGGTCCAGACCTACACGCACCCCGGCTTCCGGGTGATGCAGTTCAACCTGGCGGTGCTCTCGCACTACTCCTACGTCCTGGCCAGCGGCAAGGACGTCCTGGTGGTCGACCCGGGCCGCGACGTGGAGGCCTACCTGGCCTTCGCCAAAAAGGAGGGCCTGACCATCCGCGGCGTCTACCTGACCCACTCGCACGCGGACTTCGTTGCCGGGCACCTGGAGCTGGCCCGGGCGGCCCGCTGCCCGGTCCACGTCAATGAGAAGAGCGCCGTCGGCTTCCGGCACAACCCCCTCCGCGAGGGCTCGGCCATCAAGGTCGGCGAGGTCGAGGTGCGCATCCTCGAGACCCCCGGCCACACCCCGGACGGGACCTGCGGCGCCGTCTGGAGCCAGGGCCGGCCGCGGGTCATGTTCTCGGGCGACACGCTCTTCGTGGGCAGCGTCGGCCGGCCGGACCTGCTCGAGGGCACCATGTCCGCGGCGGAGCTCGCCGGCATGGGCTTCGACACCTGGACGAAAAAGCTCTCGAAACTGCCCGACGACCTCGTCGTGCTGCCGGCCCACGGCGCCGGCTCGCTCTGCGGCGCCCACCTGCGCGACGAGCCCAGCACGACCATCGGCCAGGAGCGGGCCTCCAACCCCTACTTCCAGCACAAGGCCCGGAGCGCCTTCGTGGCCGCGGTGCTCGAGGGCCTGCCCGAGGCCCCGCAGTACTTCAAGCACAACGCGGCCATGAACCGGAAAGGGCCGGAGCTCGTCGACTGGAAGGCGGCCCCCAAAGCCGCGCCGGCCGGCGACGCGCTCGCCGACCCGGACCGCAACTACGTGGTCGATCTCCGCGACGCCAAGGCCTTCGCCGCCGGGCACGTGCCCAACTCGGTGAACATCGGCCTGCGCGGGCGCCTGGAGACCTGGGTGGGCATCATGGTGCCCTGGGGCTCGGACCTGGTGCTCTGCGGCTCGGCCGCGGAGCTGCGCGAGGCCGAGCGTCGCCTGCACCGGGTCGGCTACGAGGCCCGGGCGCTGGAGTTCGCCGCCTGGGAGAAGGCCGGGCTGCCGCTCACCCGGAACGAGATGATCGCCCCGGCCGAGCTCCACGCGGCCATGCAGCGCGGCGACGCCCCGGTGATCGTCGACGTCCGGCTGCCGAGCGAGTGGATGGCCCTGCGCATCGGCACGGTGGTCAACCTGCCGCTCAACCACCTGGCCGAGCTCTCCGCCAAGCTCGACCCCTCCCAGCCGGTGGTGGCGGTCTGCAACTCGGCCTACCGCTCGAGCCTGGCCGTGGGCATCCTCGAGCGCCGCGGCTTCAAGAAGGCCTCCAGCCTGGCGGGCGGCAGCGAGGCCTGGATCGAGGCCGGCCTGCCGGTCTTCGAGGCGGCCAGGCCCGGCGCGGCCGCCGGCGGCGCGAAGAAGGTCGTGCGCCTGCCCGACCGGATCTCGGCCGCGGACCTGCAGCGGCTCGTCAAGGACCTGCCCGGGACCTTCGACCTGGTGGACGTCCGCCCGCCGGAGCAGTTCGCCGACTACAGCCTGCCGGGCTCGCGCAACGCGGACATCGCCGAGGTCATCTCCAACCCGGCCTACCTGACCGGCGCCGGGCCGCTGATCCTCGCCGACCGCGACGGCTCGCTGGCCATGGCCGCCGGCGGCATCCTCAGCCAAAAGACCGAGCGCCGGATCATGGTGCTCTACGGTGGCGTGGAGGCCTACTGGCGGGAGTTCCGCTTCGCCCCGGCGGGCGGCTCCGCCGGGAGCGCGCCTCCGACGGGTGCGTCCCCCGCGGCCCGGCCGCCGGCGGCTCCGGCCGCTCCGGCGCCGCCGCAGCCGGCCCCCGCCCAGGCTCCCCGGAAGAAGAGCGCGGGGTGCTGAATGAGCGATGAACGACCGCCGGCGAAGTACATGAACCCCTACCTGGCCGGGGTGCTCCTGGGCCTGGTGCTGCTGGCCTCCTTCCTGGTCCTGGGCGCGGGGCTGGGCGCATCCTCGGGCCTGGCCCGCATCGGGGCCTTCGCCGAGGGCTGCATCCTGCCGGGCCACGTGCGCTCGAGCGCGTACTTCGGCAAGTGGGCCGAGAACCCGCTCGGCTACTACCTGGTCTTCATGCTCGCCGGCACCTTCCTGGGCGGGCTGGTCTCGGCGCTGCTGGCCGGCAGGGTCCGGGTCGGAGTGGAGCGGGGCGCGGCCTTCCCGGCGCGCCGCCGGCTGCTCCTGGCCCTGGCCGGCGGGGTGATCGCCGGCTTCGCCAGCCGCCTGGCCCAGGGCTGCACCTCGGGTCAGGCGCTGACGGGGAGCGCCCTGCTGCTCTCCGGGAGCCTGGTCTTCCTGCTCTGCGTCTTCGCCGGCGGCTACGCCGCTGCCTGGTTCGTCAGGAGGCAGTGGCATGATTGAGACGCTCTACGGCCTCGACCGGCTGGGCACGCCAGCGGCCTTCTTCCTGGCGCTGCTCCTGGGCGGGGCCTTCGGCTTCGCCCTGGAGCGCGCCGGCTTCGGCAGCTCCCGGCGCCTGGCGGGCATCTTCTACTTCCGGGACATGGCCGTGCTCAAGGTCATGTTCACCGCCGTGGTCACGGCCATGCTCGGGCTCTCCTACCTCCAGTCCCTGGGCTGGATCGGCCCGGAGCAGGTCTACCTGATGCCCAGCATCTACGGCGCCCAGGCCATCGGCGGGCTGGTCTTCGGGGTCGGCTTCGTGATGAGCGGCTGGTGTCCGGGCACCGCCGCGGTGGGCGCGGCCTCCGGCAAGCTCGATGCCCTGGTCTTCCTCGGCGGGGCGGTGCTGGGCGGGGTGGTCTTCAACGAGCTCTTCGCCGTGGTGGCCCCGCTCTACGCCTGGGGCGACGGCGGCGTGTCCATGGCCTTCGCGGCGCTGGGCATGAGCCGCGCGGCCTTCGCCTTCCTCTTCGTGCTGGCCGCGGTGGGCTGCTTCTGGGGCGCCGAGTTCGTCGAGCGCCGCGTCGCCGGCACCGGCGAGTTCCTGGGGGGCCGGTTCCTGAAGGCCTTCAGCCTGGTCCTGGTGGTGCTGGCCGCCGGGCTCTTCATCTTCCCGGCGGGCGGCGCGGGCCCGGGGGCTCCGGCGCCGTCGCCGGCGGCCGCGGCGCCGGGCGGCGAGTCGGCCTTGCTCCGGGCGGTCGAGGCGGCCGCCGACCACGTCGAGCCCGAGGACCTGGCCGACCGGATGATGCGCGGCGAGGAGGACCTCCTGGTCGTCGACGTCCGCCCGGCGGAGGAGTTCGCCGGCTTCCGCCTGCGCGGCGCGGTCAACGTGCCCATCGCCGAGCTGGCCGCCTTCCTCGAGCCGCGGAGGAACCGCGGCACGGTGGTGCTCTACTCCAACGGCATGGTCCACCCGGCCCAGGCCCGCGACTCGCTGGCCCGCGCCGGGCACGACAACGTCTACATCCTGACTGACGGGCTGGAGGGCTTCGCCGAGCGCTGCCTCAAGCCGGCCAGCCTGCGCGCCGGGTCGGTGCCGCCGGCCGAGGCCGCGCGGATCGACGCCTGGCGCGGCTACTTCTCGAGGCCCGACGCCCCGCCGGCGCGGCCGGTCCGGGTCGAGGCGCCCCGGGCGGGGCTGCCCGGGCTGGTCTCCGCGGAGTGGCTGGCGGCCAACCTGGGGCGCAAAGGCCTCAAGGTCGTGGACCTGCGCGAGCAGAAGGACTACAACGGCGCCCACGTCCCCGGCGCCCTCTCCCTCCACCCGGAGAGCCTGCGCGGCAACGCCGGGGGGCTGCCGTCGATGCTCCTGCCGGCCGGATTGCTTGCCGCAAAGTTCTCGCTGATGGGCATCCAGCCAGTCGACACCGTGGTCTTCGTGCACTCCGGGGACAGGCTCCGCGACTCCACGCTTGCCGCCATGGCCTGCGAGCGGCTGGGCCACGAGCGCTACGCGATCCTCGACGGCGGCTGGGAGGCCTGGCAGGCCGCGCAGCTTCCGGCCGACGCACGGCTGCCGGAGGTGCGGCGCTTGAGCTATCCGGCCCCGGCAGAGCCCGACCGGTTCACGGTGGATTACCGCGTGGTCCTCGCCGAGCTCGGCGGCGGCACGGTGATCCTGGACGTCCGCCCGGCCGACTTCTTCTCGGGGAGGAAGCGCGACGAGGCCCGCGGCGGGCACATCCCCGGCGCGGTCAACCGCGACTTCGCGCTGGACCTGGCGCCGAAGGGCTCGGCCGGGAGTCTCAAGCCCGTCGGGGAGCTGGCCGCAGCCTACGCGGCGCTCGTCCCCTCGAATGACGCGCCGGTGATCGTCCACTGCCGGACCGGCCACCAGGCCAGCCAGACCTGGTTCGTGCTGCGGCGCGTGCTCGGCTACCGCGACGTGCGCTGGTACGATGCGGGCTGGACGGAGTGGGCCGCCCGGCCGGAGCTTCCCGTCGAATAGTCCGGGCTCCCGGGCCGTCTCTGTGCCCGGATGGACCGGAAGGGAGCGCCGAACGATGATCAGAACGATCCTGGCTCTGACGGCGGTTCTGCTGGCGCCTTTCGCGTGGGCCCGGCCTTGTCGGACCGCGGAAGGCGCCATGAAGCGCCTGGAGCGCGACCTGCCCGACGGCCACCGCGCTGCGGTGCGGGAGCGCGCCGACTCGGGCTACAGGAGCAGCGCCAGATCCCACTCGGCGGATGACGATGATGATGACGATGACGGCATCGTGGCGGCCATCGTCGGTGGACTGTTCGCCGGGTTCGTCGCCGACTCCGACTCCGCCGAGGTCGAGGTCCGTCCCGGCAGGCAGGTCGCGCCGAGCGGCGGCGGGGATGCGCCCGCGGTCGAAGTTCGCGGCGGGCACGCGCTCTTCGACGAGGACGAGGAGGCGCTCGCCCCGGAGGACTCCGCGGGGCCGCCGCACCCCTGGACCGCCTACGGCCAGGGGATGATGTGCCGGATCAACCTGGGCGTGGCCCGGTACGACGACCGCGACCTCCGTGAGGCCGCAAGCTACGAGTGGCAGCTTCACGCCAGAGTTGTCGGCACCTGGGGAATGGGCGTCACCCTGGGCGGCGGCTGGGGCACGATCGGCCAGGCCGGGTCGCTCTCCCGCGGCACCCTCGAGACCGGGCTGGTCCTGGCCTCGACCAACGTGGACATCCCGCTGGGTCGGGGGCAGGCGCCCATCCTGTCGCTGGGCGGCGGCATCGGCGGATTCTACGCCGACCCGGATCCGGCCTCCGACCTCCGCGAGGACCTCGAAGCGCTCGGGCTGCGCCTCGACCAGGGCCACCACTGGTTCCTGGACAAGCGCGTCCGCGCCGACCTGCTCATTCCGCTCGACAGCGAACGCCACGCATTCCTGGGCCTGGGCGCGGCCCGCGACTGGGCCGACGGGACCATCACCACGACGCTGCGCGATGAAGCCACGGGAACGGCCCTGTCAAAGGACACCGCCCACATGGATTTCGACCGGACGACGTTTCAGCTCTCGCTGGTGATGATCTTCTAGCGGCAGAGCAGGCTCGACGAATGGAGGCCGCCCTTGGCCGGCAGAGCCTCGAGCCTGTCGGTGAAGAGGCTATCGAGAACCGGGCAGGCGTCGCGACTCAGGCGCTCCCGCCGCGAACCGTCAGACGACGATGACCTTGGCCGACGGGATGCCGTTGAACATCACGGCGCTGGCGCAGCTGTAGGCGCCGATATTGGGGACGTAGACCACGTCGCCGACCTCGAGCTCGGGGAGCTCCTCGGACAGCGAAATGGTGTCGAAGCTGTCGCAGGTCGGGCCGGCCAGCACCGAGAGGAACTTCTCGGTGTGCTTGAGGGTCCTGAACTCGTACTTGCAGTGGTCGAAGACGATGCCCGAGAAGTCGCCGTAGACGCTGTCGTCGAGGTAGTAGTAGTTCTTGTTGCTCCGGATCGAGCGCCCGGCCACCCGGCAGATGAGCATGCCCGCCGGGCCGCACAGTGCCCGCCCCGGCTCGGCGATGATCTCGACGTCCCCGGGGAAGAGCCGGTCGAGCTCCGCGCGCATCTGGGCCGCGAAGCTCTCGAGGTTGACCCGGTCGGTGGCGAGGTGCCGGATGGGGAAGCCGCCGCCGATGTCCAGGGTCTTGAGCTTCAGGCCCGCCGAGCGCGCCTCCCGGAAGATCCGGGCGCATTCCTCCATGGCCTGGTGGTAGTTCTGGTAGTTGGTGCACTGCGAACCGACGTGGAAGGAGACCCCCTCGGGCCTCAGGCCCAGCGAACGGGCCTTCAGGAGCATGGGCACGACCTGGTCCGGATCGGCCCCGAACTTGAGGGAGAGCTCCACGATGCTGCCCAGGTTCGAGCACTTCAGCCGGCAGAGCACCCGGCAGCCGCGGGCGTGCTTGGCCAGCTTGTATAGCTCCGGCTCGTTGTCGAAGGTCACGAAGTTGACGCCGTGGCGGCGGGCGTACTCCAGCGACTCCGGCCGCTTGATGGGATTGGCGTAGATGATCCGGCTCGGCGCAACTCCCTGGGCCAGCACGTGACGGAGCTCGCCCTCGCTGGCCACGTCGAAGCATCCGCCCAGGTCCCGGAAGGTGCGGATGATGTCCGGGTGGGGGTTGGCCTTGATGGCGTAATAGAGCTTCACGCGCGGCAACCGCCGGCGGAAGCGCCGGTACTCCTCGACGAGCTTGGCCTTGTCGAGCACCAGGAGCGGCGTGCCGTGGAGCTTGATGAGCGCCCGGATGCGCTTGGGCAGGCTCATCTTCATGACCGAGGAGGGGGTGCGGTGGACCTCGGCGGTGACGAATTGCGCGGGATTGAGAATGGGTGCGGCCCCGGGCCTGAAACCGTTGCTGCGCTGCCCCGGCTTCCCAACTCCGGACTTGCTGGCGGCCTTGCCCATCTTCGCGTGCGTCCTCCGTTCCCCGGCGCGCCGGCGGCCTCCTCCGACGGGGGCGGCGCCGACGACGGAACTACTATCGTCGGCTCCGGGCATTGTCAATCAAAAATCGTAGTCGCGAACCGTGAGTCCTTGCCGTCCTCCGTGTCCCCCTGCTCCGCGAAGCCCTGCTTCGCTACGCAGCACCCGAAGCAGAGTCCGACTACTCCATCCATGGTTGGACGCCTTCGTTTCCTGCAATGGCCATTCGAATACCGCAGCACCCCTTGCCCGGAGGCCACCCGGAGCTATAATCGCGCGCGGTTCGCAAGGCGATCGGCGCAAGGAAGCACCCCTCCGGAGACCCCCCGGCCATGGCAGTGCACAGCTACTACCTGGACAGCGATCGCCGGCTGGCCACCGGGCTCGACGCCGAACGCATGTGCGAGGTCATCACCGGGGGCCCCTCGGCCGGCACCCTCTGGGTGGACTTCGACAACCCCACCGCCGAGGAGATCGACCTCCTCGACGAGGTCTTCGCGCTCCACCCCCTGACCATCGAGGACTGCACCAACTTCAACAAGTACCCCAAGGTCGAGGACTTCGGCCGCTACCTGTTCATGGTGCTCCTGGCCCCCAATCCGGCGACGTTGCTCAGCGACGAGCTGGCCGCCGTGGAGCTGGACGTCTGCATGGGGGCCAACTGGGTCATGACCTACCACACCGGCGGCGAGCTCGCCTGCGTGACCCGGGCGGTCGGCGCGCTGCGGCGCAACTCCGCCAACGTGCTCGGCAAGGGCCCGGCCTTCCTCTACCACCGGCTGATCGACGGGCTGGTCGACGACTACTTCCCGCTGCTCGACGTCCTGGACCGCGAGACCGAGGCGGTCGAGGACAGCTTCATGGGCGGCCACCCCACGCACGAGTCTTTCGCCAGGATCATGGCCCTGAAGCGCAACGTGCTCCACCTGCGCCGCATCGTCCTGCCGCACCGGGAGATGATCGGCCGGGTGCTCCACGAGGACTACCCGCTGCTGGGCGAGGGGGTGCTGGCCTACTTCCGGGACGTGGCCGACCACCTGGCGCGCATCGCCGACCAGATCGAGCTCAACCGCGAAACCATCTACGAGGCGACGCAGATGTACAACTCGGTGCTGGTCCAGCGCACCAACGACGTCATGCGCGCCTTCACGGTGGTCGCGGCCCTGATGATGTTCCCCACGGCCGTGGCCAGCATCTGGGGGATGAACTTCTCGGAAAAGTTCATCCCGCTCTACCACAACCCGGCCGGCTTCTACCTGGTGGTCGGGGGCATGGTCCTGCTAACCGCCGGACTGATCTGGTACTTCCGGCGCAGGAAGTGGGTCTGAAATGAACCACACGCAAGGAGAAAGCATGAGCGAAGCCATCCTGAGAACCAACCTGCCCGAACTGAAACTGCTCAACCGCGGCAAGGTCCGGGACATCTACGACCTGGGCGACGACGGCCTGCTCATCGTCGCCAGCGACCGGATCTCGGCCTTCGACTCGATCCTGCCCACCGGCATCCCCGACAAGGGCCGGGTGCTGACCGCCCTGTCGCTCTTCTGGTTCGACTTCACGCAGAAGATCATCCCCAACCACTTCGTCTCCGCCGACCTCAAGCGGATCGGCCACGGCCTGGAGAAGCACCGCGCGCAACTGGCCGGCCGGAGCATGCAGGTGGCGCGCTGCGAGATCCTGCCCATCGAGTGCGTGGTCCGCGGATACCTGGCCGGCTCCGGATGGAAGGAATACCAGAAGTCCGGCACGGTCTGCGGCGTGAAGCTCCCGGCGGGGCTCAGGAGCGGCTCGAAGCTGCCCGAGCCGATCTTCACCCCCTCCACCAAGGCGACCAGCGGCCACGACGAGAACATCTCCTTCGAGGAGTCGGTCAAGGTCATCGGCAGCGAGCGCGCCGAGGCGGTGCGCGCCGCGAGCCTGGCCGTGTACAAGGCTGCGGCCGACTACGCTCTGGAGCGCGGCGTGATCATCGCCGACACCAAGTTCGAGTTCGGCGTCCGCGAGGGCCGGCTGATCCTCGCCGACGAGGTGCTCACCCCGGACAGCTCCCGCTTCTGGCCGGCGACGGGGCACACCCCGGGCGCCACCCAGCTGTCGTTCGACAAGCAGTTCGTGCGGGACTACCTCGAGCACTGCGGCTGGGACAAGGAACCCCCGGCCCCGCCGCTGCCCGAGAAGGTGGTCGCCAAGACCCGCGAGAAGTACGTGGAAGCCTACCGGCTGATCACCGGCAACGAGAAGCTGCCGGACTGAGCCTCCGCACCACCGGGAAGAAGGCAAAGAGAACGGGCGCCCGCGATCGGGCGCCCGTTCTCTTGCAGCTTTCTGCCGGTCGGGCTACTTCGGCTCGGCGTCCTTGGCCGGGGCGGCGCCGCCCTCGGACTTGAACTCCTTGAGGTCCAGGCCCTTGGCGCTGAAGACCACCTTGGCGCCCTTCTTGCCCAGTTCCTCGCCCTTGTCGAAGAACTTGGGGTCCTCGATGTCCAGCACCCAGGAGGCCGAGCGCTTGTCCTTATCGAAGGCCGTGGTCTCAACCACGTCGCCGGGGACGTTGACCTTGATGACCACGCGCAGGCCGGCCATCATGGCCTTCATCATCTGCTGTTCCTGGGCCTTCTGCTGGGGGTCCTTCTTTCCCTGGTCGCCGCCGGCCATGTCCTTGGTGCCGCCCATGTCCAGCACGTAGTTGCCGTCGGCGTTCTTGCTCAGGGACATGCCGCCCTTGTTGCCGGAGGACTCGGTGGCCTTGACGGCGGCGGCCAGGTCCTTGCCGTGCAACTCCAGGGTGACGTGCTTCCAGCCGTCCTTGGTCTCCACCTTGCAGCTCTTGATCTCGACCCCGCCGCCCTTCTTCTCGATGTCGGCCCTGATCTTGGCCTCGTCGAAGATCAGATTGGGACCCGACGACTCCATCTTCACGTCGGGGTTCTTCTCGGCCATCTGCTTCATGGCCTCGAGCTGGGCGATGGCCTGCTCGCTCATGGCGTAGCTCATCTTGATGTCCGCCGAACCGTCGGCGTTGAGGGTCAGCTCCTGCTCGAGCTTCATGCAGCCGCCCGCGCCGATCAGGGCCAGGCCGGCCAACGTCAACATCCACCTGCTCATGACGATCCTCCATCTCCGCGCCGCCTTCCGGGCGGCGACGACCGGTAAGTCTAATCCGGCGGGCGGGGCCGGCAATTGGAAATTCCCGGCAAGCCTGTAGAATGGTCGGCATGAAAGTCCTGGTCGCTCCCTGCACCTTTAAAGGCAGCCTCTCGGCGCGGCGCGCCGCTGCGGCCATGGGCCGCGGACTGGTCTCGGCGGGGCTGGAGGCCGCCGAACTGCCCCTCTCCGACGGCGGCGAGGGATTGGTCGACTGCTTCCTGACTCTGCCGGGAGCCGAGCGCATCGAGGTCGAGGCCACCGGACCCATGGGCCGGCCGGTGCGCGCCGCCTATGCCCTGATGACCGGCGCCGGGCGCGGGCCGCTGACCGCCGTCATCGAGATGGCCGCCGCCGCCGGCCTGCCGCTCGTGCCGGAGCCGGAGCGCGATCCGCTCCGGGCCACCACCCGGGGCTTCGGAGAGATGATCGGCGACGCCGCGCGCCGCGGGGCGCGCCGGCTGATCCTGGGCATCGGCGGAAGCGCCACGGTCGACGGCGGCTGCGGCATGGCCGCGGCCCTGGGAATCAGGCTCCTCGACGCCGCCGGCACCGAGCTGCCCGACGGCGGCGGGGCGCTCGGGCGCCTGGACCGGATCGACGGGCGCGGGCTCGACCCGGCCGTGCTCGATCTGGAGATCAGCGTGGCCTGCGACGTGGACTCGCCTCTCCTGGGACCGACCGGCGCCGCGCGCATGTTCGGCCCGCAGAAGGGCGCCACGCCGGAGATGGTGGAGCGGCTGGAGGCGGCCCTCGCAAGGATGGCCGAGCGCACCCGCCTGGACCTGGACCGCGACGTGGCCGCCCTGCCCGGTGCGGGGGCGGCCGGCGGGCTCGGAGCCGGGCTGGTCGCGTTCCTCGGAGCCAGGCTCATGCCCGGGGCCGACATGGTCATGGACGCCCTGGGCTTCGACGAGCGGCTGCGCGGCGCCGAATGTCTTCTCACCGGCGAGGGCGCCTTCGACGTACAGAGCCTCCGGGGCAAGGCCCCGGTCGCGGCCGCACGCCGGGCGGCGCGCGCCGGCTTGCCGGCGGTGGCCATCGCCGGCCGTTCGCTGATGGGCCCGGCCGACGCCCTGGCCGCCGGGTTCTCGCACGTCTGGGAACTGCTGGAACTGGCCGACGCTGCCGAATGCATGCTCCGCGCCGAGGAGTTGATGGAAGAGTTGAGCCGCCGCCACGCGCGGGAGATCGCCGCCCTGGCGGCGCGCTGAGGAAACATGGGGCCCCGGCCCGCTGCCGGGAAATGCGAGATGCGGTCCTGAATGCGAAGGATGCGGATTGCCCTGCGCCGGTGCGCGCGGAGGCTGCTGGGGCTGCGCGACACGCCGCGCTCCATCGCCCTCGGCGCGGCTCTGGGCACGGCCATCGCTCTGGGACCCACCTACGGCCTGCAGATCGTCCTGGCCATCGGACTGGCCGCGCTGCTGCGGGCGAACAAGATGGCGGCGCTGCTGCCGACCTTTCTGGTGAATCCGGTGACCGGGCCGCCGGTCCTCTTCCTGCAGTACCTGCTCGGCCGGACTATCCTCGGGGGCGGCTCGGCTGAGGACCTCGCGCGGGTCCGGGCCCTGGCCGCGGCCCTGGGCGACGTTCGGCTGACCGACCTGCGCCTCACGGCGCGTAGGGCGCTGTCCGCCGCGGGAGAGACGGGCTGGGCCGTGCTGGCGCCGGTGATGCTGGGCATGGCCGTGACGGCCACGGCATGCGCCCTCCTCGCCTACCCGGCCGTCTATCGGAGCGTGGTCTGGTTCAGGCGCAGGCGCCACCAAAGGCACCAGGCCCGCAGACATCCCGGGGCCCCGCCGGCGGACCCGAAACGGGAATGAAAGCGTCTCGCGCGGCAATTTGCCTTTGTGCCGGGTGTCGGTTATCATGGAGTCGTAAGCCCGCCGGTCGGCGGGATGCGGGAATCGATTCATGAGGCTGGTCAGGGTCAACCTTCGCAAATGGAGCCGCCAGATACTGGGGCTCAGCGACACGCCGCGATCCATCGCCCTGGCGACGGCCTTGGGCATGTTCATAGCCTTCAGCCCGACCTACGGCTTCCAGGTCATTCTGGCCCTGACCGCGGCCATGCTGCTGCGCTGCAACAAGATCGCGACGGTCCTGCCGGTCTTCCTGACCAACCCGGTGACCGCCCCGCCGCTGGTCTTTCTTCAGTACCTGCTGGGGCGCATGATCCTGGGAGGCGGCTCCCAAGGGAACATGGACAGGGCCAAGGACCTGGCCGAGGCCCTGGGTAACGTGTCGATCGCCGACTTGCGACACACGCTGGGGCATGCGGCCGGCGCCGTCCAGAAGCTGGGGTGGGGGGTGCTCGGGCCGACGCTTCTCGGAGGCATGCTCAGTTCGGCGCTCGTAGGCCTACTGACCTATCCGCTGGTCTATCGGGGAGTCATCTGGTTCCGCCGCAGGCGCGCCGAACGGATGGAACTCCGCAGGCGCAAGGCGGCCGAGGCGCCGGCCCCGGCGGACCGGCCGCCGGCCGAGAAGGGCGCGGCCGAGGCTCCCTCCGGGGAACCCGGGCCTGTCCGCCCCGCGCCGGATTCACCAGGGCCACAGGAAGCTGTCTCCGCCTCGCACCAGGAGGTACCGCCGCCGGCGTCCGTCGGAACCGGAGTATCGGGAAAGCCGTAGCCATAGTGAGAAGGATTCTGATCCTGCCGCGCCGGTGGGTGCGCAAACTGTTGCGCCTGCGCGACACTCCGCACGCCATCGCGCTGGGGATGAGCACCGGCATGTTCCTCGGCCTGAGCCCGCTCTACGGGTTTCACACCGTGCTGGCGATTCTGGGCGCCGGCCTGACCCGCGGCAACCGGGCCGCCGCAGTGATCGGGTGTTGGCTCAACAACCCGTTGACCATGCTGCCCTTGCTCTATCTGCAGTACCGCCTCGGTGTCCTGCTCCTGCCCGTCGGCCCCCACGGAGACGCCTGGGCGGCGATGCTCGGCCTGAGGAATTCGATCGCCGAGACCAGCCTTTTCGACTTCGCGGAATCCATGCGCCGCCTGGGAGAGGCCATCGGCGCCCAGATGGACATCTTCGTGCCGTGGCTCCTCGGCAGCCTGGCTTCGGCCGTGGCCGTGGCGCTCCTGGTCTACCCTTTGACCCGGTATCTGGTGGCCGCCTATCGCCGACGGGCCGCGAGACGCCGCAAGGAACGCCGCGGCCGTCCGCAGGCCGTGCCGCGGGCGGCCCGGCCGCCGAACCCGGCCTGAAATCCACTTGAAGGCCGTCCCCCGCCCAGCGAAACTGGGGTGACCCGGCCGGGCGGCCATCGGTTTGGCCCGAACTGCCGGGTGGAGTTTTCCGGAAATTCCGGAAACCCGGAATGGCCCCTGGAGTCCAAGGGAATGACGGCGGCGTCCGAGGAAGCAAGGCTCCTGGCGTTGGCCCGGTCGGGCGACTCCGCGGCCTTCGACCGCCTGGTGGAGTTGCACCAGGACCGCATCTTCGGCCTGCTCCTGAGGCTGACCGGTTCGGTGGAGGAGGCCGAGGACCTGGCCCAGGAGTGCTTCCTGCGGGCCTGCCGGGCGCTGGATCAGTTCCAGGGCGGCTCGGCGTTCTACACCTGGCTGTACCGCATCGCCCTGAACCTGGTCCGCTCGGGCCGCCGGTCGGATCGCAGGCGCCGCGCCAAAGAGGTCCCCATGGCGGTCGTGGCCGCCGGCGGCGCCCGCGGAGGGGGGGACGACGACGCCGACGAGGGCATCGAGATGGCCGCAGTCGAGGCCGGCCCCGGCGAACTGGCGGAGAGGCAGGAGATGGTCCGGAAGGTGCAGCAGGCCCTGGACGAACTGAGCGAGGAGCACCGCGAGGTGGTCGTGCTCCGCGACGTCGAGGGCCTGGACTACGAGGAGATCGCCGGGCTGGTGGGCGCCAGCCGCGAGGCGGTCAAGAGCCGGCTGCACCGGGCCCGCGGGGAACTGGCGGGCATGATGAGGAGGATGGGCTATGAGCTGTGAGCCGTTGGCTGCCGAGCTCGACGCCTATCTGGACGGCGAGCTGGAGCCGGAGCGCGCGGCCGAGATTGCCGCGCACGTCGCCGGCTGCTCCGCCTGCGCCCGGCTGCTCGCCGAGCGCCGCGCGGTCGCCCGGGCGCTGCACAGCCTGCCCCGCCCCTCCGCTCCGGCGGGCTTCATGGACAGATTCCGCGCCGCACGCGAGGCCCGGGGCGTGGCGGCTCCCCCGAATGCGATCGTCCGTCCGGCACCGGGCTTCTGGCGCAGATCCTGGCTGGTGGGTTCCGCGGCCGCAGCCGCCGCGGCGCTCCTGCTGGCGGTCAGCCTGCACGATGCCGTCCGAAAGGCGCCGGTCGGCATGCCCGATCATGATCGGGGCTGCAGGCCTCAAGCCGCTCCTTCCGGCGGGCGGCATCCGAAGGCCCATATGAAGCCGGCGGAGGAATCGCGGGCCGACCGGCTACCCGAACACTACAGCCAGCGAGACGGCGTCCGCGGCCCGATGCCCGCCGAGACGCCCCCGCTTCAAGAGCAGCAGAAACTGCACGAGCAAGCCGGGCACAAGGCAGAGACCGAAGACGATTCGGCCCCGGCGATCGCCTCCATCGCCCCGCCCAAGTCGGGCGCGGCAGGTTCTCCGGCTTCGGCCCCCGCGCCGGCCGCGGCACCGCCCGCCCCGCCGGCGCCTGGCGCGTTCCACGTGGAGAAGGAAACGAAAGGGGACTTGCTCGCACGGAGAATCGAAAATCGCGACCACGACTCCGCCGACAAGCGGCGCGAGCCGGCCATGCTCGAAGAGGCGGCTCGTGAGCGCTCGACCGGCAGGAAATCGTCAAGAGCCGCGAACGAGCCTGATCTCACCCTCGACCGCGAGGTTCGCGGCAACGAATGGAAGAAGCTGCAGGACGACTCGCAGCGCCGCAGCTTCGCCCTTCGCGCCGACGACGCCGAATCCGCCGCCCGGCAACTGGTGCTCATAGCCGAGGGCCTGGGCGGCCGGCAGATGGCGCTCGCCGCCGACGGCAAGGCGGCCGAGGCCCGCTGGGACGCTCCGCAGGATCGCCCGGCCGAGGGTCAGGCGCCGGCCAACTCCGCGCCTCCTGCGAGCCATGCGGAGATGGCCAAGCCCACGACGGCTGCTCCCACCGCACCGCCTGCGGCAGCCGGCGAGCCGGCCGCCGCGGTCGGAGGCGCCCGGCAGGCTGGCAAGGACACTGCGACATGGGACCGGGCCGACGCGCGCCAGATCGTGCTGGCCGTTCCGGCCGACCGCCTGGAGGCCTTCCGGAAAGCCCTGACGCTCTGGAGCGAATCTGCCGACAAAGGGGCCGAGCGCAAGTCCGTCGAAAAAGCCGAGGCCCCCGAGAAGCTCGCCGCCGAGGCGTCCGACGGACTGGGCTTCGGCGCAAGGCGGGTCGCGCTGCGCTGTGCGATCGTTGGCGCCCTGACGGCCATGCCGGGCGGAGGCGCAGGACATCCCGACGTCCTTGGGGCAGCGGACGAGGCCGACCGCGAGACCGGAGCCGCGGCCGGGGGCGGAGGCGCTCCCGGATATCGCGGGAAAGCCGGGGTCGTTTACCTGGTCATCACTCTGACTTCCGACGAACAATAGCGGAATTCACGTCGGGAGAGCCAAGTTCATATTGCGGAACGCCGTTCCCGCTGACGCTCTTTCCCGAGGGCAATCCGTGGACAACTCGCTCAGGGCCGTCCTGGTATGCGCTTCGGACGACGCGGCCAGGGCTCTGGCCGGACGTCTGGACGGGTCCTTCGACCTCACGTGGCAGCGAGTCGGCCGTGCGGACGAACTGGCCTCGCTGTTCGCTCGAACCCGCTGGGACGTGGTCATTGCCGATCTGGACGACCCGGCCGAAGGCACGCCCGCCCTGGCCGGCGCGCTTTCCGCTCACGCCCCCGATGTGCCCCTCATAGTCGTCTCCGGCACGAAGGGAGAAGATGCCGCAGTCCGGACCATGCAGGCGGGAGCCAGCACCTACATCCGTCGTTCGGAACTGGAGCGGCTGCAGATCGAGGTCGGGCGCGAGCTCGCCGCCTCCCATGCCCGCCGCAAGGCCAGGCAGGCCGAGCTCCGCGAAAGCTCGCAGCTACTGGACGCCTTCTTCGAGCACTCCATCACGCCCATGGTCTTCCTGGACCGGCGGTTCAACTTCATCCGGGTGAACGAGGCCTACGCCCGGGCCTGCGGGCGCCAGCCGTCCGATTTCCCGGGCCGCAACCACTTCGAGCTCTATCCGGACACCGGCAACCAGCGCATATTCGAGGAGGTGGTCCGGAGCAGACGCCCATTCCAGGTGCTGGCCAAGCCCTTCGTCTTCCAGGACCATCCCGAGTGGGGCGTGACCTACTGGGACTGGACGCTGGTCCCCATCCTCGACTCCTCCGGCGAAGTCGAGTTCCTGGTATTCTCCCTCGAGGACGTGACCGCCCAGGTGCGCGCTCAGGACGAGCTCCGGAAGAGCGAACAGCGCTACCGCCGGCTGATCGAGAACCTGCGCGACGAGTTCATCTTCTATGCGCATGGGACCGACGGGGTCTTCACCTACGTCTCGCCGTCGGTCGGCGGGCTGCTCGGCTTTGCGCCCGGAGAACTCCTGACCGTGCATGACGCACACATGCCCGACACGCCTCTCAACCGCGAGGCCCGGCGGCGCGCGGAGTTGGCCATCTCGGGACTGCAACAACCATCGTACGAAGTCGAGGTCCTGCACAAGGACGGAAGCGCGCGGCGACTGGCGATCAACGAGTCACCGGTCCTCGACGCCGATGGCCGCGTCGTCGCCATCGAGGGGGTCGCCCGGGACGTCACCGAGCGCCTCCGTGCCGAGGAGGAGCGGGCCGCGCTGCAGGCCCAGCTGGTCCAGGCCCAGAAGATGGAGGCCATTGGCCGGCTGGCCGGAGGCGTGGCCCACGACTTCAACAACATGATGACCGCGGTGACCGGCCACGCGCGCCGGCTGCTGCGCCGGCTCGGCAAGGACGACCCCACCCGCAGAGGGGTGGAGGAGATCCTAAAGGGCGGCGAGCGGGCCACGCTGCTGACCCGGCAGTTGCTGGCCTTCAGCCGCAAGCAGATCTTCCGCCTCGAATCCCTGGACCTGAACGAGGTCCTGGGCGGCATGGCCTCGATGCTCCGGCGCCTGCTGGGCGAGGACATCGAACTGCTCTTCCGCCCCGCCCAGGATCTGGAGCCGGTAAGGGCCGACCGCGCCCAGCTCGAGCAGGCCATGGTCAACCTGGCGCTCAACTCCCGCGACGCCATGCCGGAGGGCGGCAGGCTGACCGTCACCACCGCCAACGTCCGCCTGGAGGATCGCGAGGAACTCGCCCGCCTGGACCTCCCGGCCGACGACTACGTCACCGTCGCCATCGAGGACACCGGACACGGCATGGACGCCGCGGCCCAGTCCCACGTCTTCGAGCCCTTCTTCACCACCAAGTCGCCGGGGGAGGGCACGGGCCTGGGGCTCTCGACCGTCTACGGCATCGTCAAGCAGAGCGGCGGAGGCATCGCCTTCGCGAGCCAGCCGGGCCGGGGCACGACCTTTCGCATCTACCTGCCGAGGGCCGCGACCCCGCTGAGGATGCCGCGGACGTCGCAGAGTTCCGCCACGAACCGGCCGCGTCGCGGGGGGGAGACCATCCTGCTGGTCGAGGACGAGGACCTCGTGCGCAAGCTCGTCACCCTGGAGCTGGAGGACGCCGGCTATCGCGTGCTCCAGGCCGAGACCCCCGGACGCGCCCTGGCCCTGGCTCAACGGCACCAGGACCGCATCGATGCGCTGCTCTCCGATGTGGTCCTCCCCGGGATGTCCGGACCGCGCCTCTTCGAGGCCCTCGCGCCGCTCAGGCCGGAGGCCCGGGTGCTGTACATCTCCGGACACACCGAGAAGCACATTGTCCAGCACGGCGCGCTCACGCCGGGCACGGCCTTTCTGGAGAAGCCATTCACGCCCGAGGCGTTGCTTGCCAAGATCCGGGAAGTGCTGGACGGGTGCTAGCGGTCGGAGGACGCTTCCGCGGCGGCCCGAAGGAGCGCGCTCAGATGATGTCCAGTTCCTGCGGCTCGATGCCCAGGAGGATCAGCCAGCGCCTGGCCCACTCGCGCTTGTGGCGCGCCTGGTAGCGGTACCAGGCGGCGCGGAGCTGCGGGTAGCCCACCAACAGGTCCTCGAACCGCGCCCCGCCGTCGTGGGCGTAGACGGCCATGGCCACCTTCTCGCGCAGGCCCTCGTGCTTGATGGCCTGGGCGAAACGCACCTTCAGGCGATGGTCCTCGGTCCAGCGGGCCTCGGGCACCCGGGCGAAGAGCTGGCCCTTGACGTCGCCGACCACCGCGCGGGCCAGCGGCGCGTCCTCCAGCTGCCACTCGGGCAGGTCGGTGTCTTCGAGCCTCAGCCCCTTGCGGACGGCGTTGACCAGCTTGGTCGAGAGGGTGATGACCTCGCCGCTCTCGATGTTCAGGAAATGATCGGTCTCGCTGCGGTCGAGATGGTCCATGGCCGCGGCGACCTCGTCGAGGTCGACGGGCAGCTGCCTCAGCGCGCCAGGGTTCTGACCCACTCTTTGACCCTTTCGACGCCTTCCTCGAGGCGGACGCGCGGCTGCCAGCCCAGCAGTTCCCGGGCCAGCGAGTAGTCGCACTGCAGCTTCATGATTTCGCTCTGGGGGTGGATGTGGGCCACGTGCCGGATGCGCCCCGGTTCCGGGCAGACCATGGCCGCCAGGTCGTTGACGGCCACATCGCGCCCCGAGCCTGCATTGAGGACCAGCCCGCGCGCCCTGGCGCTCGTCGCCGCCTCCACCACGAAGCGGGCGCAGTCCGTGGCGTAGAGCAGGTCGCGGGTCTGCAGACCCGACCCGTATATGTCCAGCGCCTCCCCGGACAGCGCCCGCCGGCAGAAGACCGAGACCACCCCGCCCTCGCCGTCGGTGCGCTGGTGCGGCCCGTAGGTGTTGAAGGGCCGCACCACCACGACCGGCAGTCCGTAGGCCTGGCCGTACGAGAGGGTCAGGGCCTCGCCGGAGAGCTTGGCCGCGGCATAGGGGCTGGCCGGGAAGGTCGGGTGGCGCTCGTCGATGGCCCGGTCGAGCGCCCGGGCGTAGACCATGCACGTGGACATGAAGAGGAACGGCAGCTTCCGCTCCCGGCAAAGCTCGAGCAGCCCGAAGGTCCCGGCCACGTCGGCGTCGAAGGTCTCCGCCGGGCGGTCGATGGAGTCCTGCACGTTGATCTTGGCGGCCAGGTGCAGCACCGCGTCCACTCCCCGTCCGAGGAGGGCGCCGACCAGCCTCCGGTCGCGGATGTCCCCGACAACGAACTCCCGGAAGCCGGCGCGGCCGGCCAGCCCGGCGAGGTTCGCCTCGCAGCCCGAGGACAGGTTGTCGAGGACCGTCACCTCGTCCGAGCGGTCGAGCAGCTCGGCCACCACCCAGCGGCCGATGAATCCGGCCCCGCCGGTGACCAGGGCGCGCATCAGCCTCCGCCCCCCGGGGCGTCGGCCAGCCCGGCCCCGCGAATGAAGGCCCGGACCTCTTCGAGGGTCATGAGCTTCTGCGTCCCCGAGGTGTAGGCCTTGAGCGCGCAGCAGCGCGCGCCGCGGTGGGCGCGGGCGTAGTCGAGTCCGCGGAACATGAAGGAGGGCTTGATGATGTAGTAGCGGTCGCTCTCGAGAGCCCGGGGCGCCTCCTCGTCGGTCATGACCTCCTCGTGGGTGGTCTCGCCCGGGCGGCGGCCGATCACCCTGATCTCGATGCGCTTCGGATCGCGCCCGACCGCCGGCGCGTACTCCCTGACCAGCGCGTCGACCAGCACGCCGAGCTTGACCGAGGGCATCTTGCGGACGAAGACCTCGCCGCCGGCCGCGCGCCGCAGGGCGTCGCAGCACAGGTCGGCGGCCTGCTCGATGGACATAACGAAGCGGGTCATCTCCGGGTCGGTGATCGTGACCGGCCCGCCCTTGGCGATCTGCTCGCGGAAGAGCGGCAGCACCGAGCCGCGCGAACCCAGCACGTTGCCGAAGCGCACCGAGCTGAAGACCGTCCGGGCGCTGCTCTGGAGGTAGTTGCCGGCGATGACGATCTTCTCGCCCATGAGCTTGGAGGCGCCCATGGTGTTCGAGGGGCTGGCGGCCTTGTCGGTGGAGAGGTTGACCACCGCGCGGACCCCGCGCTCCAGGGCGGCCTCGACCAGGTTCTGGACGCCCAGGACGTTGGTCTTGACCGCCTCGAAGGGGTTGTACTCGCAGCTGGGCACATGCTTGAGCGCGGCGGTGTGGAAGACGTAGTCGATGCCGTCGAGGGCCCGCGAGAGCCGCTCCCGGTCGCGCACGTCGCCGATCAGGAAGCGCAGGCGCTTCTGGCCGTCGCGCCGGGCGCCTCGCGGATCGAGCGCGTTCTGCTCGGAGCCCCAGCGCTCCAGCAGGTTGGCGATCTCGAACTGCTTGGATTCGTCGCGGCTGTAGATGCGGACCACCTCGGCCCCGGCGTCGAGCACGCGCTGGACGATGGCCAGACCCACCGTGCCGGTGCCGCCGGTGACCAAGATGCGCTTGCCGCGGAAGAAACCGGAGCCGGTGCGGAGGCCCGGGCCGGGCCGGCGCGAAGTCCCACGCATACCGCGTCCTTTCTCTGGAAGTGGCCTCGGAACGTATCTTAAAATACCGCGGCCTCAGGTCAACCGGATATTGATCGAGGCCGGCGGAAGAAACTGGGGAGTCCAACCACGGAGGACACGGGCTACCTGGCCTCCAGCCCCGCCCCACCGGCGGCGGCACCGGCCGCGAGCTTCTCGATCACCTTCTTGTACTCCTCGCTCTCGCGCAGCGAGTCGAGGTCCGGGTCCTTCTTGATGTGGTCCAGGTCCCGGAAACCGAGCTCGACCGACTCGGCGAAGGACTTCAGGGCCTCGTCCTTCCGGCCGGCGCGGGCCTGGGCGCAGGCCAGGTTGTAGGCCACGCCCTGGTCCTTGGGCAGCAGCAACCGGGCGCGCTTCAGGTAGGTGCAGGCTTCGGCATAGCGCCCGGCGGCGTGCAGCTGAGAGCCGCCGGTCGCGAACTGGAAGGCCATGCCCCGCAGTTGGTTGACCGCGCCGATGCCCGCGTCGGCGTCGGGGTTGGCGGCCGCGAACCCGGCCATGCCCTCGACCGTCCTGGCGAACTGCTCCTCGGCGTCGGGGATGGCCGCCCATTCGACCTTGAGGGCGGCCAGCTCCGCCTGCGCCTTGCGCTCCCGCTTGTAGCGCTCGGTGGCCTCGACCGCGGCGATGCGGTCCAGGACCGGCTTGCGCCGTTCCTCGGAGTCCTTGAAGAGCCGGGCGAGCTCCTCGTACCGCCCGTAGCCGCGCAGGAACTGCCCCTTGGCCTCGAGCAGTTTCGCGGCGTCGGCCAGCTCGGCGTCGAGGATATCCGCCACGGCCTCCTCGCCCGAGCGGCCCTGGTCCACCAGCCAGACGAGCTCCATGTAGCGCAGCGCCGCGCCGCAGAGCTCCGGGCTCGGCCAGCGGTGCTCGCCGTCGAAGATCGTCAGGCGCTGGCGCAGCTCCAGCTTCCGGAGGGTGTCCTCCAGGCGGAGGAGCTCGATGTAGTTGAAGTCGCGGGTCCCGATTATGCCGCAGACCGCGAGCTTCGCCCCGCGCTCCGGGGGCTTGGCGTAGCCCGGCATCCCCGCGCCGCAGGCGATGACTCCGGCGAAGGGCGGCTGGGACAGCGCCAGGTGGAAGGCCACCCGCGCGCCGCCCGAGAAGCCCGTCGCGTAGCGCCGGTTCCAGTCGATGGCCAGCCTTGCGCCGGTGTCCTTGAGCATCGCCTCGATGGCCGCCTGGATGGGCTCGTGCGGACCGTTCTGGGAGTTGTTGCTCCCGACCACGATCCAGCCGTACTTCTCGGCGGCCGCCGCGAAGAGCTTGACCGGGTCGGTGCCGCGCGCCGCCGGGCTGAAGCCGTAGAGGACCGGCCACTTCTTCTCGGGCGTGTAGGCCTTGGGCAGATAGAGGGCGTAGCTCTGCTGCGGGTCGTGCAGGGTCGCGACCTTCTCGATGATCCTGCCGGTCTCGAGCCGGGCCTCGGCCGGTCCGGCGGCGGGCCGTTCCGGAGCCCCGGGCTCGGCCACCTCGAGCGCGACGGCCGGCCGCCCGGCGGCAAGCAACACGGCGCAAACCAATCCCAGAAGATGCAGGCGGCTCATCGCTTCCTCCCCAGTTCCGCCCCCGGCGGCAACGACCGTAGGACAGGGCAGGCCGCCGGACGGTTCGTCCGAAAAGTCAGCGCTCGGCCTTGGCCGCCCGGGTCATGAGCGCGCGCACCTCGGCCCGGGGATCGGCGCCGGAGAGCACCCGCGCCACCGACCCGGCGATGGGCAGCTCCACCCCGGCGCGGCCAGCCAGCTCCAATATCGCATCGGTAGTGGTCACGCCCTCGGCCACCTGCTGCATGCCGGCGAGGATGTCGGCCAGTTTCTCGCCGCGGCCGAGCCGCTCGCCCACCCGGCGGTTGCGGCTGTGCCGCGAGGCGCAGGTCACCACCAGGTCTCCGAGCCCCGAGAGGCCGCTGAAGGTCTCGGCCTCGGCGCCGAGCGCCACGCCCAGGCGCGAGAGCTCCGCCAGCCCCCGGGTCACGAGCGCCGCCTTGGCGTTGTCGCCCAGGTCCAGGCCGTCGGCCATGCCGGCGGCCAGGGCGATCACGTTCTTCAGGGCCGCGGCCAGTTCGACGCCCAGGACGTCGCGGCTGGTGTAGATCCGGAAGGTCGGGTCCATGAAGAGCGACTGGGCCAGGAGCGCTCCCTCCTCGCCGGCCGAGGCGCTCACCACCGAGGCGGGCAGGCCCCGGGCGACCTCTTCGGCGTGGCTCGGCCCGGAGAGCACCGCCACCGTCCGGCCGGGCAGGAGTTCGGCGAGGACCTCGCTCGGGCGCAGCAGCGTGCCCCGCTCCAGGCCCTTCGACGCGGAGATCAGCAGGCACTCCGGCGGTACCGCATCGGCGAGCTTCGAGACCGTGGCGCGGATGAACTGGGTAGGGATGGCCGAGACCGCCGCAACCGCGCCGGAGAGCGCCTCGCCGGCGTCGGCGGTCACGCGTATCGTGGCGGGCAGTTCGATGCCCGGCAGAAACCTCGGGTTGAGCCGGGTGCGCGCCACCTCCGCGGAGTAGTCGGGGAAGGCGCCCCAGAGCCGCACGTCGTGCCCGCTGCGGGCGGCGACCATGGCCAGGGCCGTGCCCCAGCCGCCGTCGCCGAGGACGGCGATGATCGGCTGGGGCGCGGGACGGGGGGCGGGGGGCGGGGAGGGGGGCGAGGACTGCATGGTGCCGGTCATCCGCGATTCTCCGTTTCGGGAGCCTTGGGCTCGTCGGCGGGCGACTGGGCCGAGGCGGTGCCGGCCTCATCCTGCCCCTCGGCCTTCGCCCCTCGCTTTCCGATCTTCGGCTCCTCGCCCCTGAGCAGCCGGCCGATGTTGGAGCGGTGGCGCACGATTATGAGCAGGGCCAGCACCACGGTCATGCCCCAGACCGGCCAGGTCGCAGCCAGCCGGCCGGCGCGCCAGAGCTCCCAGACGCACAGGCCGGCGGCAACCAGCCCGGCGATCATCGAGGCCAGCGACACGTAGCGGAAGACGGCCACGAGAAGGGCCCAGGATGCCAGCCCGATGGCCGCGGGTACCGGAACGATGGCCAACAGCGCCCCGGCCGCGGTGGCCACGCCGCGTCCTCCGCGGAACCCCAGGAAGACCGTCCAGTTATGCCCCACGCACACCGCCAGAGCATAGAGCGGCGCCAGGCCGTTGCGCAACAGGCCATCGGCCGGTGCGCCGACCATGAGGCGAAGCGCCAGCCAGGCCAGCGGCCCGGCTGCGACGAAGCCTTTGGCGGCGTCGAGGAGGAAAACGGCGACGCCCCAGGGCTTGCCCAACGCACGCGCCACGTTGGTGGCGCCGATGTTGCCGCTGCCCACGGTGCGGACGTCGATGCCGCGGAGCCGCCCGACGATGAAGCCGAACGGAATCGCACCGAGCAGGTAGGCGGCCAGCAGGCCGCCCGCGGCCAGGCAGAGCGCTCCGGCGGTCACGGACGCAGCCCGATCAGAACTCGGGCGTGGGGTCGCTCTGGCCGCGCAGCGCGGCGAGCAGCCGGGGGGTCAGCCGCTTGGGCGAGTAGGCGTCGAAGGCGCGCTCGCGGTTGAGCTTCACCAGGCGGCTGGGGCGCACCAGGGCCTCGAGCATGCGCTCGACCGCCCAGCGGTTCTCGGTGAGGAAGTGGCCCAGCCGGCTGCCGCCGTCGAGCGTGCGGACAAACTCCAGCCGCTCGGTCATGCCCGTCTCGCTGAACTCGTTGGAGACCGGCGCGAACAGCGGGGTGGGCGGCTCGCCCAGCACCCGGAAATCGCGGTTGTCGACGGCCAGCCGCCGGTAGAAGTGCTCCATGCGCAGCCCCTCGCGGATGAAGTCGTCGACCACCGGCAGCCGCCGGCCAATGACCACCCGCCCCGCGCACCAGGGCTCCAGGAAGCCGAAGCCGAAGCCCTCCAGCACCGAGGTGGTCACCGCCGCCGCGCCGGCCGCGTAGAGCTCGGCCACGCCGTAGGTCTGGGCTTTCCCGTCCGGGCCGATCTTGGCCTGCGGGGTGATGAGGTTCTCGAGCCCCAGCTTGGCTTCGAAGTTGTTGCGGTCGACGAACTCCTGGAGCGTGTCCGAGTAACGGCGGAACTTGGCCTCCTCCGGCGCGATGGCCACGATCAGTCGGAAGGGCCCTTCCGGCTGGAGCGCGTGGGGGATGCCGCCCTGGCCGCTCGAGAGCAGGTTGAGCAGCCGGGTCAGGAGCAGCGCCTCGGTCAGGTTCTTGCGGGGCACGGCGCGCACGCCGTAGACCAGGAGCTTCTCTCCGGGCCGGACCCAGCCGCGGGACTCCATCCTGGCTCGGAGTTCGCCGGCCAGGCGCTCGCCCTGGGCCAGGGCCTCCTCCACCGCGTTGGGGATGTAGCGTATGCGGGTGCGGTCCAGGCCCGCGCAGAAGAGCGTGAACGCGTCCGAGCGGTTGACGGCGATGTGCGTGGTGTGCGGCAGGTCCGGGTAGAGCACCCGGCGGGCGCCGGTGGCCGAGAGCCCCGCCTCGGCCACCAGGGCCTTGACCGCCTCGTAGTTGGCCAGGCGGTGGAAGACCATGTCGTGCACGCGAAAGACGAAGCGGACCACGCCGGCGGGAGGAGTTTCGACCAGCCGGGCGATGGCCAGGTTGAAGGCCGGGTGCGCGCCCACCGAGGCGTTCTCGACCACCACGGTCTCGCAGCCGGCGAGTTCCCTGGCCAGGCGGGCGGCGAGCTTCTCCACGAGCTCGAGACGACCGCCGGCCTGCGCCTCCGCCCAGGCGGCCAGACCCATCTCGGGCACGTCCGCGCAGCTCATCCGGTCCGGGGCCATGGCCAGCCAGTCGGGCAGCAGCGGCCCGGCCCGGCCTACAAAATGGATCCGCAGTCCGGCGTCGGCGTCCAGCAGCCCGCGGACCGAGCGATGTATCATCGTCTCCACTCCGCCCTGCGAGCCGACGGAGTAGTGCACCCAACCGATTCTCATTGAAGGGGTCTCCTCTTCACGAGTGAAAGTATAGGGGTCCGGAGGGGGACAGTCAATCTAAAAGCACAAGGGCGCAGGGACGGGGCGGGGGGCGAGAGGGACGAGAGGGGTGGAGGGTGGAGGGTAGCGGACTCAGGGTTGAGGGTTGGGGTTGAGGGTTAGGGGCGGAAGGCTGGAGGTTGAGTGCGGCAGCATGCCGCGGGGCCCCACTTCCACCCTCCACCCTCCACCCTACACCCTCCACCTTCAACCTTCAACCTTCAACCAGCCTCCAGCAGCCCCACCGCCACCATGTAGACCACCAGTTCGTTCATCCCGTCGACGCCCAGGAGCTCGTTGGCCGCGGAGTCGTGGAAGGCGCCGATCGCGCAGGCCCCCAGACCCAGGGCTTCGGCGGCCAGCAGTATGTTCTCGCCGACGTGGCCGGCGTCGAGATACAGGTAGCGCCAGGCCGAACGCTCCGGGTGGGCGGTGAGCATGAAGGTGGCCGCGCTCTTCGTCACGAAGGGCTGGCCGAGCGCGACCTTGGCCAACTCGCCGAGCGCCGGCCCGGCGAGCGCCGGTCGCAGCCGGTGGCCTTCAGGCTCGTAGCGCCAGACGCCCGCCGCCGGCTCAGGCCCCGGCAGCACGGCGTAGAGATCGAGCGGGTGCAGGCCCCCGGCCGATGGCGCGGCGCGCTGGACGGCGTTCCTGGCCCCGCCGGTAACGCCCTGGGCTGCCCAGGCCAGTGCCCCGAGCTCCTCGAGGCTCAGTCCGCCGCCGGCGTAATCGCGCCGGGAGCGGCGCCGGCGCAGCACGTCCCACAGTCCCGCTCCGTCTCCGCCGGGCAGGGGCAGATCCAGCTTCGGCGCATGGGCCGGGGCCGGGCTGAGCCCGGCCAGGACCAAGTCGGCCGGGGCGGGATAGGAGGTTTCGTCCTGAAAGCGCTGTCGGATGCTCATGGGAGCAAGAGGGTAGGGAATCGGCCGGCCCCGTCAACTGCGCCGGGAGGCGCTGGCAGAAGCGTTGGTGCACCGAATGGTGCTTCCTTAAGTCATGCCGGCAGCCTGGGAAACCAACAGCGAACCGCAGAACACCGAATGACGAATGTCGAAGTGGCGGTCCCCGGCCACTCCACGTCCTTCGCAATTCTGACTTCGACGTTCGATATTCTGCGGTTCGCCGTTCGCAGAACTTATGGACGCGCCAGTCGTTGGCGCATCCCGTATGCCTTAAGATGAGTATTCTCTCTTGACAACTACGCCCTTGGAGGCATAATCCGCCCCGGGAATTGATCATGCACGCGCCGGGAGCGTTCCCGGGCGTAGCCAGGCAGGGGCGCACAGGGCGTGGGCCCGCAGGCGCCTCAATGGAAAGGGAGGTCTGAGAGATGAGACGGTTGATGGTTGCATTGGCGGCGGTCGCGGCCTGCGCGGCGGCCCATGCGGTCGAGGCGGCGCCCGCCAAGACCGTAACCCCCGGCGGCGCGTTCGCCGTCAACGCCAGGACCGATCCGGTGCTCTGCCGGCTGGGCCTCAGCGAGCAGCAGGTCGCGGCCGTCGACAAGATCAACCAGGAGACCGACGCCAAGCGCTCCGAGTTCCGGGGCCCCAAGGCCAGGCAGCTGCACGAGGAGGTCAGGACCAAGGTGCGCACGGTCCTCACGGCCGAACAACAGCCCAAGTTCGACGAGGGCGTCAAGATCGTCGCCGAGTGCGAAGAGAAGATCAAGGCCGCCCATGCGGACATGGCCGCGGCCGTGAAGGCCGACGCCGGCAAGAAGGACGAGGCCCGGAAGGCCTATGACGACAAGGCGGACGCCGCCCGGACGGCGCGCGACAGCGCCCTGGACCAGAAGGTGGGCAAGGCCCCCGACAAGGCCGACGCCAAGAAGTAGCCCGGGCCGTTGACGGAAACCGGCGGGGGCGCGACCTGATGGCCGCGCCCCCGCCTTTTCGCGCCGGGACGGCCGGCGCCGGTCACGTCACTTGCCCTTCGAGGCCTTGGCCACCTCGGCGCACAGCTCCATCAGCCGGTCGTCGCGCCCCTGCCAGTCCGAGCACTCGAACGAGAGCCAGTTGCACTCCTGGTTCGGGCGGGTGCGCAGGTAATAGCGGGCGCGCTCGTCGAGCATTTCCTCTATCTTCCCGGCCAGTTCGCCGTCGACGGTCTTCTTCTCGAGGGCCTGCTGCAGGAAGGCGATGGCCTCGGTCAGCTGCACACCCTCGCGGAACATCTCCAGCCGTTCGTTGAAGATGGCCCCGTTCGGACCGGGCGAGCACATCGCCTTGGTGTTGTTGTCCGGCCCCACCGCGGAGTACGCGTCGCAGATGGACTCCATCTTGCCGCCCTTGCCGATGGGCAGCGGCCAGAAGTCGCCGCCCACCCGCCCGAGGCCGCGGACGCCGCCCTGCAGGGCCGCCTCGGCCACCGTACGGCAGAGAACCAGCGGCGACTGGTCATCTATCCGGAAGACCAGGCCGACGCCATAGCGCGGGTTGGCCACCTCGATGCGGCTCGTGCCCTTGAGCCAGGGCCGCGGATAGGTGCGGCTCTTACCCCGGTCCGGGTTGTAGAGCCCGCCGCAGCCCCAGACCCACTCGCTGTAGACCACCGGCATCTTGCCCTGGGTGCCGTCGTAGCTGGCCGGATTGGAGTGGGTGCAGTTCATCCACTTGCCGTCCGGCCAGATGTTCTTGTAGATGTCGACCTGCTCCTTGGTGGGGCCCCAGCAGTAGCTGGTGTAGCAGACCGCGGTGACGTCGAACCAGCCGCGCTTCTCGATCCTCTTCCGAAGCTCGGTCAGCACCGGCTTCCAGAAAGCCTCGTTCTCGGGGGTGTCGTAGGGCGGCTGCTGCATGAGCTCGACCTTGCCGGTGGCCGGGTCGAGCACGCTCACCGACAACGGCACCGGCGGCTTCTTGTCGGTCTTGGTGTGGTGCTCCCAGACGAAGAGCTCGAGAATGGCGGGCTTGCCGCAGATCTTCTCGTAGAGGTCCATGTACTTCTCGGCGATCGAGAAGTCGTAGTCGAAGGTGCCGTCGGGCTTCTTGATCCAGCGGATCATGGACTCGCTGTTGTTGAGGCTGGGCACCTTGACCACCGGGTAGAGCACGCAGACCGAGTTACCGGCCTGGTGCAGCACCTCGAGCGACTTGCCCATCAGCTCCCAGTGCTTGTCGCTCCAGAGCGGGACCTTGTAGTACTGGGCCACCGTATCCGGCGACTGGTAGAGGTTGTAGCGCTGGGCATAGTCCTTGGGCTCCGGGAGCGTCCAGGCGTGGACCTTGAGCTCGACCGGCACGGAAAGCTTCGCGCCGCCGGCCTCGATCGCGAGCGTCCCCTTGTAGCCGCCGGGCGCGGCATCGGCCGGCACCTTCACGGTCAGCCACACCGGCACGATCGCCGCTGGCTCCGGCTGCCATTTACTGCCGCGCAGCGCCACCTTCGCCGGCGCAGCCTCGGCCGGCGGCTCGGCCAGCAGCCGGTCGAAGCGAGACGAACTCCTCCAACTGACGTCCGCTCTGGCCGGCTCGGCCCAGCGGACCATCAGGGCGTCCGCCGGGATCCTGGCCTTGCCGTCCTCGCCGACCAGCTCAGAGGCCGTGGCCTTCAATCCGGCGATTGCCGCCGGAGAGGACAGCACCACCTTGCCGGAGTACGTCCCGCCCCGCGCGCCGACCAGGCGGATGGGGGAGGGTTTGTCGGCCGGATGGACGTAGTCCCAGGCGTCGACGGTCTCCAGGGACGGGCTCGAGCCCAGCGCGACGCCCGGCGCCGGTCCGACGTTGGACGTGAGCCCGGCGGCCGCCGGGCAGGAGAGCCGGGCCTCGAGCACCCCGGCGTGCGGCCAGGGGCTGAGGATGCCCTGCCAGGACACCTTGGAGGGCACGCGCTCTATGGCCAGGTCGCTCACCGGCGCGGCGCGAACCTCGATGGCCAGGACGTTCACGCCCTTCCTGAGCATCGAGCCCGGAATGGCCACGCCGTCCGCGCCGCCCTTGGGAGGAATGACCCGGTCGCGAGCCTTCATGCGCTCGGCGAACTCCTTGGAGTCGTTGCAGCCGTCGCCGGCGGAGTAGAGCTTGCCGTCCGGACGGACGTAGGCCTCCTCCGGATAGCGCTCGGCCACGACGTCCGGCTTGAGTTCGCCGGCCGGCAGGTGGCCGCGGTGCACTTCGACGCCGTTGACGTAGATGACCGCGCCGCCGTTGTAGCCCAGGCTGAGCTTCAGGTCCTTGACCTGCGCCGGGTCGGCGACCGTGAACCGGCCGCGCAGGCAGACCAGGTTCCACTCCGCCGGGTTGCCCGGCGCGTAGATGTCGCCGATGCCCAGCGACTGCTTGACCACGGCCTGGCCGTGCACGCGCGGCCAGCCGGTGTCGTCGAAATCGACCGCCCTCCAGTTCTCCGCGGGCCGCGTCGACTCGCGCACCGGGACCGGCTTGCGGTCCTCGTCGTTCTGCCCCTTCTTTTTCGGCTCGGGCAGGGGCTTGAGCTTGCCGTCGGCGTCGATCAGGACCGGCGTGCGCCAGCCCAGAAAGGCCCGGAATGAGCCCCGGGCCATGTCCAGAACTACGGTCTCGCCGGCAGCCGCCTGAGCCTCAGCGGCGAAGGCCTCCGGCATGCACAGGGCCCCGGCCGCCAACATCACCGCGGCCAGCATCAAGAGCGATCCGGACAATGACTTGCGCATCGGGACCTCCTTGGTCTGTTGAAAGGGAAGGGACGACTTGTTCGGTCTCCGGGCAGTATACACTCAAGCTGCCGTCTGGTTCGAGGTCAAAACCGAATGAGTTTGACGCGGTTCGAAGGCCTGTCGATAATGGCCGGGAGAACGGCCGGCGGAGATCCGGCCGGGGTTCGCGACGCGGAGGAATCCGGTGCGTTCATCGCTGTTCCTGACGGCACTGCTCGCAATCGCCGGCGCCGCCTCGTCGGGAGAGCCGGCCGCTCCGGCCAAAGCCCAACCGGCCGGCGCCGCCTCCGATGCGGCGGCGACCGGCCCGGTTCTCAGCCGCCTGGCCCTGAGCCAGGACGCCGCCCGGAAGGTCTCGGCGCTCCTCGCCGAGCATGAGGCCAGGGCGGCCGAAGTCCTTCGCACCCCCGCGGACGACGCCGGACGCGCCGAACGGCTCGGCAAGCTCGCCGAGTCCACCCGCTCGCGCATGCGCGAGGCGCTGGACGAGGACCGCCGCAGGCGCTTCGACGCCGGTCTGTCCGTAATGGCCGATTGGCAGACCCGGATGCTCGAGGCGCTGCGCGAGCTGGCCAAGGCGTCGGCCGACGCCAAGGGCGACGCCGCAAAGCTCAAGGCCGCCAGGACCGCCTGTGCCGAGAAGCTCGCGGCCATACGGGCCGATCGCGATCGGTTGCTCGACGAGAAGGTCGGGCCCCGCGAGACGCCCACCGTACGGCCGAAGCCGCAGCCGCAGCCGCAACCGAAGGCCCCGCCGACGGCGTCGACGGCTCCGGCGCCTGCGCCGCCGGCCACTCCACCTCTCCTGCCGTTGCCGCAGACGATGCCCGAAAAGAAGCCGGCCCCGGCTCCCGATCCCCGACAGAGACCCTGAGTGCCGATCCACGCAGCTTGAGGGCTGAATTGGAGGGCGAGGCTCATGCCGAGCCGGCCCGGCACCGGTCGACGGCTCGCCGGGAGGCTCGCCCTCCAGAATGCCTTCACGGGCGACCCGGGAGAGGAATTCACCCCTGACTTGCGTGGAGCGGCACTGAGCTCTACCTGCCGGCGACCTTGCGGCGCTCGAGCCAGACCCGTCCGGTCAGGCCGTGCGGGAGCAGGTTGTAGCGGTGCTCGTCGCCCTTGGCGAAGGAGCCGGGCCCGATCATGGTCGGCTCCGGCGGCTTGCCGTGGAGCGGCCCGAGCAGGTTGCGCCGGCTGCCCACCACGGTGAGCTCGACGCGGTTCGTTCCGGCCTTGAGCAGCCCGGTCACGTCGAGCTCATAAGGCGGCCAGGGCATGACCCCGGCCCGTCGGCCGTTGACCGCGAGCTCCATGCTCGTACCCGCCGCGCCGTCGACCTTCAGGAAGACGCGCTCGCCGGCGGCCGGCCGCGCGACCGGCACCTCCACCACGTAGGTCACCGCCCCGCCGTAGTGGGGCAGGCCCTGCGCCGTCCAGCTGCCGCGGCGGAGTTTCTTCGGCTCGGCGACCAGCTCGCGAGCGCGCCCGGCGGCCACCGCGAAATCGCCGACCAGGTAGACGTCCTCGAGCTCGTGCTCCGGCCGGTAGCCGGTGACCAGCCGCAGGACGTTGCGCCCGCGCCGCGGCGCCGGCAGCGGCACGGTCTCGATGCACTCGTCGCAGAAGCTGCCCTTCGGACGCACCGGGACCTCGCGGCCGTTGAGGAAGGCCTGGAAGCGTCCGGGCCGCTCCATGGCCAGGGCGAAGCGGCCGCGGGGCACGTCGCGCACCAGGAACTCGAACTCGAGCTCGACGCGCGGTCCGTCGGAGCGCTCGCGCTTCAGGTCCTCCGGCAGGTAGCGCTTCCAGCGCATCATGCTGCCGTTGTCCTCGTAATGGTAGTCGAGCTCCCGGCGGATGGCCTCCTCGGCGCGGCGCACCAGGGTCGGTCCCTGGAGCGCGCCGTCGCGCACGCGCCAGCGGCACAGGTCCAGGGTAAGCGCGTTGGGTTCGCTGCGGCGGAACTCCCAGCCGCCGGAGCCGACCTCCTTGCGTCCGGCCGGGCGGAGCCTCGCCGCCGCCGGCCTGGCCCGACCAGAGGGCACGCCGAAGACCAGGAGCCGGCTGCCCGTCGCGGGCAGGTCGACGCCCAGGCGCCAGACGCCCCCGGAGCGGACCGCGCCGGCCACCTTCCGGACCTCGCCGCCGGCGAGATCCCACTCCTCGACGACGCCGGCCGGCGCGCCGCGGAGCTCGAGCTCCAGCCCGGCCTTGGCGTTGCCGAAGTCGGTGTTGGCCAGGAAGAGCAACTGCCGGGGGCCGTCGCGGCGGAGCATGTAGATGACCTCGGCGCACTCGGCGCCGCCGCCGGCGGCGCGCAGGGTCACGCGCCGCTCGAGGGCCGCGTCGAGCGCCCGGCCGAGTTCCCGCGGCTTCGCGGAGACCGCCTGGCCGATCCGCGCGAGGACCCGCGCCGGTTCGTTGGAGACCGCCCCGTCGAGCAGCCGCGGCGCCGGCGCAACGTAGAGCACCCGGCCGCCGCCGGCCGCGAACTTCTCGAGGAGCAGCAACGTGGTCTTCCGGAGCGTGAGGCACTGCGGGACGAGCACCGCCCGGTAGCTCGCGCGCCCCACGGTCAGCCGGCCGCCGGCGGAGCGCCCGAAGCGAGCCATGACCGACTCGTCGCCCATGTCGTAGTCGTGGTGGAGGCCGAGCAGGTCCTTGACCAGCGCGGCCAGGCTCCGGTCGATGGCCTCGAGCTTCTTCTCGGAGGGCTCGCCCGACTTGGCCGCCAGCAACGCCCAGGCGCTCTCCATCGGGTGGACGACCAGCAGGTCGCGCACCGCGCGGCCCTGACTGAGGGCCAGCGACAGCCGGCCGAAGTAGTCCTCGACGACGCGGTTGTGGCCCCACCAGGGCGTGTTCGTAAAGAAGCTCGGCGGATAGTCGCGCTTGCGTCCGCCGCGCAGGCTGGTCAGCACCAGGTGCTGGCAGCGCAGGTTGACGCCGAGCGCGTACTGCCAGTCGCCCATCCACTTCTGGTCGGCCAGCGAGAAGTGCCAGCCGGCGCCGCCGTAGAGCTCGGAGAGCACCCGCGGCTTGCCGAACTGCTCGGCCATGCTCGCGACCTGCTTGCAGGTGAGCACCTCGTCGATCGACCGGCGCAGGATGTCGATGCCCGGCAGCCCCATGTGCCGGTAGTGGGGCATGGCCGCGCCGACCACCTTGGTCTGGTTCTTGAGGTTCTCCTCGGAGAGGTAGTGGCCGGTGAAGGCGACCCGGTTGCGGACGCACCACTGGCCGACCTGCCGGCTGAAGGCCTCCTCGAAGAGCCCGGTCGCCACCATGCGGTGGTCGCGCCGGACCTTGAGGCCCCGGTCGTCGATGTCCAGGAAGAGGTGGGGCAGCTCGGCGACCAGATCGTAGCCGCAGCGCCGCCGGAACTCGGCCGGCAGCCGGTCGGTCCAGGCCGTGGCGGCGAAGTCGCCGGGGATGCCGCCGGTCCACTGGTGGCAGTAGTTGGGCTCGTCGGTGAAAATGCCCGGGACGGCCTTGCCGAACTCGCGGCCCACCGCCTTGCGGTAGCCCTCGTAGGTGTGCTCGACGAAGGCCCGGACCGCCTCAGGGTCCATGGTGTCGAGGTAGGCCGCGCCGTTGTACCAGCCGTTGTCGCCGCCGAGCACGCGGCTGGCGACCATCAGCCGCTCGCCGCGCGCCGGCCACTGGCCGCGCGAGAGGCGCCGGAAGCCGGCCGCCCGGCTCCCGCGCATGCGCACCGCGAAGCGGGCCACCTCGCGCTTGTCGAGGGGCAGCTTCTTGTTGGAGCAGCGCAGTTCCTGGTCCGGCGGCCAGTCGGCCACCAGGTACTTGATGCGGTACTCCGGATTTGGGCCTGTGACCAGCCCGCCGGCCGCGCCCGAGGGCCAGCGGTCCTCGTCATAGAGCCAGCACAGCCCGCCGCGGCGCTTGGCCTCGGCCAGGACCGAGCGGATGCAGTCCATCCACTCCCGGCCCATGTAGGGGGTCTCGAGGCCCCAGCGCGAATGGCAGAAGAAGCCGCCCATGCCGGCCTTGAGAAGCTCGCCGGCCTCGCGGGCCACGCTCTTGGGCGTCAGGTCGTAGTTCCAGGACCAGAAGGGCGCCGAGCGCCACCAGCTGCCGGGGTTGCGGAACTCGCGGGTCGTGAGGCTCATGCTTGGTCTCCCGGCATCCGGCACTCGCACCGGACGCGCTCGAGCATTTCCGCGCGCCGTTCGTAGAGGCGCCGGAGCTTCCGGGGCCTGCGGCGCGCGAGCGAGTAGGCGGTCATGAGCGGCAGCGCCACGGTGGAGTCGAGGTAGCAGACCACCGCGTCGGGCAGCTGCTTCGGGTCGACCTTGCCCCAGCTCACCGCCTCCTGGGGCGTGGCCCCGGAGAGCCCGCCGGTGTCCGGCCGGGCGTCGGTGAACTGCAGGAAGTAGTCGTGGCCGGCCTCGTCGATCCCGAAGATCTCCTGGATCTGCGGCTCGGTCTGGAGCACGAAGTTCTTGGGCGAGCCTCCGCCCACGAGCAGCACGCCGCTCCGTCCGCCGCGCCGGCGGCGCTTGGCGTCGAGCACCAGCGCCGCGGTCTCGTTGACGTCGATCGACGGATTCACTTTGAGCCCGCCGCCGGAGATCTCCAGGAAGGCCACGTTCATGCCGATGGTCGAGTCGCCAGGGGAGCTGGTGTAGACCGGCACGCCGGCGCGGTAGGCCGCGGCCAGCACCGAGGCGTCGCGAACGCCGGACTTCCTCTCGAACTCGGCGCAGTACCGGCCGAGCAGCCAGTGGAGCTCGGCCGAGCCCATCTCCCTCTGGAACTCGGGCTGGGCGAGCACCTTGCGGAGTGCCGCGTCGGTGGCGAAGAGCACGTCGTTGGCGCCGAAGAGCACGTCGTAGATGCGGATCACGCCCACCCGGCGGAGCTCGGTGTCGTCGAGGAAGGGGCTGCCCCGGTGGAGCGGCAGATTGAGCGCGTGGTGCATGTCGTGGTAGAGGTTCGCGCCGGTCGAGACGATCCAGTCGACGAAGCCGGCCTTGATGAGCGGGATGACGCACGAGGAGCCCACCCCGGCCGGCGTGAGCGCCCCGGCCAGGCTCATGCCCACGGTTACCCCGGGCGCGAGCATCTTCTCGGCGAAGAGCCGGCAGGCCTCCTGAAGCCGCCCGGCGTTGTAGGCCAGGAAGGCCCGGTCGAGGAGCTCGGGCACCTTCTCCCGGCCGGTGATGGGCTTCGGCAGGATGCGCGAGCCGGCCAGGAAGCGCTCCTTGCCCCTGGCGAAGGCCATGCGGCGGGGCTGATGCAGGCCCTTGGGAAGCGGACGGTTCTTCATGGTTCTGGCTCCGACTGCCGGATGGTCGAAAGTGCGGCGCGGATCTCGCACCGGGCGCCCGCCCAGCCTATGCGCCGGCCCGGGGCTGTCAACCGGAAAGGACCGGAAAGGCAGCCTTGACACCGCCGGGTCCGCGCATATACTGGCGCTCCAGCAGTGGGGGATTAGCTCAGCTGGGAGAGCGCAAGGCTGGCAGTCTTGAGGTCACGGGTTCGAACCCCGTATCCTCCACCACCCTGACACAACACGCGCAAGCTGAAAGGCTTGCGCGTCTCTTTTTGTGGTCTGTTCCTGAATTGTGCCAAAACTGTGCCAAGTGCTTCACGACTCAGCCCTTTCAAGACGCTTCATCGCCTCGCGGGACGCCGTCTCGGACAGGTGGTAATACCGCCAAACCGTCTCGGAATCCCGGTGCCCGACCCACGACATGCACGTGGCCATCGGCACTCCCTGTGCCGCACACTCGCTGGGGTGCGCCTAGCGACCTGTGACGAGTGACCTCCCCCTCTTATCGAAGGTTCGCTCTGGCCGGGGGGGCTTGGCAGTAGATCTGTCGCGTTCAACTCAAGGAGCGTAGGCTCCTGGCCCTCCCTTCTCACTCGGGTCCTGACGGATAACGAAAGGAGGGAAGCGTCATGCCGACTGCCGACATCCTGCCGATGCCTATCCCCAGGCCTAGAGGCCGCCCCAAAAGTCCCCCCGATCCACTTCATCTTCCAGACGACCTGGCCGCCCATGTCCAGCACTTGGTGCGCCGCGAACTCTCCCCCCGAACCATCGAGACATACAGCGAGTGCCTCCGGGCCTTCGCACGATTCCTGACTGAGGTAGGGAAGCCGCCCCGTGAAGTCGGCTCTAGAGACCTCATGGACTTCCAGGTCTGGCTCACCCGGCTGGAGAAGCGCAACGGGGGGCACTTCTCGGCCGCCTACCGCTCCACCCACATCACCGTCGTCCGCGGGCTCTACCGCTGGCTCCATGCCGAAGGGCTGCTACCCGAGGACCCGGCCAGGAAGCTCAAGCTCCCCAGGATGGGCCATCGCCTCTCCCGTGACGTGCTAAGCGCCGAGGAGATCAGAAGTCTCATATCCCAGCCCGACGGCTCCCCCAGCGGCCTCCGCGACCGCGTGGTGCTCAGGCTGTTTGCTCTCTCCGGCCCGCGGGCCTCCGAACTCGGCAACTTGAATCCTGACGACATCACGCTCTCAGCCAGGGAGATGTTCATCAGGCGCGGCAAGGGCGCCAAGGACCGCCTGGGATTCTTCGACACTGACACAGCGAGGCACCTGGCCAAGTACATGGAGAAGGCCCGACCCCTCCTGGCCGCCCCAGGGGAGACTGCGCTCTTGGTGGGCCGAACCGGGCGGCGCATCAAGCCCTTCCAGTTGAGGGCCATCGTTAAGAAGTACGCCAGGGCCGCCGGGATCACCAAGCCCATTACCTGCCACTCGCTACGCCACTCCTTCTGTACCAACCTTCTGCGCGCTGGGCTCAATCTCAAGGCCATTGCCGAACTGGCCGGCCATGTGTCGCTCGAAACCACGGCCAAGTACACGCGCGTCGAGATAGGCGACCTGGCCACAGCCTACCGCGCCGCACACCCACTGGCTGAGGAAGTGGCATGATTTCCGACGTTGAGTACTACCTGGCATATAGGCCACAAAGGAACGGCTGACAGATGGAGAGGAGGGCAGAATCACCAGATTGATCAGAAATGCTGCGAAGGTCTTGAGCTGTCTCCCGATATCGGGTATAGTGGGGATAATGGCTGCGAGTGCGCGGGCGTTCTTGCCCATTCTCCTCTTCCTCGTCGCCTGGGCCGGACTGCCTGGGAGAGTCCTGGCCCATACGGGCGCGAGTGCCGGCGCGCCTTATTGTCACTTCTTGACCGACGATGCCTTGAGCGGTGTGGGCACCCCCTCATACGCCTTGCCGGGGGAGGAATCCGCCGGCCGGTCATTTGCCTGCCTGCGCGGCAGGCCCGGTACGGAAGCGCCGTCTCGCCCAGACATCGCCGGGCAGGCCCTGGCCGGCTGCCTCCTCACCAACGGCTGGGCAGCGGTCAAACACCCTGGAGTCTGTGAGGGGAGGCAGAAGCTCAGGTGTTCGCTTACGGCCTTCGGGAAATTAAGTGGGCCACCCACGGGGGTTTAGGACGCCATGCCGGACGTAGCTGAGCAGCCCGCGAAGCCCCTACGCACCTGGCAGCCGATGGCGGCGTGGATGGCGGGGATACTGCTGGCGCTCGGGCTCTTCTGGCTCGTGACCAAGGCATGGGAAATCCGGACCACACGCAAGGTCCTTTCCCATCAGAACCCGCCCAAGGAGACGCTGGACGAGTTCGGCGGCCCGCAGCGCGCGTTGCCCAGGCTCCGAACGTATCTGCGGATCGGCGATTCGCTGGCTCCGGAGAAGGTCACCGCCGTCTGGGCGTTGAGCGGTTGCGGCCCGGCGGCGGTACCCGATCTCCTGACGCTCTTGCGGCACCGCCGGACCGAACTGCGTTCCACCGCGGGCTATGCGCTGGGAAGAATCAATCCCGCCGCGGTTGAGGCCGTGCCGGCATTGGCCGATGCCCTGGGCGATCCAGAGGAACGTGTCCGCGCGGCGGCCGCCATGGCTCTCGGGCAGATCGGCAGCGGAGCGCCCGAGGTCGTGCCCGTCGATCGGCTCATCGCGGCCTTGAAGGAGCCATCGGGGAACGTCCGAGCCAACGCGGCCGAGGCGCTTGGCCGGATTCGGTGTCGGGCGCCGGCGGCACTGACCGCTCTGGTCGAGGCCATCAGCGACTCGAACCGTGACGTCCAAAATAGCGCCGGGGTGGCTCTGATCAGCATCGCCCCGCCGGCCAGGGAGATCATGCCGGCGCTCATGGCCACCCCCAGAGACCTGCACCATTTCGGCTTCGTCCATATGGCGGCGTGGGTGGCTTTGAGGATAGACCCCACTGCCCGGGAAATGGCCCCGGCGCTGGCCGCCAGATTCCGGCAGCATGACGATGACTACGTGCCCCTCGTGCAACTCGTGCGTGCGGAGTTCGCCAATCTTGGGCCGCAGGGGCGGCCGGCGGTCTCCGCGCTGGTCACGCAGCTCAAGGACGAGAGCGCTTTCGTCCGTGCCGCCTTCCTAGATATCATCACCGAGATCCGGCCCCCGCCGCGGGAGGCGCTCGCCGCCCTGATCCGGTCCCTCGGCGACCCGGAGCCGTGGGTTCGCACCAAGCCCGAACTCTTCCTCAGAACCCTCGGCCCGCGTTCTTCGGATTGCGTCCCCGGCTTCATCGAAGTGCTCAAGGACGAGGACTGGGCGCTGCGCGCCGCGGCGGCGGATGCCATGGGCTGCATCGGGTCGGAGGCGAAGGCCGCGATTCCGGCGCTGAATGAGGCGCTGCGGGACGGTGAACCCAGAGTCCGCTCCGCCGCCGCCGAGGCGCTGAAGAAGATTAGGGGCGAGGAGGCGCCGAAGTGAGCGGGGAAGCAACGACGGCCTTGGACTAAACCGCTTCGCGGTGGTTGGCGCGTCTGAGGTCAGAGGT
>CALGYR010000024.1 GCA_937935355.1 uncultured bacterium | reverse complement strand
GCTCCAGAGGCGTTCGTCTTTACTACTCATTCAGATTTCCCGGCAACTTGTGTAATCGGCGTCCGTTGGGGCGGGCGGTGCGTAGTCGCCGGCAGACTCGAGAGAAGGTTGGCTTGTCTCAATCGTTGTTGGGCTTGAGAGGCGAATGATAACGAAGGCCCACATCCTAGCGGAAATCCGACGCACTGCGTCTGGCGGCTCTCCACTTGGCAGGAAGCGGTTCGAGAAGGAGACCGGAATCAAGGAGTCCGACTGGTCGGGACGTTACTGGGCGCGTTGGAGTGATGCTATACGCGAGGCCGGTCTCGAGCCAAACTCCATGCAGGATACGTTCCCAGAGGAGCGACTCCTACACTGCCTTGCTTCTCTCATTCGGGAACTTGGGCACTTTCCGACTTCGGCCGAAATGAAGCTGAAGTGCAGACGCGATCCTGAGTTTCCCAGTCACAATACGTTCAACCGGCTCGGCCGGAAGGCCGAGCGTGCGCGTCGTATTGTCAATTTCTGCGCGGCGAGGGAAGGCTTCGCCGATGTCGCGAACCTTGCCGCTCCTCTTGTGGCATCTTCGTCATCGGCTGACGCTGCTGTCGACATGTCGGCTACCGAGCCCCTCGGGTTCGTGTACCTTATGAAGTCCGGCAAGTACCACAAGATTGGGAAGAGCGTTTCGGCCGAGAAGAGAGCATACGAGGTTCAGCTTCAGCTTCCGGAGGAGCTAAAACTGGTGCATAAGATCAAGACAGATGATCCTTTCGGAATCGAAGCATATTGGCATCGCCGGTTTGCAGACAAGCGGATGCGCGGAGAATGGTTTAGGCTGACCAGCCAAGATGTAGCTGCGTTCCGAAGACGAAAATTCATGTGAACATAGCAACCAGTGACGGAGCTTGCTTGCGTGCGAAGTTAGCGCTGCCCGATAGCCACATTCACACCTCTCAACCCAGTCCATCACCTTTCCCGGCCAACCACATTGTCTGAGGCGGCCGCGGCCGGAAACCGACTCCGCGTCCTCAGGCATATCCTGACCAACATCAGCATCACCGGCACCTCGATGAGCACGCCCACCACCGTGGCCAGGGCCGCGCCGCTCGAGAGTCCGAAGAGCATGGTCGCCGTGGCGATGGCCACCTCGAAGTGGTTCGAGGCCCCGATCATGGCGCTGGGCGCGGCGTCCTCGTAGCGGAACTTGAGCAGCCGGGCCAGGCCATAGGTCAGCGCGAAGATCAGCACCGTCTGGATGAAGAGCGGCACCGCGATCCAGACGATGGTCAGCGGGTTGGCGAGTATGGTGTCGCCCTTGAAGCTGAAGAGCAGCACCAGCGTGGCGAGCAGCGCGACGATGGTCACCGGCGTCAGGAGGTGCAGGAACTTCTCCCGGAACCAGGCCTCGCCCCTCGCCCGGACGATCAGCTTCCGCGTCGCGAAGCCGGTGGCCAGCGGCAGCGCCACGTAGACGCCGATCGAAAGCACCAGCGCCTGCCAGGGCACGGGCAGCCGTCCGACTCCCAGAAGGAAGCCGCCCAGCGGGCCGTAGAGGACGAGCATGGCCAGCGAGTTTATGGCCACCATCACCAGGGTGTGGCCGTCGTTGCCGCGCGCCAGGAAGCCCCAGACCAGGACCATCGCCGTGCACGGCGCGATGCCCAGCAGGATGCACCCCGCCAAGTAGCTCCTCCAGAGCGGCACGGACAGCATCTTGACTCCGCCTGAGCCAAGGACGACCGTCCCCGAGCCGTACTCGGCGCCGACCGGCAGGTCGAGCCCGAGGGGCAGCTTGACGACGTCGGTGGCCTCCGCGCCGATCAGGCCGCGGAAGAGGAAGCCCAGGAAGAGGAGCGCGATGGCGTACATGGTGAAGGGCTTCACCGCCCAGTTCACGAGCAGGGTGAGGCCCACGGGCCTGGCGCTCCGGCCGGCCTTCAGGACCTCGGCGAAGTCGATCTTCACCATGATCGGGAACATCATGAAGAAGAGACAGACGGCGATGGGCACCGAGATCACCGGCGCGCCGCCGACCGTGACGGACAGGCCGTCGAGGAACTTCGCCGCCCCGGGGGCGACCCGCCCCAGGCCGATCCCGAGGGCGATGCAGAGCAGCACCCAGATGGTCAGGTACTTCTCGAAGAAGCCCAGACCCCGGGCCTCCTTGGCGACGCAGCTCTCTCCCGGCATCGGACGGACTCCTTCAGAGCCTCACGAAGAATGATCCCGGGGCCGCGACGCCCGGGATTTTGGCTTCAGACGAGGAGAGAGGAGGAAGCTGTGTCCAGAAGGACACAGCGACGACGAACGACGAAGTATGAAGGCAAAAGACCGGCGTCCCTCCGGGTTGGGGCTCTGCTGCCCGGCTGCGGCGTTGCTCGTCGTCGCCGTGTCTCTTGACACTGCTCTCCTCCTCGCGCCTTGCATCCGGCCAGCAGAGCCCCAACGCGACCCCGGGCTCATTCTTTGTGAGGCTCTCAGCGCCCCGGCTTGCGCGCCGAGACCTCCAGGCTCACCACGTAGTCGCCGGGCTTGACGCCCTCGGGCAGCGCGGCGAGCACCTCGCGGTAGAGCGGATCGTCGCTCGCGAACATGGCCTCGACCAGGCCGGGCTTGGGCGCGAGCACCACGTCGACCAGGCCCGCCTCGCGCGCCATCCGGCCGGTCTCCTCGACGAGGACGGCCCCGGCGACGCAGCCGACCAGGGCCTGCACCGACTCGCGGAGCGCCTCGGGCAACGGCTTGAGCAGGGCCAGGTCGGAGACGGCAACGCGGCCGCCGGGCCGGAGCACCCGGGCCATCTCCCGCCAGACCTGGGGCTTCTCCGGCGAGAGGTTGATCACGCAGTTCGAGATGATCGCGTCGACCGAGGCGTCGGCGACCGGCAGGTGCTCGATCTCGCCCAGGCGGAACTCGACGTTGGCCAGGCCGGTGCGCTCCGCGAAGGCCGCGGCGTTGCGCCGGGCCCTGGAGATCATCTCCGGGGTCATGTCCACGCCGATGGCCCGGCCCTCGGGCCCGACCTTCTGCGCGCAGACGAAGACGTCGAAGCCGCCGCCCGAGCCCAGGTCGAGCACGACCTCGCCGGGCGAGAGCGCCGCCACCGCCGCGGGATTCCCGCAGGAGAGCCCGAGGTTCGCGCCCTCGGGCAGCGCGGCGAGCTCATTCTCCGAGTAGCCCAGCTTCTGGGCCAGCGCCTCCGGCTGATTCGAACCGCAGCAGGACGCGCCGGAGCCGCAGCACCCGCCGCCCCCGCCGCCGCCCCCGCCCGAGGCGATCCGGCCGTAGCCCTCGCGGACCACCTCGCGCGGGTCCCGTTTGGCGCCTCCGCCGCAGCAGCCGGCCATGGCCTATTCCTCCTTCGCGAGCCGCACGACGACGTCCGCCGGCAGGGCCAGGCCCGCGGCCACCTGCATGGCCTTGAAGAGCCCGACCGGCACGGCACAACCGGCACAACAGCCCTTGAGCGTCGAGCGGACCGTTCCCAAGAGGACGCTCTCGGTGGCCGGACTGATCTCCTGGAAGGCGTCCAGGGGGCCCTTGGCCTTGAGTGCCTCGGCCAGGCCGCCGATCTTCTCGCAGTCGGTTGTGATGGCGAAGGTCACGTTCTGCCCGTCCTCGCAATCGGCCCCGGCGGCGGTCCGGAACCCGCAGATCCCGGCCTCGATTTCGACTCTGGCTTTCATGGGCGCTCCCATCTATGTCGCCGTGTAGATCAGGTAGATGCCCCCGAGCATCACCAGCACTCCGCAGGCCACCTTGAGGATCGCGGCGCCCCGGGACTTCTCGTTCCAGTTCAGGTAGCGCTGGACGGTCCCGGTGAAGGTCCCGGCCAGCACGATCATCGAACAGTGGCCCACGCCGTAGGCCAGCAGCAGAACGATGCCGTAGAACAGTTTCGTGGCGGCCAGGAAGGCCACGGCCAGCACGGGGGCCATGAAGGCGAAGGTGCATGGACCGAGGGCGATCCCGAACACCAGCCCCAGGACGAAGGCGGCAAGCGGCCCCCTGCTCTTCATGTCCACCTGTCCCGGCCCCGACCACGGCATGGGGATCACGCCCACCAGGTGCAACCCCACGAGTAGGAAGACCGCCGCCACGAAGTAGTTGCCGTACGGGCCCACGTCGCCCGCCATTCGTCCGGCCGAGGCGGTTATCGCCCCGATGGCCGCGATGGTGACGAATAGTCCGCCGGAGAACAAAGCAGCGGTGCCGCACGCCCGCCGGGCGGACATGCGCTCCTGGCCGCCTATGAATCCGACGATCAGCGGGATGCTCGTCAGGTGGCAGGGGCTCAGGACCAGGCTCAGGACGCCCCATATGAAGGCGGCGGCCAGCGCCAGGAACGGGGGCGCGTTTCCGATCGCCCGCGTGATCGCCGCCACCACCTCCTGCAGCATCACTCGACCCCCGCGGCCTTGAGCTGTCCGGCAATCTCCTTCTCGTCCATCACGCCGTTGTGCCTGAAGATCTCCCTGCCGTCCTTGTCGAAGAGGACCTGCATGGGGATCGAGTTGACCGCGTAGCGGGCGGCCAGGATGGGGGCGGTCTTGGCGTCGACGTAAAGCACCGCCAGCTTGTCCCGGTACTTGGCTTCGACGGCCTCGACCACCGGCTGCATCCTGTCCGGTCCGCAGCAGCCCGCGCCCCCGAAGTCCACGAAGGCGGGCTTCCCGCCGAAGCGGGCCTTGTCCACCGGGTTGTCGCGGACCAGCGGGACCTGCTCCGCGAGCCATTTCGCCGAGACGGCGATCTCCATGCGCTGGCCCAGCGTCCGGACGTGGGCGGCGGCGGCGGCCTCCTTCTTCTGCTGGAGAACGTAGGCCTCGATTTCGTCCTTCATCTTCTCGAAAGGCGTGTCCCCGCAGATGGCCGCGTTCTTGTCGTAGAACTCCTTCGCCTCGCCCTCGGCGAGCTTGATCCCGCTCACCACGGCGTCGAAGTAGTCGCGGACCACGTCGTTGTCCGACTTGCCGGCGATGTCGATCTTCCTGTCGGCGGCGCTCTTCCTGGCAGCCGTCAAGAGCAACTTGCCGGTGACCATCTGCTCCAGGACGAACGGGGCGTTCTTCCTCATCTCATCCTTGACGAAGACCGGGGCATTGTCGAACTCCTCCTGAAGCTCCCTGGCCGAGACCTGGACGGTCCCGGACTTGAGCAGCACGCCCTCGGGCAGCTCGCCGAGGACCGCATGAGCCAGCGCCCCGGGCACGAGCCCGGGATAGGCCTCCTCGAGCCGCTGGAGCTTCTCGCCGGCCAGGGCCGGCAGGGAGAGCGCCGCAGCGAGCATCACCAAGCCTGTCTGGAGCAGTCTCATGGACGCACCCGTCCTTTCCCGCGGCTCGCGCCGCCCTTCAGGGTTTGCACTCGCCGATCTTGCAGGCCTTCATGATCTGCTGCGGGGTGAGCTTCATCTTGTCCTCCAGCGCCTGCTGGATGCTTACGAGCTTGCCGGTCTCGAGCGGATGCGAGTCCAGCCACTTCTGGAGATTCCCGGGAGTCGTGAAGAACCCCTGGTGGAAGCAGCCGGCCGAAACCCATTTGCCCTCGGCGGTCTGCTTCTGGCCGAACCAGGCCACAGCCGTCTTGGGCTCGAGGGAAGCGACCTTGCCGCCGGCGGTCTTTACGACTATCGGCTCGCCGGTCAATCTGTCGCGCTCGCGGACCTCGATGTCCGTGCCGGTCCTCGCCGCCACGCCCAGCGCGCAGTGCGAGCAGCAGCCCAGGGTGCGCACCTCGCCGCAGGTGACCGCCGCGGCGTCCTGGGGATAGCAGGCCCGGTCGCAGAAGCCGCAGCGGTTGGCCAACTCCTGCTTCTGGAGGGCCTCGAGAGTCACGATGCTGCCGCCCGCGGCCTGCATCTCCTTGACCGCGTCCTCGCGGCCGGCGAAGGCCTTGATCACGGGGCGGCCGCTCTTCTCGTCGAGGCCCGAGAGCCAGACGGCATCCGCCAGGGGGACCGGCTTGCCGCCGGCCCAATCGGTGGCTGCAACCTTCTTCTCGAAACCGGTCTTGTCCTCGGTCAGGCAGGAGTACATGATGAAGTAGCAGTGCGGAGAGCACAGCCGCACGTCGCCCTTGTCGGTCTTGACCACGACAAGGGTCCTGGCCTTGATGTCCCCGTCGCACATGCGGCAGACTTGGTCTTTGGAGCGCTCGTCCTTGGCGGTCGGCTCCCAGCGCTCGATCCTGGGCAACTCGGCCGCGGCAGGAGCGGAGACATCGGCAGTCGCGAAATCGAAGCCCTGCTCCTTCCACTTCTTGAGGATGTCCTCCCTGGAGAAGAAGCCCTCGTGGCGGAAGAGCTCCTTGCCGTCGGGGCCGTAGAAGATCTGGGTCGGGATGAGCTTGATGCCGTACTGCTTGCCAGCGTCGGGGTTCTGCCAGACGTCGATGAAGACCACCTCAAGCCTGCCGGCGTATTCCTTCTTGAGCTCCTCCAGGATCGGAGCCATCATCTTGCAGGGGATGCACTTGCCCGCGCCCAGGTCGACCAGCCTGGGCAAAGCGGCGACGGGCTGGGGGGGCTGAACGCCGACTTCCGGCTTCCCATCGGCGACCGCAGCCTGGCCGTTGCCGGTCGCGGAGACCGGGTTCGGGACCTTCTCCCGGTCCTTCAGCCAGATGACGGCCACCACCGCCGCCGCCACGACGGCCACGATGGCGATCTTGCCGCCGGCGCCCAGACCCGACGACGCCGGCTTTTCGGTGCCCGTGTTCCTCTCGTCAGACACAGCGCTCCTCCTTCTTCCCGACCGGCTTCCCGGCCCCCCTGGCGGCTACTTGAGCGCCCTGAAGACCATCGTGCCGGCTACCACCACCAGGAACCAGCCGAAGCTCTTGCGGAGCTTGGCCTTGTCCAGCTTGAGCGTGAGGCGGCTGCCGATCTGGCTGCCGACGACCACGGCCGCCGCCAGGATCAGCGACGTCCGCCAGTCCCAGTGCCCGCTCAGCAGGTGCCCGGAGAAACCGCCGGCGGCGGTCAGGCCGACCATCATGGCGCTGGAGCCGACGGCGATGTCCATGGGCATGCCCAGGGCCAGGACCATCATGGGCACCTTGATCAGCCCGCCTCCGATGCCGACCAGGCCGCTCACGATTCCCGCCGCGAACGAGATGGGCAGCGCCAGGGCCAGGTTCACGGAGTAGGTCTGGCCGCCGCGCTCCCGCTTCCAGGCGAAGAAGCCCGCCGGATGACCGGCGCCGGAAAGGGGCGGCCTCGCCGGCCGGATCATGAAGACGGCCGCAATGACGATGACCGCCGCGAAGACCGCGGACAGAGTCTTTCCCGAGAACCAATCCGAGCCCAACCCGCCGGCTAGCCCGCCGGCGGCGGTGACGGACTCCAGGACCAGCGCCAGCGGCCAGTCGATCTTCCCCGCCTTGTAGAACACCAGCGAGGCCGAAGCCGACGTCGCCATGATCAGGAACAGGCTGGTAGTTGCGGCCTGATGGAAGTCTACGCCCAGCCATACCTGCAGCGGCGTGTACAGGGCGCCGCCGCCCTGGCCCAGCATCGAGAAGACCAGGGCGACCGCAAAGACGCCCGCGCCGAGGATCAGCCACACGCCTGAGCTCCGCCCCCGCAGCCATCGGCCTGTCCGCTGCCCATTTCTACCCCAGCAGCCTCCTGATCTCATCCGGCGAAGGCACCTTCCCGGCGACCTTCACCTGGCCGTCCACGGCCAGAGCCGGGGTAGTCATCACGCCGAAGGCCATGATGGCGTTGATGTCTTTGACCTTGACCAGCTCGTACTCGAGGCCCAGGCTCTTCGCCGCCGCCTCGGCGTTCTCGGCGAGCTTCTGACACTTCGGGCACCCCGTGCCCAGGATCTGGATCGTCTTCTTCATCGCTGCGTCTCCTCCTTAACGAACGTTGTCTTCAGCCACAGATGGCCACAGATGGACACAGATGGACACAGATGCGACCGGGTCCAACGCAGAGGACGCAGAGGTTCGCGGAGGTCGCAGAGGGGCCGGGAGACGTGCTGCGCTCCGCCTGCTTCCGGGCGCGAGCGCCCGGCGCGGATGGAGCGCATCACGTCGGACGCTGCGCGTCCTTCGCCCAGCTTCGCCGGGCTCCCCGGCCTTGAAACCAGCCAGGAGGAGCGCGGCAAAGCCGCGCAGGGAGCGGAACGCCCCCGCTGTCCTCTGCGACCTCAGCGCACCTCGGCGTCCTCTGCGTTGGAGGCCGCCCCATCTGTGTTTATCTGTGTTCATCCGTGGCCAAAGCTCCCGCCTATGTCTGCGCGCCGACCAGGTACGGCATGACCAGGTTGAAGAGGAACCCCACCAGCAGGATCCCGGCGGCGACCACGCCGAAGAAGACCAGGATCAGCCGCATGGTGAGCACCTTGCGCAGGATGACCGCCTCCGGCAGGGACAGGCCGATGACCGACATCATGAAGGCCAGCACCGTGCCCAGGGCCGCGCCCTTCTCCAGGAGGGCCTGGACTATCGGGATGATCCCGGCGGCGTTCGAGTACATCGGCACTCCGAGCAGCACGGCCAGAGGCACCGACCACCATGCCCCCCGGCCCATGATCGAGGCCATGTAGTCCGCCGGCACGTAGCCGTGGATGCCCGCGCCCACGGCGATGCCGCCCAGGACGTAGGGCCACACCTTACCGACGATATCCTTCACGGCCGTGCGGCCGAACCGGACCCGGTCCGCCCAGGTCATGCGCGCATCCTCTGCCGTCGCGCCGAGCTTGGTGGCGTAGACCCACGGCTCGACGAGGCGCTCCAGTTTGAGTCGCCCGATGGTCCAGCCGGCGAAGATCGCGATGAAGAGCCCGGTGGCCAGGTAGACTCCTGCGACTTTCCAACCGAAGAGTCCGAAGAGCAGGACCAGCGCCACCTCGTTGACCAGGGGAGCGGAGATCAGAAAGGAGAAGGTCACGCCCAGCGGCACCCCGGTGGTCACGAAGCCGATGAAGAGCGGCACCGCCGAGCACGAGCAGAAGGGCGTGACCACCCCGAGCCCGGCGGCCAGGACGTTGCCGACGGACTCGCGCCGCCCGGCCAGGAGCCGCCGGGTGCGCTCCGGCGAGAAGAAGGAGCGCACCACGCCCACGGCGAAGACCACGCCGACGAGCAGCAGGAGCACCTTGGGCGTCTCGAAGAGGAAGAACTCCACGGCCGAGCCGAGATGCCCGCCCGCGGTCATGCCGAGCGCCGAGTAGGTCAGCCACTTGGCGATGGGCGCGAGATGCAGATAGAGTCCGACGGCCGCCGCCACAACCAGGAGGGCCGGCAGCCATCCGCCCCCCGCGCGGCCGCCACTCCCGCCGGCACCGGCGCCGGCGTCGTCGGAGGCGGCCTGGCTGGACTCGACGGGAGCGTCGGAGTCCCCGGAGTGCCCGCCGGGTTGGGGCTCAGTCCCGGACTCGGACTCGGGCAGGTGTTCCGGTTCGGGTTTGGCGCCGGTTGGTTCTTCAACTTCGGGCATCGTTCACTCGTCTTTCGGCGCGACTGGTGCTGCGGTTACGGCTTGCGGCTCGGCGTTCATCCGGCACGTCTCGCCCCGGAGGGTGGCCTCCAGGCACTTGAGGAACTCGAGCACGCATGGCGCGGCCAGCCGGCAGTGACTCCACTTGCCCTCCCGACGCGAGGCGATCAGCCCGGCGTCAGAGAGCAGCTTCAGGTGCCGCGAGACCGTGGAAAGATCCGAGCCCATGACCTCCTGGAGCCGGCAGACGCAGAGCTCCCCGCCGGCCAGCGCGCGCACCGCGGCCAGCCGGCTCGGATGAGCCAGGGCCTTCAAGGCCTGGCAGAGGTCGGGAGGGGCGGGGCTCTTGCTGGCTTTGGCGGTCATGACGGTGGCTCCCGGGCAATGCCTGACTTGCTCACTTGGCTAAATTACCAAGTGACAAGGCGAAAGTCAAGGGAAGAAGTGCCGCAGCTGGGCGGAAGTTGAACCGCAGAATGTCGAATGCCGAATGTCCAATGTCGAAGGACGGACGAGGGCCAAGGGCGCGTTTCGACATTCATCATTCGGTGTTCTGCGGTTCTGCGGTTCGAAGTTGGTCGCCCCGGTTGAACTGTACGTCGGCCCCCGGCGGACTATCATGGTTGGCGGTCCGCGCGCCTGGGCATGGCGAACCAGGCGCGGTCCGCCGGAGGACGGAGGCACGGAAGCGCGATGTTCGGCACGGTCCTGGTAGCCGCCTGCACGCTCATGCAGATTTACGTGCTGTGGCGCGCGGCGTCGTCCTCGCTGCTGGCCGCGCCCGGACGGCGCGCGGCGCGCCGGACGTTCTTCGGAGCTTGCGCGGGGTTATGGGCTGTCCTGGTCCTCTCCCGCCTCGTCGGACACGGCGGCGAGGGAGCCTTCGCGGCCGCGCTGGATCTCGCCGGCATGACCTGGATGGCCGTGCTCTTCCTGACTGCCGTGGCGCTCCTGATCGTCGACCTGGCCACCGGCTTCGGGTTCTGGCTGCGCCGGCGCGCGCCGCTGCTGCGGAGCTGCGGACTGCTCGCCGGGGGAGCGCTCTCGGCCGTCGCGCTCGTCCAGGGGCTGCGGCCGCCGGTCGTGCGGTACCACGAGGTGCGCCTGGCCGGGCTGCCGGCCGAGCTCGACGGCACGGTGCTGGTGGCCCTGTCCGACACGCACCTGGGATCGATCCTCGGCGAGCGCTGGCTCGCGGCCAGGGTCGCGCAGGTGCGGGCCGAGCGGCCGGACCTGGTGGTCCTGCTCGGCGACGTCGTCGAGGGCCACGGGGAATCCCCCGACTCGCTGCGCCGGGCCCTGGCGGGGCTCTCCGCGCCGCTCGGCGCCTGGGCCGTACCCGGCAACCACGAGTCCCACGGCGGCGGCGACGCCGGCGTGCGGCGGCTCGAGGCGGCCGGCTTCCGCGTGCTCCTGAACGGCTGGGCCGAGGTCCGCCCGGGGCTGGTCCTGGCCGGCGTGGAGGACCTCACCTCCGCGCGCCGGCGCCCCGACGCCGGCGCGGACTTCGTGGAGCGCGCACTCGCCGGCCGGCCGGCTGGCGCGGCGATCCTGCTCTCGCACACGCCGTGGCAGGCCGAGCAGGCGGCGGCGGCCGGCGCGGGTCTGATGCTCAGCGGCCACACCCACGGCGGGCAGATCTGGCCCTTCGGGTGGCTGGTGGCCACGCGGTACCCGCTCCTGGCCGGCCGCTACGAGGTCGGGGGCATGCCGGTCATCGTCTGCCGCGGCACGGGCACCTGGGGCCCGCGCATGCGCCTCTGGCGGCCGGGAGAGATCCTGCGGGTGACGCTGCGGGCGATGTGACGCAGGGAAACAGGGACACGGAGACACGGAGACACGGGGACACGGAGACGCAGCGAAGCGGAGACGATGGCGAGAACCTCGCGGACCCGAAAGCCCAAAGCCGAAAGCCGACAGCCGACCGTCGCGGCTGCTCTTTGATTCCAGCCGCCCGGCGGCTAGACTGCGCGGCGGAGGATTGGCACATGGCCGATATCGGGCAGTCTTCCCGGACCAAGGCGGACGGCGCCTCCCGCTTCAGGATCCCGGGCGGAGGCGTGGCCGCCGGCCTGGCCTGCGGACTCCTCGGTGGCGCGGGCCTCGGCGCGCTCTACGCGCACCTTGGCGCCTGGCTCCCCGTCTACTACCTGCCGGCGCCGCTCTTCCTCGGCTGGGGGGTCGGCGCGGCCTGCGGCCTCGGCAGCCGGCTCGGCGGCCGGTTGACGCCCCGGGTCGGGCGCCTCCTGGGCGCCCTCGCGGGCGCCGCCGCCATGTACGTCTCCTGGGTATTCTGGATCCTGGCCCTGAGCTCCTACGAGGTCCTGGCTGCGAGCCCCGCGGCCATGTACGGAGTCATCGCCGAACTGGCGGAGAAGGGCGTCTGGACCCTACGCGGCTGGACCCCGAAGGGCGGCCAACTTCTCCTGATCTGGAGCGTGGAGTTTGCCGTGGTGGTCCTCATCGCCGCAGGCACCACCGCCATGTACTGCCAGGAGCGCGAGCGCGAGGTCGAGAAGGAGCGCTCGCGGGTGTTCTGAGCATCGCCTCTGATGCGATGTCACTGCCGTCACTTCTGGAGCCGAAGTCTTGAGTGAAGATGCCGGATGGCCAGGGCGACACGGGAACGAAGTGGCGCGGAGACACGGGGACATGCCTTCAGCACCTGAGGCCGGGCCCGGGAGAAAGCCTAGTCCTGAAGCCCCGCCGGCCCGCGTCCGGGCCTTCGCCCTCTGGGCCGAGCGGCGCCACCTTCTGGTCCGGACCGAGATGCGCCGCACGCGGCGCTGGCGCGCGACGGCCACCATCCTCTGCACGGCCCTGCCCGGGGCGGTATTCGTCCTGGCCGTGGCGCTCATGCTCGTCTCGGGAGACGCGCGGCTCGCCGGGGACCTCGCCGTCGGCTTCGCGGCCCTGTGGCCCGCGGTCATGCTCTTCGGCGCGGCGCTGCGCTCGGCCGGCGCGGTCGCCGCCGAGCGCGACGCCGGGACGGCCATGCAGATCGTCCTGACGCCGCTGCCCAGGCGGGCCATCGCCGCGTCGAAGGTGCTGCCCGCCCTGCCGCCCTTCCTGTGGGGCATCGTCGCCGCGCTGCCGGTCTACATCCTGGCCGACGTGCTCAGGCCGCCGATGGCGGCGGCCTGCTGGGTGCCGGCCGGCGCGCTCGGGTGGCCGTTGCGACTGCTGCTGGGCCTGGCGATGGGCTTCGTCGATTCGAATCCCAACCTGGCCGCGGGGCTGGCCGGCCCGGTCATGGCCCTGACCGACATCGGCCTCGTGTGGATCGCCGCGCAGGTCGGAGCGGCCATGGCGGTGCGCGACGCCAGCGCACTCTCGGTGGCCTTGCGCCTCCTGGGCCGCCTGGCGGGCGCCGCGGCCGTCATGGTGTTCATCGCCTTCCTGGTCGGCTCGCTGGTGGGCACGATGAGCGGAAGCGCCGAGGAATTCCTCGGCGGTCACGACCTGGCCAGGACGATCGTCGTCATCGCGATGGTCGTGATCCCCTTTGTCCTTTTCATGTACTTCTGGTGGCAGGAGACTCTCTTCGGCGCGGCAACCCTGGTGTTCAGGGAATTCGGCCGGTTCGACCTGCTGGCGATGGACGAACCAGATGCGTCCCCCGAAGGGCTCGGCGACGACTGCGACTGGCTCGGCGCCCCGGAGAGGCCGTAGCGCTCCGCGCCGTCCGCCGGGCAAGGCCGGTGGGGAGTGGCGACACGGAGACCCGGGGACAAGGCGACATGGGGACATGGGGACATGGGGACGCGGCGACTTGCACGCGCAAAGTCGCTCTCGACTGCTCGTATCGGCGTTTATCTGCGTGCATCGGCGGCTCCATTGCCGCTGTTGTTGTCTCCACCATCCTCCGCAAACCCCAATCGGCGGCCTCAAGCCATGGCGGCTGGGTGCATCCACGCTACTGCGAGGCCCGGAGGGCCGATATAGGTAAAGGCGGGG